>JBMNGO010000008.1:0-244401 GCA_050949885.1 Syntrophomonadaceae bacterium | reverse complement strand
TAAGTCCTGGTGTACCTTTGCAGATTAAGCCGATCCGGGAAGCCTACTCGGAAATGATTCCAGTAATAGGAGAGGTAGAACTGGCCTACCGCTTTAAACCTGAAGGAGTGTCTATTTTAGCCATTACAGGTACCAATGGAAAGACTACCACAACTACACTGCTCCAAAACATTTTAGAAAAAGGCGGGGAAAAGGCCGTTTCGGGCGGGAATATCGGTATAGCTCTGTCTTCATTAATTGATCAGATGGATGAAGGGTACATCTCAACAGAAATGTCCAGTTTTCAGCTTGACACCATTGTGGATTTTAGACCCCACATTAGCGGGATAATAAATATTACCCCAGATCATATTGATAGGCACTTTAATATGGAAAAATATATTAGAGCAAAAGCCAGGGTCTTTGCCAACCAGACCGGGGATGACTTTACAATTCTCAATTACGAGGATGCAATAACCAGAGAATTGGGAAAAGAATGCCGATCACAGGTTTATTATTTCTCCACCGACCGGGTACTTAATAAAGGCGCCTTTGTGAAAGACGGGGTGATCACCATTATTACCAGTGCAGGGATACATAAAATATGCCGGGTAAATGAGGTGCTCCTGCGGGGCAAGCATAACCTGGAAAACGTCCTTTGTGCAACCATGATGGCAATTTTAGCCGGTGTTGACGAAAAGAGTATAAGGGAGTCATTAATGACTTTTCCCGGAGTGAGACATCGGTTGGAACAGGTAGCGTGTTACAATCAGATCTTTTACATTAATGATTCCAAAGCTACCAATCCGGAATCAGCCATAAAAGCCCTGGAGTCTTTCTCTCAGCCCATAGTGCTTATTGCCGGGGGGAGAAACAAAGGCTGTGATTTTACCGATTTGGCCCGGATTATTAAGGAAAGGGTGAAGGAAATTGTTCTAGTGGGAGAAGCCCGCTCAGAACTTAAAGAAGCGGTAATGGATGCCGGGTTTAAGAATATAAATGAAGTAGAAGACTTCCCGGCAGCAGTATCCACAGCACATAGCCTGGCCAGCCCGGGAGATATAGTCTTATTGGCTCCCGCCTGCACCAGCTGGGATATGTTTGAGAGTTATGAACAGAGGGGAGACTTATTTTGCAATCTGGTACACTCTCTAATCGAACAGAATAATAAAGGCTAGTCTTTAGGGGGATATAACTAGTGGGACTAAAAAAAGGACCACCTGATTTTATATTGTTTATTACCACAGTTGCTCTGGTCGGCATAGGCCTGGTAATGGTTTACAGTTCCAGTGCCGTAACTGCAAGCGTACGTTACGATGATGCCTATTATTTCTTTAGACGCCAGCTTCTGTGGGCTCTGATAGGATTTGTAGCATTAATTATAGTAATGAAACTTAACTATCTGCGGTTGAGAGATTTTGCTTTTCCACTCATGCTAATAGCTGTTGTATGCCTTATACTGGTCATAACCCCGTTAGGTATCGCAACCAAAGGTTCCAGCCGCTGGCTGGGAGTAGGTTTTGCCTCCTTTGCACCTTCGGAATTAGCAAAACTGGCTTTAGTAATGTTTCTGGCTAAAACCATGGAAGCCAGAATGGACACTATAATATCCTTTAAAAAGGGTGTTATGCCATATATCTTGCTGGTTGCTTTTGTCTGCGGACTCATAATGAAACAGCCAGATCTGGGGACAGCCTTTGCTCTGGCTGGAACCGTTTTTTTTATGTTGCTGGTAGCTGGAGCTCGCTGGTCACATTTGGGTCTATTATCTCTGGCTGGAACTGCAGCCGTTGCCGCTGCCATAATTGTTGCTCCTTACCGTCTGGAACGGTTTATGGCATTTCTGGATCCCTGGAAAGATCCTTCGGATACTGGCTTCCAGACAATTCAATCCCTTTATGCCCTCGGATCAGGGGGATTATTCGGGATGGGCCTGGGAAGAAGCCGACAAAAGTTTTTTTATCTTCCCGAGCAGCATACGGACTTTATTTATGCCATATTAGGAGAAGAATTGGGTTTCATTGGGGCTTCTCTTGTTCTGGCCTTATTTCTGTTGTTTGCCTGGCGAGGATTCAAGATTGCCATGAAAGCTCCTGACACCTTTGGTAGTTTACTGGCTGCAGGAATCACAATTATGATTGTATTTCAAGCAGCCATCAATATTGGGGTAGTATCGGGTGCCTTGCCTGTAACAGGTATTACTCTGCCGTTTATTAGTCATGGGGGTTCTTCACTATTATTTACCATGGTGGGAGTCGGACTGCTCCTTAACATATCCCGGTACTGCAATTTCAAGTAATTATGGAAAGGGAATAATCATTATGAGGATTATTATTACCGGAGGAGGCACCGGGGGGCATATATACCCTGCTCTGGCTATAGCCCGGGGAATACAGGAAAGGGTACCAAATGCTGAAATACTTTATGTGGGAACCCAAAAGGGTATGGAAAGCCAAATTGTTCCAAAGGCTGGTTTCAGGTTCACATTCATAGACATTTCTGGAATTGACCGCTCTTCTCTAATCAAGGCTTCTCAATCACTGGCCAGGCTTCCCTTAAGTTTGTGGCAGAGTTTTCAAATCATAAAAAGTTTTAAACCTGATGTAGTTGTGGGAACCGGAGGATATGTGTCTTTTCCGGTAGTCTTAGCCGCATCTTATTACCCCTGTAAAACATTCATCCATGAGCAAAACGCTCTGCCGGGACTGGCCAACCGCTGTCTGGCAAAGAGAGTGGATTGTACCCTGCTGACTTTTGCTGAAGCCCAGAAATTCCTTCGTACCCCCAAAATATGCATCACTGGTTTGCCGGTTCGTAAAGAGTTTACACAGGTATCTCCAACTGAAGCCAAAAAAAGGCTGAACTTGTGTTTAGAAGCTTTTACCGTGCTAGTTTTCGGCGGTAGTAGGGGAGCTAACAAAATCAATCAGGCTATGCTGGAATTGGTGGAGAAATATCATGGAGTTCCCTGGCAAGTAATTTGGATAACAGGAGAAACGGGATATGAAGAGGTCAAGCAGCAATTGGAGGCCAATAAACTTGATTATGAAGATGGCAGAATACATCTTTATCCGTACATGTACAATATGGAAGATGCTCTGGCCTCAAGCGATTTAGCCATTTGCCGGGCAGGGGCCAGCACGTTAAGCGAATTGGCCATTTTGGGAGTTCCTGCTATACTGGTGCCTTATCCTTATGCATCAGAAAACCATCAGGAAAAAAATGCGCAGGCACTAGCAAATAAGGGAGCTGCTGAGATGATAAGGGACGATTCTTTGGACGGTGCAACCTTGTATAAACAGATTGAAGAATTGAGGATGAACCCGGATGGATTAAGGCGAATGAGCCGCAATATCAAAAAAGAAGGTCGGCCTGATGCTCTGAACGAAATAATAGACATCATTCTTAAGGGTCATCTAAAATAAAAAGATAATAAGGATATAAATAAGACAAGAGAGGATTTTACAATCCTTTTTTATTTTTTTGTTCCCATCCAGGCGAAAAACAGTATTATAGATAATATGCCGCTTATAAATTTGGCGAAATTGATTTTTTTGGCCATAACATGGAAATAATCAAATTACAACCCACCGGATGAAGAGTCAATGTAACCACTTTTGTTAACACTGCATACATTAAAATGGGATTGTTATTAGAAGGTTTGAAAAGGAGTGTAAGGAATGACCGGGGCCTCACAACAATGGATACACATGGTTGGAATAGGCGGAGCCGGCATGAGTGGAATAGCCCGAATACTATGGGAAAAGGGTTATAAGGTCAGCGGGTCCGACTTGCAGAAAAGCAACGTAACAGCACAATTAGAAAAAATGGGAATTAAAATTTTTGAGGGTCATTCTGCCTCGAATGTGGAGAAAGGGGTTGATTTGCTGGTAATCTCCTCTGCTATTCCGGAGGATAATTACGAGGTATGTGAAGCCCAAATACGTGACATTCCGGTAATTAAACGGGGTCAAATGTTGGCCAATCTAGTAAATAGCCACCAGGGAATTGCCATAGCAGGCGCCCATGGAAAAACCACCACCACTTCAATGATCTATTATGTATTTGATGCCTGCGGCGTGGATCCAACATATATAATAGGTGGCGAATTACAGGGAACCAACATGGGAGCCAAATTGGGCAAAAGTGAATATTACGTTATAGAAGCTGACGAAAGTGATGCTTCTTTTTTGGAACTAAAGCCTTTTGTTGCGGTAGTAACAAATATAGAAAATGATCACCTGGATTATTATAAAAATGTGGAAAACATTAAAAAGGCCTTTTCTCAGTTTATTGGTAGGGTAAAACCAGAAGGCTTTGCATTGTTATGCGGCGATGATCGCTATACCCGGGAAATGGAATATCCGCCTCAGACCAGGATTATCTGGTACGGAGAAAACCAGGAAAATGATTACTATATAAAGGACTGGACGTCCTTTAAGACTGGATCAAAATTTCAAGTGGGATCAAGAAAAGGCCTGGAGGAGACAGTAGAACTGGTAGTGCCTGGTAAACACAACGCCCTTAATGCACTGTCAGCCATTGCTGTTGCCTGTGAGTTAGGGCTGGACGTAAAAAAAGCCATAAGAGCCCTTAAGAGCTTTAGGGGAGCCAAACGTCGGTTTGAGCTGATTGGGCACAAAAAGGGTATTATGGTTGTTGATGATTATGCCCATCATCCTACAGAAATACAAGTTACACTGGAAGCTGCCAGAAGTTTTCATAAGGGCCGGCTGATTGTTGTATTTCAACCCCATCGATTTACACGAACTCAGAACTTATCTAGAGAATTGGGAGAATCCTTTAAGAATACTGATCTGGTTATTTTTACTGAGGTTTATGCAGCCGGTGAAAAACCTATTGAAGGAGTAAACGGCAGACTCGTCTATGAAGCAGCTAAAAAAATAGGATGTGAAAGTATATTCATACCTGACTTCGAAGGAATTGAGCAATATTTAGAGACAAAATGCCAGAGAAAATGATCTTATTATTACCATGGGAGCTGGGAATGTATGGAAAATAGGACCTGACCTGTTGGAGAGAATTGATGGGTCAGTCCTCCATTCCTAAAATTCCGGAGGTGTCTATTTGGAGAGTTTATTCATAAAAGGGAAAAGACCACTTAAAGGGAAGGCGAAAATAAGTGGTTCTAAAAATGCTACCCTGCCTATCATGGCTGCTAGCCTCCTTTCTGCAGGAGAAGTAATTCTGTCAGGAGTACCTGACTTGGAGGATATTTCTATAATGTCTGAAGTCTTACAACTTCTAGGGGCAAAGGTGAGGAGAGAAAATGATGTTTTGATAATAAATGGAAGATCCGTTAAATCAGTGGAGGTACCAGAGAACATTTCTAGAAAAATGAGGGCTTCCAATTTGGTTATGGGAGCTTTACTGGGGCGGTTTGGTAAAGCCAAAATTGCTTATCCGGGAGGTTGTGCTATTGGCAGCCGACCAATGGATTTACATCTAAAAGGCTTTAAAAGCCTAGGCTTTAAAATTGCTGAAGAATATGGGTATATGGAAGGTGTTGAACAAAAGCTTTCAGGAACTGAGATCCTTTTGGATTTTCCCAGTGTTGGCGCAACTGAAAACATAATGATGGCAGCCTCTTTAACTCCAGGAACCACCATTATTAGAAATGCAGCCCGGGAGCCGGAGATTGTGGATTTGCAGAATTTTCTCAACCGTATGGGAGCCAAAATAAGAGGAGCGGGGTTGGACACCATCCGTATTGAGGGAGTTAAAGAGCTGCATGGGGTGGAACATACTGTTATCCCAGACAGAATAGAAGCCGGGACTTTTATGGTTGCGGCTGCTATCAGCCGGGGAGATGTTTTTGTTGAAAATGTGGTATTGGAACATATTCAGCCTCTAATAGCCAAGCTGCGCGAAACTGGAGTGGAGGTCATGCACCGAGGCTCTAGTACGAGAGTAATCGGGTCCCGCCATTTAAGGGCTATTGATATAAAAACCATGCCGTATCCAGGATTTCCCACTGATATGCAGCCCCAGATGATTTCCCTTTTGGCTACCGTGCCTGGAACCAGCCTGATAGTTGAGACCATTTTTGAGAACAGGTTTATGCATGTCCCAGAATTGAGAAGGATGGGAGCAGACATAAAAATCGAAGGAAGAGTGGCGATAATAAAAGGTAAGAAAAGGATGGAAGGCGCAGTTGTGGAAGCCACTGATTTGAGAGCAGGAGCAGCCCTAATACTGGCTGGTTTATCTGCAGAGGGAGAAACCCAGGTGAGAAATTTATCCCACATTGATCGGGGTTACGAGAGGTTCCATCTGAAGCTGCAAGAACTGGGTGCTGATATCCACAGGGGACTGAAGTCTTGAGACATCGGTCCCTTAATTGGTTTTAAGATATTATTTGTAATGATTTTGTAATAATTTTCTGGTATAATCGTCACAGTAAAAAGGCGAATAGGGTATTGTATATGGGTACCAAACTTTCTACGAAATTTTTTTTTATTTTAGTTTACTTGCTTATCGCTCTTATCTGTTTGTATCTTTTTATCCACAGCGCTTTTTTTCAGATTGATAAAATTTCTGTGACAGGGTTAAACATCCTCACCCAGGAAGAAATCGTTAATCTTTCAGAGATTGACAATGGTATGAACATATTTCAGCTGAATGAACAGGTATGTGCAAAAGCTATCGAAACCCATCCTCTGGTGAGACAAGCCAAAATAATCAGACACTTGCCAAGAGAAATTGAAATCGAAGTTGAAGAAAGGCAATTATGGGCTATCATTTCCTATGACGATACTTTTTTGGCTGTGGATGGTGAAGGCGTATGCATTGATAAGCTTAGTACATTGAGGACAACCGAACGCCCAATTATTACCATAGACGTTATGCCGGAACAGGTATATATTGGACAAGCTATTCAAACAGAAGGAATTGATTTAGTTAGAAGAATATGGGAAAACATGGCTGATGATAAAAAAGCCAAAGTTTCCGATTTTCATTTAATATCGGCAACTGGCGAGGTATTGCTTTATACCATCGCAGGAACGGAAATTCGCTTTGGTAATAGTGAAAGATTTAGCGAAAAAATGGAATATTTAAATCAGATATTCCTCATAGAAGAAGACTTTTTAGAAGCTGGTGAAAACGTACTTGACTACGTTGATCTCAAGTATAAAGGCCAACCGGTTTTAAAAACCAGAGTATAGAAGGTGGTTTTATGAAAAACAAGGCCATAATATCCATTGCTGCTGTATCATTGGTTTTAGGAATAATGCTGGCTATTCAGTTTAAGACCACAGCAAATCACCAGACTGGGTATATCCCAGCCCGGGTAGAGGAATTGACCCAAAAATTAAATACTGTTACCGAAGAAAGGGATGCTTTGGCGGAAGAAGTTGTTCAACTCAGGGAAAGGGTCAGTAACTTCCGAGAGACCAACGAGGCTATGAAAGATCTGCAAGAAGATTTGGAAGAGGCCAGGACTATTGCGTGCCTAAATGCAGTAAAAGGGCCGGGGATAATTGTAACTTTGGATGACAGTACGCGGACCCTCCAGTCCGGTGAGAACCCCAACAATTTGTTAATCCACGAACTCGATCTATTAATTGTGGTAAACGAACTTCGAACTTCAGGTGCCGAGGCTATTTCCATTAATGATGAAAGGATAACCGCTTTATCCGAGATTAGGTGCGCCGGAACCCTAATTCTGGTTAATTGGAATAAGATAGCACCTCCTTTTATTATTAAAGCCATCGGAGATCCCAATAAACTCGAAAGCGGTATGTTAATAAGAGGAGGCCATATTGAAACCCTTAGACTTCTCGGGAATCAGGCCACAATACAAAAAAGCGAGAATATTGAAATCCCAGGTTATTCTGGAAGAATGGCCTATAGATTTGCTGAACCGGTGAAAATTAAGGAAGAGGCAGGTAAATAAAATGTGGCTGTTGGTTCTGTTCTGCTTGCTGCTAGGTCTTTTTATAGGTTTTAATTTACCTATTCTCGTTTCTCTGGCTTATGCTAAATATATGTCAATTGCCGTATTAGCGGCCTTGGACTCGGTTTTCGGCGGTATTAGAGCCTATATGGAGGACGGTTTTGATAATACCATTTTTCTTAGCGGCTTTGTGGTAAACACTTTGCTGGCGGCTGGATTAGCGTATATAGGTGATCGATTAGGAGTTGAACTGTATCTTGCTGCAGTAGTAGTATTTGGAGTTCGCATCTTTCAAAATTTGGGAATCATTCGCCGTTATCTATTGAAAAAATATTAAGAAAGTGCGTTCTAGAAAAAGGAATATAAGTAGCTTTGTGGTATTTAAGAGTAGTAGCTATTTTAAGGGGTGCGTAAAAATTAAAAAAAGAAACACATTAGTTTGTCTTGATGTTGGCACCAGTTGCATAAAAGCTGCTCTGGCCGAAGTACACTATGGCCAGGAACTAAATATTCTTGCAGTGGCTCAAAGGCCGTCCTTTGGTCTTAGAAAAGGCAACATTATTGATATTGAAGCAACTGCCAGGGCAATTAACGATTGTTTAAATGAATTGGAAAGATTGACCGGAATAGAGATTGAGAATGCTCTGGTTGGATTTTCAGGAGTAAATATATATGCTATTAGCAACCATTCAGTAGTAGCTGTGGGAAATCCCAATAATGAAATAAGTGAGGAAGATAAAGACCGGGTTCTGCAATCGGCTCGCAATATGGCTCTCCCCTCAGACAAAACCATCATTCAGACTATTGAAAGGCAATATATAGTTGACGGTTTTGATGGTGTAAAGGAACCTATTGGGATGGTGGGCAGCAGGCTTGAAGTGGAAGTTGTAGTAATAGTTGCAGCTACAGCGGCAATACAAAACCTATACCGAAGTGCCCAGAGGATTAATCTGGAAATTGATAAAGTGGCTTTCCGACCGGTTATCGAAGCTGAGGCAGTTCTGTTAGAATCTGAAATGGAAATGGGAGTAGCTCTGGTGGACATCGGCGGAGGTACTACAGAAATTAGTTTTTTTGAAGGAGGCAGCCTCTTTAATACTTCAGTATTGCCGGTGGGAGGAGAATACATAACTAAAGATTTGGCGATAGTACTTAGAACCTCTATCGAGGAAGCCAAGAGGGTAAAAGAACAATTTGGTGTCGCCAGTGCAGTTAAGGCCAGAAACGATTTAATGGTTAATGTAAAAAGCATTCATGGGAAAGAGGTTAAACAGTACTCCCAGCAGGTCATTGCAGATATTATCTCTGCCCGGGTATTGGAAATTGTGGAGATGATATATGCTGAACTGAGAGAATTTGGATGTTTGGAAAAGTTGCCGGGTGGCATTGTTTTAACGGGCGGGGAGGCTCAGCTGCAAGGAATAGCAGAGTTTATGGAAGAATATATGCAGATCCCCGTACGGATAGGTACACCCGAAAACATAAGAGGCATCCAGACTGATTACAATAAACCACAATATGCTTCAGTTATTGGCGGTTTAATCTATACCGCCAAAAGTGCAAATTACTATGATGAAGAGAATCCCAGGTTTTCCAGTATTATTGATCGGATTACTTTCTGGTTTAAAGATCTATTCAGGTAAAGGGCAGAGGAGGTTTTTGAAAATGTCATTGGATTTTGATGTAGAAATGCAACAATTCGCTAATATTAAGGTTATTGGGGTTGGCGGCGGAGGCAATAATGCCATAAACCGAATGATTGAAGCAGGCCTTAGGGGGGTCGAATTCATTGCTGTAAACACTGACGCCCAGGCCTTGTATCTATCACGGGCCGAGAAAAAGATCCAAATCGGAGCCAAGTTAACTAAAGGACTGGGCGCCGGGGCTGATCCGGAAGTCGGCATGAAGGCTGCTGAGGAGAATGTTGATGAGATTAAGAAAGCCTTGCAGGGCGCTGATATGGTTTTTGTTACCGCTGGCATGGGCGGAGGGACAGGAACTGGAGGTGCGCCCATAATTGCCAGAATTGCCAAGGAATTGTCTGCTCTTACCGTTGGGGTTGTTACCAAGCCATTTTCTTTTGAAGGCAAGAAGCGTAATTTCCAGGCCGAAAATGGAATTCAAGCATTGCGTCAGGAAGTTGACAGCTTGATAACCATACCCAATGACAGACTACTACAAGTTGTTGATAAAAATACTGCCTTTAATGATGCCTTTAAAATTGCTGATGACATTCTTCGCCAGGGAGTTCAAGGGATATCAGACCTAATAGCTGTTCCCGGTGTCATTAATTGTGATTTCGCCGATGTGCAAACTGTAATGCAAAATACCGGCTCTGCTTTAATGGGAATTGGCAGAGCCAGTGGTGAAAATAGGGCTGCAACAGCTGCTCAAATGGCCATATCCAGCCCTTTATTAGAGACCTCCATTGAAGGTGCCAAAGGAGTACTGTTTAACATTACTGGTGGAAACGATCTGACCCTCTTTGAAATTAACGAAGCGGCCGAAATAATTCATCAGGCTGCGGATGTAGAAGCCAACATTATTTTTGGAGCTAACATAGATGAAAGTCTGCAGGATGAAGTAAGGGTAACCGTAATCGCTACAGGATTTGATGGTCATAGATCCAGCGGTAATCCAGAACCGTTAAAATTAAGAGGGCTGGATTCTCCTCCATCCTTCCTGGACAAGAATGATTTGGAAATACCGCCTTTTTTGAGACGCAGGTAAAGCCCTAGATTATAAAAAACCGGGTAGAATGATTTGCCCCTGTCAATGTAGACCAGGGAAATAAATAATCTAAGTTATAGAATAGCTACTGCCAATCTGGTGGTAGCTATTTTTTATGCGGCAAACCCAGTCCATAAAAATACCTTCCTATAGTAGTTTTGGATATTTCCATGGTCTACTTTAGGAGGAGCAGATCAAAAAAACCCGGTTTTTTTGTTTTTTTGGGCCAATAAACCTAAAAGGCCCTCCAGTAATACTACAAAAATTACCAACCATTTCTGTTATAATTTGGAATACATTGATTGGAAGCTAACTGAATAGGAATAGAAAAGCGTATATGGGTTAAGTTTTAACCAAAAATTTTGGTTATTATATCTTTTTCCGGCAGTAATTGAAAATAACTATCGGAGTATTTTTAGATAAAGGTGGTTAAATGAACGAGTCCCCCAAGGTATATGTGGACCTTATTTTCATAATAAATTTTGTAATGGATTTTCTAATTCTATGGGCTACAGCCCGGTTAACCGGCGCCAAAATTGTATATTCTCGGTTATTGGTGGCTGCAATTATTGGAGGTTTTTATGCTGTAGGATTTGTCTTGCCTGAATTGGCCAAGTGGTATTCCCTGCCGGCTAAAGTCCTGTTTTCATGTTTATTGATCATCTTTGGATTATTGCCTCGAAATATTGCGGAGTTTAAGAAATTATTCCTGTATTTTTATGGGATTAATTTTACTGTGGCCGGAGCTGCCATTGGAGCTTCCTTTCTCTTGGGATCGGAGACTATGATTGTATCTCTCTCGCATTTCTTGCTTTTAGGGGGTGTATTGGCAGCATTGATAATTGGGCTTTTCGGGGAGAGATTTATTATAAAACGGGTAGTGCCGGGCCTCTTAAAGTTTGGCGTAGAACTCAGATTTGCCGAAGCCTGCTGTAGCGGGAAGGGTTTTTTGGATACCGGCAATGGTCTGCGTGATCCTTTGACTAACCGCCCGGTGGTTATAGCCGAGTATGACTTTATTAAACCGTGTCTTCCCGAGGATTTTAAAAAGGCCATGGAAGGGTTCCATGACGAAAGCGAAATGTTGGATGAGTTGATCAACAGCAGTTGGGCTAACCGCCTAAGGATAATACCTTTTACCTCCATTGGCAAAAAAAACGGAATCTTGGTTGGAGTAAGAGCTGATGAGGTGATTTTAAACATTGGCCCGCAGAACGTTTTCCATAAGAATATGGTTATCGGTATATATAAAGAAAAGCTGAGTCTAAAGGAAAACTATCAGCTGCTGATTCCAGCTGAAATGGTACCTAAAGGATAGGGGGGGATATCAAGAATGAAGTGGTTCAATAGGGTATTAAATTTCAAGCTACTTCTACTGAAGCTCTATTTAAAGTGTAAAATTCCCAATCTTGTATATTACATTGGTTCTACTGAGGTGCTGCCTCCACCTCTACGAGAAAATGAAGAGGTGGACTTGATTTCCCGTCTTGATAGCGGAGATATGGCGGTAAAGGGAGTATTAATAGAGCACAATCTGCGACTGGTTGTTTATATTGCCAAGAAATTTGAAAACACCGGTATCAATTTGGAAGATTTGATATCAATAGGAAGTATTGGTTTGATTAAAGCTGTTAACACCTTTGAACCGCAAAAAAATATAAAACTGGCAACTTATGCTTCACGGTGCATTGAGAATGAAATCCTCATGTTTCTAAGGAGAAATTTGAAGAATCGTGCGGAAGTATCCCTGGATGAACCCCTTAATGTGGACTGGGATGGAAATGAACTATTGCTGTCGGACGTTCTGGGAACTGATACAGATATGATTTATAAAAAAATCGAAGGTGAAGTGGAAAAAAACCTGCTGCGGCAAGCCATGCAAAAGCTTAGTTCCCGGGAAAAGATGATTATTCAGCTAAGGTTTGGATTAGATGAAAATGAAGAAAAGACCCAAAAAGAAGTGGCCGATATCTTGGGAATATCCCAATCCTATATATCCCGCCTGGAAAAAAGAATTTTAAAACGGCTTTACAGAGAAATCAGAAAAATTGAATAGGCTTTATAAATGCCCCCCTTCGAATAATAATTCTCAGAATAGTAAATAATTTTTTTAAATACCTTTTTATTAAGTCTCTAGCAATTGTGCCGGCGGTAAAAAGGTAAGCATTTAAAAGAAGGGGTAGGCTATGATAAACAAGGTAGAAATATGCGGTGTAAACACATCCAAATTGCCTGTTTTAAAGAATGAAGAAATGAGGCGCCTCTTTCAATCAATGCAAGCGGGTCAGGCAGAAGCCAGGGAAAAACTGATCCAGGGCAATCTGCGACTGGTTTTAAGTGTGATACAGCGTTTCAGCAACCGAGGAGAGTATGTTGATGACTTATTCCAGGTAGGCTGTATAGGATTGATAAAAGCCATAGACAATTTTGATTTAAGCCAGAATGTTCGTTTTTCTACTTATGCTGTACCCATGATTATAGGGGAAATAAGGCGTTATTTGCGGGACAATAATGCCGTCCGGGTTTCTCGGTCGCTTCGTGACATAGCTTATAAGGCCCTTCAGGTAAGAGAGAAATTAGTAAGCGACAACAGTGCGGAGCCATCCGTGGCGCAAATTGCTGAACAGTTGAATTTGCCCAGGGAAGAAGTGGTTTTTGCCCTGGATGCCATTCAAGAACCGGTGTCTTTATTTGAGCCTATATACAATGACGGTGGTGACCCTATTCTGGTAATGGACCAGATAAGCGATGATAAAAACACTGATGAGATGTGGCTTGAGGAAATTGCCATTCGGGAAGCCATGAAAAAGCTCAACAGCAGGGAAAAACATATTATATCACTGAGATTCTTTCAAGGCAGGACACAAATGGAAGTAGCTGAGGAAATAGGTATATCCCAGGCCCAAGTGTCCCGTTTGGAAAAAGCAGCTTTAAAACAACTGCGGAAACATGTTTAAAGGGGATGTGGCTATGAAAGACAAGGTAGTATTTCTTTTTATGGTTGCTATTATTATTTTGATGCTGGTTCCCTTCTTAAATAGCCTATTTATTTCTGAGTATGCCTTTACCCCAGATAATCTGGTAAGGATTAACCAGGTTTTAAGATAAGCTTAAAGGTTAAAAGATGGACCCAAGGGCCGGTAGCATTTTCCCCGGCCTTTTTTGTGTTACAATAAGGGTTGAACTATCTGCATGATGGAGCGAATAAATGGAAAGATCTGCCAGACTGATATGGAATGGAAAAGTGAAAAAACCTTCATTGGAGAATGAGCGGGTGGCTAGAGAATACTCGAAAATATATCCCAACCCCATTATGAGCAATTCCCTTTTTACAACGGCTACTTCTGTTTGCTGCAATCCAGTGGGCAGAATGGTAAAGGGAGATAATCTCGAATTATTATTAAGCCTAAACAAAACCAAGCAAAAAATTGATTTAATTTATATTGATCCGCCCTTCTTAAGTGAAAAGAACTATTCCTCTCGGGTTACGGTTAGCAAGGCTACGGAACCAGGTCTGCTAAAACGCGATGTTTTTAAGGACAGGTGGGGAAAGGGTATTGAGTCTTACCTGGACATGCTTTATCCCCGACTAAAGATAATGAAAAGCTTGCTTGCGGAGTCCGGCAGTATTTTTATTCATCTGGACTGGCACGTAAGCCATTATGTAAAGGTTCTGTGTGACGAGATTTTTTGCCCGGAGAATTTTATAAATGAAATAGTATGGTGTTATGGGGGAGGAGGCAGCACCAAGAGGTACTTCCGGCGCAAGCATGATATTATCCTGTGGTATGCCAAGACTGACCAATATATTTTCAATTCTCAATACCAGCCCTACTCACCGGGTACCATCCAGAGAGGATTAACCAGAGTAAAAGGGCCTAAATACCAACTCAACAAAAAAGGTGCTATTATGCAGGATTGGTGGATTGATATAAACAAGATTTTAAGTCCAACTGCCCATGAAAACCTAAAGTATCCTACTCAAAAGCCTTTAGCCTTGTTACGCAGAATTATTGCTACGGCATCCAAACCTGATAGCTTGGTGGCAGATTTTTTTGCCGGATCCGGTACCGTAGGTCAAGTATGTGAAGAGCTAAATCGCAACTGGTTACTTTGTGATAATAATTCAATAGCGATCCAAACCAGCATTTATCGTTTATTGAAAAACCAGTCCCGGCCATTCTGGCTGGAAGTACCTAAAAATTTACCGGGTGAGGGCAGGCTGGTCATAAAAAAACCCAAGGTTCAAAAGACATCTCAAGAGTATAATCTAGTAAACCTTGGGATTGAATATTTTAGCCCTAAATATGGGAAGGATCTTAATACTGGTAAATTTTCCTCGTACATAAGCTTCTGGGAAATTGACTGGGACTATAATGAACAACAATTTAACTCTTGCCTACAAATCATCAGGCAACAGATGAAATATGATGATAACCTGCCTACGGAAGTGTTGGTACCAGTTCCCGCCCGGCCTAATTACCATATGGCTATAAGGGTCCATGATATCTGGGGTGATATTGTACTTGAGAGCATATCTTTTTAGATTATTTTCTTATTCTGTTTTGCTCCAATAATCTAAGCACATCAGTCTCTTTGTCATCCCCCAATGGAAGCCAAACATCTTCATAGACATTTTCATCCATAAGATCCTCCATATACAGAGGAAATCGCATTCGTCCTCGAATCGAGCTAATTGGTCTAAAACTATACATATTCTCCTCCTATTAGTGCATATGGTCAGTATTCTTTCTGCTCATTTTCTTTCCCAACGTATAGGCTGCAGAGATGGTAGCAGCATGCAGAACCCACCAACCTGGTTCCAGGAAACTGAAAGTGCCTGGGTCAACCTTGTTGCGTCCAGCCATTTTCTTTACCATAGAGTTTTTGTAATCCATCCATCCCAAAAACACATTAATCCCCCCTTATATAAAAATATTTTTCAAGATTATTTTCTCCACCGGACAAAAGTTTAGGAAAGTAATTTAAACCAAATTAATTTTTCTTCAAAAATTACGGTGAAGTCTTCGTTCTAAATACAATCAAGCACACATAATTTTTCTATCAAAACTAAATTAAATTCCCCTGGGAATAAGGCCCTGCTATGCTAAAGCGCAGACCTATTGCAATAAAGTACTATTTATGGTATCAATGCATTAAGTTGTTTTTGGATAGTTATGGAAATGGGGGGATTTCATGGATCATACAGAAAAGGATTTAATATGTATGATTCATTCCATTAAAGGGATGGGCAACCGGAGGATCTGGAAGATACGGCATGAATTTGGCAGCTTTGCCAATTTTATAAAAAGTGATGTCAGCTATATTCAATCGGTTCTCTCTTTATCTGACCAAACTACACATGAAATGCAACAAAAAATCAAGGAAGGCCCCGATAACATAATAAAAAAAATGAAGGCTAATGATATTCAAATAAGTTGCTTTGATGAAGATACTTATCCCTTAATGCTTAGAAGTATACATAACCCTCCTTATATTCTTTACTATAGAGGGGATATACTTACAGCAGCACAATTCTGTATAGCCGTGGTAGGGTCTAGAATAACCTCAAACTATGGGAAAATAGTAGCCCGCAAATTATCACGAGAGATGGCTGAGAGCGGCACTGTAGTTGTAAGCGGTATGGCACGAGGGATTGATACGGAAGCACACTGGGGTGCTATTGAAGGTGGAGGCACCACCATTGCAGTCCTGGGCAGTGGTCTCAATGTAGTCTATCCGCCGGAAAATCTGCGTTTATTTAGGGAAATTACTTCTAAAGGATTGGTTATAAGCGAATTTCCTGTTGATACTCAGCCGGAACCAGCGCATTTTCCTATGCGTAACCGGGTTATTGCCGGCCTGTCCAGAGGTGTTATAGTTGTTGAAGCTGGTGAGAAAAGCGGGGCTTTGATAACTGCTGATTTTGCCCTGGAGCAGGGACGAGAGGTCTTCGCGGTTCCCGGTGCTATAACCAGTCGGACCAGCACTGGAACCAACAACCTTATTAAACAGGGAGCAAAATTGGTAACTAGTATGCAGGATATATTGGAAGAATTTCCAGAAAAACATGAACTATTAGGATCAAGAGATGCAGATGTGGAAATACTGGACAAAAACGAGGAATTAGTACTAAAATGTATGGGTTGTGAAACTATACATTTGGATGAATTATTGTACAGGACAGAAAGTAACTTGGGATGGCTCAGTGTGGTGCTGCTTAATTTAGAACTGAAAGGTATAGTAAAATCACTGCCGGGCAACTATTATGTAAGAATTTAAAATGCTTCTTGATAATCCATAATCTAATTATAAGAGGTGATATCTTGGCCGAGAATACTCTGGTAATTGTAGAATCTGCGGCAAAAGCTAAAACATTGGGAAAGTTTTTAGGCAGGGGATATAAGATAAAAGCCTCAGTTGGCCATATTAAGGATTTACCTAAAAGCAACCTGGGTATTGATGTGGAAAACAATTTTACACCCCGGTATATAACAATTAGGGGTAAGGGGAATATCTTAAAAGAAATAAAGGATGAGTCCCAAAAGGCCCGTCGAGTTCTTCTGGCCACCGACCCCGACCGGGAAGGAGAAGCCATTGCCTGGCATTTACAAAATGCTATAAACATTCCCGCCGGGGAAAAATGTCGTATTGAATTTAATGAAATTACTAAAGATGCGGTAAAAGAGGCTATAAAAAACTGCCGGGAAGTAGATATGAACCGGGTTAATGCCCAACAAGCCCGCAGAGTACTGGATAGGTTGGTAGGGTATAATTTGAGCCCCTTATTGTGGGCAAAAGTGCGCAAAGGCTTGAGTGCAGGAAGAGTACAATCAGTGGTGGTACGCCTGATCTGCGAGCGTGAAGAAGAAATCAGGAAATTCGTTCCTGATGAATACTGGACGATTGAAGCAATTTTGTCTGACGGTAAGAGCAAAACGCCGTTTTTGGCCAGGTTGGTATCTTACGAAGATAAAAAAATAGAAGTAAAGAATGGAAGCGAAGCATATAGCATTATTGATGAACTGAACAAATCGGTTATATCTGTTTACCGAGTAGAAAAAAAGGAGAAACGGAAGAAGCCCCATCCTCCTTTTATTACCAGCACCATGCAGCAGGAAGCCTCCAAGCGGCTCAACTTCTCTCCCCAGCGTACCATGCGGGTTGCCCAGGAACTGTACGAAGGACTGGATATAGGAAAAGAAGGTACCGTAGGACTGATAACCTATCTGAGAACTGATTCAACCAGAGTTGCCAAGGTTGCTCAGGCTGAAGCCATGGAGTACATCAAGGCCGAATTTGGCAGTGAATATGCTCCTGACACTGTTAATGAGTACAAAAGCAGAAAGGGAGCTCAGGATGCCCACGAGGCTATTCGTCCCAGCTCCGTATATCGGACCCCCGAAAGCATCAAAGCATATCTTACCCGCGATCAATACCGGCTTTATAAATTAATCTGGGAGAGGTTTGTAGCCAGCCAGATGGCCTCAGCGGTATATGATACCCTGACGGTAGATATAAAGGCCGGCAAGTATGGCTTAAGAGCCAGTTCTTCGCAAATCCAATTCCCCGGCTATAAAAAAATATACCGGGATAGTGAAGATGATGAAGTTAAAAACCCCATTCCTGCATTGACTGTTGGTCAGGAGCTAGGTATTCAGGAATTAAAGCCTGAACAGCACTTTACTCAGCCGCCTCCCAGATTTACTGAGGCAAGCCTGGTTAAGCTCCTGGAGGAAAAAAATATTGGCCGCCCCAGCACCTATGCTCCCATAATAGATACTATTTTAAAAAGAAATTATGTGGAAAGGCAGAACAAGCAGTTTGTTCCTACCGAACTGGGATTTATTGTAGTTGACCTTTTGAAAGATTATTTTAAAAACATTATGGACGTAGAATTCACAGCAAAAATGGAAGAAAATCTAGATCACATTGAAGAAGGGGAGCTTAACTGGCAGGAAACCATTAGGTATTTTTATGCTCGCTTTGAAGAAGACCTGAAAAGAGCTATGGCAGAGGTTGAAAGAATCGAAATTAAGGATGAAGAAGCGGGGAAGGATTGCCCCCAATGTGGGATGCCGTTACTTATCAAGCACGGGCGTTTTGGGAGATTTATGGCTTGCTCAGGTTTTCCTCAATGCAGGCATACAGAATCCTTTAACGAAGAGATAGGAGTAAAATGCCCCAAGTGCGGTGGTGAAGTAATTGCTTTAAGAAGTAAGAGAGGCCGTCGTTTCTACGGCTGCAGCAATTATCCGGAATGCGACTTGCGGGCGTGGAATCAGCCGGTGGGGAAACTATGTCCTCATTGCGGCGATGTTATGGTAGAAAAAAACAGCCAAAAAAACGGTAACCAGATAGTGTGCCAGAATACCCAGTGTAAATATAGCAAGAATATGGAGGACTAAATTGCGGCAGGTAAACATTATTGGCGGAGGGCTGGCCGGCTGCGAAGCAGCAGTACAAATTGCCCGGGCAGGAATTCCGGTGAATTTATGGGAAATGCGCCCCTATAGCACTACCCCCGCCCATCAGGGTGATGGGCTGGCAGAACTGGTCTGTAGCAATTCACTTAAATCAGAGATTGAGACTACGGCTCAGGGTCTCCTAAAAAAAGAGATGAAGATGCTGGGGTCGTTTTTGCTGGAGTGTGCGGAAGCAGTTAGAGTGCCGGCAGGAGCAGCATTGGCAGTGGACCGGGAGGCCTTTTCCCGGCTGGTAACAGAAAAAATTTTAGCTATGCCAGAAATCACCCTAATTCGTCGTGAAGTCACCATGGTTCCTGATGATCAGGTTACCATAATTGCCACCGGGCCATTAACCTCGCCGGCGTTGAGTGCCAATCTGCAGAAGTTGACAGGCCAGGACAACCTGTATTTTTATGATGCTGTAGCACCTAGCATTTTAGCCTCCAGCGTAGACATGACCCGTGTATTTAGGGCTTCCCGGTATGGCAAGGGAAGTGATGATTATCTTAATTGTCCCATGACCCGGGAAGAATATGAGCTCTTTTATGCAAATCTTATTAATGCAGACATAAAAGAAGGGCATCTTCCTGAGGAACAAGGTGAAAAGCTGGTTTTTGAGGGTTGTATGCCTATTGAAATAATGGCTCGCCGAGGCAAGGACACTCTTAGGTTTGGCCCCATGCGACCGGTGGGACTCAGGCCATCTGAGGAAAAGCCTATACCCTATGCAGTTGTCCAACTGCGGCAGGAAAACCGGGACGGCACTATTCTGGGCTTGGTGGGTTTCCAAACCAGGCTGCGCTGGGGAGAGCAAAAGAGGGTTTTTTCGTTGATACCTGGCCTTGAGCAGGCAGAATTCGTAAGATATGGAGTTATGCATCGCAATACTTTCATTAATAGTCCAAAACTTTTGCTACCCACCTTACAATTGAGATACAACCCGGAAATATTTTTGGCTGGTCAGATTACTGGTGTGGAAGGTTACATGGAATCAGCCGCAACGGGCATTGTAGCAGGCATTAATGCTGCCCATAAAGTATTAGGAAAGGAACCGGTTATAATGAGCCCTTATACCATGATAGGAGCTCTCATCAGACACATTACCGACTCTTCCATTCAAGAATTCCAGCCAATAAATGCTAATTTTGGTATTTTGCCATCTTTAGATATTCCCATCAAAGACAAAAAGTCCCGGTATCAGTCTTATACCCAAAGATCTATCCGCTATATGTCCCAATTCTTGCGTAAATAGTTGTAAAATGAGGTTCCCTGTGCTACATTTTTCTATAAGATGCAGGCGCGAGGCATTAAATGTTAATAGAGCACATTGATGGATTTATTGATCATTTACGGGTGGAAAAAAGCGCTTCAGCGATTACTCTTTCTGGCTACAGGAGTGATTTGCTGCAGTATGTAAATTTTCTGGCACAAAAATGCCGATTGCCCAAAGAACAACTTTCAGAAAGCCTGATTGATCACAAAACAGTCAGGGATTATCTGGCCTGGATGCAAGGAAAAGGGCTTAAACGGGCCACCATGGCCAGGAAACTAGCTTCCCTGCGCTCATATACAAAATACCTGTACCGGGAGCACATTATTGACGGGAACCCCCTCTCTGAGGTTTCCACACCCCGGCAGGACAAAAGATTACCAAGGTTTCTGTATCCTCAAGAAATGGAGCTATTGTTGAGTGCTCCAGATACTGTAACCCCTTTAGGTCTAAGAGATAAGGCTCTCCTGGAGACTCAGTATGCTGCTGGTCTAAGGGTAAGTGAACTGATAAACATTAATCTTACAGATATTGATTTCGGAAACCCATCGGTCAGGGTATTGGGAAAAGGCAGAAAAGAGAGAATCATCCCTCTGGGGAGTAAGGCAATTATAGCAATTGACAAATATATTAAATTTGGGCGCATACAATTGATAAAAAAGAGTTTAGTTAATGAGGCTTTATTTGTCAACCGATTTGGCAGCAGGCTTTCCGCCAGGGGTTATCGCAATATTCTTAATAAACATATAGAGAACACTGCTTTGCATTACAAGATCAGCCCCCATGCCATTAGGCATTCATTTGCCACTCATCTTTTGGATCGAGGAGCAGATCTGAGATCAGTGCAGGAATTATTAGGGCATGTAAAACTATCAACAACCCAGATTTATACACATGTTACCAGAGAAAGCCTGAAAAAAATTTATGACGAAAAACACCCCCGGAGGTGAACATGTTTAAATCAACTACCATAGTGGCCGTAAACAGATATGGCAAAACTGCTATTGCCGGAGATGGACAGGTAACATTAGGGCAAAATACAATTATGAAACACAGTGCCAGCAAAATACGAAGGCTCTATGACGGAAAGATTATTTCCGGTTTTGCTGGATCTGTAGCCGATGCTTTTACCTTGTTTGCCAAATTTGAAGAGAAAATCAAGCAAGCCGGCGGCAACCTTACCCGAGCTTCGGTGGAAATAGCCCGAGAGTGGAGATCGGATAGAATTCTGCGGCGTTTGGAAGCCCTGTTAATTGTGGCTGATGCCAAGCAGATGTTTTTGATTTCAGGTAATGGTGATCTTATTGAGCCAGATGACGGGATTTGTGCTATTGGTTCCGGGGGAACGTTTGCACTGGCTGCTGCCCGGGCCCTATACCGTCATACTGAATTATCTGCGAGGGAAATAGCCCAGGAAGCTCTTAGGATCAGTTCTGAGATATGTGTATATACCAATGACCATATTACCTGTGAAGAAATTGAATAGAAGGATAGAAGAAAAGGGGGTTATTTTCTGCACAATCTTACTCCTAGTGAAATTGTAGAAGAACTCAACAAATACATTGTGGGGCAAAAAACTGCCAAAAAAGCAGTTGCGATAGCTTTAAGAAACAGGTATAGAAGGAAACTGCTTCCTCCGGAAGTAAGAGAAGAAATCTATACCAAAAACATTATTATGATCGGTTCAACGGGAGTTGGCAAAACCGAAATTGCCCGCCGGTTGGCCAAAATGGTAACAGCTCCTTTTGTCAAGGTGGAGGCCAGTAAGTTTACGGAAGTAGGTTATGTTGGACGTGATGTAGACTCCATGATAAGGGATCTGGTGGAAACGTCTATAAGGATGGTAAAACAAGAAAAGTTCCAGGAAGTAGAGGATAAGGCTCTTAAACTGGCTGAGGAAAGGATTGTGGATTATCTTGTGCCTTTTCCCAAGAAAAAAGCCCGGAGTCCCAAAAACCCATTTGAACTGCTGCTGGGACACACTTCAGAATCCCGGGAAGTTGATGAGGAACAGGAAAAAATCAGATTGGAAATTAAGGATAAAAGGGATATTATCAGGCAAAAGGTAGCCCGGTATGAGATGGAAGATCAATTGGTGGAAATTGAGGTGGAAGAAAAGAGCACTTCATTTATGGAGATAATATCCGGTTCAGGTGTTGAAGAAATGGGTATCAACTTGCAGGATATGTTCGGCAACATGGTTCCTAAGAAAAAAAAGAAACGAAAAGTTACAGTTGAAGAGGCACGGAAAATTCTTAGCCAGGAAGAGGCACAGAATTTAATAGATATGGATGAAGTAAACAGGGAAGCAATAAAACGGGTCGAGGAAGATGGTATAATATTTCTGGACGAAATTGATAAGATTGCGGGAAAGGAGGGCAACTACGGACCTGATGTATCCCGGGGAGGGGTTCAGCGGGATATTTTGCCCATTGTTGAAGGAGCCACTGTTGTAACTAAATATGGCCCCGTAAAGACAGACCATATTCTATTTATTGCGGCCGGAGCCTTTCATGTCGCCAAGCCGTCGGATTTAATACCGGAACTGCAAGGGCGGTTTCCTATTAGGGTTGAACTGGAAAGCCTTACGAAAGAAGACCTGAAGAGAATTTTGGTTGAACCGCATAGTTCCTTAATAAAACAGTACACTGCCCTATTGTCAACTGAAGAAGTAAGTATAACATTCTCTGATGAAGCTATTGACTATATATCAGCTATAGCGTATGAAGTTAACTCCAAAACGGAAAATATCGGTGCTCGCCGCCTTCATACCATAGTAGAAAAAGTACTGGAGGATCTGCTATTTGATGCACCTTATATGAAAGGGCAGAGTATTGAGATTAATCAAGAATATGTTGCTGAAAGGCTGAAAAAAATTGTGGAAGACGACGACCTCAGCAGGTATATATTGTAGGAGGTTATGCAAGTGCAGGAATCACTGTTGCAGAAATCAAGGGCAATAAACAAAATACTTCAAAAAATCAGAGGCAACCCAGTTGATTTTTTCTGGATAGCCGATGTCATTTCTAAACAAATGGATTGTACGGTTTTCATTGTCGGGAGAAGAGGACAAATCAGCGGTTATGCATTCAGTGATACTGATCCGTGCACAAAACTAAAGGTTTTACTAAGTCATTCCGAAAGGTTTCCGGAAAGCTATAATCAAGAGCTCAACACCATTTTAGAGACGAGACCCAATATGACTATAACCGATGGACGGAGATGTATTTTCAACCCGGAAGGCATCGAATGCGATTGTTCCCAGAAGATTTGGTCCATTACCCCAGTATATGGTGGTGCCACCCGAGTTGGAACATTGATTTTGGTTCGCAGTGACAGGGAATTTGATGATGAGGATATATTGCTGGCTGAGTACGGTGCTATCGTGGTGGCCAATGAGATAATGCGCATGCGCTCTGAAAGGATCGAAGAAACTGCCCGCAAAAAGGCTTCTGTCCAGGTTGCTTTGGCTACTCTGTCGTATTCGGAAAAAGAGGCTATTGACCACATAATGGCTGAACTCAAAGGAAAAGAAGGCCATTTAGTAGCTAGTAGGATTGCCGATAAGGCAGGTATTACCCGATCGGTGATTGTGTCGGCACTGCGAAAAATTGAAAGCGCTGGAGTAATAGAATCGCGGTCTTTAGGTATGAAAGGTACATATATAAAGGTTTTGAATGATTATTTATTGGAAGAACTGAAGAAATAACATCTTTTCATTGGAATAGACTCAAGGGAAGAGAAGCTTTATAAAGGCTTCTCTTATTCTTTTTTGGGACAACTGTATTATGTTTTTGATCGGGAGGAAACTTTGGCTATATATTCTCATATATTGAAAATATAAACAAAATTTTCCCTGGGAGGAGTGGGAGGAGATAATGATTAAAATATCAGAGCTATGTTCCCGTGATGTGGTAAATCTACTTGACGGTAAAAAACTTGGGCACATCATTGATATAGATTTAGATTTGGACAGAGGTAAGGTGATAGCACTGATTCTGCCCGGCCGTACGCGAGGGTTTGGATTCTTTTGCAAGAAAGAGGAAATAATTGTTCCGTGGAATAAAATAGTAAGAATTGGCCGGGATGTAATTTTGGTAGAAGTGCCTGTTGTACGTGAAATGGATAATCCCAGAAAACACTTCCACTTTGATGACGATGATTTAAGGTGAATGCGTGATAACAATGATAAACGGGAATAAATCTATATTACCGACTACTTGACCGAATAAGGGCTTCAATTGGTGTCAATTGAGATTATAAACAAAGACATCCAAGTTGAATAGATAATTTTTTGGCGGCCTCAATTACCTTGGAAGTGTGGTTTTCCAAAATGCTCTTTTCCCGGGTAATGGGTCCTGTGAGGGATAATGCCGCCACCGTTTGGCCCGCCGGATTTTTAACCGGTGCGCTAATGGCTACCATTTCAGGAATACGTTCTTGTCTGGAAGCAGAATAGCCCAGTTGTCTGATTTGCTCAACTTCTCGCAAGACGGCTGATGCTGTGGAACTGTCCATATGTTTATCGTCTATATACTTCTTAATAGAATTGTCATCCATTCCTGCTAGCAGCACCTTGGCTGATGCTCCCAGGTGAAGAGGCGATCGCTGACCTTCTTGATTGCCGGAACGTATCGGCTCAAACCCTTCCAGACAGTATATGCAAACACGTTCATTTTCTTCCCTGATATTCAAATGTACCGTTTCCCTGGTACTATTTCTGAGATCGAGTAGAATGGGGGTTGCCAGAGCAGAAATTTCTGATTGTTCAGAAAAAACAGCAGCCAACTGTAACACCTTGGAACCGAGCCAGTACTGTTCAGAATGAGTCTTTTTAACCAAAAACTTATTCGTTTCCAAGACTTTTACCAATCTCCAGACAGTTGATCGAGAGAGGTTTAATATTCTATGTAACTCAGCTACGCTAAGCGGTCTTCTCTCCTGGATAAAAACGTCTAGAATAGCAGTACCCCGCTCTAGGGTTCTAACCGCAAAGCTTTCTTTTTTATCGCTTTCCACAATTTCACCCCATTTTCCCTTTCTAACTTTATTTTATCCTTAGTCTTTTGTCAACAGTAAAAATACAAATCTCCCCTAAAATGGTTATTAATAATTATTAATAATGGGTTTATTTAATACGCCACTGCTTATTAATAAAAAAAGGGTAAATAGGTCAGTAAATATATTCCAAACTATTTACTAAAAATATAGAATTATAACAAATCGCCAGTATTTAAAAGAAATTTAAAGGAATGGTTACATAATATGCCCCAAATTGCAAATGAACCTAAAAATCGTTTTTGCCAGATATCTGTAACAAGGAGTACAATTAACAAAAACGTACCATTAGATAAAACATTGTGTTAACCAATGGAACAATCGGGAGGAGCGTTATTTAGGCAGGAGGTGGATAGGCTTATAAAAAACCAACCTGAGAGTTCGGCTGAACATCTAAGGTTGGCAAAACAATTATCATCCTTATTATAGCAGAACGGATTATTTTAAACCTCTATCATAGTAAGTATTATTGGACTTATTGGAAAATTCATTAGTTGTATTACTGCTTTAGGAGGGAAACGCTGATAATGAAGGATTATTTGTCAGAATATAAAGAGAAACTGATTACGGCTGAACAAGCTGCCAGATTGGTAAAGTCCGGGGACTGGCTGGAATTTGGATACGGGCAATCAAAACCAGTAGCAATAGATGAGGAATTGGCCAAACGGAAAGATGAGCTATTTGATGTTATGGTACATAGTTCAACTTGTTACAGGCCTTTTAAAATATTTGAAGCAGACCGCTCAGGAGAACATTTTAGGTATTTGAGCGGTCATTGTAGTACCCAGGAAAGGAAATTTGTGGAAGAGGGTTTTGGAACTTATATTCCATCAATGTTGGGCCAGAATTCAGAATGGATGGAGAGAGGTTACCGCCAGGTAGATGTGACAATGCTGGCAGTATGCCCTATGGATGAGCACGGTTATTTTAATTTTGGGCCGGTAGGTACCTTTTTAAAAACCTGCTGCGATGTGGCTAAGACAGTTGTGGTGGAAGTCAATGACAAACTGCCCAGGTGTTTAGGCGGACGGGATGAAGCTGTTCATATTTCGGAAGTTGACTACATTGTTGAGGATCCCCGGGCCAGCCTTAAGCCAGAGGTTCTGAGTAGTCCCGCACCTGATGAAGCCGACCAAAGGATCGCTAATTATATTGTGGAAGAAATCCGGGACGGAGCTTGTATTCAACTGGGGATTGGAGCTATGCCCAATCTGATTGGCAGTATGATTGCCCAGTCTGATTTAAAGGATCTAGGTATTCACACCGAGATGTTTAATACCGCCATGCTGGAAATGACTCTGGCCGGCAAAGTAACGTGCCGACGAAAAAACATTGATAAAGGTAAGATAGTATATACATTTGCTCTGGGTTCAGAGGAAGTATATGAATTTATTGACAATAATCCTATGCTCGCTATGTACCCCTGTTCCTACACTAATCACCCCGCTATTATTATGCAGAATGACCGGGCAGTTTCCATAAATAATTGTATCGAAGTTGATTTAACCGGTCAGGTTTGTTCTGAGTCAGTAGGGACTCGACTTATCAGCGGATCGGGTGGCCAACTGGAATTTGCCATCGGCGCTTATTATGCCAAAGAGGGCAAATCTTTTATTTGCTTAAATTCTCGATATGAAAAATCCAATGGAGAAGTTGTATCAAGGATAAAACCGATCTTAACCCCAGGGGCAGTAGTTACCACTCCTCGCCCGTGTGTAAATTACTTGGTAACGGAATATGGCAAGGTTAACCTTAAAGGTAAATCCATGTGGGACAGAGCAGAAATGATAATCTCACTGGCTGCTCCTGAATTTAGGGATGAATTAGTCAAGGAAGCCAAAAAACTTAATCTTTGGACTAGGACCAGTAAGCTCAGCTAAGGTCAAGCTTTCTGTACTCCATGGAGGCTGGTTTTCTTTGACCAAAGAAGGGGGTGAAAGTACATAGAACCGAACGTCCGTCTCATGTTAATAAAGGGGAGGTAAAGAGATGAGTAAAAAAGCAAGGAAGTCGATTGGCCTATTACTGATTGTACTGATTATGACGGTATTTGTATGTGGGTGCGGTGGTACTGAAAAACCGGCCGATGAAGGACAAACTGCCGGCAATGAGGAGCCAACCAAGGTTGATTTCCCCACCAAGCCAATTACCTTAATTGTACCCTACTCTGCAGGTGGCGCATCAGATCTTAGTGCAAGACCCTTGGCAGATGCTGCCAGCAAAATACTGGGACAACCGATTGTTGTTGTTAACCGTCCCGGCGGCGGCGGTGCAGTAGGTGCAGCTGAAGTAGCCAGGGCTAATCCGGACGGCTATACTCTATTGAACGGCTCCAGCGGTCCAATTACCCTTCTGCCTTTCACCTCAAACCCCGGATATTCTGTGGGGGATTTGATTCCAGTGGTAAGAAACACCAATATCCCCGTTGTCTTTGCAGTTAAAAAGGACTCCAGCATCAATAACCTTGACGAACTGGTAGAGTATATGAAAGCGAACCCCGGCAAAGTAAAATTTAGCACTCCCGGTGCTGGAACCAGCCACCATATTGCTGTAGCTGCTTTTGCGGATAAGGTGGGTGCAAGCATAAATCACGTTCCCTATGATGGAGCTGCGCCGGCAGTAGCGGCCTTACTTGGTGACAAAGTAGATGTTACCTGTGTTGGCGTTGCAGAAATCTACGCCCAGTTCCAAAATGATACGGTGAAAATTTTGGGAGTAACCGCGGAAGAAAGGGAAACCACATATATGCCTAATGAACCTACCTTTAAGGAACAGGGTTACGATTTTGTCACCAGCGTATGGTACGGCATTCAGGCTCCCAAAGGGACCCCGGCGGAGGTAATCAAAATATTAGAGGCGGCCTTCCTGGAAGCAGCCAAAGATCCCGCTGTGGTAGATGCCTGGCATAAGCTGTCTTTGATTGCAGGCCCCATGGGTTCGGAAGAGTTTGCTAAATGTATAGAAGAATATGCTGCTTTTAATGAAGAATATAGTGCCAAGTTAGGGTTAAAGGCTAACTAGAACAGCAGGGGATATAGGCCTTTGCCTATATCCCTTTATTGGAGGTGAGATGATGGCTGACCGGGATTTTGCTTTAGGAACGGGACTCTTGGTCTTCTCTATAGCCGGAATGTTTTATGCGGGTACTCAGGATTCCAGTACTTCCGTTAGCCAATATGGTCCGGGGTTTTTCCCGACCCTTCTCTTTACAGTTTTGGCTATATGTGCAGTCAAGCTTATATATGATTCAATGAAAAGAAGCCAAAAGATCCCACTGCCGACTTTCAATAACAAGCAGATATTCGTTACGGCAGTTCTATCTGTTTTATATTGTTTTTCTTTGGGTTTAGTTGGATTTAAGATTGGTACCATTGCATTTTTGGTACTGGTGATGCTATCGGTAGGAAAACGCAAAGTGCAGCATCTGGTAGTGCTACCAGTAGTCGTAGCTTTCGGTTTGTATTATCTATTTGTAAATGTATTGCAGGTAATGCTGCCGTAGCCGAATACAGGTTCCAGATGGGTGCGGATCGGAATTCCCGCCTTGTTGCGGATCGGAATTCCCGCCTTGTTATTGAAACAATTTAGGGGGGATAGAATGTTACTCGATGTTTTAAGTACTATTCCAGAGGTTTTTATTCAGGTTGCCACACCTTTAACCCTAGCCTGGATCTTTCTGGGAGTAATGGTTGGGGTAATTTTTGGAGCTATACCCGGACTGACTGCTTTAACGGCAGTGGCCATTTTTACCCCCATAACTTTTTTGATGTCATTTGAAACCGCTTTTGGATTTCTAATTGGTATTTATTGTGGGGGGTTTTACGCAGGAAGTATACCTGCCATCTTGTTAAAAACTCCAGGCGCGCCGGGGAATGCTGCCACAGCATTGGATGGTTATCCCATGGCCTTGCAGGGCAAAGCCGGATTGGCTTTGGGGTTATCCATTATATCCTCCTTTATTGGAGGAATTGTATCAGCCTTTGCGTTGCTCTTTATTGCGCCTTTGTTGGGAACAGTGGCATTGAAGTTCGGGGCTGCTGAATACTTTAGTTTAGGGATATTGGGCCTGTTGTGCGTTGCAGGTATTTCCGGCAACTCCATCCTCAAGGGTTTGATAGGAGCTACCATTGGTATGCTGCTGGGAGTGATTGGGATGGATCCAATTATCGGAACTCCTAGGTTTACGATGGGCCACGTAGATATGATGGGTGGTATTGCACTGATTCCGGCTTTGGTAGGACTATTTGCCATTCCGGAAGTCTTGAGTCAGTTTGGCAAATTGGGTGTAGTCGGTAAAGTTTTAAAGGTGGATACTGCTCTGCCTAAAGTCCGCGATTTTATTGTTGCCAAGTGGACTCTGGTCAGAAGTATATTAATCGGCATCGGGATTGGAATTCTTCCCGGTATTGGGCCCACCATAGCCTCCTGGATGAGCTATACGGAAGCGCGCCGCAACTCTAAACATCCTGAAGAGTTCGGAAAAGGGTCGGCAGAAGGAATTATCGCCTGTGAATCTTCCAATAATGCTGTACCCGGCGGAGCCATGATTCCCTTATTGACATTAGGAATTCCCGGTGATTCCATTACCGCGGTTATGCTGGGGGCATTGATGATCCAGGGCTTAACCCCGGGTCCCATGTTGTTGGCTACCAACTATGATATTATTGCTTCCATTCTTTGGATACTGATTTGGGCCAATGTGTTTATGCTCTTTGTGGGAGTAGCTGGAGCCAAAACCTTTCCGTACATTATGAAGGTTCCCAACTACATATTAATGCCCATAATTATTGTTCTGTGCGTGGCAGGAAGTTATGCATCAAACAACTCCTTGTTCGATGTAAAGATGATGATAGTTGTAGGCATTCTGGGTTACATATTATCCAAATTCGACATTAGTATGCCACCCATTGTATTGGGATTTATCTTAGGCCCCATTATTGAATCCAATTTCCGGCGGGCTCTGGTGGGAGCAAATCCATCGGTTTTTGTTACCGAGCCAATTTCTGCTGGAATATTAGCCATCGCCGCAGTAATGTTGTTCTTTATTATTCGCAATAACCTTAAAGAAACTAATCTCCCTATAGTAGATGATGAAGCATAAGATACGGCAAAATAATAGACTTTATCAGGGGGTGTTATGTAGTGCAAGTCACAAAAATAATGATAGTCGGAGCGGGCATGATGGGGGCTGGAATTGCCCAGGTAGCAGCTCAGGCAGGGTACCAGGTAATTTTAAATGACGTGAATCAGGAAGCCGTAGAGCGCGGTTTGGGAACTGTTAAAAAAAATCTGGAAAAGAGTGTTAAGAAAGAAAAAATAACTGCTGAACAAAAAGACCTCATATTGGGTCGGATAACCTTGAGCACAAGCCTGGAAGATGGCAAAGAAGCAGACTTTGTCATTGAAGCAGTATATGAAAACCCGGAACTCAAAAAAGAAATATTCGGCAAACTGGATGGTATATGCGGTCCAGAAGTAATCTTTGCTTCCAACACCTCATCCATACCCATTTCCACACTGGCGGCCGCGGTGAACCGCCCTGACCGTTTCATAGGTATGCATTTCTTCAGCCCGGTACCGGTAATGAAACTGGTGGAAGTAATAAGGGGCATAAAAACATCGGAAGAAACCATCAAAGTAACGGAAGAAATAGTAGCCCGGCTGGATAAAGAAAGCGTGCGGGTAAAAGACGTACCGGGATTTTTGGTCAACCGTATCAACAATGCCTTGCGGAACGAAGCCTTTGCCTGCATGGAAGAAGGAGTAGCCAGTATCGAAGACATAGACAAAGCATTAAAACTGGGATTAAGGCATCCCATGGGCCCCTTTGAACTCATGGACTTTACAGGACTGGATTTGGGCCTCAACGTAGCCAAAACCCTTTATGAAGGGTACAAAGACGCAAAATGGCGTCCCAACATGACACTGGAGAAACTGGTCGTATCAGGGGACTTAGGACGCAAGAGCGGAAAAGGCTGGTATGATTACACATCCGGAGAAAAGAAACCCAGAACCGATATCAAACTTTAAGACCGCTGGTAAAAAAATAACCCAAATGGGGACGGGAGGTAAAAACAGATGCGCGAAGTAGTAATAGTGGATATGGCACGCAGTGCCGTGGGAAGACACGGCGGCACCCTGAGAGACCTGCCGTTTTGGGACCTGGCCAGCCAGGTGGCCAAAGCGGTAGTAGACCGGAACAAAAGTAAAATCAAGGCAAAAGACTACGATTACTTGATTCTGGGGCAGGTAAAACAGAATACCAGCTGCGCCAATGCAGGAAGGAACATAGCCCTGATGATCGGATTGCCTGAAGAAACCCCGGCCTTTACAGAGACCGTAGCCTGCGGCTCAGGAATGCTGGCCATGATGGAAGGTTACGAATTTATCAAAAACGGATTTGCTGATGTAATACTGGCGGGTGGAGTTGAATGGATGAGCGGTGGCGAATACTTCTTATCCGACGCCGACAACCATGCCTTTGGGAACAAAGATGTAATCCTGCATGACTCCATAATAGCCGGGGGACCGGGAGCAGCACCGGTAGAAAAGTATGGCCATATACCCATGGGCATAACCGCCGAAAACCTGCAGGTATTGCACAATATATCCCGTGAAGCCCAGGACCATTTTGCCTTAAGGAGCCAGCAATTAACCGTCAAAGCCATAGACAACGGGGACTTCAAAGCCGAAATAGTGCCAGTAAAATATACCAAAACAGATGGAAGCACAGGAATATTTGAAGTAGATGAATTCCCCCGCCGAGATGTTACTATAGAAGATCTGGCCAAACTAAAACCCGTGTTCAAAAAAGACGGGACCATAACGGCGGGAAGCTCATCGGGAAGAAATGATGGAGCCGCCTTTGCCCTCCTTATGTCCAGAGAAAAAGCTGATGAATTAGGGGTAAAACCCAGAGCCAGAATAATAAGCTGCGGCAGCGCAGGAGTTGATCCTACCATAATGGGACGGGGTCCGGTGCCGGCCACCGCAGTAGCCATGAAAAAAGCAGGGTTAAAACTAACCGACATGGACTTTGTTGAACTGAACGAAGCCTTTGCAGCCCAGAGCCTGGCAGTATTCTGCGAATGGAAAGCAGACTGGGGAGTAGATGATGAATGGTTAGATAAGCATGTCAACGTGTGGGGTGGAGCCATAGCCCTAGGCCATCCCTTAGGAGCCAGCGGCTGCATAATAACCACCAAACTCTTGCATGGATTGGAAAGGACCCAGGGCAGATACGGATTAGCCACCTTATGCTGCGGCGGCGGAGTAGGTACAGCCATAATCATCGAACGGATACAGTAACATCAGCAAAGGAGGGAAGCAAAAAATGAAAGAAGTAGTAATTGTAAGTGGAGCCAGGACCCCAATAGGGAAATACAGAGGGCAATTAGGACAACAAAGGAGCCAGGACTTAATCGCCCAATCCATGAAAGCAGCAGTTGAACGAGCGGGCCTTGATTCATCAGAGATAGAGATCAGCATAGGCGGACAGGGATTACAGAGCAGCTTGCCGGCCAATGTAGCCAGGCACGGCTGGCTATTAGCCGGATTGAGCGAAGACACCGCCGGATTCACCATAAACACACTTTGCGCCGGCGGGTTGCAGGCCATGATCAGCAGTTTCAACAAACTGGCGGGAGAAGAATACCAGGCCATAGCAGTAAGCGGAGTAGAAAGCTTCAGCATGGCCCAGCACTATATATTCCATCCCCGATATCAATTCGGGCCTCCAAGCTATTGCTTCCATGATCCCAAAATAGAAATAGAAACCAATGCCCAGCCACAAGACCTGTATGGGGAATTAACCAGAGCCACCCTGGCAGACACCATAGCCAAAAACTATGGATTAAGCAGGCAAACCATAGATGAATACACTGCAGCCAGCCACGCCCGGGCCGTAGATGCAGCAAAGAAAGAGCTAATGCAAGAAGCTATAGTGCCAGTAGTAAAGAAAGTAAAAAAGACAGAAGTCACCATTGCCACAGATGAAGGCCCGGGCTTAGCTACATTAGAAAAACTGATGGGCTTACCCAGCATAAACCCGTGGGGAAGCGCCACAGAGAAAAACACCGCCAACCTGGCTGACGGAGCAGCCACCCTGGTTATGCTGACAGCTGACAAAGCCAAGGACAGCGGATGCAAACCCCTGGCCAGGGTGCTGGGATTCGGCGTAGCCGCAGGTAATCCCACCCTGCTGGAGAGAACTACTGTGGATTCCATCCAAAAAGCATTAAAAGCGGCCGGGAAAAAACTGTATGAAGTAGATTTCCTAGACTTGCATGAGCCATCAGCGGCCTATGGAGTAATCGTAAGCGACCTGCTAGGACCAGAAGCCAAAGGCAGGATAAATGTTGATGGTTCCAGCCTGGCCTATGGTCATCCCGGCGCAGCAACTGGGACGTTAATGGCAGTAAATATGATCTACCGGCTGCAGAGGACCGGAGCCAAATTAGGCCTGGTTAATGTAGGCGCCCTGGGCGGTCAGTCGTTAACGGTGGTTATGGAAAGGATGTAGGACCAAGCTATAGACCTATTTAAGGTCTTAAAAGATTTAGAAACACGTTTGAGAGCCAACGGAACATCCAATTCCTCCTCCCTATATAGAGCCCCTATTCCCTAAAAAGAATAGGGGCTTGCGTTTGAATATTTCACAAAAAAGAGAGTGGGGCAATTATGATGCTTTATCCCGCTGGTCAGCCGGTCTCCTGTTTACGGATTGAGGGATATTGCGGATGATAGCAGGGATGTTATTGTTTAGTTTTGTACGCAACTCAGCCCGCCTTACCTTCCGGCGCTTGAATAAAGCATCATGCTTGCGCGAGTGTGAGTCATAGAGAGTGGGGCAAACATGATGCTTTATCCCGCTGGTCAGCCGGTCTCCAGTCCGCTGATTGAGGGATGTTGCGGATGATAGCAGGGATGTTATTGTTTAGTTTTGTACGCAACTCAGCCCGCCTTACCTTCCGGCGCTTGAATAAAGCATCATGCTTGCGCGAGTTTGGGTCATAGAGAGTGGGGCAATCATGAACGATTGGCACCAAGGAGAATAAGGATATTGTTTATATGTGAGTTGCTGTATTCTTCCCAGGACTTCCCTTTAAAGAAAGACTTGTAAAAGCACCACATGTTGCCAAACGTCATTATGTCAAAAGCAACGGTCCTTGGGTCTATATTTCTATTAAACTCACCATTTTGCTGTCCTAGTATAATTATCTTTTCGAAAACTTGAATAATCCGATTACTATAATCAAAAAGATAATAAATAAGATCTTTTTGGACAAAACGAAGCTCACTATACATTAATCTAATGGTTTCGGCATTCTTTTCATTCATACTAAAAAATTTGCGACATTTATTAATTAAATTATCTGTATGTGAAAGTGAAGAATCAACAGCTTCCAACTCCTCAAGAAGCTTATGCAAGTAATTATCAAAAATTATTCTTAATATATCTTCTTTGGTACTGATGTAGGCATAAATACCGCCTATACCAAGATTAACCTCCTTGGCTATGTCGCGTATAGTCGTATTATAATAACCTTTTTGTGAGAAAATTTTTAGCGCTGCATTTGCAATTTCCTGTCTTCTCTTAATTATTAGCTCGCTATTCTTTATTGTTGTTGGTATTTCATCAAAGGGATGAAACATGAGGTGATCTTCCTTTCAGTTAAAATAGCAAAACCTATCTCCCAAACAAGATTATACTACATAAAACATAAATCGACAGTCATGATAGATGCTCCGAAAATTACTTTCCCAATATATGCTATATTATAACCGTAAAAATCCAAACGCATTGTCGTATAATATGTGGTTAATATGCTCAGGCTTGAGTCTGAGGAATTTTAGGTCATTTATATGTTGAGAAACGCAAAAAAAAGGATAGTCCGTACCAAACATGACCTTTCTCACAAAACTTTTAATATGCAGGTATTTCTTAATGGCATCGGGAAAATACCTTGGTCTCATTCCAGAGATATCCATAAAAACATTTTTTTTATTTTGAACCACGGCAATACCGATATCTGCCCATGGCCAAGAGGGATGTGCCATGCAAATGCGTAACTTGGGAAAATCAGCTGCTACATCATCGATATATATAGGATTGCCATATTTCAAGTGTATTCCATCTCCCCCCGGAATACCGGTCCCCAGGCCCTCGTAGCCAGTGTGGAACGTAATAGGTATATCCATTGCTACGCATGCTTCATAAATAGGGTACATCTTTTTGTCATTGGGGAAGAAATCCTGAAGAATTGGGTGCAGCTTTAGACCACTCAATTTAAGCTCTTTGATACAATACTCTAATTCTGCAATTGATTCTTCTATACCTTCATTAGGATTGATCTGGCAAAACCCAATAAGTTTGTCTGGATAAATGGCGACCATTTGTGCCAGTTCTTCGTTACGAAATTTTATGCCACCATACGTATGGCCGGTATTCCATCCCAAAAGGACTATTTTTTCTGGATAAAATTGATCGTCACTGGTATATTCACTAACAATCTGGTGGATATCTTTTTTAAGTATCAGACCCTTTTCGTATCCCAGATATTTTTCAAGTTCATCATTACGTTCCTCTTTCATAGCTTTGTAATACTTGAGGGTCATTGGATGGACATGCATATCTATAAATTTAATTCTTTCCATGTAAAAAACTCATTCCCTTCGCCAAGCTTTAATAAACCATAAGAATAACTTTTTCGAAAGGGATAGAACATCTAGGATACATCATACCCGTTCATCTTAGGTGAAGCCCTGCCACGCAAGCCGAGTTGTCTAATGCAAGATTTCTATTGGGAGATTAATACTATATGACTGCCCTTATTTTGTCGTGGGAGGAATCTATTTACCATTTATTCGCGGATTAAGCCTTCGCATTATTGTTACTTGCTAACATATAAGATGTTATTATTCTCAAGTTATCAAAAATCCTTCAAAAATATATGATAAAATCTTCACAATTATAGTGCGAAGAGCGATGATTGGAGATCCTTTGAATAGCATTTCTCATGGTCAAACCTTGGCAGAGAACCCAATGGTCTGATAATAGCGGTTATATTTAGCCAAATGGCTCCTATAACCAAAGGGATAAAAGCGATTAAGCCAAAAACAAAAACTCACAATAAATTTTGGAAAAAATGCAATTAAAGGGGTCTCCAGGAGGATTATGGCAAAGAGATCCAAATATTGAGGATAAAGTAGATAATCAGCAATGGAGTGCTGTGAAACGGACTAAGCCGGGCAACACACTATTACTGGCCACAACATCTGGCTTCAGCCTCTTTTGACAGAGGTGAACGCTGAATGGTACAAGTAAATATAAGCAGGTCAATGAAAACATTGGCCTGCTTATTAATGGGATAAGCTTTGTCTTTAACTTACTTTTTTTTCTACGACTTGCAGAACCCCGTTTTTCTCTTTAATTTGCAGAACGCCCCACAGACTGATTAGCGAACAGAAGACCATATAAAAAGCAGGAGCAATGGGGTTACCCGTCACGCTTGTCAACCATACGCAAACCATCGGAGCTGTTCCGCCGAATAATGCAACGTTAAACGTATAGGTTACGGAAACTGCAGTATTCCGTACACGGGCTGGGAATAATTCGGAAATAACCGCAGTAGCCGGGCCGGAGAAAAAAGCCATAAAAGTCACCAGTAGCAATTGGATCACCAATAAATTCAAATAACTGGTAGGATCCAGTAGCATATAGGCCGGAATGCCTACAATAACAAATCCGAGACAGGAAATCATCAAAAACATCTTTTTGCTATATCTATCGCTGAGCCATCCAATCAAAGGGATTAAACAGGTGTAAAATGCAGTAACAATAGTGTTTGTCTGCATTGCTGTAGCCTGTGATACATTGAGGGTCACTTTTAAATATGTGGGCATATACGTAAAAATGATATAATATACAGCATTCCATATCAAAACCATTGCAAACATAACTGCAATGGCCTTCTTACTCAACTCGAACATTTCGGTCAACGGCTTTTCGGCAATATCATTTTTTGCCAGTGCTTCTTTAAATACAGGAGTTTCATCAACCTGGAGCCGGATATAGAGCCCTACACCTCCAAGAACAAGAGCAAGGAAAAAGGGAAATCTCCAACCAAAGGAATATAAGAAATCAGGGTCCATCAAAGTTACGGTAAGACTCATGATAAAGCTGCCGAGGAAAAAGCCTAATCCCGTACCAGTAGGTCGGAAGCTACCAAAAAAGGCCTTTTTGTCTGCTGGGGCAAATTCGTACAGAAAAGCAGTAGCTGCTCCCCATTCTCCGCCAGCAGCAAAACCTTGAACTAAACGTAGCAAAAGTACTATGATAGGAGCCAAAATGCCTATTCTCTCATAGGTGGGAACAAATCCTATTAAACCAGTTCCCAAGGCCATTAGGACTATGGATAGGGCCAATATCTTATTACGACCGTGCTTATCGCCCATTGGCCCAAGAATCATAGCTCCAACGGGGCGGATTAGGAAACCTATGGCAAATAAGGCGTAGGTTTGTATTAATGCAACCGTCGGGTCGCCCTCCGGAAAGAATGCATGGGAGAGAAAGGGCGCAGCCAAACCATATATAGACTAATCCACCCATTCGACTATATTACCGATGGAACCGGAAAATATCGCTTTGTAATCTGGGGTGTTAACCGAGTAATTGTTATTAACTTCCGTCATAGGATACGCCTCCACATTAAATGTATTTGAGGTTATATTTCCGTCAAAAGTGACCTTACATATCAACAGAGTTGCTATCCTTTATCTTTTGTTTCATCTCTTAGTACAATCAAACCGTCAAGAGCTACGACACCGTCTGGCAATGCCATTAATGGGTTAATATCTACTTCAGCAAGGCGATCGCCCAGGGCAATAGCCATATTGCTCAAGGATACTAAAGCTTCGGCGATGGCCTGAATATTAGCCCCTGTTTTTCCCCGGTAACCCTGTAATAATGGATACACTTTACTACTGGTAATAAGATCTAGGGTTTCCTCTAACGTAACCGGTGCGGCTACTATACTTACTCCACCAAGCAACTCCGTATAAATCCCACCTGCTCCGAAAATCAAAAACAACCCCAAATCAGGGTCGTTCTTTATACCTGCCAATAGTTCGACACCGTTGTTGATCATTTTTCCTACTAAAACACCTTCGATTTTAGCAGTTGGATTATAGGCGCGGACTGAAGAGTATATAACTTGATAGGCTTCTTTTACTGCTTCCGCATTTGTCAGTCCTAATTTGACCCCGCCTGCCTCCGTTTTGTGGGGAACATCAGGAGACACTATTTTTAGGACCACAGGATAACCTAACCGCTCTGCTGCATCAACGGCTTCTTCGGGACTTAGTGCAAGAAATTCAGGCACCACAGGAATTCCGTATTGTGACATTACATACTTGGACGTTTTTTCATCCAAACTGCCGCCTGTTGAGTCTGATAGGATAGTGCTGACTTCTTGTTTATGGACTATGTTTTCACTGGTCGTTGCCGTCTCACTTATTGAAGACTGAATAGAGAGCCATTCAAATACAGCTCTCATGGAAGCGGCAAATCGCTGGCAGTCTTTAAAAGAGGGTATAGATGCCTCTAGAAGGACTTCATATCCATCATTAGCTGCGTCGCCTACAGGCCAGCAAACAACTATGGGTTTTTTGGCTTTTTCAGAGGCTCTTACAACCTCCTGGGCAAGTCTTTTAGTGGGCATCATCATTGTATCGGCAAAAACCAATGTGCCTACCGTCGGATCATTATCAAGTACCAATAATGAATCGTGCATATTAGTAGGCCCTCCGCCTGGACCGCGAACGTCATCTGCATCGAGTGGATTATATGTTCCGTGGGGGCCCGAAATAGCAGCAAGCTTTTCTTTCGTTTCCTCTGTTAGAGGTGATAGGGGAACACCTGCTTCTGCCAGAACATCAGCTACATGAGTGGCAGTTCCGCCGGAAAGGGAAACCACAGCTACCCCGCCTTGCGAGGGCTTAACCCGTATTAGAGTATCAGGTACAAAGAATAGATCATCCATATGGGTTAATTCAATAATGCCGTATTTTTTGAATAATGCTTGGATTAACTTATAATCGCCGGCTAAACGTCCGCTATGTGATTCTGCAGATTTAGACCCCTCATCGGTGCGGCCTCCTTTTAAAACTGCAACCGGCTTGCCAATTGAGACTGCTCTTCTTGCTGCCTCGAAAAATTTGGCGGGTTTTCGTATTGTCTCCACATAAAGGCTTATCGCTTTGGTATTTGGATCTTCTATCATTACATCAATATAATCTGATATATCCATGTCTAGTTCGGGTCCGGCAGATGCTATCATGCTTATTCCGATACCGTGGATGGTTGCTCTATCTAAGGCTGTACCAAGTATGCCGCCACTTTGCGATATAATTCCTACTCCACCGGGTTTTATCGCTTCGGCTGGTATACGCAGTGTGCTGCAAATAGAAAGGATGGAGTGATAGTGGAAATTGGCCACGCCCACACAGTTAGGGCCAACTATGCGTATCCCGGTTCGATCTACTATTTCACGCACTTGTTTGCCCAGTTCGGCATCAAGGACATCGCCGGGAATTACTGCAACGACCGCCCCCTTCTCAGCCAAATCGGACACAGCTGCAACAGTTTTGGGACCCGAAGTAAGAACAACAGCCGCATCAAGTGGTCCTGGAACTTCAGCAATACTTCCGTAACACTTTAACCCCAGTATTTCTTCATACTTTGGATTTATGGGGTATATTTCCCCTGTATATCCATGCTTTAATAGATATGATGGTACCCTATATCCGTACGCGTCTTGTTTTTGAGTTGCACCAATAACGGCAATTCCACGAGGTCTAAGAAGTCGCTCATATTTCATATCCTTCACTCCTTCTTAAAGTGATTTAGTTACATTGCTGCCCGAATTTATAAAATTATAGTTCGCATTGATGTAGGGGTCTGTTCAAACGAAATACGTTGCCAGTTGAGGATAAAAACAACAATAATCTATGCTTTTTCCATCTTTTCTTTGACGATACTGGTGCGTTGTCCCTTTTCAGCACTGGTTAGTGCACTGATGACTTCATGATCAATTACACTGGCAAGGGTGGAATTCTCTGCAAATTGTAGGGACTCTTTAGCCGCTGAAATTCCCTGAACGGGCTTTTCTTTTAATTGTTTTGCAATATCCAGTACAACTTCATTAAAAACATCTTTTAAAACAGCCTTGTTTACCAAGCCGACCTTTTCTGCTTGTTTACCAGATAAAGGAATACCCAGGAAAATTAACTCCTTTGCTTTAAGCATTCCTACCCGAGAGAGCAATAATTTGTGTCCGCCGCCTGTGACGGTTGCATCAATTTCCACTTCAGGAAACCTAAAAATGGAATTTTCATCGCAAATAACCAAGTCAGTGGCTAGTATGATTTCAACACCTATACCTATTGCATACCCATGGACTACCGAGATGAATATTTTATTGCTGCTTACCATTTTTTTTGTTATTGATTGTAGATTTTGAACTTTTTCAAAGTGTATATTTCGGGGAATACCCACTGACATTTCTTTAAGATCAGCACCTGCGCAAAAAGACGTGCCTTCACCCCTGATTAATACAACCCGTAAATTTGTGTCACTTATTACCATTTCTAAGGCTTGCACAAAATCGTGGGCTAATTGTACGTTGACAGCATTAAGAACTTGCGGCCGGTTCAGCCATATTTCCGCAATTTTCTCGTCTATCTTGTTGATCTTAATAGTTTCCAACATGATCATACCCACTTATTTCGCTAAGCCTTTGGGCGCCGCCGATACATAACGGTTCTTTGGCATTGCATAGTTATTTCTCCGCGTTGATTAATTACTCTATCCTGAAAAACAACAATACCCCTATCTTCCTTTTGTGTTTCACGTTTACTAAGTACTTCGATTTCACAGCGGAGAGTATCATTAATCCTTATAGGATTGGGATAGGACAGCTTGTCAAGCCCTAAAAACGCTATCAAAGTGGCTCCTCTGGCTGCATCATTGTTGTACCATATTATTCTTGATCTGAGTCCTTCAGCTACACACAAGTTAATCAAGCCATGACCGATCCTTTCGCCAAATACCGAATTTTTTGCAAATTCTTGATCAACATGTTCCTGATCATAGCTACCAGTAAAGCCGGCAAAATTTACAATATCTGCTTCTGTTATTGTTCTACCCGGGGTTACGCGTTTGTCTCCAATAATAAAATCTTCCCAAAATGCTAGGTTTTTCTGTTGATTCATTCTTAGTCACTCCTATTCTCAAATGAATATAACGACCTTTTAATCCTTTAAAGTGGATAATGGTCCCCCTTTCATATAATTTATAACGAACGTTCGATATAGTTAAATATTAACATTACAGGCTTGTTGTGGTAAACAATCATTTTGGCTGAAATAAACTCATTTAAATACATTTGATACCTTAAATGCTTATTTACTTCATTTTTAACAGTTACTAATAATTGACAGCTCTGCATAATATGGAATAAGGTGTCAATAACGAACGTTCGATAGAATCACAATTGGATTTTTTAAGAATTGTTCAGGAGGTCTATAATAAAAGCTCGTACAGTGCTGGGGGTGGAACTTATCCCCACCCCCTTATACTGGTGTGCAAGGGGATTATCAGGATATCGGGGGAGCCAAGGAACATCCCAAGACTAGCTGAATTTATGATCTGGTGACAGACAGCAACATAGAAGTCTAGCTGCTAGAAAACTTTTGAGTATTAGCCTTCTAATTGGCAGGAAAAAACACCTGTAGTTAACATGAACGATTGTGCCAAATCGAAGAGAAGAAGCGCTTCTGTGGATAGTACCACCAGATGATGACTTTACCATAGTGTCAATTAGCTATGATATACTACCACATGCATTAGTTAGGGAAAGGAGATTGATGTTATGGGGATAAATAAAATAATGATAATCGGAGCGGGCATGATGGGGGCTGGGATTGCAGAGGTAGCAGCTCAGGCAGGGTACCAGGTAATTCTAAACGATATAAACAAGGAAGCCGTAGAGCGTGGTTTGGCAACCGTTAAGAAAGACCTGGAAAAGGGCGTAAAAAAAGAAAAAATCAGTGCTGGGCACAAAGATATAATACTGGATCGGATAGCCTTGAGCACCAGCCTGGAAGATGGCAAAGAAGCAGACTTTGTCATTGAAGCAGTATATGAAAACCCGGAACTCAAAAAAGAAATATTCGGCAAACTGGATGGTATATGCGGTCCAGAAGTAATCTTTGCTTCCAACACCTCATCCATACCCATTTCCACACTGGCGGCCGCGGTGAGCCGTCCTGACCGTTTCATAGGTATGCATTTCTTCAGCCCGGTACCGGTAATGAAACTGGTGGAAGTAATAAGGGGCATAAAAACATCGGAAGAAACCATCAAAGTAACGGAAGAAATAGTAGCCCGGCTGGATAAAGAAAGCGTGCGGGTAAAAGACGTACCGGGATTTTTGGTCAACCGCATCAACAATGCCCTGCGGAACGAAGCCTTTGCCTGCATGGAAGAAGGAGTAGCCAGTATCGAAGACATAGACAAAGCATTAAAACTGGGATTAAGGCATCCCATGGGCCCCTTTGAACTCATGGACTTTACAGGGCTGGATTTGGGCCTCAATGTAGCTAAAACCCTTTATGAAGGGTACAAAGACGTAAAATGGCGTCCCAACATGACACTGGAGAAACTGGTCGTATCAGGGGACTTAGGGCGCAAGACCGGAAAAGGCTGGTATGATTACACATCCGGAGAGAAAAAGCCCAGAAACGATATTAAATTTTAAATTTCGAAAGGATGAGGTAAATGGAAGCGAGCACCATTATTACTGAGCCTTCGAGCACAAGCGTACAGCCAACACAAATAACGAAACCGGGATTCACTACTATTATTGTTGAAATAAAAACGGAAGAGAAAATTGGCCTAATAACCTTAAACCGGCCGCAAGTGAAAAATGCCATAGACTTTGTGTTAAGGCAAGAACTCTTTGAGGCCATAGTAAAATTGGAGAATGACCCAGAAGTAAGGGTAATAATACTCACCGGCGGTCCCCAGGTATTTGCTGCAGGTGCTGATATAGCAGCGTTACTTAAGAATTCAGCCCTAGAGACATTCAACAGAGTTTCTCTATGGGAGCTAACATTTAGAATGGAAAAATGCAGGAAACCAATTATAGCAGCTATTGCGGGTCATTGCTTAGGCGGTGGATGTGAATTGGCCATGGCCTGTGACATCAGGATAGCCGCAGAGTCTGGCAGATTCGGTCAACCTGAAATTAACATAGGAATTATCCCTGGAGGAGGCGGATTATCCCGTCTACCCCGACTGGTTGGTATAGCCAAAGCCAAAGAGATGGTATTCTCAGGCAAAATAATTTCTGCCGAAGAAGCGCTGAGAATAAACCTTGTAAACAAAGTAGTACCAGACGAAAAACTCATGGAAGAAACTCTGAAGATGGCCCAAGCATTTGCCAAGCACAGTCCAGTTGCCTTGGGGTTGGCCAAATATGCTCTGCAAAATACTGCCAACGTAGATATATATAGTGCGGAAACAATGGAGAATGCATTATTCTCTCTGGCATTTGCCAGTGAAGACCAAAAAGAGGGTATGACTGCATTTCTGGAAAAAAGAAAACCCCAATACCAAGGTAGATAACAGTTTAGGCAAGGGAGGTAAAAACAGATGCGCGAAGTAGTAATAGTGGATATGGCACGCAGTGCCGTGGGAAGACACGGCGGCACCCTGAGAGACCTGCCGTTTTGGGACCTGGCCAGCCAGGTGGCCAAAGCGGTAGTAGACCGGAACAAAAGTAAAATCAAGGCAAAAGACTACGATTACTTGATTCTGGGGCAGGTAAAACAGAATACCAGCTGCGCCAATGCAGGAAGGAACATAGCCCTGATGATCGGATTGCCTGAAGAAACCCCGGCCTTTACAGAGACCGTAGCCTGCGGCTCAGGAATGCTGGCCATGATGGAAGGTTACGAATTTATCAAAAACGGATTTGCTGATGTAATACTGGCGGGTGGAGTTGAATGGATGAGCGGTGGCGAATACTTCTTATCCGACGCCGACAACCATGCCTTTGGGAACAAAGATGTAATCCTGCATGACTCCATAATAGCCGGGGGACCGGGAGCAGCACCGGTAGAAAAGTATGGCCATATACCCATGGGCATAACCGCCGAAAACCTGCAGGTATTGCACAATATATCCCGTGAAGCCCAGGACCATTTTGCCTTAAGGAGCCAGCAATTAACCGTCAAAGCCATAGACAACGGGGACTTCAAAGCCGAAATAGTGCCAGTAAAATATACCAAAACAGATGGAAGCACAGGAATATTTGAAGTAGATGAATTCCCCCGCCGAGATGTTACTATAGAAGATCTGGCCAAACTAAAACCCGTGTTCAAAAAAGACGGGACCATAACGGCGGGAAGCTCATCGGGAAGAAATGATGGAGCCGCCTTTGCCCTCCTTATGTCCAGAGAAAAAGCTGATGAATTAGGGGTAAAACCCAGAGCCAGAATAATAAGCTGCGGCAGCGCAGGAGTTGATCCTACCATAATGGGACGGGGTCCGGTGCCGGCCACCGCAGTAGCCATGAAAAAAGCAGGGTTAAAACTAACCGACATGGACTTTGTTGAACTGAACGAAGCCTTTGCAGCCCAGAGCCTGGCAGTATTCTGCGAATGGAAAGCAGACTGGGGAGTAGATGATGAATGGTTAGATAAGCATGTCAACGTGTGGGGTGGAGCCATAGCCCTAGGCCATCCCTTAGGAGCCAGCGGCTGCATAATAACCACCAAACTCTTGCATGGATTGGAAAGGACCCAGGGCAGATACGGATTAGCCACCTTATGCTGCGGCGGCGGAGTAGGTACAGCCATAATCATCGAACGGATACAGTAACATCAGCAAAGGAGGGAAGCAAAAAATGAAAGAAGTAGTAATTGTAAGTGGAGCCAGGACCCCAATAGGGAAATACAGAGGGCAATTAGGACAACAAAGGAGCCAGGACTTAATCGCCCAATCCATGAAAGCAGCAGTTGAACGAGCGGGCCTTGATTCATCAGAGATAGAGATCAGCATAGGCGGACAGGGATTACAGAGCAGCTTGCCGGCCAATGTAGCCAGGCACGGCTGGCTATTAGCCGGATTGAGCGAAGACACCGCCGGATTCACCATAAACACACTTTGCGCCGGCGGGTTGCAGGCCATGATCAGCAGTTTCAACAAACTGGCGGGAGAAGAATACCAGGCCATAGCAGTAAGCGGAGTAGAAAGCTTCAGCATGGCCCAGCACTATATATTCCATCCCCGATATCAATTCGGGCCTCCAAGCTATTGCTTCCATGATCCCAAAATAGAAATAGAAACCAATGCCCAGCCACAAGACCTGTATGGGGAATTAACCAGAGCCACCCTGGCAGACACCATAGCCAAAAACTATGGATTAAGCAGGCAAACCATAGATGAATACACTGCAGCCAGCCACGCCCGGGCCGTAGATGCAGCAAAGAAAGAGCTAATGCAAGAAGCTATAGTGCCAGTAGTAAAGAAAGTAAAAAAGACAGAAGTCACCATTGCCACAGATGAAGGCCCGGGCTTAGCTACATTAGAAAAACTGATGGGCTTACCCAGCATAAACCCGTGGGGAAGCGCCACAGAGAAAAACACCGCCAACCTGGCTGACGGAGCAGCCACCCTGGTTATGCTGACAGCTGACAAAGCCAAGGACAGCGGATGCAAACCCCTGGCCAGGGTGCTGGGATTCGGCGTAGCCGCAGGTAATCCCACCCTGCTGGAGAGAACTACTGTGGATTCCATCCAAAAAGCATTAAAAGCGGCCGGGAAAAAACTGTATGAAGTAGATTTCCTAGACTTGCATGAGCCATCAGCGGCCTATGGAGTAATCGTAAGCGACCTGCTAGGACCAGAAGCCAAAGGCAGGATAAATGTTGATGGTTCCAGCCTGGCCTATGGTCATCCCGGCGCAGCAACTGGGACGTTAATGGCAGTAAATATGATCTACCGGCTACAGAGGACCGGAGCCAAATTAGGCCTGGTTAATGTAGGCGCCCTGGGCGGTCAGTCGTTAACGGTGGTTATGGAAAAAATATAATATCTCTTCTTAGTATTGGCTAGACCGCCTTAATTATTAAAACCATGTTGCCCCAACTTCCTATATTTATATTAAGCCCCTATCCCCATGGTGGATCGGGGTAGCGGCAATCCTTTTGGGAAAAATGAAGACTTAAAGCCATATATAAGACTTGGCAAGTCTTTGTTAAGATAACTTGGATAGTATTATCCCTCCTCGCATTTTTGGGGTACGGTTTCTATAGTACCCCAAAAAGCTTTGTTTATTATTAATTAAGGAAAAAAGTGAGGGATTGGGATAGCTTTCTCTAAACCACAGGTGATAGATTAGTAACGGGGATATTATGTAGTAAGAGTATATTACTAACCATCGGCGGCTCGCTAAGAAGCAGGTCAGAGAAAAGGATATTATGTAGTAAGAGTATATTACTAACACAAAAAGGAACTAAAGTGCCTTGGAGTTGTACAGGTAGGTTGATTGTTGTCAGCATTGTTCATAATAATTACAGGTAAACGACCAGTTATTGGAGTGCAAATGAACTATGCGATGCCCTTACTGTCATGGGTATGAAAGCCGGTTTATCGATTCCCGCTCCAGTGATGACGGTTATTCCATTCGCCCTTCCGGAATCTAATGCGTGTAAGAGAAGATTTACAACCTACGAAAGGGTACGTATCTGAAAGTTAGAAGGAATGATCTGTTTTATGTCTAATATTAAAACTATAGCAATAATAAGTTGGAATTGGCGAGGATGGATGGAAATTCGCATTTAGTCTTACTGTTAGAAGGGCTAGGGATCCGAGCGGGGAGAAAAATGTATTAGGGTTACAGGTTATTATTAAAGGGGGAACTAAATAGTGCGTTATTTGTACTCTGAATGCGGAAATTGTGAAGTCTATGGTTATTGCTCCGGTACCGAAGAAGAACATAAAGCCTATATGGAAAACTTTGCCTGGCATAAAACCCCGATGGCTTCGGATTGTGGAAGCTGTATTAGTCTAAGTTATTGCACCCAAAGCGAGGGGGAATGTGAAACCTTGCAATCGCTTTCTGGCCCGCTAGAAGAGCATGTAGAGTATTCGTCGTCCCGTAAATTACCTCCTAATACGGGCTTGGTCAATAGGTTATCAGGACAAATTGTAGCCATTGATGAAGGGGAACAGATGACTCGAATAAGCTTAAAAGTAGGAGAGAACCTGTTGACTACCATAATGCCCCGGGAGGAATTCAGACTCAGTGGGTTTAAATTGGGAAATGAGGCAGCAGTAGCCATTAAAGCATTTAATGTAAAGCTTATGTTGTAGAGACTTAGAAAAGAGGTCCCCAAAGTTAGTCCTTCTATAAATCCCGTTTTCAGACTGCTAGTTCTGGAAGTGGGATTTTTTGTTGTGAGAGTTTATTAACAATAAATTCTTGCTGAATACCGAAAAGTGCGGTGTGGGCTCATGAGGACCATAAACTGAAAACCAGCGATATGTGATAGCATTTAGGACCTTTGCAGGCAAAACAAAAGCCCTGATCGCTATTACTGGAAGGGGCCGGGATTTAATAGTTTTAGAAGATGGATATTAAGAGTCCCATTATGCTTATGTTAAAGGTTGAATTGTTATTCAGCATTGTTCATAATAATTAAAGATAGACTACCAGTTACTGGGGTGTAATAAGTATGCGATGCCCTTACTGTCGTGAATATGAAAGCCGGGTTATTGATTCCCGCTCCAGTGATGACGGCTATTCCATTCGCCGCCGCCGGGAATGTAATGCGTGTAAGAGAAGATTTACAACCTACGAAAGGGCAGAAGAAAGGCCACTTTTGGTAATTAAAAAAGGCGGCGGGCGTGAGCAGTTTAACCGGGAAAAATTGTTGAAGGGAATTAACCGGGCCTGTGAAAAAAGGCCGGTTTCCATAAACGATATTGAAAAATTGATAGCCCAAATCGAAGGTGATCTTAGAGATAATTACGATAAAGAAGTCAGCAGTATGGTAATTGGGGAAATGGTAATGAAAGGGCTCAAGGATATTGATGAAGTAGCTTATGTACGTTTTGCCTCAGTATACAAGCAGTTTGCCGATTTAAACAGTTTTGTCCAGACTATTGAACAGCTGCAAAAACCCAAATAACCCAAATCAGCCCGCCTTACCTTCCGGCCTTTGGATAAAGCATCATGCTTGCGCGAGTGTGAGTCATAGAGAGTTGAGCAACCATGATGCTTTATCCCGCTGGTCAGCCGGTCTCCAGTTTGCTGATTGAGGGATGTTGCGGATAATAGTAGGGCTACCATTGTTGAGGTTTGCATTTAAATCAGCCCGCCTTACCTTCCGGCCTTTGGATAAAGCATCATGCTTGCGCGAGTGTGAGTCATAGAGAGTTGAGCAACCATGATGCTTTATCTCGCTGGTCAGCTGGTCTCCAGTTTGCTGATTGAGGGATGTTGCGGATAATAGTAGGGCTACCATTGTTGAGGTTTGCATTTAAATCAGCCCGCCTTACCTTCCGGCCTTTGGACAAAGCATCATGACTTTAGTAGGCGGGTTGGTGTTCAGCGGTTATAAACGATTCTCATATTGTAGTCATCATTTAAGAAACCCCTTAGGTGATTGATGACTGATTGCACCGGAAAAAGCTGCTCTTCAATTCTAGTTACAGAGCGGCCATAAAGATACATTTTGTCGTTATATGGATTCTGCTTTCTAATTCCTTCAGGCAATTTGTCTATTCCTTGCAGCCACTGGACTGCTCTTAGATAGGGCAGATGAAAGACAAAACGGTAGTCAAAGCTCTTTATAGTAAACTCGATTAAAGAGTAATACTCTTTAATGATTGAACGGATTTCGCATTTGGGACAATACTGTCCTTCCCTTATATAATCGGCATAAGACAAACCTGCTGCGTGAGCAGTTTCTTTGCAGTCTTCACAAAGCCAAATATTGAGGCGGTCAGGACCGATAAGATAGGTGGCTTCCATTATACTCCTGTTCTCCTGGTACAGTTTCTGTAATACCCGGCTTTTTAAATTATATAAATCATTGCTCATTTTGTGATATTTCTTGGCATAATGGTTGAGGTGGAACAAATACCAGCAGGCTAACAGAGCTTCCCTTTCAGGCAAGTCGGCAATATTATCCAAAAAACGATCAAAAAAACCCATAAGACGTTTGGCTTTTTTATAATCTGTAGTACGCTCAATGGCGGCCAACCTGGTCTTATAATGCTTCCTTTGGCGAATGTCGGCTAAAAGGGAGTAAATATCAATACTATCAACATCTTCTTCAGCGAAAAGATAAATAATTCCTTTATTACTGCGATCGATCCGGGTGACAGGCAAGTATCCGTGCTTAATGAGATCCTGCACCTGCAAATTGGTTATTTTGTATCTACGGGCAATTCCACTTATGGTTAACATAGGACTCTCCCCCTTTAAAACCGGAAGTAAAAAACGTTATACTAAGAACATGGGTATTTAAGCATCACTTTCTAGAAGTTTTTTAGCTTCCTCAAGGTATTCTTCGGGAATCAGGATAGTTACCTCAGCAAGTGGTCCGATGGCAACTGGCATCTGGGAGACTTCCTTTCGAATCAGTCTTACGGGTATGGAATAAGATTTTAAAAGGCTTTCAATTATTATATCATTGGGTGGATAAACTTTGACTAACACCGAGTAATTGGCTGGTTCATATCCACAAAGAGGACAAGGATAACTGGACTTATCAAAACTATTCCGGCATGATATGCAAATCATATATTCCACCTCCATATTCATTTTAAGCTAAAACGGGAGGATGAACAAATATGTCATGGGAATGGCGGGAAAAGGAAGGAATACCATATATATACCTGCCCCAATGGGAAGCAGAGGGGGTTAATGTAGGTTTTTCCACGCGCTGGGGGGGAGTAAGTGCACCTCCTTACTCTTCTATGAACCTAGGGCTGCATGTGGGCGACCGTAAGGAAGATGTTATGGAAAACCGACGGCGATGGACAGCTGTTTTTGACGGAAAAATCAGCGATATGGTGTGTTGTGAACAGGTCCACGGCAGGCAAATAGGTATTGTGAAAAGGACTGACCGGGGCAGGGGAGCATATGAATTGGAGTCTGTTTTACCAGGCTTGGATGGCATGATATGTAATGAGGCCGGAATGTTATTAGCAGCTTTTTTTGCCGATTGCTTGCCAATATACTTTTTTGATCCGCATAAGCGGGTAATTGGTATAGCCCATGCCGGTTGGAAAGGAACCCTAGGAAGGATTGCTGCCAGTACGGTTACGGCCATGGAAAAAGCCTTTGCCAGTAAGCCCCAGAATATATGGGTTTTTTTGGGCCCTGGTATCAAGGCTTGCTGTTTTGTTATTCAAGACGATCTGGTTGAAAAAGTGTATGATGAATTAAGGGAAATAGATGGTATAATAAGTAACAAAAATGGGAGGTTAACCTGGGATCTTAGGTTAACCAACCGAAGGATTCTCCTTTCCAGCGGAATTAGGGAGAAAAACATAATTGATTGTGACCTGTGCACTTCCTGCCATTTGGACAAGTTTTTTTCTTATCGGAATGAGCAGTCAATAACCGGCAGGATGTGCGCAATAATAGGACTAAAGCGTTGAGGGTGGTTTAATGTACAGTCCTTCAAGAATACTGGTTGTTGACGATGAAGCCCATATAGTAGAACTGGTCAAGTTTAATCTGGAAAAGGAAGGTTTTGAAGTGCTGGTGGCCCATGACGGCCAAAAGGCTTTAGAAATGGTAAGAGAGAGATCAGTTGATCTTATTTTGCTCGATATTATGCTGCCTAAAATAGATGGGCTTGAGGTATGCCGGACACTCAAACAGAATTCTGATTACAATAAGATTCCCATTATTATGCTGACCGCTAAAGGAGAAGAATTAGACACAGTTTTAGGGCTGGAAATGGGTGCTGATGATTATATAAAAAAGCCGTTCAGTCCACGGGAAATGGTGGCCCGGGTTAAGGCCCGGCTGCGAGCCATCAAGATTTTGGAAGCAGAAAAAGTAGTGAGTAAAAAGGTGAAGGTTTTTAAGGATCTAATAATAGTTCCTGACCGCTATGAAGCCTTTTTGGGAGAAGAAAAGCTGGAATTGACTCCTAAGGAATTTGAAATGCTGAGCCTGATGATCTCCAATCCGGGAAAGGTCTTTACCCGGGAAGATTTATTGGAGAAGGTGTGGGGATATGAGTATATCGGGGACACACGCACAGTTGACGTGCATATAAGGCATTTACGCCAAAAACTGCACGATGATTCCAATTCTCCTAACTATATTGAAACTGTAAGGGGAATTGGCTACCGGATTATAGATAATTAACGGGAGCTGTATAGTAATGACAATGGTTAAAGACGCCAAAATGAAGACTATTTTGCGCAGCCTGGTTGATGGAGTTTTGGTATTCGATGGTAACGGGTTTATTGACCTGGCTAACCGGGCGGCGGAAAATATATTTCTGGTTCGGGAAGGTGACCTGGTCAACAAAACACTGGAACAGGTGGGATCCTTTGACGAAATAAATAACATGATAAAAATGGTACTGGAAACAGGCCGGGAGGTTTTTCGGGAGATAACTATTTATCCCGATATCAAGACCTATCAGGCAAGAGTAGTGCCTCTTAAAACCCCTGATGGGGAGGTAGACGGAGCAGTAGCTGTTTTCCATGATATCACCGATGCTATTGAGTTTAGGCAAATGAGATCTGAATTTGTTGGTAATGTGTCTCATGAACTACGCACTCCCCTTACTTCTATAAAAGGGTTTGTGGAAACACTCCTTGATGGAGCTATGGAGAACAACGATATTTGCCGAAAATTTCTATCTATCATTGATGCCGAAACCGAGAGACTGACTAGATTGATTGAAGACTTACTAACTCTGTCAGCAATAGAATCCAAAGAATTGACCATGAGGCCCCAGTCAGTATGTTTACAGAGGTCGATTCGTCAGGTGATGAATATTATGGGTCCCCAAATAAGCGAAAAAAAGCTGCATGTTGAGTTAATTTACATGCCGGGTATGGCAAAAATCTATGCAGATGAAGATTTGCTAGGCCAGGTTTTAATAAATCTATTGGACAACGCCATAAAATACTCCCCACCGGAGGGCAAAATAATAATAAGATGTCGGCAGAGCGGTAATCGGGTTATTACTACTGTAAGTGATTCCGGTATAGGAATACCCCCGGAAAGTAAGCCCAGAGTTTTTGAGAGATTTTACCGGGTTGACAAAGCCAGGTCTAGGACCCGCGGAGGTACCGGCTTAGGTTTGGCTATTGTAAAACATATTGTTGAATTGCATGGCGGGGATATTTTTGTTTGCAGTGAATATGGCAAAGGGGCCACTTTTGGGGTTAGTTTCCTTGTTTGTTAAGAATATAGGGCAGGTGATTTATGATTGCTTGAACAACGTATTAAAGCCGTAATTGAAAAAATTGCTAAAGCAGCCAGAGTAAGAGGAACTGATCCTACAGATATAACCCTAGTGGCAGTCAGCAAGACTGTAGATATTGAAGTGATTAAAAGAGCTTTTGAACTGGGTATCAGTAATTTTGGCGAAAACCGAGTGAAAGAATTAAGAACCAAGATGAATCTGCTCCCTGGTGCTAAATGGCACCTTATCGGACGTATTCAGACTAATAAAGTCAGGGAAATTACTGAAAATATATGCCTTATACATTCTTTGGATAGATGGAATTTGGCGGAAGAACTCAATCGAAGGGGAGAAAGGTTAGGATCTGACCTCTCCTGTTTGCTCCAGGTAAATATCGCCAGGGAAGAGCAGAAGGCAGGAGTTGCCCCGAATGATATCAGGCATTTTCTGGACTCGGTGGGACAATTGAAAAGGCTTAGAATATTAGGCCTAATGACTATGGCCCCCATAGTGGATCAAGCAGAAGAGGCCAGACCAATTTTTCGTGAATTATATGCTATTAATACAGAACTGCAGAAAAGTGAGTTCAACAACGTACAATTGAAGTATCTATCAATGGGTATGTCTCAAGATTACGAAATTGCTGTGCAGGAGGGGGCCAATATTGTCCGTATTGGAGGAGCCATTTTTAATGATTATTAATGTCTATGGTATGTATAAACATTTGCCAGTTTGAAAGGAGGAACGTCATGGGTTTTTTGGACAAAATATGCGGCCTGCTGGGATGGGAGCATGAAGAGGTCAGAGAAGAAGTGATTGAAGTGCCTGATAATACTGTGGAGAATCCGAAAGGTATTGCTAATGTGGTTAGTATTCATACCAACAAGAATATGAAAGTAGTGATTTGTGAGCCTGAGAGCTTTGATGAAGTTCAAACCCTGGCGGAACACCTCAAAAGTAGGAAACAGGTTATACTGAACTTTGAAAACACTGCCCCGGAAATATCACAGAGGGTTATTGACTTCATCAGCGGAACGGTGTATTCCTTAGGAGGTAATAGCCAGCAGTTGGGCAAGAGCATTTTCTTGTTTACCCCCAGCAATATTGAAATTGCTCAGGACCACCGCTCTATTATGAGAAAACATGGTTTTAAAGACCCGTTTGGGGGTGAACGTTAATTGAATTTTACTCTTGGTATGGTGGGTTGCGGAAAAATGGCCTATGCCCTGGTGAGGGGTTTGGCCGCTAATTCTCAAGTGGAAGCGGATAAAATCCTGGTCAATGACATAGATATAAACAGAGTTGATATTTTTACCAGAGAATTTGGAGCCCAAGGTGTGAGCCTGCCAGAATTGTTAACAAAATGTGATATGGTAATCCTGGCTGTAAAACCCCAACATATGCAGATGGTACTTACGGAAGCGGCCGGGCTTTGGAAACCAGGACAAAAAATTGTATCAATTGCGGCAGGTATTACAACAACCCAAATCGAAGATACATTGGGCCTTGCTCTCCCGGTAGTCCGGGTTATGCCTAATACACCCTGTTTAATTAACAAAGGAGTAATGGCTGTTTGCGGCGGTCGGTATGCATCGGATCATGATGTGCACCTAGTTATGGAATTGATATCAAACCTGGGGCTGCCCATGCAAACAGCTGAAAAAAACATGGATGCCGTTACTGCCTTATCTGGAAGTGGTCCGGCCTATGTTTATTTGGTAGCCGAAGCCATGATTAATGCGGGAGTATATGTGGGCCTGGATCATGATTTGGCCAGGACACTGGTGCTACAAACAATAATGGGAAGTGCAGCCATGCTCCTGGAGACCAGAGAGCATCCTGCGGTATTGCGGGATCAGGTATGTTCTCCGGGAGGAACTACTATGGCTGGAGTACAGCAACTGGAGAACAACGGATTGCGAAAGGCATTTTTCTCAGCAATAAAAGCAGCTTGCGACCGTTCCAGGGAATTGGGCAAGGATTAATAAATGAGGAGGATTCCCTTTGCTAACTTTACAAATTATTAGAATTGTAGACGTAGCTTTTGAGCTTCTGGTCTGGTTAATTATTGCCAGATGTATCCTTTCCTTTGTAAGACACAATCCGTACCAGCCGATAATTAAGTTTGTATATGATATTACTGAACCGATAATGGCACCTTTTAGAAGACTGATTCCGGCAGCCGGAGGGATAGATTTTTCACCCATTATAGTATTCTTCGTAATTAAACTGGTACACCGGTTGGTAGTAGATATCCTTATTACCGTTTTATAGGGAGCTTGACTTAAATGAAGCAAAACACAATAGAACTTCTGGCTCCGGCAGGGAATTGGGAAGCGATGGAGAAAGCTGTAAAAGCCGGTGCAGATGCCATTTATCTGGGGGGGAAAAGGTTTAATATGCGCATGCTGAGGCCGGACCTGAATTTTAGTGATCAGGAGCTGGCTGATGCTGCAGAATATCTTCATACTTTCCGGAAGAAACTGTATATCACAGTAAATAATCTCTATTATAACGAAGAAATACCACAAATCTCTGATTATCTGGCTTTTTTAGAAAAAATCAAAGTAGATGCCTTGATCATTCAGGATCTGGCATTGGTAAAGATACATAAACAGATGGGCCTTACCATACCCCTGCATGCCAGTGTGCAGATGGGCATTTCCAGTGTTCCCGCCGCCCAGTTCATGGAGAAAACCGGGTTTAAAAGGGCGATACTGTCCAAAAACCTCACCCTGAAGGAAATAGTCGCTGTGGCCAGAAATACCACCCTTGGCCTGGAGTATTTTGCTCATGGCGATTTGTGCATAGCCCACACCGGGCAGTGTTATATGAGCAGTTTTATAGCTGGAAGAAGTGCCAATCGGGGATGTTGTGTTAAACCCTGCCGGTGGGCATACAAATTAGAAACCTGCCAGGAAGAATACGGGCATTATCTGGCCCATAATGATCTGTGCCTGTTTCCCTATTTAAAAGAGCTGATTAATGCCGGGATATCCTCCTTTAAGATTGAAGGACGAATGAGGGACCCGGATTTCGTAGCCCATTTAATATCAGCTTATAGAAACGGTTTGGACCAGGTGTTAAACCGGCTGGGCCCTGACTATAATGTGGCAGATGATTATTTGTGTCTCCAGCAAAGGCGGGTGCGTAATTTTACGGTGGGGAGCCTCTTGGGGCGGCAGCCGGAAGAAAATGCGGTTGATCCCACGGGCGAAAGAGAACCCTATTTTCCTTCAAGTCCAGTATTAATAGAAACACTAAAAAAAGAAGACTATTCTCCAACTGTTCCCGAAGAGCCCTATTCTATTCAGCTTAACGTAAAAGTAGGGGATTTGGGCAGTTTCGAACGTATGCTGGCCCAGGGTGTAAATGGAATAATTATCGGATTGGAAGAATTTCGACAGCAGGAGCCCAAGTGGGATTGGGTTAGTATTGATTACGCCCTGGCCCAAGCGTCGAAAAGCCAGGTTGCTGTTTTTTTGGAAACACCCCGGATTGTAGTCGGCTCTGACATAGACAAGCTTAATCAGATATTTGACCTGGCCAATCTTGACTGCCTGGAAGCAGTCATAGTAAATGACTTGGGCAGTATGCAGTTTCTGCAGGATCGAGGTCTTAAGGTTAGAGGCGGTGTAGGATTGAACCTAACCAACCAGGTAGCCGCAGAATTCTTACGGGCTGCAGGATTGTCCCACTTAACAGCATCACTGGAATTAGATATATACCATCTGGAACACCTGGCTACATCCGGCATCAATATAGAAGTAATAATTCATGGTCCTCTATGCGGAATTATTACAGATGTCTGTCTGGCTAAAAATCAGGAATCATGCCAGAGCCAGTGCCTGCAAAAAGATACTGGTCTAATAGATTCCTGGGGGCAGGTTTTTCAAATTAAAACTGATAAAGAGTGCCGCAATCATATATTTTCTCCCTTTGACCGGGCTTATTTTAATTATCTGCCCCGGCTGGCCCGGGCTGGGATTAAACATGTGCGTATTGACGGACACTTCTATTCCAAGGGAATTCTTTACGACCTGGTCAGCATCTATATAGAAGCACTGCAGGAAATAAATGAAGGCCGATTCCAACAATTTGACAATTATGAACGCATTCTTAAAATGTTTCCCCGGGGGTTGACAGCTCGCTGAGTATAGGAGAATGGGAGGGTTGAATCTTATGATCGTACCGGTAGAAATACGAAATCAACAGTTTTCCAAAGGGTTTCGAGGCTACCAGGAGAATGAAGTCAGGCAGTTTATGGTTCAATTGGCCGAGGATTTTGAAAAATTGTACAGTGAAAATGCCAGGTTAAAAGATCAAGTGGAAAAGCTGGAATATGAATTGGATAAATACCGCAAAATGGAAGCAGTAATGAATAATAGCCTCATCCTAGCCCAGCAAACTGCAGAGGATATAAAGCAAAATGCCCGTAAAGAGGCCAACATGATGATTGCAGAATCTCGCCGGCGCATCGCTGATATATTTTTAGTGTACCAGGAAGTAATTAAGCGTTTATACTATTTTAATTCCGAACTAAAGTCTCAGATAGCCGGTCAGATGGACATGATTGAGAAAAATGAGAAAAAAATCGAGGATATGGCTGAGTTCTTTTACAGCAGGGATTTGAAAGAAATAATGGAGAAGCTTGACCAAATCTCAGGTGAGGAAATCTGATGAGAAAGGTTAATCCTTATGCTGCATTTAACTGAAGTGGAAAATGGAATAAGAATGGAGATCAGGGTTCAGCCCCGCTCAGCCAATAATCAGGTTGTTGGGGAATATGAAGGCGCCCTCAAAGTAAAGCTTAATGCTCCGCCGGTGGAGGGAAAAGCCAACCGGGCACTGATACAGTTTTTGGCCCAATATTTGGGGGTTCCTAAAAAAAATATTATTCTGGTTAAAGGAGAATTATCCCAGAACAAAGTGGTGGAAATTAGAGGATTGAAACAGGAACAATTGTTGGAAATCATAAATGCTACCTAAGGATTAGCCCTAAGCTTATCCTTTTCTTTTTGCGTCAATATGGCAATCAGCATGGCAATAAGGATGAGGGATGCTCCTACCAGGGCTCTAGGGGATAGGATTTCATCGGCCCACAAATTACCGGCAACTGCGGCAAAAACCGGTTCACTGGTGAGAATTACTGCAAAGCGGGTGGGAGTGCTGTATTTCTGCAAGGCATTTTGCAGTAAAAAAGCCAGGGCCGTAGCAAAGAAAGCCGTAACAATAACGGCTCCCCAAAGATCTAGGGTAAACTTCTGAGGCCAAGGTTCTACCAGCAGGCCAATAATAATGCAGAGGACTCCTACAAATAAAACCTGCATTCCGGTTATGGCAATGGCATTAAAACGGTAAGAGTACAAATCAACCAAAACAATATGCCAAGCAAACCCGAAAGCACATAGGAGAATCAAAAAATCCCCATAAGCCAGCTTAATGGAATAGGAAGCAACAGACATTAGGTATAAACCTACCGTTGCCATTAGCGCAGTTAATATGGAAGAAAGCGGCGGCAGGGCCCGGTGCAGGATAGAATAAATAAGAGGCACCAGAATAACACTCAAACCAGTGATAAAGCCCGCATTTGATGATGTAGTATATTGTAGACCTACGGTTTGGAAAGAATAACCCAAAAAGAGGAAAAAGCCGAGCAAGCATCCGCACAAAACCGTATTACGGTCAACTTTTTTAATGGAGTTAAAGGACAAGAGAGCCAGAAATAGAAAGGCTATAATGAAGCGCAACCCCAGGAACAGAAAGGGTCCAATATTAACCAGGGCATTTTTTACTACAACAAAGGTTGTTCCCCACACAAAACCAACGAAGAGCATGCTCAATTCGGCCTGAGTTCTTTTACTAATGCTTAGCACATCCCTTACCCCAATCTGCTATTTCAAGATCACCGAACTATAATAGCATAAACTTAATACTTTTTCCTGGTTTTGTGGCAAGTTCTATAAAAGTTCCAAAACATTTATGACTAAATACTATTTTTACGTTGTTCATTTAGTAATAAAACTCTATAATAGTCTAAGTAAGAACTAGAAGTTTAACACATTAAAGGAGTGAGCGGAGGATGAAAAAAATGCCCAGGCTATTATTGATTGGGATGCTTATGCTGGGCCTGATTTGTGTTGGTATGGGATGTGCTGGTGATGAAAAAAGCAGTCAGCCTAATGAAAACAAAAACCCCAAACTGATTGTCGGATCGCAAACTACATATCCGCCCTTTGAAATGGTTGGCCCCAATGGTGACTACATAGGCTTCGATATGGACCTTATTAGGGCTATTGGTGAGGTACAGGGCTATGAAATTGAAATCAACAGTCTAGGGTTTGATGCGTTAATCCCGGCATTGGAGGCCGGAAATGTTGACTGTACCATTTCCGCCCAGTCAATTACCCCGCAAAGACTTGAAAAAATAGATTTCAGCGATCCTTATTTCACAGCTGGTTTGATTATTGCTGTACGGGCAGATAATGAGGATATTAATAGCTTGGAAGACCTGAGAGGTAAAACCTTGGCTGCTGAAGTCGGCACCACTGGCGCAGCTGCTTCCAATAGAATAAAAGATGAAGACTCTTCAACAACTATAAAGATATTTGATGGAATAGGGGAAGCTTTTATGGAACTGGAAAAAGGCGGAGCAGATGCAGTTATTAATGACTTTCCGGTAACCCATTACTATATGGAAACTGATGGAAAAGACAAAATAAAAATGGTTGGGGAGCTTTTCTCTGCTGATGACCAGTATGGAATAGGTGTTAAAAAAGGTAATACCGAAGTTCTTAACCTGATCAATGAAGGCCTGGCTAAAATAAAAGAAAATGGCACATATGATGAAATATATAAAAAATGGTTTGGCGATCAACAGTAAAAGGTCTTGAAGGGATTTGTAGATCAAGCGCGGGTATTTGCTCGCGCTTTTAGCTTGTTTCGGGGAGGATCAAATAACCCATGTTATTAACAGCAATAAACGCAACATTTGGCATTGGCCTATGGGACAGGCTAATGGAAATCCGCGGTTTTGAAATTGTTTGGACCCATCAAAGCTATTTTCTTGTGGGTGCCCTTTTGACCCTTAAAATAACTGTATTATCTATTACTTTTGGTCTTATTCTGGGATTAATACTGGCATTATTAAAAATGTCCAGTTTTAAGCTGGGGAGATTTATCGCTGTAGCTTATATCGATTTTTTCCGGGGAACACCTCTTTTTGTACAGATACTTTTCTTATATTTCGGAGTATTGCCCATGCTAAATATAACTGGAAATGTAACAGCAGCCATTGTTGCCTGTTCATTAAATAGCGCCGCCTATGTGGCTGAAATAATCCGGGCTGGTATTCAGGCTGTTGATAAAGGACAGATGGAAGCTGCCCGTTCTCTGGGCATGACCAACCGTCAAGCCATGGTGTATGTAATCCTGCCCCAGGCCTTTAAAATAGTAATTCCACCCATGATAAATGAATTCATAATGTTGTTAAAGGACACCTCTCTGGTATCAGTCATCGCTGCTGAAGAGCTGACCCACCGGGGAAAACTCCTGTATTCTACAACCTACGAAGCAGTCTGGATTTGGGGTGCAGTTTGTGTTATTTATCTAATAATGACCAAGATTCTTTCCATACTGGGGGATTACGTAGAAAGGAGACTGGCCACCGAATGATTAAAGTTTTCGATGTACACAAAAGTTTTGGTTCATTAAAAGTGTTAAAGGGAATAAGCTGTCATATTGCACCAAGGGAAGTAGTCTGTATAATCGGACCCAGCGGATCGGGTAAAAGTACCTTTTTGCGTTGTATCAACCAGTTGGAGCCTGTAAACTCTGGGAGAATATTTGTGGATGGACAGGAAATCACCTCAGAGCATACTAACATTAATAAAGTTAGAGAACAGGTGGGAATGGTTTTTCAATTATTCAATCTTTTCCCCCATAAAACTACTATTGAAAATATAACCATGGCGCCCATAAAAGTCAAAAAGATGCCAGTAAGTGAAGCCTACGATATTGCCATGGAGCTGTTAAAAAAAGTGGGACTGGTCGATAAAGCTCATGTATTCCCCGGGCAGCTGTCGGGCGGGCAAAAACAAAGAGTAGCCATAGCTCGGGCATTGGCTATGAAACCCAAGGTGATGCTGTTTGATGAGCCTACCTCGGCCCTTGATCCAGAAATGGTGGGAGAAGTCCTGGCAGTTATGAAGGATCTGGCTTATGAAGGTATGACAATGGTAGTAGTAACCCATGAAATGGGATTCGCACGGGAAGTGGGGGATAGGGTTTTATTTATGGACGAAGGGATGATCGTTGAGGAAGGAATTCCCAAGGATATTTTTGATAATCCGCAAAATCCCCGCACCCAATCCTTTTTGAGCAAGGTGTTATAAGCTAAAAAAGAGGAGCCCTGTTGTATGCAACAGGGCTGTGGCTAACCAATTGACTTTTTCCTGTTGCTATAATCCTAACGCTTTAAGCAGCAGGGGCAGTGAACACAGACCAATTAATATATTAATTGCTCCGCAAACCTTGGCCAAACCGGGGGCTACTCCATACCAGTTGAAAGGCAGGAGAACAGTCAGAGCTACAATCAGGGCCAAAACAACCCCGAGTGGAAAGATGGCGCCGATAAGAATTGCTTTATACAAAAACAGGGATGTCATGAAGGCAATTCCCAGGAAAAAGTGAGCTATTTGTTTTTTATCTCCACCTTGTAAGAAAAACCAGCCTACCAGAATCCAGAAAAGACCAAAAGTGGCAAAAATGGTTCCCAGATAAATACTCATTTCCGAATTTCCGGTTACATTAAATAGATACATGGAAAGGGCAGTAAACAACTGGGTACAGCCCCCGAACAGTATGGCAATGTAGGCAAGACTGCGTCCAATTTTTTGGTGGTCGCCGCCTCTTACCCCTAAACCGAGTTGTTCTGCGCCGAAACACCAGACGGTAACAAGAAGTCCAAATACCCCGATTGCCTCTGGATTGACAACATGCATGCAAGCATCTCCTCCATTAAATAAAATTTCTGATAAGCAGGTTAGCCATACGGAAACATAATTCGACAAATTAAAACAAAAACCTCTAGAAAATATTGACAACTGATTGGCTTTAGGCATTATTGGGTAGTACTGAATGGAGAGATTATGATTATTCCTAAAAAAATAAAGCAAATAATTATCCGACTGGCGAAAGAATATCCGGATGCTGCCACCAGGCTGCATTACGCAAATACTTTCCAGCTATTGATAGCGGTAATCCTGTCTGCACAAACCACTGATGAGCAGGTGAACAAGGTAACCCCCAGACTTTTTCAGAAATGTCCTAACCCCTACCAGATGGCTAATATAGGGATTGAGGAACTGGAAGAGTTGATAAAGGGGGTGGGGCTTTACCGGAGTAAAGCAAAATTTCTCAAGGAGGCTGCTCGGATGATCCAGGAAAGATTTAACGGGGAAGTACCATCAGGATTTGATGATTTATTGCAGCTGCCCGGAGTGGGCAGGAAAACAGCTAATGTGGTAAGGTCAGTGGGATTTAACCAGCCTGGTTTAGGGGTAGATACTCATGTCCACCGGGTAGCTAACCGTATAGGACTGGTAAAAACTAATTCACCCCGAAAAACCGAGGACAGCCTGAAGGGCCTGATTCCACAAGAAAAATGGAATAACTTTCATCATTGGCTTATTCATCATGGCCGGAGGGTGTGCCGGGCCAGAAAACCTGATTGCACCAATTGCATTCTCAGGGACTGTTGTGAAAAAAACCAAGTTTAGTTATTGCAAAATAGTGGCAATAATCCTGGTATATAGTTGTTTTGCTCCATTCTATATGCTAAAATTTATTACGATTTGGGGATTAACTATATAGGGGGATTAGTATATCTCCAGGCAGGGCTGGGAACGGGACAGTAGTCGGAATTAGCAGCTTTAGCGAATCCGGGCTGGTGAAAGCCGGATGCTGTTTTTGCGATGAAAATCACCCGGGAGCCTTTCATTCCGAAAGTCGCTGCTATTTGATCAGTAGGTTTGAACGTTGCTTGCGTTATAAAGCCAAAGAGTGGTGCCTGGCGGCGGCCAGGTATTAGTAGGGTGGTACCGCGGAAGTAGCCTTTCGTCCCTTGGGATGAAGGGTTTTATTATTACTATATATAATTATACGTGAGGTGTTTTTCCAGTGTCTAAAGGAAAATATGATCAAACCCTTAATTTGCCAAAAACGGATTTCCCCATGAGAGCCAGTCTCCCTCAAAAGGAGCCCCAAATTCTAGAGTTCTGGGAGAAAATAGATTTATATAAAGAGGTGCAGAGAAAGAATGCGGGAAAACCATTATTCATTCTCCATGATGGGCCTCCCTATGCTAATGGTAACATTCATTTAGGGCACACATTAAATAAAGTCTTAAAAGACATAATAGTTAAATTCCGCTCTATGACCGGTTATAACTCGCCCTATGTGCCGGGTTGGGATACCCATGGGCTGCCTATTGAACAACAGGCTATTAAAAACTTGGGCCTGGACCGGAATAAAACCAATGTAGTGGAATTCCGGCAGCATTGTAGGGACTACGCCCTTAAATACGTAGACCTGCAGAGGGAGCAGTTCAAAAGACTGGGAGTGAGAGGAGACTGGGATAACCCCTATTTGACCCTTAAACCGGCTTTTGAGGCGGTGCAAATCAAAGTATTTGGTGAGATGGCCAAGAAAGGCTATATTTATAAGGGACTGAAGCCGGTATACTGGTGTGCTGATTGTGAGACAGCTCTGGCTGAAGCAGAGATCGAATACAATGACAAAACTTCTTATTCCATTTATGTAAAATTTCCCGTAAAAGATGGAAAAGGGGTAATTCCTCAAGGAGCTTTTATTATAATTTGGACTACTACACCCTGGACTCTGCCGGCCAATCTGGCTGTAGCTCTCCATCCGGAGTTCACCTATGTTCTGGTAGCAGTAGCGGGCGAACAATACGTTATAGCCAAGGGTATGCTAGACAATGTTGCTAAGGAACTAGGCTGGCTGGACTATTCTATAGTTAAAGAATTTCCTGGAGAACTGCTGGATCGAGGGGTTTGCAGGCACCCGTTCATCCCCCGGGATTCCCTGGTGGTTCTGGGTGAACATGTAACCCTGGAAGCTGGAACCGGCTGTGTTCATACTGCTCCCGGCCATGGTGAAGATGATTTTTATGTTGGCAAAGAGTACGGATTGGGAGTATTGTCACCTGTTGACAACAGTGGGCGCTTTACTGATCAAGCGGGAAAATTTGCCGGTATGCCAGTACATGATGCTAATAAGCATATTATTGAAGAACTCGAAAATAGGGACATGCTGGTCAAAACAGGTAATATCAGCCATCAGTATCCTTATTGCTGGAGATGTAAAAACCCTATTATCTATAGGGCCACTGAACAGTGGTTTGCTTCCATTGACGGTTTCCGGCAGGAGGCTTTAAAAGGCATCGATAATGTTGAGTGGATTCCCGCCTGGGGAAGGGACAGGATTTACAATATGGTTAGAGACCGGGGAGATTGGTGCATTTCCCGGCAGAGGACCTGGGGTGTACCCATTCCCATATTCTATTGCGAAGATTGTGGATCCACTATTATTGATGAAACAACCATTGAACGCGTCAGCAGCCTTTTTGCAGAGCATGGATCTGATATCTGGTTTATGGAAACTGTTGGTTACTTGATGCCCGATAGATACAAATGCCCGGAATGTTCGGGGACCTCATTCCGAAAAGAGACTGATATTATGGATGTCTGGTTTGATTCCGGTTCTAGTCATATGGCCGTTTTAGAAACTCGTGACGACTTATCCTGGCCTGCTGATTTGTATCTGGAAGGAAGTGACCAGCACCGGGGTTGGTTTAATTCCTCCTTGTCCACCTCAGTGGCGGTTCGGGGAGTTCCGCCTTACCGGCAGGTTTTAACCCATGGTTTTCTGGTGGATGAGCAGGGTAGGAAGATGTCCAAATCACTGGGAAATGTAGTGGATCCTCTGAAAATGATTAAGGAAATGGGAGCAGATATCTTGCGGCTATGGGTTTCTTCAGCTGATTACCGCAGTGATGTGGCTGTTTCCGACAGTATTATAAGGCAATCTGCTGAAGCGTACCGGAAAATTCGCAATACCTGCCGTTTTATCCTGGGCAATTTGTATGATTTTGACCCAGCCAAGGACAAGGTTCCTTATGAAAACCTGACCGATCTGGATAAATGGGCCCTGCTCAAGCTGGAGAAGCTTCAGCAAAGAGTAAAAAGGGCATATGATAAATATGAGTTCCATGTAGTTTTTCATTCTGTGCATAACTTCTGTACCCTGGACCTGAGCAATATTTATTTTGATATCTTAAAGGATAAACTGTATTGCTCTTTGCCTGATGATCCAGAAAGAAGGGCGGCCCAGACTGTATTATATGAACTGATAAACAGCCTGGTAGTTATGTTAACACCTATCCTGGCCTATACCAGTGAAGAAATCTGGCAGCATATGAGAAGACCCGAACAGCCCCAAAGTGTTCAACTCCTTGAATGGCCTGAGCCCAGAGTCGAATACCTGAATTCTGATCTGGAAACCAGAATTGACAGAGTATTAAAGGTTAGGGAAGTAGTCACCAAGGCCCTGGAAGAAGCCCGCAGCCAAAAGATTATTGGACACTCGTTGGGTGCTGCGGTTACCATATACGCTGATGATGAATGGTTTAAACTGCTGGAATCCATAAAAGATTTGCACCGGTTCTTTATAACCTCCAGTGTTGAGCTGAAAGAGGATAGAGAAGCTCCTGTAGATGCCCTGAGCCTTGATGAGGTCCAGGGAATAAGGGTTAAGGTACAGCCGGCTGATGGAGAAAAATGCGAACGCTGTTGGGTTATTGATACTTCAGTAGGCCTTAATCCCAATAAACCAACATTATGCCAACGCTGTGGGCATGTAATTGAACAGCTTGAAAATTAGAGGTGTTTACTAAATGGAAGAGGGCAAACGTTTAATAATAACTGTACTGGGTCATGACCGGGTAGGAATAATTGCTGCTATTGCAGTAATCCTGGCTGATGCCAATGTAAACATTCTTGATATCAGCCAGACTATACTGCAGGGGTTTTTTACCATGATAATGGTTGTTGACGCATCCCAAAGCACTGTGGATGTTGCTGGGCTTACCGACCGTTTGCAGGAAAAGGGCCGGGAATTGGGCTTACAAATAAGCGTACAGCATGAAGATGTCTTTAATTTTATGCACCGTATATAAGAGGATACTTTCTGATAGTATCAGGGGATGGAATCCCCTGTTGTTTTTCTGGAGAATAATTAATTAGGAGGGAAAAATTGTGCGGTTTAATCTGAGCAAAGACGAAATCCTTGAAACCGTCAGAATGTTGCAGACAGAAAACCTTGATATACGCACTATCACTATGGGTATTAATATCCAGGATTGCAGGGGAGAAGACGGTGAAAAAACAGGTCGCAAGATTAAGGAAAAAATAAAAAAGTACGCTCATAAACTAGTATCAGTAGGAACTGAAATTGAAAGGGAATATGGCATTCCCATCATTAATAAAAGGGTTTCCATTACTCCTGTGGCCATGGTGGCTGATGGATTATCTAAAGAGGATATGGTCAAGATAGGTATTCATTTAGATCAGGCAGCCGAAGATATTGGCATCAATTTCCTGGGGGGCTTTTCCGCCCTGGTGCATAAGGGTTTTACCCAGGGAGATCGGTCCTTGTTGGAGGCTATACCTGTAGTCCTGTCAGAGACTGAACGGGTCTGTTCCAGTGTGAATTTGGCCACTACCAAATCCGGAATTAACATGGACGCTGTATTTCAAATGGGAGGGATTATCAAGAAAACGGCAGAAATGACTGCCCAACGGGATGGGCTGGGATGTGCCAAGCTGGTGGTATTCTGCAATGCGGTAGAGGATAATCCCTTTATGGCTGGAGCGTTTCACGGACCCGGAGAACCTGAATCTACTATTAATATCGGTATAAGTGGACCCGGAGTAGTACACAACATAGTGAAAAAGCATCCCGAAATGGACCTGGGAGAACTGGCGAATGTTATAAAAAATACTGCCTTTAAAATTACCCGAACTGGTGAGTTGGTAGGTAGAGTGGCATCCAAGCGCCTGGGTGTGCCCTTTGGGATTGTGGATCTTTCTCTAGCTCCCACTCCGGCCATGGGCGATAGTGTGGCGGATATCCTGGAGTCGATGGGTTTGGAAAAGGTTGGCGCCCACGGTACCACTGCCGCCCTGGCCATGCTCAATGATGCCATAAAAAAAGGCGGTGCCATGGCATCTTCATTTGTCGGCGGATTGTCCGGTGCCTTTATTCCGGTTAGTGAAGATGCGGGAATGATTGATGCTGTTGTGGCTGGAGCTCTCAGTATTGAAAAACTGGAAGCCATGACTTGTGTTTGCTCGGTGGGGCTGGATATGATAGCAATTCCCGGTGATACGCCGGCAGAGACTATTTCGGCTATTATTGCTGATGAAGCGGCCATTGGTGTGATCAACCGAAAAACTACGGCAGTGAGGATTATACCTGCTCCCGGGAAAAAAGAAGGAGACTGGGTAGAATTCGGGGGATTGCTGGGCCGCGCTCCTATAATGAAAGTCAGCAGCTTTTCCTCGGCCCGTTTTATTAGCCGCCAGGGGCGGATTCCAGCTCCTATTCAGGCATTAGACAACTAGCCCCAAGTATTTTATGATAAGTAAATAGCAATACTAAATGTGATAACACTATTTGTCTCGATTGGGGTGCATAACAATTGGATTATCAAACACGCCTTTTGGCCAAAAAGCAGGAAATTGAGGATATTATTCGGACTAAACAGCAAGATCTGGCCATGCCCTTGACTGAATCAGTGAATGAACTTTCATTGTATGATCAGCATCCTGGTGATATAGGTTCCGAGGTTTATGAAAGAGAAAAGGATGCAGGTTTGTTAGAGCTTTACGAAATGGAGTTGGAAAAGATTAATGATGCCCTGGAAAAGTATGACCGGGGGGAGTATGGAATTTGCGATAACTGCAAAAGAGCCATTGAACCGGCCAGGCTGGAACGGCTGGTTAACACTACCCTGTGTGCCGGGTGCGCTAATGAGCTGAAGAACAGGTACCAAAGACCGCCGGAAGAGGATGTCATGTCGGCAGGGGAGATGTCCGATGAAGGTGAGACATTTACCATGGCTGGATACGAATTTTACGAATAATCAAAGCCTTACGGGGTCGGCAGTACTTGTCAAAACCCCGGACAGAGTTTAATATTACAAATGAAGGGGCTTCTTCAAGAGGTGACGCATAATGAGAATAGGGGTTTTTTCTGATAGCTATAAGCCTTACACAAGCGGCGTTGTAACTTCTATATCTACCTTTAAGGAAGAACTGAATAAAATGGGGCACGAGTTATTTATCTTTGCTCCCCGTTACCCCCATCACCATACAGAAGAAGAAGGGGTTTTTCGCTTTTATTCAGTTCCTTCACCTACCAATCATGACTATACCCTGGCCATACCTGTACTGCCCGGAATGAATGAATTGATTAGGAAGCTTAATCTGGATATCATTCATGTACACACACCCTTTATTATGGGGCGGGTTGGGCTGCGCTATGCCCGGAGATATAATATTCCCTTGATTTTTACCTATCATACCCTGTATGATCAGTATGTTCACTATGTACCGGTAGCACAACAGCTGGCAAAAGATGTAGCCATTAGATACAGCAACAACTTTTGCAATCACTGTGATCATATAATTGTACCTTCTACTGAAGTAAAGGATATTCTCAATGGTTATCAAATAAAAACCCCGATTTCTGTTATCCCCACGGGAGTACCGGTACATAAATTAAAAGATGGTGACAAAAACTGGCTCAAAACCCGCTATGATATTCCGGAAAAAAATAGAGTCTTGCTTTTTGTGGGGAGGCTGGCTAAAGAAAAAAACCTGGAGTTTTTGATTCAGGCCTTCAGTCTGGTGAAAAAAACTGTTCCTGACACTACTCTCGTATTGACCGCCCAAGGACCACTGGAATCGGAATTGAAAAGACTTTCCACTTCCCTGGGTTTATCCCTGGAGAGGGATGTAATATTTACCGGGGCGGTACCTTTTGAAACCTTGGTTAATATTTATTATTCATCCCATTTGTTTGTTTTTTCATCCATGACTGAAACCCAGGGGCTGGTTCTGATTGAAGCTATGGCTACCGGTCTCCCGGTTGTTGCTATAAAGGCTTTTGGTGTTCAGGATATGGTTGATAACAATATTAATGGTTTTCTAACCAACGATAATTTGGATGAGTTTGCTCAAGCTGTAACCAGGATATTAAATAGCTCAGATATTTACGAACGTTTTAGTCAAAACGCAATCAAAAAGGCCCATGAACTATCCTCCTACAACATGGCGCTAAAGCTGGAAGCTGTATACAAGGATGTGGCCTCGGATTCGGGAGGGTCCGTGGTTGGTTTTAAGTCTTACAAAAATTCCAATTACCCCGATATGATGGTTTAAGAAACAGGGAGGAGATGTTCTGGGTCTCCTGCTTGCTTTTGGCAGTCAATTGATTTATTATTGAAATATCTTAAAGTAAGGAATGAATGTATGTCCGAGGTAGTTCGTAACTAAACCCACAACCAAAAAAGCTATTTTGGGGTAGGGCGTTGTATAACGTTCTGGCCTATTATGGTTTGAAGTTATGAACAACGGTGGCATACTAAAATATTCTTGATATAGATTTGTGATGCCGTGCCAATGCACGGTTTATTTATGATTATCTAATAGGATTGGAAAGATCTGCCGTGTTCTTTCCAATCCTATTTTTATTAGTTAGGAGTGAAAAGACAATGAATCAGCATGCCTTAGATGTTTTGGAATTTGGGAAAGTGATAGATCAAATTATTGAATATACTATTACCCAACAAGCTGCAAAACGACTCCAGGAATTACGTCCGGCTGCGGAAGTAGAAATAATTACTAACTGGATGGCGGAGACTACCGAAGCTGTCAGGATATTAAAAAAAAATTCCAGTGTGCCTCTTTCCTCTATGGCCGGGATGGAGAATATTATAGCCAAAGCTCCAAAAGGAATAATTCTCTCTATTGGGGACCTAACTTCCTGTCAGAACTTTTTGGAATCAGTAAAAAGAATTAGAAAATTTATGGACGGTATGCAGTATATTGCTCCCAGAATCTCTTCCTATGCCAGTTCCATGTATGAGTTAAGCAGCCTAAGTGAAGAAATTGGGAAATGCATAGTAAATGGGCGGGTGGATGACCGAGCTAGCAGTCAATTGGCCTCAATAAGAAAAAGGCTGCGAATTGTTGAGGATCGGATTAAACACAGGCTGGATGATATTATGCGCTCTTGTGCCAATACGGGAATTCTTCAGGAAGCCATAGTCACTATGCGGAATGGGCGTCATACAATCCCTGTGAAACGCCAGTATATTAAAAGATTGCCCGGCCAGGTTTTGGACATTTCTTCAACTGGATCAACGGCTTTTATTGAACCTGCAGCGGTGGCCAAACTGCAGGAGGAATTGAATTTACTGGTTATTGAAGAAGCCAATGAAGTCTCCCGTATACTGTCAGTATTGTCTGGTGAGGTCATGAACCATGTACATGAAATATCGGTAAACATAGAAGCAATGGCTCATTATGATTTTATTTTTGCCAAGGGTAAACATAGCAGGAGCCTGGACATGAGGGAAGTGGCCTTAAATCAAGAAAAGCGCATGGTAATCAAAAAGGGTCGGCACCCTCTTCTGGGCCGTAGCTGTGTACCCCTGGATTTTTCTATTGGGGAAAAATACCGGGCACTGGTCATTACCGGTCCCAATACCGGGGGTAAAACGGTTGCATTAAAAACTGTTGGGTTGTTAAGTATGATGGTGCAGGCGGGCTTACATGTGCCTGTTGCAGAAGGCAGTGAATTTACGGTATTTTCTGATATTCTGGCTGATATTGGAGATGGCCAGAGTATAGAACAATCCCTAAGCACGTTTTCATCCCATGTTAAGAACATTTTGAATATTGTTCAAAACTGTAATTACAATACACTAGTAATTATGGATGAATTAGGGGCGGGAACAGAACCAAAGGAAGGATGCGGCTTTGCTATAGCGGTATTGGAAGAAGTATTCAGGAAAGGGGCTACTATCGTTGCAACTACCCATTTTGGAGAAATTAAGGAATATGCTCTTAATACTCCTGGATTTGAAAACGGCAGCATGGCCTTTGATATTGAAACCCTAAGTCCTTTGTACCAATTGAATATCGGCAATTGGGGAGAAAGCAATGCGCTTCTTATCGCACTTAGACTGGGCATGGAGACACAAATAGTTGAAAGAGCCCATGAGATAACCTATGGAGAAAAGAAAAGCTATGTTGACTATAATGACCATATAAAACCTTTTATGGAAAACCATTCCCTTCAGCAAAAGTCCGTTAGCCAACTATCGGAACCAGAGCGGAAAAAAACCTACAGGCAAATTGAACGCAGGAAGCAGTACAAAAGGAAGGATCTTAAAGTAGGAGACCGAGTGTACATCAGTACCATGCAGCGGACTGGCATAGTATACGAAGAGGAAAATTCCAGAGGAGACCTGGTAGTGTTAGTCATGAACAAGAAATATGTTATCAACAAGAAGCGCCTTACTTTATGCATTGACAGAAAAGACCTATATCCTGAGAACTATGACATGGACATAATTTTCGAGAGTAAAGAAAACCGAAAAAAGCGAAAACTTATGACCAAAAGGCATATAAAGGGATTGGTGATAGAAAAAGGGCCAGAGGAATACTGAGTATTCCTGTAAACAGTATAGCGTTAACAATCCTGGTATAAAGCTGTAGGAGCCTTAAAGCAATCATGGGCGTCTGAACTGTATTACCTGAAGGGGGCGGAGGATTTTAAACTGCGTTTGGGATACCATTACTGTTTGAACGTATATCTCGCCGAGTGTTACCATATAATCACTAAAGGAGTTGTCGCTTTTCGACTGGCGGCAGTTCCAAAGCAGGATAGACCGTCTTGTCTCAAGGCGGTCACGTTATTTTCTGTGAATTAAACGCAGGGAAACAACTCCCAAGATTATTAAGCAAAACTGAAAAAGTTCGCTATAGCTAATCAAGGGCAGCACCTTCCTTCGTGGGAAGTGAACTAACCGCCCAACGGCAACTCCTGTTTTATTTAGTAATTTGTTGAAAGTCCCTTTCTAATGGGGCATTTATTGGTATTGGGGGGGGGCAGCCTACTTAAACAACCGGTCTCCGGCTTTGGCAACAAAGGAACGGTAGGCGACTGGACCTTTAACAAAATAATACCAGGATGGTCTGCACTTTTTGTAGTTTGATTGAAAGGGGCTATGTGTTAAATTATTAGATGTATAGTTCGGAAAAATAGAGAGAGCAGGTTTTATAATGAACAAGATCCGTTTAATACTTGCAATAGTAGTAGGAAAAATCATTATTTGCCTCAGTAGACTATTAGGAAACCAGGGGACTGATTTTCCAGGTAAGGTGGCCCGCCGGATTTGTCCGGGTATTCTTTCTATGCTGGGGAAAAACGTAAAAAAAGAAATAATAATAGTAACCGGAACTAACGGAAAGACTACCACAGCCAACATGATTGCTGCTATTGTCCGGAATAAGGGATGTCAGGCAGTCCATAACCAGGCAGGAGCCAATATGATATCCGGTATCACCACGGCATTTATTGATAGCAGTAATTTTTTAGGAAACAGGCCCTTTGATTATGCCGTTCTGGAAACCGATGAAGCTAATGTGCCTTTGGTTGCCAGGGAAATAATGCCTGACCTATTATTAATAACTAATTTTTTTCGGGATCAGTTGGACAGGTTTGGGGAAATTGACACTACTATTAGAGTTATTAAAGAAGCAGTCAAGGATACTAATATACAATTGGTTTTAAATGGGGATGACCCTCTGGCCATGCATTTCAGGGACCAGGACGGTTGGCGCTGCTCTTATTACGGTTTTGCCCAAACTTATTACGACACCTTCCAGAGTGTGGAAAGCAGGGAAGGTAGATACTGTGTTTTCTGTAACAGTGAATTAAAATACGAGCGGTATCATTATGCCCAACTGGGTAAATACCGCTGTCCTAGTTGCAATAGCCAGAATCCTGAGCCTAACTTTATAGGCCATGATCTGGAAATGACTTCAGCAATCAAAATGAAGATAAACGGAATGGAAGTTAATAGCCCCTACCAGGGTTTTTACAATGCCTACAACATTCTGGCAGCCGTATCTGTGGCCAGGTCAGTTAATATTGAGGATGAGTATATCCAACAGGCCATTGCCCTCTATCGACCACAGGCAGGCCGATTGGAGCGCTTTACCATAAATGACCGACCTATTACTCTTATTTTGGTGAAGAATCCTACTGGTCTTAACCAGGCTCTGTCAGCCATGGTCAATGATCGGCGGGTAAAGAATGTATTTTTTGCCCTTAATGATAATGCTGCTGACGGACGTGACATATCCTGGATCTGGGATGCCGATGTAGAAATGGTTAGCAGGAACCATGCCGGCATAAACTATGTCATTTGTTCGGGGCAGAGGAGCGGGGATGCGGCTCTCCGGTTTAAATACTGCGGTTTGGACGCCAACCGTATTATATTGAACAATAAGTTGGAAGAGGGCATTGCCGAGACCATTTACAGAGAAAGTGAAGTAGCCTACATTCTCTGTACCTATACTGCTTTGTTCAAAATCAGGAAAATTCTGGTCAAAATGGAAGAGAAGGGAATTACCTCCTGGCCGGGAAAACGAGAGGTGCCTGCCAGTATCCCGCACGACACTGTTCAGGTTAAAGCATGGGAGAGGAGTAACTAAACAATGGCTGATTTTACTTTGGCCCATTTGTATCCAGATTTGATGAATCTTTATGGCGATAGAGGCAATCTATTATGCCTGCAGCAAAGATTGGCATGGTACGGATATTCCTGCGATATCAAAAGCATTGGATGGGGGCAAAGCGTAAATTATCAGGATTTCGATTTGGTTTTTATGGGAGGCGGATCTGACAGAGAACAGGGAGTGGTCTTTCGCGACTTGATAGGCAGGGCTGACCAATTATGGAAAGTAATAAGTCAGGGAATGCCAGCTCTTTTTATTTGCGGTGCTTATCAACTGTTGGGCACTTCATATCGTGCAGTAAATGGCAAGTTAGTACAAGGATTGGACTTTTTTAAGTTTTCCACTTACGGCGGCCAGCAAAGATTGATAGGCGACATTGTGCTGGAGGCCGAGGTGGAAGGCAAGACTATCACCCTGGTGGGCTTTGAAAACCATGCTGGCAGGACAGTATTCGACGACCCGTCACTGTCTCCCCTGGGAAAAGTGATAAAAGGTTTTGGCAACAATGGTCAGGATCGGACAGAAGGATTGCGATTCCAAAACCTTATCGCCACCTATTTGCATGGACCTCTTCTGCCGAAAAATCCAGCTTTAGCCGATTCTATTATTAAAGCTATGGCAGAAAGAAAAGGGTTGCCTATTATCAAAACCCTGGATGATACACTGGAAAAGTACGCTCATGAACAGGTAAAGCAAAAACTAAAGAAATAATAGGCTTGCTGATAATTAGCGCAAATCACCTTGGGCTTGTTATCTATTTTGGCGTTGTCCCAAGTATAGCCTGGTATCGTTAGGGTACAATACTAAATAACTAGGCTATTTAGGGAGGTTTCCGCCATAATTGATCAATCGGCTTTGAAACTATATCCTTTCCCTGCTGAAGCAATAAAACAAAAAATGCGCGAAGCTCTCTATACCAATAATCCTGAAATCAACCAGGTTGTGGATTATCTGCTGGAAACCAGCGGTAAAATGCTGAGACCCCGGCTGGTTTATCTCACCGCCTCTTTCTTTCCCAATAACTCTGAAGTAGTTCAGGATGTAGCTGTGGCTGTTGAGTTAATCCACCTGGCTTCCCTGGTCCATGATGACGTAATTGACCATTCTAATCTGAGAAGGGGTCAACCCAGCTTAAACAGTCAATGGGGAAATCACATCAGTGTTCTTTGCGGCGATTATCTTTTTGCTACTGCATTTAAACTTATCAACAAGCACAACATTCCTGCTGTTTTAGAAAACGTAACTGATACTATCCGAATTATGTGTGCCGGAGAGATACAGCAACTTTCTATGTTGGGCAATGTAGAAATTAGTGAAGAGGAATATATATATAAGTGTTTCTGCAAAACCGCCTGCCTCTTTGCTTCCAGCTGTAAAATTGGCGCTTTAACCAGTACCTGCCTTATTCCAGAAGTGCACATCTCAAACCTGGAACAGTATGGGGCGTGTTTGGGATATGCTTACCAGATAATTGACGATGTACTGGACTTTACGTCAGCCAGTCACTTGCTGGGTAAACCGGTAGGCAGCGATCTGCTGCAAGGGAATATAACCCTGCCGGTTATTCTGGTGTTGAAAGACAAAGAATATGGGTTATGGTTACGAAAACTGCTCCAGGGCGGAAGCCTAAAAAATGATATGATTCCAGTGGTTACAGAAATCTTAATGAAAACTGGCGCTATCGATGAATCGATCAAGAGATCAAAAGCCTTTTTACAGCAGGGATTGCAAAACCTGGACAGACTGCCTGCCGGGCCAGCAAAAGAAGAATTGAAAAACCTAACTATTTGCCTTATGGAAGATTATTACAGTAAGCTTAACCAGGACCATGTTGGTAACAGGAGGCCCCAAAGTGGCAACATATGTTGACATAACTTCAGGCCCAGGCGAAAAAGACACCCTTAAACAGGTTAAACAGAAGAGTATCCTTCCCCATTTCATCATCTATACCCTTCCTCAGGTAAAGAGACTAATCAAGGAATGGAAAACTCGGGCTGAAGGATGCTCTGATCCCATCCTTCGACATCAGGCTCTAAAAAGCATTGCAGGTAAAACTTTTCATTGTCAGGGAGGAGCTGTTTATTCCGTTCTTTATCCCGCGTGGGAAAAGGAATTGCTCCGGGTTATAATTGCTTACCAGACCATCTGCGATTATCTGGATAACCTGTGTGACAGAGCCGGCAGTAATAATCCCACTGCTTTTTTACAGCTTCACCAGGCCCTGTTTGATGCTCTTACCCCGGGAAAGAGAAAAATTGATTACTACAAATATTACCCTTACCAAAATGATAACGGTTATCTGGATAGATTGGTGGCTGAGTGCCGTCTGATAGTAGCCCAATTCCCGTCTTATAGACTGGTTTACAATGAATTGATTAAACTAGCCGGATACTATAGCCAGCTCCAGGTTCGCAAGCATATGTCTGACCAAAAAAGAGAGAAAAGCCTAATAGGCTGGGTTGAAAAACACCTAGCTTCCTGCCCGGGCCTCTTATGGCAGGAATTCGCCGCTGCATCCGGATCTACCCTGGCTCTATTTGCTCTCCTGGGTGCAGCTACTGACCCCTATCTAAACAAAAATACCGTCAAGAGAATAGTAAAGGGCTATTTCCCATGGATCTGTGGTTTGCATATTCTCCTGGACTATTTTATTGACCAAGCCGAAGATCGGGTGGGGGGAGATTTAAATTTTGTCTTCTATTATAACAGTCCTTCCGAAATAGTGGAAAGGTTGCAACTATTTGTGGCAGAGGCCCATAAGTGTGCTGCGACCATGCCTGATCCTTTTTTTCATCATACGGTTGTAGAAGGACTCCTGGCTATGTATCTGTCAGACCGAAAAATAAGTGAACAACAATTGTTCCCGGCAGCCACCGTGCTGTTGAACCAATCCGGCCCCCGGGCCTGGAAGACCTACCGCATTTGCTCGCTGGTGAGAAAAATCTTCTAACCGAAGTTTATATAATGTTGAAGAGACCTTTCCATTACCTTATTATTAAAAAAACCGTACTGATAATTAAATATAAAAGCAGAAAGGGGAAGGCAAATGGCTGACGTTATCGATTATTTTATTTATGGGGATGATATGCAGCTGGTGGAAATAGAGCTTGATCCTGGGGAAGGAGTCAGAGCTGAAGCAGGGACAATGATGTATATGGATGACCGGATTGAAATGCAGACCTCCACCGGAGGCGGATTGTTCAAGGGCTTCAAACGTATGATAACAGGTGAGAGCTTTTTTATAACAACTTTTCTTAACACTGATAACCGCAAGAGAAAAGTGGCCTTTGGGGCACCCTACCCGGGAAAAATAATCAGCCTGGATCTAAAAAAACTGGGAGGCAAGTTTATCTGCCAAAAAGACTCCTTCCTTTGTGCAGCAAGGGGAATTGAAATTGAAATGGAATTTACCCGAAAAATTGGGGCAGGGCTCTTTGGCGGAGAAGGTTTTATCCTGCAAAGGCTGGAAGGGGATGGAATGGCTTTTGTGCACGCCGGCGGCAGCCTTATAGAAAAAGATTTGGCCGCAGGTGAAGTCCTGAAAGTGGATACTGGATGTTTGGCAGCATTTGCCCCAACGGTTGATTATGATATTCAATTTGTAGGAGGATTTAAGAATGCTCTCTTCGGCGGAGAAGGGTTATTCTTTGCCAAACTAACCGGCCCGGGAAAGGTTTTTCTGCAGAGTTTGCCTTTTTCCCGTTTGGCTGATCGCATCGCAGCGGCCGCCAGCTTTCCAAGGACCGGAGAGCAAAAGGGTTTAGGTGGCAGCGGCATTTTGGGTGATCTCCTGAGTGGGGATAGGTAAAAAGTCTATAAACATGCGGCAGCAAATGCCGCATGTTTAAGTATTACAAAATTTTTTCGTGGGTTATTGTGCTGTATAAAGTGCAGTTGTTCATTATTATTTCAGTGGGTTAATATTGTTTACCTTTTCTATTCTGTCTACATCGAATAGGATCTCAAGTACTTGGCAGGACTCCCATGCTTTTTGCATCATTTCCAGGGCTGCTTTATCCACGGGATTATTAGATTTAAGCATCATTTCATTGGCTTTTTGAAGACTTTCTGCCCTGGTATAAAATATTAGATAATCTGCTTCTTCTCCACGTTCTAAGAACATTGACTCAACCACCATAGTCTCACTAATTAGAGCATCGTATACTAAGTCCATTTTATTGTACAGTTCTTTGACCCAGTTAATTACATAATCAGTTGTACCTTCTCTCAGTTTTACTCTCAGGCATTGTACTTCCATCCCGTCATCTCCTTTAAAAAAAATAAATATGTGTATTTTATTTGAGCTTGCCCTGTAATCGCAGAGACAAGCCCCAACCGTTCTTAAAAATTGTCAGCACAACCGTATTAATAATCATATCTTATGGATCAGGGTTTTCGTTGCAGGTCTTTCTGGTGCTAATTTTGGTGCCACTACCCTTCATTCATCCCAACATAGTAGATACTTATTGATAAATACCACTCTTTAAAGGATTTCGCCGTCGTGTTTTTTGTAGTCCCAATTCCGCTCTTGGTATGGTGCATAAACATCCCATTTATTATACATGTAGGGGAGGTATTCCTGGATAGGGATTTCCTCTGCAACTTCAAGATCCACCAAAGCGCTCTCAGAAACCGTCAGTTGTGCGCCAATTATTTTAACCACTTCCAGTTCGGCCCAGGGGTCATAGTCTGACCACAGATAATCGATGCTGCCGGTTCCGTATATCGTTTCCTCCAGCTTGATAGTCTCTTTCCAGTTGACGGTCAATTGTGCTTTCTTATCGGAATTCATCAGGCTCCCCCAAGCTCCGTAAGGGGCTTGGTAGTTATAATTGATTGTATGATTCCCATGGGTGGGATGGTTCGGGTCCGGTGGTGTGGACAGCTTCTTCATCTCTTCCTTGAAATTAGGGCTCATTGGTTATGCCGTTCAGATCTACCCGTATAGTAGCATACTGGATTCCGTGCCGCTCACATGAACCGGTAAACAAATTGCCCTTCCTGTTTTTCTTGATAATGCCGCACTTTTTGGGATAGCCGGCTCGCTCTCGCCCAGAGAAGGCGGCTATATCAGTGGATAGGGTCATGGCGATAGCATAAGACCCCAGCCGGCCCTTGTTTACAGCAGGAATGATCAGAGCCGGTTCCTGATAGGGGATGGCAAAATTGATATGCTTGAAGTCCCTGAAATGAAAAATTACGTAGGGCTTCTCATAGGGCTTCAGGCCGGGGGGTAGAACCCGCTCAATGATTTCCGGCTTGGTTTCATACAGAATACTGTACACCTCACCACGGTAAAAGCGATTGCAACTGCCGACGCCATTCTCACCAAAAGCTAATGAGAGTTCTTGTGGTGTTTTAACAAAACCCATTCTTTAACCTCCTCTTTTAGTAATAACAATTGGGTTGACGTTTCCATGGTACTGGCTTATTTGTTTGTGTTTCTTGGGTTCAATGAAAGGGAGACCTTTTTATGGCACATTTTATGCATAAACAAAAGCTTAGAGCTTCTAGGATTTTAAAATGTTACTTAATCACCGGTTCTTATCAAAAGAGGAGTTGTTCTGCATACCGGGCAAGGGCATATTAAAGTAAATACACTAGTACTATAATCATAAGCAATTGGCAAATGCAACACAATGTAAAATAGTGATCGCAAAAAGGAGATATGCTAATCCCAAGCGAGAGAAGATATGCTGTTCACTGGGTGCAGCTATTTGGTTTCTTGGCTTCCGTTGGGTATCCGTAATAAGAACTAGGCAATTTATTGCCAATCGTTTAGGCAACCTAACCGTTAAATAATTATATTTTTAGTCGGAAGGGAGGCGAATAATCCGGTAATCCGGTTAGAGGAGTTTCAGCCCAAAGCTGTTCCATGGGCCTGGTAAGATTAATAGTCAGTTTTGGCAGTTGGTACTTTGTGGTATAATTAGTTCGGCAATTAACTTGATGATTTGAAACACTCAGCACCAGAAGGGATGTGATGATTTTGGCCATGTTTAGTATGATCAATGTGATGTTAGTTATTGTATTTGGAATATGCCTGCTGTTCCTATTCACCTGGCTTTTTCAATGGCTTTGGAATATTACGATACCAGAGCTATTCAATCTTAAAGCCATTACCTTTTGGCAAGCCTTTCGACTTCTGATTATTGCCGGAATGCTGTTCGGAGGCAGCAACTGGATTCATTTCAATGCATAGTGTTACATCGGTTACACCGGGACGTTCTTTCTGTAACACATTTTACATTAGCTATTCTTTTGGAGCCCGTTAAAACCAGTGTTACAGAAAGAACGTCCCGGTGTAACAAGTTTATTGTTTGGTCCGTTTTAAACGGTAGAACTGTATTGCCAGGCCGACTGCCAGTAATATAAATCCGACAAAGTCGGTGGAGGCATTGGGGTCTATCATGAACAATCCTCCGAAGAACAGCATAATCCTTTCAATAAAACCGGCTTTAACGAGGAAATAACCGGATACAGAGCTGGCCACGCCTATCATACCAACAACCGAAGTAGCAATAATCATCATTACCCCCGCAAAAGTGGTGTCAACCATCAATAAGGCAGGAGACATGACAAATATATATGGTATCAGAAAAGCGGCAATAGCCAGTTTGGAGGCATTAACTCCGGTTCTTAATGGGTCACCCCTGGCTATGCCCGCACCGGCAAAAGCCGCTAAAGCCACCGGGGGAGTAATATCTGCTATTATGCCAAAATAGAAAACAAACATATGAGCAGCTAACAAGGGCACACCTAATTGAATAATGGCCGGAGCAGCGATGGTAGATGTTATTACGTAATTAGCAGTGGTGGGAACACCCATCCCAAGTATTATCGAGGTTACCATGGTAAAGAATAGGGTTGGCAGCAACTGGCCATTGGCCAAATCAAGCAAAACTGACCCCAGTTTGAGACCCAGCCCGGTCTTGGTTACCACACCTATTATTATTCCGGCTGTAGCGCAGGCAATTACAACTCCCAGTGCAGCCCTAGCACCATCTTCCAAACCCTGAATAATGTCTTTTAGGGAAATACGTGTTGAGGAGCGAAGCATGGAAGCCGCAATAGTCAAGGCAATAGCCCAGAGCGCAGCCCGCATCGGGGTTCGGCCTGAAACTAAAAGCCAAACAATGGCTATAAGAGGAAGGGCCAGGTGACCCTTATCCATCAGCAACTTGCCTATTTTCGGCAGTTCATCCTTGCTCAGGCCACGGAGTCCTTGTTTTTTAGCCTCAAAATGCACGCCCAGCATAATTCCGGTGAAATACAGAAAAGCAGGAATAGCAGCCGCTTTTACAACTTCTACATAGGGAATTCTGATAAATTCAGCCATCAAAAAAGCCGCAGCCCCCATTATAGGCGGCATGAGCTGACCTCCGGTAGAAGCGGCCGCTTCTACTGCACCTGCGAACTCTGGTTTGTAGCCCAGCTTTTTCATCATAGGAATAGTCAAGCTACCGGTGCCCGCTACATTGGCAACTGAACTGCCGGAAATAGTACCCATCAATCCGCTGGAAAGTACAGCAACCTTGGCTGGTCCGCCTCTGGCCCACCCAGCGACACTATTGGCCAGGTCAATAAAAAATTTCCCCAGTCCGGTCTTATCCAGGTAGGCTCCAAAGAGAATAAACAAGAATATGAAGGTGGCCGAGACTCCCAGAGGAATACCAAAAATTCCTTCAGTAGTGAAGTAAAGATGACTGGCCAAGCTGGGCAGGCTTACTCCCCGATGGGCGAAAGCTCCGGGAATGTTGGGACCTGCAAAAGCATAGGCGAGAAATGAGCTGGCTACAATTACAATTGGCCATCCCACCACACGCCGGGCAGCTTCCAATACAAAAAAGACCCCCATAACGCCTACAACTATGTCCATAGCGGTGGGTAAACCGGACCTGTAGACCAGATCATGGTAGAAAATCACCACATATAAGGGCATAGCCACAGCAAGTAAGGCCAAAACGGCATCTATTGGGTGCATCCTGTTACGCGGCCAGGATTTGCGGCTGGGATAGAGTATGAATACGAGAGCCATAGCAAAGGAAAGGTGAATGGCTCTCTGAATATGAGCATCAAATGAACCAAATATACCGGTATATAACTGAAATATGGAGAAGCTAATAGCGATAATGGATATTATCCATCTCCAAAGGCCGTCGCTAATCCTATAGTCAGTTGTTTTGTCATATTTGGCCATTAAATCTTTCAATTCAGTATTATCAATGTTAGTACCATTATCGGTGCCTGGTGGTTCATTATTTGATGTATGTTGTTCTTTGTCACTCAATGTGAAATAACCCTCCTGAGATAGTGCCATATAAGGTTCAAGGGAGAGTAATGTTCAACTCTTACTTCCAGCATTGCTCCAGATTTAAAATAATCGTTGAAATCATAATCTCTTCCATCATAAGATATTTTCTGGCAGGCCAGAGGAATAAAACCAATATTTACCTTGTCAAACCTACGGTTGATCTCCAGTACATACTTACCGTTTATATGGCTCAGTTTTCCTTCTTCCGGTAAGAACGGCAGTCCAACGCCAAATGATTGATATGTAGTAGAGGTCAGGAGCAATTGATCATCCGGTGCAACAACAAAATGTTCTTGCACCGGAGTTTTTTGAACCGAATGAATATACCCATAAGTAAATTCATGTTCATCATATAGCGGAATAATCACCAAATTATCTCTATGCTGCTCGGTGATAACCAAGGCAGGAACCTCCAGTTGCCAAAGAGCCCCTAGTATAATTATGATTATTCCTGTGGCCGCCATTGCCAGCCACTTTTGGTGCGGATTCACAAAATCTTAATCCTTATCCCTTAACTTCATTAAAGTATTTTTCTGATCCTGGATGCATGGGTATAGAAATACCGTCCTGAGCAGTTTCCAGAGTAATCAGCTCGCCAACCGCATGGGTAGCTTTTAATTTATCCAGATTTTCATAAATGGCTTTCGTAATGTTATAAGCCATTTCTTCACTCATCTTGTCAGTTGCAACCAGCATAGCTTTTACTGCAACTGTGTTTACGTCGGCCTCAGTTCCATATACATCAGCCGTTATCACGAACTTTGTATAGAATGGGAAATCAGCGATTAATTTATCTGCTACTGCATCATCAATAGATATGACGACTACATCATTTTGTGCGGAAAGATCAAGAACCGCTGCAGTAGGAGTTCCTGCAGTAATAAAAGCAGCATCTATATTACCGTCCTTCAGTCCGGCAGCGGCCTCAGCAAAAGATAAATACTGAGGGTTAATATCTTCATAGGTCAGGCCATAGGCAGCCAGAATCTGGCGGGCATTGGCTTCTACTCCGCTTCCGGCAGCTCCCACAGCTATCTTCTTTCCTTTAAAATCGGCCACACTGGAAAGGCCGGTATTAGCTGTAGTAATAATCTGGCATACTTCCGGATATAAGGTGGCCATGGCCTTTAAACCTTCAACTTTGCCTTGTTCCTGGAATAACTCAATCCCCTGATCTGCATAGTATGACACGTCGTTCTGTACTAAAGCGAAATCAAGTTCACCTTTGGATAACATGTTGATATTGGCGGCGGATGCTCCCGTACTTTGAGCAGTGGCATTCACGCCAGGAATGTTTTCCTTCAGGATTTCAGCCATAGCTCCTCCCAAAGGATAATAAGTACCAGCGGTTCCTCCTGTACCGATATTGAGGAATACCTGTTGTGGCTGCTGCTGATTGGGATCAGCAGATTTCTTTTCACCGCAGCCAGCTGCTAGTGTAGCTACCAGCGCAATTATTAAGAAAATCACCAGACTGCGCTTTGCACGTTTAAACATACAATACCTCCCCTTTATTCTCCCTACTGACCAATTCCTACCCGACTCTACTAACACCAATCAAAAACCTAAACACTATTATACTGTATTTTACATTTTTGAATATATCATAATCATTGCTAAAAAAATTTGGTAAACAGATCATGCTTAATTATAAGTAAAAATGTATGTTTATGCAAGGGAAATAAATGGGCTAGTTTGTAGAAAAAAAGTGGGAGGGCAGGGCCTTTAGAAATGCGTCAACCACCATGTATTACAAAGGCCGCTAACCAAAGGGTTAGCGGACCTAGAAGTGAACCGGGGTAAATGTAGAAATAGAATGCGGTGATGATGGTATAAAAATTAAACCGATCTCTGTATAAATTCCCGTAACACCTGCCCAAGGGATTTTAAGCCTTCTATTATTCTGTCCTCCGGCATATTGGAGAAGTTGATGCGGAAAGTATTTTCCTTGCTAGTATTGGGAAAGAATGAACCTCCAGGAACAAAAGCCACATTCTTCTCCAGGGATTTTAACAAAACATCTCGGGCATTGATGTGGTCAGGAAGTTCAATCCAGGCGAACAGACCACCTTGAGGCCTGGTGAAAGTGACCTGGGGGGGAAATTCTTCTTCCATGGTTTTTACAGTAAGATCGCGACGCCTTCTGTATACCTCACGTATCCTGCCAATATGCTCATCAATGTCAAAAAGTTCTAAATACTTAGCAATTTCCATTTGAGCAATAGTGTTGCACTGCAAATCGGCACCCTGTTTAACCAGGACGTATTTTTGAATTATTCTCTTGTCTCCCGCTACCCATCCAATCCTGTATCCAGGGCAGAAGATTTTGGAAAATGAACCTAAACAGAGCACACAACCGGTTTGGTCAAATGACTTAACAGACGGCAGAGCTTCACCTTCAAACCTTAGTTCACCATAGGGGTTGTCTTCAATGACCATAACCTGGTACTTCATGGCCGCCTTAACCAATTGTTCCCTTCTGTCCAGGCTCCAGGTTCTGCCAGTTGGGTTCTGAAAATCTGGAATCACATATATTATTTTTGCTTTGGGAGTATTGGCAAGAATGTTTTCCAGCTCATCGGGGATCATGCCCTGGGCATCGGTGGGCACTTCAGCAAACTGGCAGCCATAGGCCTTAAAGGCACTCAAGGCGGCGAGATATGTAGGACTCTCACATAAAACCACATCTCCCTCATCCAGGAACACCTTTCCTGAAAGGTCCAGAGCCTGTTGGGAACCATGGGTGATAAGCACATTATCAAAATCAAAGGAGGTTCCCTGCTTATTGTTCGTTCTGGCGGCAATCCACTTGCGTAAGGGATCAAAACCTTCAGTGGTAGTATACTGCAAGGCTTTTGAACCCTGTTCCTGGAGCACTATTCTATTGACAGTCAGGATTTCCTCAACTGGAAATAGTTCCGGAGCAGGCAGACCACCGGCAAAAGAAATAATTTCCGGCCTGGCGGTTACTTTTAAAATTTCTCTAATTTCCGAAGCCCGTAACTCCTCCATTCTCCTAGCATACTTAAAAACCATTCCATCACTCCATTCTACAGATATAAAACCAAACTTATGAAAAAACGCTGCGAATACACTAATCACAAATTATAAATCGAAATAGAATAAATATTAAATCAATATTAAATCTATCAGACAGATTTGGAAAGTAAAAAAATTTCAATTATTAACAAGAAATGCTATATCGGTTTAATTTGATCAAACCAAAGCGCATCTTTTTAAGGAGGGTCATCCAATTGATGGGAATTCCGCCCTTAATGCCAGTAGTAACCTCGGCTGTACTATTTCTTACCAATTTGCACTGTTCTGTGTGCCGTCATTAGGGATATTGATTTTTGGTTAGTGGGGTTCCGGGTTTTATAGCTGCCACTGTTGCCCAGAGCCGTAAAGATTTATAGTGCTGGAACCAAAAAAAGTGCTGCTGTAGTGGCTGTCAAAAATTTAATAATCTCTGTTTATATTTGGTGGAGTTTCAATTAAGGTGGTTTCTATGCAAGAGAGTATGGCAAAACTACTAGGAAAGAGATGGGTTACTAGCAAAAAAATGAAGGTATTCTCATTTCGGATATGGAAGTTATCAATAAAAGATCTTTGGGAAGGGAGATATAAAAAGAGCATGAATCAGAGACCGGAAAACATAACACCCGATTTTGCACAACAATTGCTTCTTGAAGGTAATGGGCGCTTTGTGGCAGGTAATCTTGTCCCCAGGACCGATTTGGAGGCGAGGCGTAAGGATTTATTCGCCAAAGGACAAAAACCATTTGCCGTAATCCTAACCTGCTCAGATTCCCGGGTTCCTCCGGAAATATTATTCGACCAGGGTCTGGGAGACATTTTTGTTATCAGGGTGGCTGGCAATGTAGTAGACTCTTTGGCCATGGGCAGCCTGGAATATGGGGCAGAGCACCTTCAAGCGCCTCTGCTGGTAGTATTGGGACACAGCAGGTGCGGTGCCGTAAAGGCCTCTGTTGATGGGGGGGAAGCCCCCGGCAGTATTGGTACCATTGTCGACAAGCTGAAACCTTTGGTTGATAGCCTAAAAGCTGACGGACTGTCTGGAGACGAGCTGTGCCAAAAAGTGGAAGACGAAAACATATCAGCAACTATCCGTGAAATAGAAAAAAGCCCGGTCATTCATCACCTGGTTGATCAGGGCAAATTGAAAGTAATTGGAGCAAAGTATTGCCTGGATAGCGGCAAAGTTTCATTTTTCCCATAAAATAATACTTTAAGGGTTCTTGGAATGGAAACCTCTAATCTATCAAGCAAGGTTTGAATTCTGGTTATAGAAATTAATATGAAAGAGGAGAATTAATTAAGTGAAACGTATTCGTGTCTTTATTATCCTTATTATGCTAATTGGCGTAGGGGCTTCTCCCGCTTTTGCCCAGCAGGAGGACCAACAGCCTATTACCGTATATATGGATGGACTGCTGTTAGATTTTGATGTTGAACCAATAATTCAGAATGACAGGACTTTGGTTCCATTCCGGGTTATTGCCGAAGCGCTTAACGTGACAGTCACCTGGGACCAAGTGAATCGGATGGTTATTGCTGAAACTCAAGATATTTCCGTGCATATGACTATTGACAGCAACATTGCCCGGGTCAATAACTGCAGTGTTGAAATGGATACTTGCCCTATAATTTATAAAGACAGGACGCTGCTGCCGGCCCGGTTTTTCAGTGAGGTCTTTGGATGCACGGTAAACTGGGATGCGGATAGTCGAAGGGTGGAAATTGCTTCACCGCCGGCAGTTATGAAAGTGGTAGGGTTTTACGCCTTGGGGGATGAGAAAACCAGCAGCTGGACAGATTTATTTAACGTTCCCTATCCTCAAGCAGAAGAGGGTAATACCGGGATAATAAGTGATCTGGCTCTGGGTTGGTTTACTATGGATGAAGCGGGGAATCTTTTAACACGAAGCAATACCGGCTGGCAGCGGCCCCAGGGGTGGGAAAATGTAATAAAGACTGCATTCCAGTATAATCTTACTACCCAAATGGTAGTCCATATGACTGACGGGGAAGGAAAAATGGTTCGGTTTCTCAATAACCAGGAGGCCGTGGAACGGGGAGTTGTTGCCATTGCTAGCCAAGTTCAAGATTATCAGGGAGTCAATCTCGATTTTGAAGGACTGGGATTAAACGAGACGGAAGAAGAACTGCAAAAGACCCGGGCTGATTTTACTTATTTTGTTTCTAGGCTTTCCCAGGAACTTAAAAAGGCCGGCAAGGAGCTTACCCTCACCTTGCATGCCCCCAACAGCGCTTATCAGGGTTATGATTATAAGACCCTGGGAGAACTTGCGGATTATATTGTCATAATGGCCTACGATTACGGACAGAGACCAGAACCGGTCAAAATGGTTGCTCAGGCCATTGAACAGGCCAAAAGTGCGGTACCTGCAGAAAAACTTCTACTGGGAATTTCTGCTGCCAGCGAGAACTCCCAGAGTGTGGTTACCAAAATTGGCCTGGCCAAAATGAATAATCTGAAGGGCATTGCCCTATGGAGGCTGGGAATAATTTCGGATGAAATGTGGGAGGTTTTAAAAGCTAGTATTATCAAACCGTCCGAACTATGAAGCTTTCTTGAAACCTTACACTGTTTCGGAGATGGTGGTAAAAGTTTAAGACTTACTGTGTTTGGGGAGCTGCTTAGCGGTTCCTCTATTATTTTTCGAATTTATAAGGTCAAGGTTTCTCTTGTTAAGGGGGAAAGAATTATTAATAAAGATTGGCATTTGGAGATATCATAAAAAATAAAAGCCACCATAAACAGGAGGTACATTAATGAAGCCCATTTATATGGATTACAGTGCTACAACACCCGTTGACCCTCAGGTGTTTGCAGCCATGCAGCCATATTTTGCCGATAGATTTGGCAACCCATCCAGTATTTATTCAGCTGGTCAGATAGTGAGAAAGGCTGTTGAAGAAAGCCGGGAAAGGGTTGCAGCAGCCATCAATGCCGACCCTGGGGAAATAATATTTACCAGCGGTGGAACCGAAGCTGATAATCATGCCCTCATCGGTTATATGAGTGCCAATAAGGACCGGGGAAATCATATTATTACCTCTGCGATCGAGCATCACGCCGTCCTTGATACCTGCCAGTACCTGCAAAGAATAGGATTTGAAGTGACTTTCCTGCCGGTAAGCCAAGATGGAGTGGTTGATCCGGAAAGCCTGAAAAAAGCCATAAGACCTAATACCATAATGGTTTCTATTATGCATGCCAACAATGAAATAGGCACTATTCAGGATATTAAACAGCTGGCAGCCATTGCCCATGAAAAAGGAGCAGTCTTTCATACCGATGCTGTGCAGACGGTAGGGAAAATACCCGTTGATGTAAAAGAACTGGATGTTGACATGCTTTCTGCATCTGCTCATAAGCTTTATGGACCAAAAGGTATAGGTTTCCTTTATGTAAAAAGGGGTTTAGAGCTTCCCAATTATCTACATGGGGGTGGGCAGGAAGGCAAAATGAGACCAGGAACTGAAAATACTCCAGGAATTATTGGTTTTGCCAAAGCCCTGGAGATTGCCCAGCCGGTAATAAAAGAACGGCAGGAAAAACTGGAGGAATTGGGCCGACGTTTGATGATGGGTATTCTCGATCAAATCCCTGATACTATTCCAACCGGACACAAGAGCCGGCGGATACCTGGATTTATTAGTGTTTGCTTTAAATCAGTGGATGGGGAAGCCCTTCTGCTTATGCTGGACAAGTATGGTATCATGGCTTCCGCCGGCTCCGCCTGTTCAGCGGGTGACCATCAAGTATCCCATGTTTTGCTGGCATTGGGATTATCCCAGGAAACCGCTCGAGGTTCCCTGAGGCTTACCCTGGGTAAAGACAATTCAAAAGAGGAGGTTGACCTGGTAATACAAAGATTGGTGGAAATAGTAAGTAACCTGCGCCAAAAAACACCTGCGGCTAAGGTATAAAACCAGGGAAATACTTCCCTGTCAACTTAAATAAGCCTGTGGCCTTAGGAAATTATTCAAAAATCTCCAAGAGTACTCAAATCATATGGTGTCTCCTGGTAGACATGGTAATTCAACCAGTTGGTAAATAATAGGTTGGCGTGGGCACGCCATAGAACCAGAGGAGACTTAATGGGATCATCATCAGGGAAGTAATTTATGGGTATTTTTATATCATCACCCTTGCTTTTATCCCGTTCATATTCATTTTTAAGAGTCAAAGGGTCATATTCGGAATGTCCGGAAACGAAGATCTGGCGGCCATCCCTGGTGGCAACAATATACACTCCTGCCTCCTCTGACTCAGCCAATACTACCAAAGAAGGTACCTTATCTATATCTTCTCTCTGTATTTCGGAATACCTGGAATGAGGAGCATAAAAAACATCATCAAATCCCCTTAACAGCGGAACATTTTTTTCGCACAGGTGGTGTTTGAATATGCCGAACATTTTTTGCCGCAAAGGGTATTTAGGTATACCGTGATGGTAATAGAGGCCTGCCTGGGCACCAACACAGATATGGAAGGTGGAAAAGGTGTGACTGCGGCTCCAACGCATAATTTGGGTCAATTCCTCCCAGTAATTCCAATCTTCAAAATCCAAATGTTCCACAGGTGCTCCGGTAATAATCAAGCCGTCAAAGCACTGATCCTTTATAGCGGAAAAACAGGTATAGAAATTAGCCAGATGACTTTCCGGGGTATTCTTTGATTCATGGCTCTCCGGATGCAGCAAGGTTATTTCTATTTGCAAGGGTGTGTTGCTCAGCAGCCTGAGTAACTGAGTTTCTGTTTCTATTTTATTAGGCATTAGATTAAGTATGGCAATCTTTAGCGGACGTATATCCTGGTGAATAGCACGTTGCCCGTGCATAATAAAAATATTTTCACTTTGCAGAATACTGCTGGCAGGAAGTTCATCAGGTATTATTATGGGCATTTCAATTCTTCTCCTTCTTTAATATTCTCCCTTCAGGGCAGCTATATGATCGCTTTCCTTAAAGCCTGATCTAAATCGGCCATAAGGTCATCAGCATCTTCCAGCCCGATGGATAGCCTGATCATGTCCGGGGTTACACCGGCTGACAACTGCTCTTGCTCAGATAACTGAGCATGGGTAGTACTGGCCGGGTGAATAACCAGGGATTTGACATCAGCAACATTGGCCAGGAGCGAGAAGATTTCCAGGCTCTCCATAAATTTTATCGCCGCCCTGGTACCACCCTTAATGCCAAAGGTAAATATGGATCCGGCTCCCCGGGGAAAATACTTCCTGCACAGAGAGTGATACCTATTACCGGGCAGGCTAGGGTAATTTACCCACTGGACAGCAGGATGTTCATTGAGCCAGGTAGCTATCTTAACCGTATTGCTTACGTGTCTTTCCACCCGCAATGAAAGTGTTTCCAATCCTTGCAGGAATAGAAATGCGTTGAATGGAGCAAGGGTTGCTCCTGTATCTCTTAATAATTGCACCCGGGCTTTAGTTATATATGCGGCCGGGCCAAAATCATCCACATATCTGACACCGTGGTAGCTCTGATCTGGTTCGGTAAGGCCCGGGAATTTACCGTTTTGGGTCCAATCAAATTTACCGGAATCAACTATTATACCACCAATGGAGGTGCCATGGCCCCCTATAAATTTGGTGGCAGAATGAACTACAATATCTGCTCCATATTCAATGGGACGGAGCAGGTAAGGTGTGGCAAAGGTATTGTCAGCAATTAAAGGTATACCGTTGTCATGAGCAATTGCTGCTACGGCAGCCATGTCAATTATATTGATTCCCGGATTACCCAGTGTCTCAATATAAATAGCTTTAGTTTTATCGTTAACGGCTTTACGAAAATTTTCCGGCTCCTCCGGGTCAACAAAACGAGTATGAATTCCCAACCGGGGCAAGGTAAAGGAGAATAAATTGTAGGTACCGCCATACAAGGTACTGGCTGATACAATTTCATCACCGGCTTGGGCAATATTTAAAACGGCATAAGTTACAGCCGCAGAACCTGAAGCCACTGCCAATCCTCCTGCCCCACCTTCCAGGGCAGCCATTCTCTGTTCAAAAACATCAGTAGTAGGGTTCATAATTCTGGTATATATATTTCCAGCTTCTTTTAAAGCAAACAGGTCGGCGGCCTGCTGGGCATCCTGAAAAACAAAGGATGTTGTCTGGTAAATAGGAACAGCACGGGCTCCAGTAGCCGGGTCAGGTTTTTGCCCGGCATGGATCTGCAGTGTATCGAATTTCAGCTTTCTTCCTGTCATCTGCTTTCCTCCTAAAAAATAAGTTGTTCCTTTGTGGGGTGTTCAATACCTGATTAAAAACTCTTTTTTATAGGAATGTTATAACAGCAATGGTTTGCAATTTTATAATCTAATTTATCACAAATAACCAGTAAATAATAGAAAATACCATCTTTCCCCATAGGATATAATTGCGGGTGTACAGAAAGCTTATTTTAACTCTGAAGCTTTGTTTAAGCGGGGAATATGGAATGATAAAAGTAAGTCCAGGGAGGAGACCCCCAGATTTCCTCAGGAAGGTCTGGATTGTGCAGCATCTGCAGCAAGAATTGAAGAAAGTTCCCATTAGCGATTTGCCTTGCATTTCTAACTAACGTACAATAGAAATACTTAAGCTGTATGGAGTTGATAGGATTGCGCTTTTGGGCATCTCTGGCGGCTGTACTATTAGCCGACCGTGTTTCCAAGATATGGATAGTAAATAATTTCTCCCCGGGGGAGAGCCAGGCTCTTTTCAATCCGTTTCTTTTTCTCACCTATGTGCAAAACCGGGGGGGAGCCTTTGGCATATTACAGGGACAGTCCTGGTTTTTTCTGATCTGTGCTTTTATCCTGATTATTGCTATGGTTTTTTGTTATTACCGTTTCCAGGTTCCGCCATCCATTGCTGCTTTAATGGGCATTCTAACCGGCGGAGCTATGGGCAACCTGGTAGATAGGTGGATATATGGCTATGTAGTTGATTTTTTTGACCTAAGATGGTGGCCGGTTTTTAATATAGCCGATGTAGCAATTCTATGCGGGGGAGTATTATTGGTTTGGTTTATCGTAATCCGGAATACGGGTGGGTTTTTAAATGATTAGAAAGGAACTTTTGGTGGTAGAAGAAAGAGGCGCCGGAGAAAGGTTGGACAATTTTGTAACTACCCGACTGGCTGACCTTTCCCGTTCATCAGTGCAAAACCTTATAGACCAGAACAAGATACAGGTGGATGGAAGAATCCGGAGGGCCAGCTACCGTGTTAAAGCCGGGGAGAGTATCCAGGTGGAAATACCGGAGCTCAAAGAAGTAGAGATTAAACCCCAGGAAATTCCCCTTTCCATTATATATCAGGATCAGGATATAGTAGTTATTGATAAGCCCCAAGGCATGGTAGTCCATCCGGCCCATGGAAACTGGGATAATACCCTGGTAAATGCTCTTTTGTACCATGTAAAAGATCTATCCGGGATCAACGGGGAACTGCGGCCGGGCATTGTTCATCGGCTGGACAAAGATACCTCCGGAGTGATAGTTGCAGCCAAGAATGATATGGCTCACCGGGCCTTGGCTGAACAGATTAAGGAACACAGCATAAAAAGAGAATACCAGGCCTTGGTTCATGGGAATATTAAAGAAAACCTGGGAATAATTGAAGCTCCTATAGGAAGAAGCAAATCAGACAGAAAAAAAATGGCCGTCATGTCCGATGGCAGACCTGCTGTAAGCAAATACCAGGTTATAAAACGGTATAAAAATTATACTCATGTTAAGGTTGAACTACTGACAGGACGGACTCATCAAATAAGGGTGCATTTTGCTTATATAAAACATCCGGTGGTAGGTGATCCTTTGTACGGATCAGGCAAGAATCAGCTGGGGATTTCTTCTCAGGCCTTACATGCTTTTTTGCTTGGCTTGAAACATCCCCGAAATGGGGAATATATGGAGTTTACCAGTCCCCTCCCTGATTATTTTAAAAAAATGCTTTCGACACTGGATGCCAGGTATTGACTTTTTGTATAATATTTAATTACAATTTGATAAGATACTTTAAGTTGGCCCCGTGAGGCTGGCAAGGATATAGGGCAGATGGCTTAAGCCTGCTATTGGTCTTACGGACCGAAGCAGGCTTTTTGTGTAACGCAGTAAGGAGGAATTATTATGCCACTGCGTGATAAAAACGTAATAATGGACCAATTAGCCATGAAAAGGGCTTTAACCCGAATTGCCCACGAAATTATTGAGAAAAACAAGGGTGTAGAAAAGGTAGCGTTGGTGGGTATCAGGAGGCGGGGAGGTCCCCTGGCCCAGAGGTTGGCAGATTTGATTTTTGAGTTTGAAGGGATAAGAGTCCCGGTGGGGATACTGGATATTACTCTATACCGCGATGATCTGACTACTCTGTCCACCCAACCTCAGGTTCACCGTACTGAAGTTGATTTTGATCTAACTGACATGAATATAATTCTAGTTGATGATGTTTTATATACTGGAAGGACCGTAAGAGCAGCCATGGATGCCTTAATGGATCTGGGGAGACCCAGGCGGATTGAACTGGCGGTTCTAATAGACCGGGGACACCGGGAGCTGCCTATCAAGGCTGACTTTATCGGAAAAAATGTCCCAACTGCTACCAAAGAGAGCATAGCCGTTCTGGTTGAGGAACTGGACGGTAAGGATCAAGTAGTAATCCAAGAAATCACGGATACGTAACCAAAATCCCTTTAATCTAGTCCCGCGAGGCTGGCAAGGGAACCACTAAAGCACAGTATCTTCCCTGTCAGAGGACGGGGAAGATTTTTTTTGGGCTATAAATGAAGGACAGAATGGAGGGGCCTTATTTGAAGGTGGAATTAAAAAAGGATTTGTTAGGATTGCGTGATATGAGCCGGGAGCAAATTGAGTTAATTCTAAATACGGCAGCACCCATGAAAGATATTATTAAAAGGGACATTAAAAAAGTGCCTACCCTGAGAGGTAAAGCAATGGTTACGGTTTTTTACGAACCTAGTACCAGAACTAGAACTTCCTTTGAAATGGCTGGGAAATACCTGAGTGCCGATACGGTTAATCTTGCTGTAAGCACTAGCAGTGTGCAGAAAGGGGAAAGCCTTAAGGATACAATAAAAACCATTGAGGCCATGGGTTTTGATGTTTTGGTAATGCGGCATTCCATAAGCGGTACCCCTCACTATGTAGCCCGTAATACGCGCATGAGAGTAATCAACGCAGGCGACGGGGCAGGGGAGCATCCCACCCAGGCCCTTCTGGATCTTTTCAGTATCAGGGAAAAGAAGGGAACCCTTGATGGGCTGAAAGTCGCCATTGTTGGGGATGTACTGCACAGCCGGGTGGCCCGCTCCAATATATATGGTTTAAGCAGATTTGGTTGTGAAATCAGGGTAGTCGGACCATCAACCTTGATGCCGCCCGAGATTGAAAAACTGGGAGTAAAGCGGTACTATTCCCTGGATGCAGCTCTTGACGGGGTAGATGTGATAAATACGTTAAGAATTCAAAAGGAGAGACAGGAAAGAGGTTTGTTTCCATCTATGGAGGAATATTCCAACCTCTATATGATAACTGCGGACAAGCTAAAAAGGGCCCAAAAGGATGTATTAGTTCTGCATCCCGGACCCATGAACCGGGGGATAGAGATTTCCAGCGAGGTGGCTGAAGGTAATCATTCATATATAAATGAACAGGTAACCAATGGAGTTGCAGTGAGGATGGCTTTGCTTTTCCTTATGATGGGAGGTACTAGAGATGAGATTGCTAATTAAGGGCGGCCAGGTGATTGATCCTGGTAAAAACATTAATACCAAACAGGACATACTGATTGAAAATGGCCGTATCGCAGCCATGGAACGGAGTATTGAGACAGAAGCGGATCAGGTCATTGATGCCCGGGAAAAGGTGGTCTGCCCCGGGTTCATAGATATACATGTCCATTTGCGGGAACCTGGTTTTGAGTATAAAGAAGACATTGCCACGGGTACCCGAGCCGCAGCTGTGGGCGGTTTCACCACGGTTTGCTGTATGCCCAACACCCGGCCGGTGATTGATAATTATGCAGTGGCCAGCTTTGTCAGGGAGAAGGCTAAGACAACGGGACTGGTTAATGTTCTGCCCATTGGAGCCATTACCAAAAAGCAAGAAGGCCAGGAGATTTCTGAAATTGCTGATCTGATAAGAGCCGGTTGTGTAGCTATATCGGATGATGGCCGGCCAGTATCCAGGGCTGATGTAATGCTGAATGCCATGGAATATTCGAAGATGTTTGGCCTGCCCATTCTATCCCATTGTGAAGACCTGGACCTGTCCCGGGATGGGCAAATGCATCTGGGCTATTATTCTACCATATTGGGATTAAGGGGTGTTCCTGCCGAAGCCGAGGAGGTTATGGTAGCACGGGATATCTTACTGTCTCGTCTGGCCGAAGCTCATTTGCACATATGTCACGCTTCCAGCCGGGGAACCTTGGAGATGGTGCGTCGGGCCAAAGAAGAAGGATTGATGGTAACCTGTGAAGTGACTCCCCATCATCTTGCCTTGACCGATGAAATGGTTGAAGGGTATAACACTAACGCCAAGGTCAATCCCCCCCTGCGCTCCCAAGAGCACCGGGAAGCCCTTAAAGAGGCACTACAAGCCGGAGTAATTGACTGCATTGCTACTGATCATGCTCCCCATCATCGGGATAGCAAGGATTGCGAATTCAGCCTGGCAACCAGCGGGATATCAGGACTGGAGACGGCGGTTCCTGTTGTAATGGATAGACTGGTAAAAACCGGGGTAATCAGCTTAAATAAAATGGTTGAACTGTTTACCTCGGGACCGGCCAGGGTTCTGGGGCTTAACAAGGGACACCTTTCTTTGGGTGAGCTGGCCGACATTACCATAATTGATCCCCATAAGGAGAAAAAGGTTGAAACCAGAACATTTTATTCCAAAGGGAAAAACAATCCTTTCCAAGGTATGAAATTAAAGGGCTGGCCTTACATGACCATAGTGGGAGGAATAATTGTAGCTGAAGACGGCAAGATTAGCAATATCAGGTAATTGGTGATTAATAATTAAATTAAAGACTATGGCCGCCCATCCGGTTTCTTTGGAGCAGCAAGGATGAAACTGGTTGCGCTTCTTGGAGCCTCCAAAGGAGCAAACGGCGGCTTTTTTACACTTATGAACGGCAGGCAATACTAAGCTTTGCGCTGATTAGGGACTTTTCTAATCTGCGGGATTATCTGGGTTTGCCCGGTAATATAGGAGTACCCTAAAGGATGGGCAGTTAGGTTTATCTACTGCCCAAATAGAAGCGTGGGCCGGTAATATAAGTAGCCTAAAGGACCATAGGAAAATAGGGGGAAATTATGACAATAAAAAAACACGTTATTGTAGTGGGCGGAGGCGCCTCCGGCCTGACGGCTGCCATTTCCGCCCGGCGACTGGGTGCGGAGGTAACCATATTGGAGAGAAATCCGCGAGTAGGCAAAAAGATTCTGTCCACAGGCAACGGGCGCTGCAACTTCACCAACATAAATGCCGATATCACCTGTTACCAGGGTAAGAATCCCCAATTTGCCTATAGTGCCTTATCCAGTTTTACGGTAGATGATACTATAAGGTTTTTCGAAAAATTGGGGATTCAGGCCAAGGTGGAGGATTTTGGCAAGGTTTTTCCCATGTCTGATCAGGCTTCCAGTGTGTTGGATGTTCTCTTGTACGAGTTGAACGAGCTGGGAGTAAACATCATATGTGAAGCCCTGGTAACGCGTATTGAAAAGAAAAAAGACCAATTCATCATTGAGTTGGAAAACGGACAGATTTACCGGGGAGGTCGGGTTATTGTCGCTACCGGAGGCAAGGCTATGCCTTATAGCGGTTCGGATGGTCGGGGTTATGACTTGGCTAAGACCCTTGGACATGCAGTTACTGATACTTTTCCGGCTCTGGTACAAATCATGCTGGAGGGAAAATTCTTCCCCAGGATTCAAGGAGTAAAAATTGTGGGGACGGCTGAGATTATTTACCGGAATAAATCTCTTGCTCGGGATCGGGGAGATATTCTCTTTGCCAATTATGGCGTATCAGGCCCGCCTATATTACAAATAAGCAGGAAGGCAGGGGAACTGATGAATGAAGGCAAGGAGGCTTTCTTAAAGATATCCATAATAGATACTATGTCCAGGGAAGAGTTAAGGAATCTGATGCAAAGACGATTGGAGTTGGCGGCCAAGAAGCCCCTTGATTTTAGTCTGGTGGGACTTATAAATAAAAGATTGATTCCGGTAATATTGGGTGAGGTCGGCCTCACTGATGTCAAACGCCCGGTGACTTCGCTGTCTGCTGCAGAGCGAGAAGGGATAGTAAAGATCCTGACCGATTGGAGATTTAAGGTTCGGGGAACTAAGGGTTGGTCCAGTGCCCAGGTAACTGCCGGTGGTGTGGACACCCGTGAGGTGGATCCCCAAACCATGCAATCCCGGTTAGTGCCGGGTCTGTTTTTTGCCGGTGAAGTATTGGATATTGACGGACTGTGCGGAGGCTTTAATCTTCAGTGGGCCTGGTCCTCGGGATATATAGCCGGACAGCATGCTGTAATGTTATAGTAATGGAGGTTTTGGATGATTAGGCTGGCTAATCTCAAAATCAGGATAAATAAGGCTGCCCCCCTGGAAGCAGAAAAAGATGCTTTGCGGCAACTAATAGTAAATAAGCTTCGTATAAAGGACCAGGATCTGCTGGAATTTAGCATATTCAAAAAATCCATTGATGCTAGAAAAAAAGAAGAAATATATTTTGTATATACGGTAGATGTTAAGGTCCCTAATGAAAAAGTTTTTCTGGCGCGGGCAGGATCACCACAGGTGGTGCCCACCCCTGATCTAAATTATCCGGAAATTAAATTAGGGAGCGAATATTTGCCCGAACGGCCGGTAATAATCGGCACAGGACCAGCCGGTCTTTTTGCCGGGTTAAGGCTGGCCAGCCATGGTTACAGGCCCCTGCTCCTGGAAAGGGGAGATGATGTTGACCAAAGAACCGCCAGGATAAAAAGGTTCTGGAACGATGGCCGGTTGGATACGGAAAGCAATGTACAGTTTGGGGAAGGAGGGGCCGGAACCTTCTCCGACGGCAAACTTACAACATTAATCAATGACCCCAGGTGCCGCACTATATTACAAGAATTCGTCAAGGCGGGCGCCCCCCCGGAAATCCTTTATATGAGCAAACCCCACATAGGAACTGATATTCTCAGGGAAACCGTCAAGAATATCCGGCAAGCAATTATCAGCCAGGGCGGGGAAGTAAGATTTCGGGCTAAGGTAACTGATTTTATCATAAAGGATGGGGCTATCGCGGCAGTAATAGTTAATGACCGGGAGAGAATTAATTGCCAGGTGGTTTTGCTGGCCATTGGCCATAGTGCCCGGGACACTTTTGCCATCTTGCACCGGCGTGGCATAGCCATGACCCCCAAAGCCTTTTCCTTAGGAGTAAGAATAGAACATCCCCAGGAAATTATAAATAAAGCCCAGTATGGGGATAGTGCCGAGCTTGCCGGACTAGGGGCAGCAGATTACAAATTGGTTTACCACGGAAAAAACGGCCGATCTGCTTATACATTTTGCATGTGCCCGGGAGGATATGTAGTAGCAGCAGCTTCAGAAGAACACGGTGTAGTCACCAATGGCATGAGTGAATATAAAAGAGACGGAATAAATGCCAATGCCGCCTTGCTGGTGGGAGTGTCACCGGCAGATTTTCCTGGTTCTCATCCCCTGGCAGGTGTAGAATTTCAGAGAAAATGGGAAGGTTTGGCTTATCAGCTGGGGGGCCAAAACTACCGGGCTCCTGCCCAGCTGGTGGGGGATTTTCTCCGGGACCGGCCCAGTACTCAGTGGGGCAGGGTGAAACCCACCTACCGCCCCGGGGTGGAATTGGCTGAGTTGAAAGAATGCCTGCCCGATTATGTCATAGCTACCATGAAAGAAGCCATAATTCATTTTGACACCAAAATTAAGGATTTTGCCATGCCCGATAGCATCCTCACCGGAGTAGAAACCAGGAGTTCTTCCCCGGTCAGGATAAACCGTGACTCCAACCGTTTATCCAACATAGCAGGGATTTATCCTGTGGGTGAAGGAGCCGGGTACGCCGGGGGGATAATGTCATCAGCAGTTGATGGACTAAAAACAGCGGAAAAAATAATGGAAAAGTATGGGCCTTTCAAATGAGAGTCAGCCCAACGGTTCTCCTGACACAGCTATTTGAAACCAGTTTGACATAATAGTATAGGCTAAGGTATACTGATTTAGTAAATTAGTAGTCTAGTAAGTCAGTGCAATTGAGGTGATTTTTTTATGGAAATACCAGTTAACTTGAAACATAAGCCGGTTATTGTTGTTGACAATTATGAAGCAGTGGACGGGCGGTACGCCTATAAATCTGATGCCAAGGGATTGTCACTGGGCCTGGCCCAGTGGAATGATCGGGGCCGTGTTGATGTTTCTGCCAAGGTATGGAGATATACAGGTGAAAAGTGGTCCCGCCAGTCAGAAGAACTGCCTTTGCACCGGGTATTGGATCTGGCCATCCTGGTTTGCCGGGGCAGGCAGCATTTCATGGAGGCTTATCGTTACGAGAAACTCTACGATCCTGACCAAACTACTATTGCCAGGGTGGGATTGCAGGGTGATGCTATGAACGTAGCGATTTGTACGGACAATCCTATGATCGATGAGGACATCAAATTATTTAGAGATTGTATCAGCAAGGATGATGAGATAATTGGGGAGAGACTGTGGGTTTTGGCTAACATTCTGAAACAGATGGGTTATTAATGAGCAGAAAGGGTAATGGTATGGAAATATCCAATGAACGGAAAAAGGAACTGCAATCTCAATACAAGCACATGAGGCCGGATATGGGCGTTATTGCTGTCATAAACAAGAGCAATGGTAAAACCTATCTGGATGTTGGCGTGAATCTGAAAGGACGCATTAACCGGATAGATTTTCAACTAAAATCGGGAGGGCATCCTAACCGGGAAATGCAGAAATACTGGAAGGAACTGGGCCGGGAGGCATTTTCATACAAGGTTCTAGAGCAACTGGAATATGATGAAGATGAGTCTAAAATTGATTACAGTGATGACCTGGAGTTACTAAAAATGGTATGGACAGATAAGCTCACCGAACTGGGAGTTCAGTTTTACTAGGGATAATTAGTGTCAATGTGGCGGGAACTTCATTTTGACAAAATCCCCCTCCCCATGACACTATTGACAGAAAAACTCTAATATAGGATACTGAATATAGTTAATAATTTAATAAAAAGCCACAGATTACTAGGGGAGCGAAAGCTGAGAAAGCCATCAGGCTTAACCCTTTGAACCTGTCTAGGTAATGCTAACGTAGGGAATGTAACTGTGCAGCCATATGAGGATGCATTACTATATGCATCTTTTTTTGTTAGTAGTTTGAAAGGAATCTGGCTCTAAAAACCAAGGAGGAATAATGATGAAAAACGTACTAAGCATTGCAGGATCAGATTCTTGCGGGGGCGCAGGGATACAGGCCGATCTGAAAACCTTTAGCGCTCTTGGGACTTATGGAATGACAGTAATTACTGCTGTCACCGCTCAAAACACTACAGGGGTTTTCAAGGTACACGAATTAGATGCAGACATGGTTCGAGAACAAATAGACTGCCTGTTTGCTGATATTCCCATTAGTGCTGTGAAAATCGGCATGGTGTCCCGCATTGAAGTAATTAAAACTATTGCCGAGTGCCTGCAAAAGAACCAGGCGGCCAATATTGTATTAGATCCGGTAATGATATCCAAGAGCGGTTATCACTTACTGCGGCCGGAAGCCAAGGGAGCCCTGTTCAAGTTTTTGTTTCCCATAGCTGATACGGTCACCCCCAACCTGTTCGAAGCGGAAGCCATAACTGGAAATAAAATTTCCAACATTGATGAGATGAAAAAGGCAGCCATTATTATACATGAAATGGGAGCTAGAAGCGTTGTAGTCAAAGGTGGTCATTTAACCGGCGCAGCAATTGATGTGGTATTTGACGGAAAGGACTTTGAGTTCCTGGAAGGAAAGCGCATACTAACTAACAATACTCATGGCACCGGTTGCACTTTTTCTTCGGCCATTGCAGCTTATCTGGCCAAAGGCAGCACTTTGAGAGAAGCAGTAAGGGAAGCCAAGCAATATCTGCAAATTGCTATCGAAAATTCCATTAAACTAGGGAATGGTGCGGGGCCCACCCATCATTTTTGCGATCTTTACCGTAAAGCCGGTTTAAATGAGATATAAGCAAAATTTATTATACCAAATTTAAAGGAGATCAGACAATGTTAAACAAAGTAAGCAAATGCTTATCAATGGTAAAAGACAAGACTCCATTAGTTCAGGCTATTACCAACTATGTAACAGTAACCGACTGCGCCAATATACTCTTGTCCTTTGGCGCCTCTCCCGCCATGGTGGAAGCCAGAAGGGAAGCGGAAGAGTTCATAGGCATCGCTTCATCCCTTTACATAAATTTAGGCACCCTTACTGATGAACAGTGGGATGCTGCTCTTTTAGCTGCCAGGCGGGCTAATGAACTTAAAAAGCCGGTAATACTGGATCCGGTAGCCATGGGGGTTGTTAGCCGCAAGGTTAAATTTGTGGACCAGCTTTGGGATTATGGGGGCGCTGCCGTTATTAAAGGAAATACAGGAGAAATAAAATCCTTGGCTGGACTGGGAGGAAAAATGAGGGGCGTGGATTCCATAGATGATGGGGATGACGCTATTCTGGCCTGCCGGATAGTGGCCCAGAAATACAACACCATTGCAGCGGCCACCGGGAAAGTTGACATTATCAGCGACGGCCAAAATACTTACCTGGTCCATAACGGGACACCAATGCTAACTAAAATCACCGGGGCCGGCTGTATGGTTGGGGCTCTGGTAGCGGCTACGGTGGGAGCCTGTGATGAGCCTTTGGCTGCTACTGTGGCTGGAATCATGGCCATGGGGCTAGCCGGGGAAAAGGCGGCTGCATCTTTTCCCGGCATACTTCCTGGTACCTTTAGGGTTAAGCTGTTTGATTATATTTACAGCCTGTCAGCAGAAGATATGATGAAAGAAGGAAAACTGGAATGCTTATAGACTACAGCTTGTACCTGGTCACTGACCGGGGGATTCTTAAAGGCAAAGACCTGTTTAAATCTGTGGAAGAGGCTATAAAAGGCGGAGTTACACTGGTCCAGTTGCGTGAGAAAGATACCTCGAGCCTGGAGTTTTATAACCTGGCTTTGAGAATGAAGGAACTGGTGCATAGTTACAATATTCCCTTGATTATTAACGACCGGTTGGATATTGCCCTGGCTGTAGATGCTGATGGAATCCACATTGGCCAGGGGGACTTGCCCTTAGAAATTGTCCGCAGGTTGGTGGGACCCAAGAAAATTGTGGGTTATTCGGTGGCCAATGTGGATCAAGCCTTGTATGGGGAGAACCATGGAGCTGATTACCTGGGGGTGGGACCTGTGTATCCTACGGACAGCAAATTGGATACTGGGGAGCCTATTTTACTTACTGGTTTGCGGATGATAAAAGAGGCAGTTTCTATTCCGGTTGTAGGTATAGGGGGAATCGGGCTGTCCAACTTAAAGGAAGTAAAGTCTTCCGGTATTGACGGGATATCTGTCATATCAGCCATTTTAGGCAGTGAGGACATTGCTGGTACATCCAAAAAGTTGATTAGCCTCTGGAGGGAAAAATGAGAAAGGCGTTTTTTATAGATTTTGATGGTACCATCACCAACGTTGATACCTGCCGGGCTATGGTGCAAGCTTTTGCGCGTGCAGGCTGGGAGGAAATCAATAAAAGGTGGGAAAACAAAGAAATATCTACAGCAGAGTGCGCCCAACAAACCTTTGCTCTTTTTCACACCACCCCTGAGCAAATCAGAAATTTGCTCCTTAATATAGAAATTGACCCTTATTTTATAGATTTTTGTGCCTGGTGCCAGGATAAATCGTACCCCATCTTCATTTTAAGTGATGGTTACGATTTGAATATAAAGACCATCCTGAATAAATTCCGACTGCAAATCCCTTATTATGCTAATAAGTTGATATATGACGGCAGTTTTAATATCAAATGTCCATATCTAAATGATGACTGTGGTAATTGCGGAACCTGTAAAACCCATCTCATGCAGGAATTAAAAGGAGAGAATCTTGCTGTTTACATTGGTGACGGCTATTCTGATACCTGCCCGGCCAGTCAAGCCGATATGGTATTTGCCAAAGGTACCTTGTACCAGTATTGTATCCAGCAGGGCATCCCCGCTCAGAGATATCAAAACTTCGGCCACATCCTAGCCAGCCTCCAAAAAGAGATAGTTTGATGTTTTTCCCCAGTTGCCCCGGTTTCCCCAGCTTTGCTAATTTGGGCCCACCCGTTTCATAAAGCAGCGCAACCAGCAGTGTGAAAGCAGTGATCAAAAATTGGGAAAGACACCCGGCTAATCGGTGCGGTATAATGAAAACAGCATTAAACTATTATTAGCATTTGTCGGGAGGATTATTCGTAACATGAAAATAACTTTTTTGGGCGCTACTCGTACAGTAACCGGTTCATTCTTTGTGATAGATACAAATAACACAAGGTTTGCTGTGGATTGCGGGCTGTTTCAGGGTCCCAAGGAAATAAAAGAGCGCAATTACAAAGAGTTTGGTATTGATCCCCAGTCCATTGACTTTCTTATCCTTACCCATGCTCATATCGATCATACTGGACTAGTTCCCAAGTTATGCAAACACGGCTTTACAGGACCAATTTACTGCAGTAAGCCTACTATGGAATTGGCCAGTATTTTATTACCCGATTCCGGTCATATTCAAGAATGCGAAGTGGAACGCAAAAACCGTAAGCTAGAGCGAGCCGGCAAAATGTTAATTGAACCTATATATACAATGGAAGATGCTCTGGAGTGTCTGAAACAATTTCGTTATCTACAAATGGATGAAATAATTGAATTAGCACCATCTGTCAAGGTGAGGCTGAGAGATGCCGGGCATATTCTGGGTTCTTGTATAATAGAACTGTGGACGGAAGAAGCCGGGAAGTCTATAAAAACCGTTTTTTCCGGCGATTTAGGCAATAATAATCAACCTATTGTCAAAGACCCCACCTTAATAGAAGATGCTGATTACGTGATAATGGAGTCAACTTATGGCAACAGATTTCATAAAGAGACCTATAACCGCCTGGGACAATTGAATCAGGTTATAAAAGAGTCTATGGCTAAGGGGGGAAATTTGATCATACCCGCTTTTGCAGTGGAACGTACCCAGGATTTGCTTTATGACTTAAACCTACTACTCCAGCAAGGGGAATTGGATCCAGGCATCGATATTTATATCGATAGTCCCCTGGCGATAGCTGCTACACAAATATTTGAGAAGCATATTGATTATTATGACCATGAAGCTACTCAGATGATAGCTGAGGGGAACCACCCCTTAAATCTCCCCAACTTGAAGTTTACTCTTCGGCAGGAAGAATCAATTAAACTGAATGGCGTGGTGGGTAACAGTATTATAATTTCTGCCAGTGGAATGTGTGATGCCGGACGCATAAAGCATCACCTCAAACATAACCTGTGGCGTCCGGAAAGCACGATTCTGTTTATCGGTTATCAGGCTGAAGGAACCCTGGGCAGGCGTATTATAGACGGGGAGAAATTGGTGTGTATTCATGGAGAACAGGTAGCTATCAAGGCGGATATCCGCAGTATTGAGGCCTACTCTGCTCATGCTGACCAGGCTGGGCTGATAAACTGGCTGAAACATTTTGTTGTGGCCCCCAAAGGTATATTCCTCGTGCATGGTGAGGAAAAAGGTCAGCAGGCTCTGGCTGAATATATTCGCCAACATATGGGTTTACCAGTTTACATTCCTGATTGGATGGATGAATTTGAATTAACTCCCGGTGACCGCACCCAGCCTCCAGGCGAGTTAATGACAGACGATATTAGTAAAGCTTTACTGGCTGAGCAGATGTATCTGGAGCTAAGGTTAAAGCTGCATGATTTGTTTAAGGAAAGTCTTTCCGCAAATAACTATGATGAGTTGATTGACAAGATGAAAAAACTCTCGTCATCATTAAGCTGATCATCTAATAAAATCCATATCGGCCAGGAGAATTTGCTCCTGGCCGCAAATCTTCCTAATGAAAAATGATTTCAAGGGGGTCACTGCCTGACCTTTCCAATCCTTTAATCCTCCAATTATCTCCTGAATTACCACCAAACAATAAGGATTGCTTTATTCTTCTGGCCATATTTGAGTCGATGGACTACTATTATTTTCGGGAACCAGGCCAATTGCTTTTTTATGCACATCAGAGCTTAAGTCGGGGTTGAGGAGGTAATTGTTATTGGCAGGAGCTCAAAGGTTGGAGCAAGATGATTGTCGCCTAATCTTGCAAATTATTTCATTAGGAGACTTCAGGGTAAAGTTTGGAGAAAAAGTCTTAACTCAAGAAGCTAACAGATCTTACCGTCTATGGGAATTATTTAAGTATTTGCTAACCAATAAAGACCAGGTTGTCCTTCCAGAGGTATTAGTTGAAAAACTGTGGCCTGAACAGGAATATGCAGATGCAAAAAGTGCGGTGCGTACTATGGTATATAGATTGCGAAGGATCTTAGCTTCTGCAACTGGAAAAGAAGGGGACAGTTATATTCTATTTGATCATGGATCATATCGATGGAATCCGGAAGCTCAATACAAGCTAGATGCTGAAGAGTTTGAAAAACTCTGCTTACAGGCAGAGAATTTGAAACAAAAAAATCCCACCCAAGCAATTGTCCCGCTGCAAAAAGCGCTTTCATTGTATAAAGGCGAATACCTTCCCGAAGCAGCTTTTAGTGAATGGACTATTATGCAGCGTCAATATTATCAGCGCCTTTATTTGGATAGCGTAGTGACTCTGTGCGGACTTCTGAAGAATACGGGCCAATTTGCAGAGATAATAGGCATTTGTGAAGATGCCGTGAATATTGAGCCTTATTCAGAACAAATACATATTCTCTATATTGAAGCTCTTATAGCCCAGGGCAAGAAAAGCCTGGCAATGTCCCATTACGGATATATCACTGATACCCTTTATCGTGAACTGGGTATAAAGCCTTCAAAATCTATGATACATTTGCATAAGATGATAAAGGCCAGTGGACGCGTGGCTGAATATGATCTTACCTTGATTCAGCAAGAGTTACGCAAAGCCGCCATAGAACAAGGAGCTTTTATTTGCGATGTAGTTGTTTTTCGTGAATTATATCAGCTGGAACTACGGCGGGTTAATAGAAATGAAAACAATATTGCCTTGGGATTGCTTACCCTGATTAAGACGGGTTATGAGCAGGATGTCAATACCATGATGGAACACCTGCAGAATATTTTGAAAAACTTTTTAAGAGGCAGTGATATTGTCACCCGTCTAAATAATTCACAATTCCTGGTGCTGTTGACTGATACCGATTATATCGAAGCTAAAGAGAAGATTCTTGAGCGTATTGAGCAAGAGTTCTGGAAATCAAATTCAGATCATGGTTTTCTTATAGCAGGGGGTTGTAGTACTATAGAGAGGGAAAAAATTGCACTTTAGGAACTAAAAGGCCAGGTGGTATGATTATGAAATTAAAATCCCGGCGAGGTATAGTTTTAATAATTATGTCCGCTGTTCTATTAGTCCTGCCGGTTTTCATTGACATCTATTCAATTAATTTTTATTACGCTTTTACCCTGATTTGCTTAATAGGGGCATTTTACAGAATAAGCAAGGAAGAACACTTCGAAGCAAAGTTTTATCACCGATGGAAAAATGCCCGTAAACATGGATTTTGGATAAACGTGATCCTGGAAGGACTGCGGGCCTTTATTTTTATGACCGTATTGGTGATTATGACCCAATATATTGGTAATGGCATTACCCCCTGGCAGATAGTACTTCAGTTGCCAGGGAGGATATTATTGCGGTTATTAGTGGTGCTCTTACTTTTTAGTATTGCTGCAGGAGTAGCGGCCTGGTATGAGAATAATAAGAGGTGGGAAAAAATTAACCGGACGATGGCATAACAATTTCTTCTAGGCGAAAAGCAATGATTGGAGCAGCACTGCCAAGTTGGATTCTAAAGGCTTATGATTAACGAAAAAGCAGGGGGAACCAGAAAAAATGACCCCCTGCTTTTAATATCATTTTAATTCGTAGGTAATGGTAACTCTGGCTGTAACTTTTAACTGGCCAGGGTTAATGGGAACCGCTGAAGCAACTGGCCGGATGCTGTCCAGATATATGGGACTCATAGTTTGGAAGTGCTGTATGCCGCCCTCCGTTATATTTAAAACCTTGCCTAATGTCATGCCGGCTGCTCCAGCAATAATGTCAGCTTTTTGCCGAGCTCGAATAACAGCCTGCTGCAGAGCTTTATTTTCTTGTTCGGTAATATTGCTTTTTTCAAAGTTGATGTAGTTTATATTGTTAACACCCGCAGTTAATACCCGGTCAAGCAGATGGCCTAATTGGCTTAAATCTTTTACCACGACGGATAATTCGTTTCTCACCTCATAACCGGATATCTCGGCTGGCAAAATCTCCTTGGTAGGGTATACAGGAGTCCTGTATTGAGGATAAACAGAATAGTTTTGAGTTCGTATGTATTCCTGTTGAATATTGCTATCCTCAAGAACGGCAATTACCTTGCGGGTAATAAGGTTGTTTTCCTCTTGAGCTTTTTCCAGGGATTTATTAAAGGAAACTACAGCCATATTAATCCTGGCCTGATCCGGAGCTACAGCTAACCGTGGCTTCGGCTCCACTGACAATAATGGCGGTCTGATCATATGCATCAGCGGTGTTGGCCTGGCACGGTTGTAGGCTGGTGAAGGCCAAAACACTTGCCAAAAATGCTGCCATAAACCACCGCCAACTCCTATTAATCATAGTTCAGCCTCCCTTAATATTATTAAATCAGCCAGTTGGTTAAGCTCCTCCGGGGTCAGTGGGGCAGACAGCGATGCTATGCACACATTTTCATCAGCCAGAGTAATCTTCCAGGTAATGGTGGAAACCTGAGTAGATTCCAGAGTAGAGTCCAGGGCCAGGGTAGAATCCGGCGCTGAATCCAGCACTGAATCTGCTACCAATTTCTGGCTCCTAAGCGTTTCGCTATCGGCGGATTCACTGCTTTTTCCCCGGCCTTGGGGTTCAACCCCTACAGGGCTGGAACTGATTTGTCTGGTGGCACTAGTAATAGTTAATTTCAGTTCCTGGTCCGATCTGGTGTCAATATAGGAAAAAGAAATACTATTATCTGATAAACTGGTGACCATAGCCAGTTTGTAATAATCAGGAAGGCCTTCCGGATGCAAAGTCAAAATTGATGGGGTGTCAGAATCCGGGTTATCGGTAGGAGCGGAATAGGTTGATATTTCTGAAGTCCTGGCAAATTGGAAATCGTTGCTGCCTACAGGCGGTTCCTCCAAATGACTAGATAATGGCTCCTGTTTTGCCGATATTTCCTGTTCATTGGGGCTGGCCTTCATCATAGCCATATTATCCAAACCGCGGTCGCCAGCAGGTGCGCTATCGGATGGTAAGCTATTTAAGGGATCACTTTCGAGTAAGAGATCACTATTTGTGGTACCTTGGTTACCACCTATTAAAGTTAATCTGTCCAGGTATCCTCGGGCAGGAATCATGCATACCAGTAAAAGTACTGCTACCATAGCTGCAGAAGCCAAAACTTTTGGTGATAACCTGGTGAGAATTTTTTTCCTGGCCTGAGCCTGTTGGGTATGAGGTATTCCTTCCGGGAACCTTTTACCCAATTCCTGCATAACCGACTGGGAAAAATCATGAGGGGGTGATATATAATTCTCATCTCTGATTACTTCATTTTCCAGGAGGGTAAGGCTTACCTTGTACCTGCAGATTTTACATTCTAAAAGATGAGCTTTTACTTCTTTGATCAGGTCGGGAGACAAGTTAGCATCGCAAAAATCCCATAAAATATTATCTATTTGCTGGCAGTGCATTCTTCATCCCCCTTTCTTCCCAGTTTTTTATGACTATTTTTCGCAGTGCACGCCTAGCGCGATGCACTTTCACTTCCACATTTTCCCGGGTTATACCCAGCAGGTCAGCAATTTCCTGGTTACTGTAATCCATTTGGTATCTTAAGGTAATAACGGTTCGGTAGCTGTCGGGCAATTCCATTATGGCCGAGTTTATTTCTTCTTTTAATTCTTTTTTTTCCAGTTCCAGTTCGGGATCAATGGAGGGAACTGGATAGTAGTCCAAAGGTTTGCCATAGGTTTCATCAAAATTTAGGATTACCACCTTCTTTTTTTTCCGTAGTACTGTAATACTAGCATTTGCCGCAATTCTACATATCCAGGGGGCAAACGGTTTTGATGGGTCATACTGGTAAAGCTTTTCGTAAACAGTCAAAAACACTTCCTGGGAAATATCCTCTGCTTCCTGGTATTGGCCCACCATGCGGTAGACAATGGCAAAAACCTTGGCTTTATATCTATTTACAAGCTCCTCAAAAGCTGACAACTCACCCTTCAGGGTCTGCTGGGCAAGCATCTCATCGCTTATCAACAACATCAGCCCCCGATCCCGTTCAATTTGTAATACGCTGCATTTTGTTTTAGCTTACACTTGTAATTATAAAGAATATAACAGATAAGTGAGAATAAACTAATGAAAATTAATTTCTACATAATATATGGTAAAATATAGAGTATTGCACAATATTTCTTTTTCTGGCACATTGCCTGGAGGTTTAATATGAGAATATTGGTGGATGCTGATGCATGCCCTGTAAAAGATATAATAGAAGAAATTGCTATGGCATTCAACCTGCCGGTTATTCTTTTTGCCAATCCCAGTCACCATATACATAGTACTTATTCAGAATTAGTCCTTACAGATGGCTCCTCCCAGGCTGTAGATTTAGCATTGACCAACATGGCCAATAAAGGAGATGTGGTTGTTACTCAGGATTACGGTCTGGCTTGTATGGTTTTAGCCAAAGGCGCTTTTGCCATTAACCCCAGTGGGATGGTTTTTTCTGATAACAATATTGACATTCTCATGATGCAGCGCTATTTTAACTGGAAAGCGCGGCACCAGGGGCAACGGATTATTTCCCCCAAAAAAAGAAATAAATCAAATGATGAAAAGTTTAGGATCAACCTGGTTAACTTAGTGGAAAAAAACTTATAATAACAAGGTAATTAAGCCTCTAGCTTTTCGAAAGGTAAATTAGTTTACGTGTCAATACAGAAAGGAGAAAGAGATATGTCTGATAAATGCAAGACCTGTGCTTCCAGAGAAGGTTGTGCTTCTGATCCCAGCCAGTGCGGAGTTAATCCGGAAAAGGCTCTTTATGGGGCTCTTAATGATATTCGTAATGTAATCGTCGTTATGAGCGGGAAAGGAGGAGTGGGCAAATCATCTGTAACCAGTTTGATTGCTGCTGCTTTAGCTAGGACGGGAAAGAAAGTCGGGGTTCTGGACGCAGACATTACAGGGCCGAGTCAGCCCAAGGCTTTCGGCATAAAGAAACCTAAAATGCAGGCTACTGAATTCGGCCTGATTCCTCCTGTGACCGGCCTGGGAATAAAACTTATTTCCATCAATTTCTTTTTGCCCAACGAGGATGATCCAGTAGTGTGGAGAGGACCGCTCTTAGCAGGGGCTGTTAAACAATTCTGGCAAGAAGTGGACTGGAGACAACTTGATTATCTGGTAGTTGATTTACCTCCAGGAACCGGGGATGTCCCCCTTACCATAATGCAAACCCTGCCTGTAAAAGGAATCGTCATTGTTTCCTCACCCCAGCAATTGGCGTATATGGTGGTAAAAAAGACTATTAAAATGGCACAAAAGATGGCTATACCTATACTGGGCCTCATTGAGAATATGAGTTATGCTATCTGCCCGCACTGTGATGAAAAACTTGAATTATTCGGAAAGCCCCAAGGTGAGAAAGTAGCTCAGGAAACAGGCATAAAATATCTGGGCAGACTGCCCTGGGACAGCCGTCTTAACCATCTGGTTGATGCCGGGAAAGTAGAAGAATACGAATCTGATAATATCAAAGAAGTCGTAAACCAAATTATTGAAAGTCTTTCCCAGGATTAAGCTTTAGCCGCGCAAAATGGGTATTAGCGGTAGCATAACTGGTAAAGTCGAATTTTAGGTTAGCTAAAGAATAGAAATGATATATAATTAATATTAAGGTTATAGCCAAAATAATGGAGTGGCTTTATTGGAGGTTTTATATCATGGTAAATAAGCTTTTTATGGAAATAAAAAATCTATTAGCCGATCTTGCCTCCACTCTAATACTGGGAAAAAATAAAGATGCTGCCAACCTGGCCCTGGTTTTGGCGGAAAAGAGCAAAGCCCTGGCCGATGAATTAGGGAAATAATTAATAATTTCATGGGTTTTTGCTTTTTCCATGTATAGACCGCGAAAAATGGGAAAAAATACCCATTGAGGTGGTTTATATGAAAAAGCCTACCATGGGATTGTGGCTGGTGTTAGTTCTTTTCTTAACCTTTGGTATTGGTTATTCTTTTGCCCATATATATCAGAACCTAAATGTTGAAATAAAGCAGAAACCGGTTCTGGGAATCGAAGATACCGAAAAAGAATTGTTTATCGTAAAAGAGGATACCCCAATAGTCTATGAATGTTATTACAAACGCTGTGAGCATAAAATTATAGCTGAATTTGATGATAAGCCCAGTATCGTGGGGAAGGATTGGGCAGAAATCCAAAAGCTTTATGCAGAAGCCAATGGATATCAGGTGTATTGGCAGGATAATATTCTGGTAATTAAAGAAAACATTGATGATTGGTGTCCCGACGACAAGAAACGATGCCGGTTGAAGGAGTACCAGGGGATGGTAGCCATATTCCGGGGACCCGACGCGCAAAACGACATGCTGGATAAGATTACTCAAATACAGGTAAAGAATCTGCCCGATTATATTCAAAAAGACATCAGAGAGGGCAAATTTGAATTTGCTAATGAACAAGAATTAAATGATGTAATGGAAACCCTGGACGAATACCTGTAATACCACGGAACAAGAGTTTGTTCATAGGATAAGGCACACCATATGCCTTGTCCTAATTTTTTGCCCCAAAATAAAGCTAGACCTCCCCAACGGTTTTCCAGTAATATGAAAACAACAAGGTGAAAGGGCATTAAAATGCTGGTATTAGGAATAGACCCGGGAACTGCTACTACCGGGTTTGGTTTAGTTGAATATTTCCATGGCCGGGAAAAACTGGTGGACTACGGGGTAATAAGCACCCCCAGCCATCAGCCTATGCCGCTCAGGTTGCACCGATTGAGTGTTGAATTAACCGGTTTACTGCAAAAATACTACCCTGATGCAGTAGCTATTGAAGAAATCTTCTATTTTAAGAATTCCAAAACAGTTATCTCTGTAGCCCAGGGAAGGGGGGTGGCCATGCTGGCAGCGGCCAGTGCAGGTATTGAAGTTGCTGAATACACTCCTTTACAGGTAAAACAGGCTGTGGCTGGCTATGGCAAGGCTGACAAGAAACAGATCCAGTTTATGGTGCAGAAAATCCTCAAGCTGCCTGTTTGCCCAAAACCTGATGATGCTGCTGATGCATTGGCCATAGCCATCTGCCATTTACACTATTATCACCTAAAAGAAAAATTACAGGGGCAGTGAATAATAAATGATTGCGTTTATCAGAGGAATAGTAAGCTCAATTGGTGAAGACTCAATTGTTGTAGAAGCAAATGGGATAGGTTACTTAATTTATGTGCATTCCCGGGCTTTCTCCCAAATGCCGGGAGTGGGCAGGGAAATACTTGTGCATACCCACCTGCAGGTTCTGGAGAATGATATGAGAATTTTTGGTTTCTTAAATAAACAGGAGCTTTCCATGTTTAAAATACTGATAGGCATTTCTGGTATGGGAGCCAAAACAGCCCTCAGCGTTCTGGGGGTAATGGAACCGGCCACTTTTTATAATGCCATACTAGACGGGGATGAAAAACTACTGACCGGCATTCCTGGCATCGGAAAAAAAAGCGCCCAGAGGCTGATGCTGGAATTGAAGGATAAAGTACCCAAGAGTGTGGCAGCAGGCAACCAGGAGCAGTCGAGCCATTTGGGCGAAGCCGTAGAGGCACTGGAAGCTCTGGGTTATTCTGCGGCTGAGGTTATTCCTGTCTTAACAGAATTGAGAGAAAAGGGTCAATTAGGAGATAATGTGGGTGAAGCAGTAAAAAAAGCGCTAAAATTATTGGCACTACAGACAATAGGACGGAGGTAGCATTTTGCTGGATGATAGACTAATATCGCCCCATCTGTTGCTGGAAGACAGTAGTTCGGAGACGTCCCTGCGTCCTCTGAAGCTTGCAGACTACATTGGTCAGCCTCGCGTAAAGGAAAATATTGCCATAGCTATTTCGGCAGCTCGGCAAAGACAGGAAAGCCTTGACCATGTTCTGCTCAGTGGGCCTCCCGGCCTGGGGAAAACCACTCTGGCATGCGTTGTGGCTAACGAAATGGGTAAACCTATCAGGAAAACATCCGGCCCCGCCATTGAAAGGCCAGGGGATTTGGCCGCTATTTTGACTAGTCTGGAACCAGGCGAAGTATTGTTTATTGATGAAATTCATAGGTTAAACCGCAGTGTTGAAGAAATTTTGTATCCGGCCATGGAGGATTATGCAATAGATATTGTTATTGGTAAAGGACCCGGGGCTAGAACACTACGACTGGATCTGCCTCCCTTTACCCTGATCGGTGCCACCACCAGGCCGGGACTCCTCAGCTCTCCTCTCCGTGATCGCTTTGGCCTTAACTACCGCTTGGACTATTATGGAATAGAAGAACTGAGAGTAATAATAGAAAGAGCTGCCGGCATCCTAAACATCCCTATTGATAAGGAAGGTGCAATGGAAATCGCCCGCTGTTCCCGAGGAACTCCGCGGGTGGCTAATCGTCTCTTAAAAAGGGTAAGAGATTATGCGGCAGTCAAAGGAGACGGTTACATAAATACCGAGATTACCCAAAAAGCCCTCCGGATGCTGGATATAGACGAATTGGGACTGGATAAAATGGATAGAATGATACTCCATTCCATAATAGCTAAATTTGATGGCGGTCCGGTGGGGCTGGATACTCTGGCAGCATCGGTTTCAGAGGAGACAGATACCTTAACTGATGTATATGAACCGTTTTTGCTTAAATTAGGGTTGATTCAGAGAACCCCACGGGGTAGAATTGCTACTGAACAGTCATATCGCCATCTGGGGTATCCTTTAAAGGAGAATTGGCAGGAAAAAACCCTTTTTGATGAAGATGAGCCAGGTAATGGTGATAAGAAAAGCTAGGGTGAATAAAGGTGAAGAAAGTATTATTGCATATCTGCTGCGGACCTTGTGCTACCTATCCGGTGCCGTGGCTGCGGGACCAAGGGTACATGGTTATGGGTTATTACTCCAACTCTAATATCCATCCGTATTCAGAATATATAAAAAGGCAGGAGGCCCTTGCAGAGTACGCCCAAATAGCAGATTTCAAGGTAATATGGGATCAGGAGTACAACCCGGTCAAGTACTTCCAAAATATGGCTTTCAGGGAAAGCAACCGTTGTATGCTATGTTACAGCATGCGGCTGGAAAATACTGCCCATATTGCCCGTAAAGGCAATTTTGATTTTTTCACCACCACACTTTTGGTGAGCAAACATCAAAATCATGAACTGATCAGAAGCATCGGGGAAGCGGCCGGAAAAAAATTGGGAGTTGAGTTTCTTTATCACGACTTCCGGGAAGGATATAAACAAACCATTGACGCATCCAAAAAAATGGGGCTGTATCGCCAGCAATACTGTGGCTGCCTTTATAGTGAAATAGAGCGGTATGCCCCGCGGGAGCTGGTAAAAAATATGCATCGAACTCAGAGGTGTTGATTGTGTCAGGTTTTGAAGTAATAGCCAGATTATTAATTACCATGGGTATTCTAATATTAGTATTGGGACTGGTGTTTCTGGTTATTTCTAAGCTGGGAGGGTCGGGTTTTAGGATGCCCGGCGATATTTTTATACAAAAGGGAAATTTCTCTTTTTTCTTTCCCATAACAACTTGTATTATTATCAGTATAGTCCTGAGTATTATATTTTACCTTTTTAGAAGATAGCCAGAATAAGGAGAATGGAAGCCTTATGCAGACTAATAACATCAGAATCGGCAGCTCCGTTTTTGACCTGGCCAGCTATCAGTTTGACTTGCCTGGAAAACTTATTGCCCAATATCCTGTGGAGCCCCGCGACAGTTCAAGATTAATGGTCCTCAACCGGACTGATGGTGCCACCCAGGACCGGTTTTTTTCTGATATTATTGAGTATCTTAATCCGGGTGACACTCTGGTTCTAAATAAAACCAGAGTCATGGCAGCCCGCCTTTTGGGACATAAAACTTCGGGGGCTCAGGTGGAAATACTCCTGCTAAGAAAAACCGGGAGCCAATGGGAAGCCTTGGTCAAGCCGGCCAGGCGCGTTAAACCCGGCATGTTTATTGACTTTTCCCCGGAAAGTGACGCCAAGTTGGAGATTGTGGAGGAATTAGACATACCTGGAGGTCGCTTGGTTGCTTTTGTTGGCAGCGAGGATGAAGAGGAAACTATTGCCAGGCTGGGGAAAACTCCGTTGCCTCCCTACATAAACCGGCCTGCGGAGGAAATAGACCGTTACCGTTATCAAACGGTTTATGCCGTTGACAACGGCTCAGCTGCAGCACCTACTGCCGGACTGCATTTTACCACCCAGCTGTTAGATCGGATAAAGGCCAAAGGTATTAATATTACTTATATATTGTTACACATAGGGCTGGGGACTTTTCGCCCCGTGGAGAGTCAGGATATTCGAAGACACCAGATGCATTCAGAATATTACCAAATAGAACCGGCTACGGCCAAGATACTGAATAATACCCGAGAAAGTGGAGGACGCATTATTGCGGTAGGCACTACTTCCGTTAGAACCCTGGAAAGCGCTTGTGATCTTCAGGCGGGTTTTTTGCCCCAGCAGGGGGAAACCAATATTTTTATTTATCCGGGTTATAAATTCAAGGCAGTTGACGGGTTAATCACTAATTTTCATTTACCCGGCTCTTCCTTGATCATGTTGGTAGCTGCCTTGGCCGGTCTGGATAATACCCTGGCAGCCTATCACCGGGCGATTAAGCAAGAATATCGTTTTTTTAGCTATGGGGATGCTATGTTAATAATATAGAGAAATGGGAAAAAATAACCTATGAAATTTGTAGTATTAAAAAAAGATCCCGTATCTTCGGCAAGACTTGGAAAAATTATTACTGCCCATGGAGAGATAGATACTCCTGTTTTCATGCCTGTAGGCACCCAGGCAACGGTTAAGGCCCTAACAGTTGAAAGCCTCGATGAAATTGGAGTTAAGATGCTTCTCGGCAATTCCTACCATTTGTATTTGCGACCGGGAGAACGTTTGGTGGAAAAAGCTGGCGGCCTGCATGGTTTTATGAACTGGAAAAGGGGAATATTAACAGACAGCGGGGGATTTCAGGTTTTTAGCCTCAGCCCCCTGCGTCAGGTAACTGATGAAGGGGTTTATTTCAGTTCCCATATTGATGGTTCCAGGCATTTATTGACACCGGAAAAAGCCATAGATATCCAGGAAAGGCTGGGAGCAGACATTGCCATGTGCTTTGATGAATGTTCCCCCTATCCCTGTACATTTGAAGAGGCTGCCCGGGCAGTGGAAAGGACTTATAAATGGGCAGAAAGATGCAAAGAGGCCCACAGAAAAGAAAACCAGGCTTTGTTTGGCATTGTACAGGGCAATATCTTTGAGGAATTAAGACATAAGAGTTCTGAACAACTGGTTGAGCTGGACTTCCCCGGTTATGCAGTGGGAGGGCTGAGCGTCGGGGAACCCAAAGATGACATGTATCGTATTTTGGAGCTCACCGACCGCATGCTTCCTTTTGATAAACCCAGGTATCTTATGGGAGTGGGTACCCCTGAAGATTTACTGGAAGGGGTCAAACGGGGGATAGATATGTTTGACTGTGTTTTGCCCACCAGGCTGGCCAGGCATGGGACAGCATATACTCATCAGGGGAAAATAACCGTTCGCAATGCAGCATTTGCTGAAGAATTTTCTCCCATTGATCCGGAATGCAGTTGTCATGTTTGCCGTAATTATTCCAAAGCTTATATTCGGCATCTGATCAAAGCCGAAGAAATATTGGCCCACATTCTGCTAAGTTATCACAATGTTTACTTTCTGGTAAAATTAATGGAAAATATAAGAAACGCAATTGCAAATGGGGGATTTGCCGGATACTACCAAGAGTTTTTCCTTAAATACAAGTTTTGACAGAAGGATTTCTAGGTATACTGGCGAATGGATACAAAGTTTAACGTAATAAGGAGTTGATTTTTTTGGGTTCTGCAGGAAATTGGACGGTAGTTATTATTTACATGGCGTTGTTCTTTGGGATTTTTTATTTTTTTCTTATCCTTCCCAGAAAGAAACAGGAGAAACAACATAAAGAAATCTTAGATTCTTTAAGAAACGGGGATAAAGTAGTCACCATTGGAGGGATTGTAGGTAAGATAACCAAAATATCTCCGGAAAGGGTTACCCTGGAAATAGATGATGATGTCGAACTGCAATTATTAAAAAAAGCTATAGCTTATAAAACTGAGGAATAAGTACTAATGATTACAGTTAAAGATATTAAAGCAAATCCCCTCATTAACACTTTTATCGAAAAAGGTAATCAGCATTTGGGTGTAATGGGCTATACTGATCATGGCTATTATCATTTGAATCTGGTTAGTGAAGTGAGCCGCAAGATTATCGAAAAACTGGGATATAGCGAAAGAATGGCGGAGTTGGCTGCTATCGCAGGTTATATGCATGATATCGGCAATGTTATTAACCGGCATGTTCACAGTCAGGGCGGAGCCCTAATAGCTATGGAGATACTGCGCCGGATGAACGCTGATCCTGCTGAAATAGCAATTATATGTTCATCAATTGGCAATCACGATGAAATCAACGGGCAACCGGTAAACGAAGTTGCCGCTGCACTTATTTTGGCTGATAAATCCCATGTACATAGAGATAGGGTCAGAAACACAGATTTTGCTACTTTTGACATTCATGACAGAGTCAACTATGCTGCTGAACATTCAATCCTGGAAATTAATGCTCAACAGAAATCAATTATCATGGATTTAAAGATAAACACCTGCATTTGTCCGGTAATGGATTATTTTGAGATATTCCTCAGCCGTATGTTGATGTGCAGGAGAGCAGCAAACTTCTTGGGATGTGAATTTGAGCTGGTTATAAATGGGGCTAAACTCTTATAATTTTTACAGTAGTTGGAAGGAGGAAAAAGACCAGTGCACAAGAAATTTGGCATAGGTGCAGTTTCATCAATAGTGATTGCCCTGGGCCTTATAGTCTATTTTGTTTACCAACCCCTGCTAGGTAACATTAATCTTGGGCTGGACCTGAGGGGGGGGCTTCGAGTAGTTCTGGAAGCCCAAGAAAGAGAAGGGCAGGAAATAACCCCCGATACAATTGATAAAGCGGTGGGAATCCTTCGCAACCGGGTGGACAGCCTGGGAGTAAAAGAAACCACCCTGTACCCTCAAGGTGATAAAAGGGTTGTTATAGAAATCGCCGGAGAAGACGATCCGGAAAAGGCTGTTGATATCCTGCGCAACACGGCCCAGCTGGAATTCTGGGATCAAAATGGCCAGGTGTTAGTTACAGGAAAGAATCTTAAAGATGCTCAGGCCAGGGTTGTGGCTAATGGTCAAACAGCCGAGGTGGTTCTGGAATTTGACAAAATAGGAGCAGAATTGTTTGCTGAGGCTACCGCCAAGAATGTTGGCAAACCTATAGCTATTGTTCTGGATGGTGAAATTATCAGTGCTCCCAATGTAAATGAGCCCATTCCAGACGGAAGCGCTGTAATTACAGGCAATTTTACTGCCAAAGAGGCCAATGATTTAGCGGTTCTGTTGCGTTCCGGGGCTCTGCCGGTCAGCCTTAATGTCCTGGAGAAAAGATCAATAGGACCAACCTTGGGGTCCGACTCTCTGAATAAGAGTATTAAAGCCGGTATTTTAGGAATTATAGCTATACTCATTTTTATGGTCGGTTTTTACCGGTTGCCGGGCATAGCGGCAGTTATTTCCCTGGTTTTATACGGACTTGTTGTACTGGGAGTAATGTCGCTTTTAGGGTCTGTTTTAACTTTGCCGGGTATTGCCGGTTTTGCCTTGTCAATTGGCATGGCGGTGGATGCCAACATCATTATTTATGAGCGAATAAAAGAAGAGCTGCGGCTCGGGAAAACCTTGCAGGCTTCAATACATGCCGGGTTTAAACGAGCCTTCTGGACAATTTTTGATGCCAACCTTACTACCCTGATAACGGCCCTAGTTCTTATGTACTTTGGAACCGGTCCGATCAAGGGGTTTGCAGTTACCCTGTCCATTGGTATTATTGCCAGTATGTTAATTGCTCTAATTTTTACACGATATATTCTCATCCTGTTTGCTAATATAACCAGGAATCACAAACTCTACGGGGTATAAGGGGGTAGGAAGATGCAGATTATTCAAAAACGCAAATGGTTTTATATACTGTCTCTGCTTGTAATTATCCCCGGAATGGTCTCTCTGGTTATGCAAGGGCTCAATCTGGGTATCGATTTTTCCGGCGGATCGATCCTGCATATAAGGATGGATGCTTCGGTTACTGCTGCAGAGGTGAGAGAGGTTCTGGGAACCCTGGATCTGGGTAATGCCGATGTACAAAAGAGCGGAGATGAGTTCTATATTCGTACCCATGAGCTGGATCAAAAGGAAACTAATAATATAATGGAGAACCTAAGGGAGGAGTTTGAAAAGGTAGAATTCCTCAGTGCGGAAAGCGTTGGAGCCACCATTGGGAACGAATTAACACGCAATGCTCTTTTTGCCTTGTTGATTGCCGGAGTACTGATGCTTTTATATATTACCTTCCGATTTGAGTGGACCTTTGGTGTTGCAGCCATTGTGGCTATTATACACAATGTATTAGTAGTTCTCGGTCTGTTTTCCATATTCCAATGGGAAGTTTCCAGTGCCTTTATTGCGGCATTGCTCACTGTCATTGGATATTCCATAAATGATACTATCGTTATTTTTGACCGGGTCAGGGAAAATATGAGGGCCAACAAGCGGGAAGAATATATGTCACTCCTAAACCGCAGTATAATGCAGTCTTTAACCAGGTCTATCAACACCGTACTGACTTCAGCTTTTTGTCTTATCCTCCTCTTGCTGTTTGGTGGAACCACCATAAAGTTATTTGTTTTGGCTATGCTGCTGGGGTTTGCAGTTGGAGCCTATTCCTCCATATTCATTGCCAGTCCCATCTGGTATGAGTTAAAAAAGAGCAGAGCATAAAGCAACAGCAAATAGTGGACCCCATTTCCATGGGGTCCATTTTTCCGGGTGAATGGAATTGGAAAGGGGGATTTATGGATTATGGTGTTTCTCCTTATTGCCATGCTTTTTCTTCTAGCCACCGCCATATTTGTTTTTCAGAATAATGCGGTGGTTACTGTACAATTTTTACACTGGAGTTCTCCCGAACTACTTCTGGCTGTGGTAATTCTGGTGGCAGTTTTTGCTGGTTCTCTGATTGCCTTTTTTCTCGATAGTTACCGGTTTTTCCGAGTTGCTAAGAGAATAAGGGTTTTATACCAGGAAAATGAGAAATTGCAAAGAGAAAGGGATAAGCTGCTTGAAGAATTGAACCAAATGAAGCGGGAGAGCTCAGTAAGCCCCGATCAATCTTCAGAAGGTTAGTCGAGAGTATCTGGCTGCCTGGTGGGTTTCGTGGGTTATTACTGCTAATAATTGGCAGTAGCTTTTCCCTACTCCTTGTATTATGTATACTAGAGGCTGCTCCCGTTGACCTTAACACGTAGAAAATGTTAGAATAACGTCAATTTCATGTATATAAGGGAGAGTGGGCATCTTGCATTTGCCAGGAACAATGACCATAGACGAGAAAGGGCATTTACAGATAGGTGGTATTGATGCCTGTGACTTAGCCAGGGAATTTTCTACCCCCCTTTGGGTAATTGATGAACAGGGGCTTCGGGAAAGCTGTCGGAGTATTAAAAATGCTTTTGCGGGGTGGGGCGATTCCCTGGTAATATACGCTTGCAAGGCTTTATGTTGTATGGCTCTCTGCCGTATAGTTGAAGAAGAAGGCTTAGGGCTTGACGTGGTTTCAGGAGGGGAGCTTTATACTGCGCTGAAGGCCGGCTTTGATCCGCAAAAGATTTATTTTCACGGTAATAATAAAAGCCCGGAAGAGATAGATATGGCAATAAAGGCCGGGGTGGGCCGAATTGTGGTAGACAATTTCTTGGAACTAAGCCTGTTGGCAGCAACAGCCCAGAAATGGGGCAAAAAACAGGATATTCTTTTAAGAATCACTCCCGGTGTAGAAGCTCATACTCATGAATATATAAAAACAGGCCAGATCGATTCAAAATTTGGTTTTTCTCTTCCCGGCGGGCAGGCCATGAAAGCTGTAGAATCAGCCCTGGAATCTGACTGGCTCAACCTGGTGGGGATTCACTGTCATATTGGTTCACAAATCTTTGAAATGGAATCATTCAGATATACTACCTCTATCATGATGAATTTGGTTGGGGAAATTAAAGAAAAAACCGGCCATGTTATTGATGAACTTGATTTGGGCGGAGGTTTTGGCATTTATTATTCAGAGGGCGACCAGCCCGTGGACTATGAAGAATGGGCCAAGGCCATAATGCCAGAGATACAAGAAATAGCAGAAAAATTAAAAATTAAGCCACCTCTGGTAATTGTGGAACCAGGGAGATGTATTTGCGGTCCGGCAGGAATCACTCTATATACCCTGGGATCTTCCAAAGAAGTGGAAGGGATTAGGAAATACCTGGCAGTTGATGGGGGAATGAATGATAATCCCCGTCCGGCTCTTTATGGAGCTAAATACAGAGCCATTATTGCCAACAAAGCGGCTGCAACCAAATTGGAGAAGGTTTCTATTGCCGGTAAGTGCTGCGAATCAGGGGATATGCTTATATGGGATATTGAGCTGCCGCAAGCCGAGTCCGGGGATATTTTAGCGGTTTTCGATACCGGCGCCTATACTTATTCCATGTCCAGCAATTACAATCGTTTGCCTAAACCTGCTATAGTTCTGGTTAACCAGGGGCAGGCGGATGTTATAGTTAAAAGGGAAGACTATGAGGACCTATTAAGAAATGATTTGATTCCAGCGCGAATAGCCAAGAAGTAAACCTGACAACGAGGATTTATTCCTCGTTTTTTTTTATCCAATAGGGAAATGCCCATGGATGGGCAGCTTCTATTACCATCAGGCAAGTGAGTATGATATAATGCTTTTAGCCTATGATGGGGGAAAAATAATGGAAATTATTACATCACACAATGCTTTGGATTTTGATGGACTGGCTTCCATGGTAGCTGCAGGCAGGCTTTATCCGGGAGCAGTCAAAGTAGTGGCCGGGACCCTGTCCAAAAATGTTAAGTACTTTATGGCTCTTTACAAAGACCTGCTGGAAGTGAAATCTCCCCGGGAAGTAAACTTAAATAAGGTTGAGCGGATGATTATTGTTGATACCGCCAACATCAATCGGCTGGGCCATTTAAAAGAACTGGCCGCCCGGGAAAACCTGGATTTTCATATTTATGATCATCATCCTTCTGCACCAGGAGATATTCGTGGCAGCATAAATGAAATCCATTCAGTGGGTGCAACAACTACTATTTTGGTAGAAAAACTGGCGGAAAACAACAAGTCTATTACTTCCTTTGAAGCTACCATCTTTGCTCTGGGAATATACGAAGACACCGGAAGCATGATTTTCAGTTCTACAACTCCCCGAGATGTCACTATCGTTTCCTATTTGCTGGCTCGGGGTGCTAATTTATCAGTAGTAGCCAACTTTATGGAACAACCCTTCTCCAGTGAACAAAAACGACTGCTGCATGAACTGCTCCAATCCACCCGGCATTATCGGATTAATAACCTGGATGTAGTGATAGCTGCTTGTGAGAATAAGGACTTTATTCCTGGACTGGATATGGTTACTTACCGCCTGCTGGAAATGGAAAACTCCGATGTGGTATTTGCGGTGGCAGTGATGCAGGGGAAGATCAATATAGTGAGCAGGAGCAGAACCCCCAATGTCAGAGTTAATGAGGTTTTAATGCCATTGGGAGGACGGGGGCACGAAAAAGCTGCCTCAGCTGTCATTAAGGGAAAAGACACCGAAGAGATTGTGGAATTATTGCTGGATAGCCTTAAGGATGAAATACGTCCGGGGCTTCTGGCTCGTGATATTATGTCCACCCCGGTTAAATCAATCCCGGGGCATATTAGCATGGAAGAAGCAGAGCGTATTATGCTTCGTTATGGGCATACAGGAATGCCGGTAGTGGACGGGGGAAAAATCATAGGTATCATTTCCCGGCGAGATGTTGACAAAGCCAAAAACCATGATTTGGGGCATGCCCCGGTTAAAGGGTTTATGTCAACTGGAGTTATCACTGTTCACCCGGATACTACCGTAAATGAAATTCAAAGATTGATGATAGAATACGACATTGGCCGTTTGCCGGTTACTGAAGGGGACAAGATTACAGGTATTGTGTCCCGCACGGATATCCTTAGGACTTTCCATGGGGACGATTGCCCCGATGACCATGTCTTGCTTTATTCTGCAGGGGTCCCAAACAAGGAAAATTATGCTCATTTGATGGAAACCGTACTCCCGGCTAATGTTCTTTTAATATTACGGTTGGCTGGAGATCTGGCCCAGGAGTACCAGTATAATGCCTACTGTGTAGGTGGTTTTGTCAGAGATTTGCTTTTATCTGTGGCCAATTTTGATATAGACCTGGTAGTGGAAGGGGACAGCGAAGTCCTGGCCAACCAGCTGGCAGAAAAAACCGGGGGCAGAGTGCGGATCCATGAAAGGTTTGGAACTGCTATGGTTACATTGCCTGATGGAACCAAGATTGATATTGCTTCGGCTCGTACCGAGTACTATGAATTTCCGGCAGCGCTTCCCCAGGTGGAGAGGTCTTCTATTAAGGAAGATTTATACCGCCGGGATTTCACCATAAACACCATGGCCATTTGTTTAAACCCGGGAAGGTTTGGGGATTTGATAGACTATTTCGGCGGTCAGAGAGATTTGGAGAACAAGACTATCCGGGTTTTGTACAACTTGAGTTTTGTCGAAGACCCCACCAGGATAATTAGGGCTATAAGATTTGAACAGAGATACAATTTTGCAATTGATCCTGATACCCTGCGCTTTGCCCAGGATGCCATAGAACGCCGAATGCTGGGCAAACTGTCTTTTAAGCGGATAATGCAGGAATTAATCCTCATTTTGGGGGAAAAGGATCCCATCTCATCACTCAGGAGAATGGAGGAAATAGGGGTTTGGGACTATGTATTGCCGGAAGTCAAGCTGGAAAAAATCGATCAGGACATGATCAGAAGAATTCCGGTGGTGGTAAACTGGTGGCAAAATAAGTTCTTAGAAACTAACGTCAGGCTCTGGTTAGTCTATCTCCTGCTAATGCTATCCCGTGTCAACCAACAGGAAATTGAAGGCATAATCAAGAGGTTTCCCTTTGACAATTATGTCAAAAAGGCAGTGGGTGAGCTGTTTAAAATACCCCAGATATTAAAAGAGATAGAGTCCCAGCCGCAGCTTGCTCCAACGGATATTGATGCTTTAATCGGCTTATGGAATCGGGAGAGTATTATCCTTTTGCTTCTTCATGTCCAAGAAGAGGCCATCTGGGATCTCATTATCGATTATCTGGAAAGAAAAGAGCAAACCAGCCTAAAAATCAATGGCCATGTTTTAAAGGAATTAGGCCTCAACCCCGGACCCCAATTCCGCCAGGTATTGGATCGGTTGTATCGTCTTAAACTCAACGGGGAAATAACCAAGCCACAAGAGGAAATTGATCTGGTTAAGAAGTGGCTCCAGGAGGGAGAGTTAACCGATGCAGTGGGTGATTGAAACCCTGGTATGGCTGCCCGCCATTCTCATTGGTCTAACCTTCCATGAGTATGCACACGGTAAAGCAGCCCAGTTGCTGGGGGATAATACCGCTTATTATCAGGGGCGCTTAACCCTCAATCCCATCCCTCACCTGGACCCGGTAGGATTTATGATGCTGGTCTTCTTTAAATTTGGCTGGGCCAAACCGGTTCAGGTCAACCCTCTGAATTTTAAAAATATTGACCGGAAGAAAGGCATGATGCTGGTTTCCTTGGCTGGACCGGGGATGAACATTCTGGTAGCCTTTGCTGCCATGGTACTAATCAAGTTTACCGGTGCCTATCAGTATACAGAATGGGGATCAATAGCCGCCACTTTACTGGCACCGCTGGTATATATTAATCTGATCCTGGCTGTTTTCAATCTCATACCCCTTCCACCCCTGGATGGATCAAAAATACTAGCTGGAATCTTGCCTGATACTGGCACCAAAACGATGTATGCACTTGAACAGTATGCCCCGCTTATACTGCTATTGCTGGTTTTTACCGGGGCGGCGGGAAAAATCCTGTGGCCGGTGGTAAATTTTTTATTTAATATTTTATATCTCATAGTGTTCTGACGGGGGGAAACCTGATGAGCTATATAGTAGATCTGGAATCCTTTCACGGGCCCCTGGATCTATTGCTTTTCCTCATCGAAAAAAACCAGGTGGATATATACGATATTCCGGTTTCCCAAATAAGTGACCAGTTTATCTTATACCTTGAGAATACCGGAGATTTTGACCTGGAAAAAATGGGCCAGTTTTTACTTATGGCATCCTATCTCTTGAATCTCAAAGCCAAAATGCTGCTACCGGTTAGGAATCAGGAAAGCCGGGAGGAAGAAGAAGACCCTGAAGATCCCCGTACAGAATTGGTCAGGCAGCTCTTGCACTACAAACAATTCAAGGAGGCTGCAGAACAGCTCCTGGCCAGGCAAAATGGGGAATTACCCCGGGTGTATTATCGTCCGGCCGATACCAGCCAGTGGTTCCGGCAAGAAATTTCTTTAAATGTAAGAGCCCTTTGCAGAGCTTACGAAGAAGTAGTAAAACAGAAACAGTATAAATATTTGATTCCGCAAGAAGATGTGGATGTCGCTGAAAAAATGGATCAAATACTGGCCGTTCTGTCATCCGGGAAAGAAGTGGTTTTTCAGAGTCTATTTGATCACGTGGTAAGCCGCAAGGAAGTTTTTGCTTTGTTTCTTGCTCTGCTGGAATTAATCCGTCTGCACAAAGTGGAGGCGGTTCAAGAGGAACCGTCCTCGGTGATAAAAATTAGGCTTCGGGTGGAGAATTAGATGTTAATAATAAAAGAAGAGATTATGGCCGCAGTTGAGGCTATCTTATTTGTCAGGGCCGAGCCGGTAAAGGCTGATGAACTGGTTGAATTACTTAATGTCCCGCTTATGGATATTAAACAGGTCATGAGGGAATTGATTCAAGAATATAAGAAAGAAAGCCGGGGAATACAAATCATTGAATGCGAGGGCGGTTATCTGATGTGTTCGAAACCTGAGTTAACCAGTATCCTTGCATCAGTTATAAAGCCGGAACGGAAAAGGCTCTCACCAGCCGCCTTGGAGACTCTGGCTATTATCGCCTACCAGCAACCTGTGACCCGCCTGGAGATCGAAAATATCCGCGGAGTAAAGGTTGATCGAATAATAAGCAGCTTGCTGGAAAAAGGATTGATTAAAGAGGCCGGTCACAAAGACACATTGGGGAAACCGGTAGTCTATGCTACTACTGATGAATTTTTAAGGATAATTGGTCTGACCAGTCTAAAAGAGCTGCCCCAGTTGAGGGAGGAAAGCTGACAAATGTCTGATGAGAAACCCATGGAAGAGATGATTAAACGAAAAGCCCAGGAGGCCCGCAAGCTGGCCCGGTACATGAGCAGTACCCAGGATTTGGTGGAGCTTATGATAGAAAAGGCCCAGAAACGGGGCGAGTTTGACAACCTGAAAGGTGCCGGCAAGCCTATCTCTTTTGAGGAAAACCCTTATGAACCCCCGGAAATGAGAATGGTCAATAAAATACTCAAGGATAATGACTTTGCGCCCTACTGGATTGAACTAGGGAAGGATATTGATGCTCATCTGGAAAAAATAAAAAAGGATGTGGAATATTTTCAACGATATACAGAATTGTTCTTTAGTGATAAACATAATGATGCCGCCCTCAGAAGATTCAACCAAAAGAAGGAGTACTTTTATTATGAAACCAGGCTCCAATTAGAGAAAATAGACCGGAAAATAACTGATTATAATTTACACTGTCCCACCTTCAGGGTTGGCCGGGCCAACCTAGCAATCAACCAAGAAATGGAAAAAATAGTGGAGAAAATTGAAAAAACCATTGAGGAAAGCCAGCGAACTAAAGAATAAAAAATTCTTGGCCGGACATAATATGGAAAAACAGGAGAAAAAAGTATGGGCTGGATTCAGGGTATTGGTTTGGCATTAATATTGCTGGGAGCAGCGGTATTCTTATTTCGGGCCTATCTTTCCTTTGATTTTAAAGCCGTTTTAACCTGTGCGGCTGGAAATAACCATATCCAGGCGGAATTCTATATTCTTTGGGCCGGGAAAAAAAAACGTCTGGGTATTAAAAACATTTCCCTTCCCTCCCTATCTTCATATTCACCAGCCAATTTTGATGTTAGGACATTACTCAATCACCTCAAAAGATTCCGCGGGTTTAACCTAAAAATTGAAGTAACCTATGAACATCTTCTCAGTTTTCTTGAGAAGACTCTGATAGAGACATTGGAATGGAAAACCGTCCTGGGTTGTGATGATGCCATGGATACTGCTATTGCCAGCGGTGGCTGGTGGACCCTGAAAGGTATAATTTTGAGTTTATTAACAAGTAAGAGTACAGTAAAAGATTTTCGTATTGACGTGAAGCCTGATTATCGGCCCGGTCCAAGCCTTAATAGCGAATTGCACTGCATATTCAGGATTAGAATTGTACATATTATTTTAGTAGGAAGGTTTCTACTATTTTTGATAGTCAGGAGGTATGTAAGTGGATCCGCAGCAAGAAAAACAAAATGCCCGGCCTATAGAAAGCCTTATGAAAACTGCCATGCAGAGCATTAAGGAAATGGTGGATGTGAACACAGTTGTAGGGGATGCGGTGGAAAGCAATGACGGAACGGTAATAATACCTATTTCTCAAGTAGCATTGGGTTTTGCGGCCGGAGGCGGTGAATATGAACTAACCAGCACGCCTAAGAACACCGATTTCCCATTTGCCGGGGGCAGCGGGGCGGGGGTTTCGGTAAGACCGATAGGTTTTTTGGTGGTCAAAATGAATGATGTAAGATTTATTTCCGTTGCGGGTAATCATCTGGCTGAAAGAATGGTTGATCTGGCACCCCAAATAGTTGAAAAGCTAGAAGAGTTTATACATCACAGAAAATGCGGCTCTGAAATTCCCCATGATCGGGCTTAACAAATTCAGTTATATCATCAAATAGAACAGTTCGTAAGCTAGCAGGATTGTTCTATTTTTCCTTTTTTAAACATACCCTTTTTGAAAAAGGATATGTTTCGGAGGGGAAAAAGTGCTTAACCTTATTTGGCTGCTCTTTATCGTTACAGGGGTTATAGTAGCTGCTGTCAATGGAAATATAGAGGTAGTTACTGAAGCTGCCCTGGGTGCAGCCAAGGGGGCAGTAGAAGTTTGTTTCGACTTAATTGGTGTTATGGCTCTCTGGCTGGGAATTATGAAGATCGCTGAAAAGGGAGGGCTAGTTCAAACCCTGGCCAGGATAATGAGACCTTTAATGAGAAGGCTATTTCCCAGTGTTCCTTCCGATCATCCGGCTATGGGGGCTATAATACTTAACCTGAGCGCGAATATGTTGGGGCTGGGTAATGCCGCAACCCCCTTCGGGATGAAGGCCATGCAAGAATTGCAGGAACTAAATAAAGGATCCGACGAAGCTTCTGATGCTATGTGTACTTTTCTGGCTTTAAACACCTCCTGTATCACCCTGATTCCTGCTACCATAATTGGTGTGCGGGTATCCTTTGCCTCATCCAACCCTACTGAAATCGTGGGACCTTGTATTTTTGCCACTAGTATAGCAATGTTGATTGCTGTTTCATTAGATTACTGGTTTAGGAAATTCAGCCGTTGGGGGAGGCGGCATGGCTAATGTTGCTGTCCATCTTAACCATTGTTTCCAAATGGGCCATTCCATTTCTATTGTTAATGATACCGGTTTACGGGTATATAAAAAAAATTCCGGTGTATGAAGCTTTCGTAGAAGGGGCTGAGGAAGGGTTTACCACCGCCATTAAGATAATACCTTTTTTGGTAGGTATGATGGTAGCTATTTCCGTATTCCGTTCCTCGGGGGCTATGGATTATTTAGTAAAAATTCTGGATCCTCTGACTACCCGCATTGGTGCACCCAGTGAAGTCCTGCCACTGGCTATAATGCGACCTCTCTCAGGAAGTGGGGTCTTAGGACTGGCAACTGAACTGATGAGAATATATGGGCCGGATTCATTTATTGGCCGGCTGGCCTCTGTTATGCAGGGTACTACTGACACCACCTTTTTTGTTTTAACAGTCTACTTTGGTTCCGTAGGTATAAAAAAATACCGGTATTCTATTGTGACCGGCCTCAGTGCAGATATAATGGGTTTTATTGCTTCATTGTATATTTGTACCATGTTATTCCGATAATAACAGGCATAGGAAATGCAATTGACCACAAAATCAATAATAGGTATAGTAATATTTAGGTTTTATCCAGAAATATAGTAATCACCAATGATGGTAGATTGCCAAGCGTCATTGTAATAAGCAGTCGACAAAAGGAGGACAAACTGTTGTGAAAATACCAAGTGATATTGAAATTGCTCAAAAAGCAAAAATGCAACCTATTACTGAAATAGCGGCTAGTCTTGGCCTGGGGTCAGAAGACATTGAACTTTATGGCAACTATAAGGCTAAGGTGTCTTTGGATGTGTTGAAAAAGCTGGAAAACCGACCTTCTGGAAAACTGGTCCTGGTTACTGCCATTACCCCCACACCAGCCGGCGAAGGCAAAACCACCAACACTGTAGGCTTGGGCATGGCTTTGAACCAGTTGGGGAAAAAGGCTGTAATCGGGTTGCGGGAGCCTTCATTAGGGCCCAGCTTTGGGATAAAAGGAGGTGCTGCCGGAGGCGGCTATGCCCAGGTTGTTCCTATGGAGGATATTAACCTGCATTTTACAGGTGATATCCATGCAGTCAGCACAGCCCATAATCTTTTAGCAGCCATGCTGGACAATAGTCTGCACCAGGGAAATCCTTTGCAGATCGACCCCCGTCAGGTGGTACTGCGGCGGGTAATGGATCTCAATGAAAGAGCCCTGCGGAATATCATTGTAGGGCTGGGCGGCAAGATCAATGGAGTACCCAGGGAATCAGGTTTTGACATTAGTGTAGCTTCAGAAGTCATGGCGGCCTTATGCCTGGCCAATGACCTTATGGACCTTAAGGAAAGGTTCAAAAAGATGGTAGTTGCCTATACATACGACGGGCAGCCGGTCACTGCGCAGGATCTCAAAGCAGCAGGCTCCATGGCATTATTAATGAAGGATGCCATTAAACCCAATCTGGTTCAGACGTTGGAAAATACCCCCGCTTTTATTCACGGTGGACCCTTTGCCAATATAGCCCATGGCTGCAACAGCATAATCGCCACCAAGATGGGCTTAAAACTGGGTGAATACATGGTTACGGAGGCCGGATTCGGTGCCGACTTGGGAGCCGAGAAATTCTTCCACTTAAAATGCCGGTATGGAGGGCTTAAACCTGATGCTGTGGTCCTGGTGGCCAGCATAAGAGCATTAAAGAATCATGGCGGAGTCCCTCTTAACCAGCTTGGTGAAATGAATATGGCAGCTTTGGAAAAAGGCATGGAAAACCTGGAAAAACAATTGGAAAACCTAATGAAATTTGGTGTTCCGGTTGTTGTTGCCTTAAACGAATTCCCTACTGACAAGCCTGCAGAAGTAGATTTGGTAGCGGAAAAAAGTGCTGCTCTGGGAGCTGATCTAGCTGTTTCCCGGGTATGGGCCCAGGGTGGCCAGGGAGGCTTGGAGCTGGCGGAAAAAGTCATTAAAGCAACGGAGAAGCCCAGCGATTTCAGGTTCTTATATAATCTGGACCAGTCATTAAAAGAAAAAATTGGGGTAGTGGCCCGGGAAGTATATGGAGCCGATGGAGTGGCCTACACCAAAAATGCCGATAATACTATAAAACGGCTAGAGGAACTGGGTTATGGAAATCTGCCGATTTGTATTGCCAAAACCCAGTACTCTCTGTCTGATAATCCTGATTTAAAAGGCAGGCCCCGGGGCTTTACGCTCAACATAAAAGAAGTGAGACTGTCAGCCGGAGCCGGCTTTGTGGTAGTGCTAACGGGAGAAATCATGACCATGCCGGGATTGGGACGAACACCGGCTGCTGAGAATATTGATATAAAACCCGATGGGGAAATAGTAGGCCTGTTTTAGAGCTATTTTGCACAAGTTTTGCCTCTATAAAGCCACCTTTGGGCTGCTTTATAGAGGTTTAATTTTTTTCAGTAACAGCCTGGCTTTTGAACCTATGCCATAGCAGTCAGCAGCCTTTTTGTTCCCTACTATGGGCTTGCCCCCTTAGCCGCCAATCAGGTAATGCTATAATCCTAAGAGGCCAGGTTAAACAAAAGGGCTAGACTATTTGAGCAGCAGTGTCAATAGTTCGGAACGGGTGCGGGAGCTGGTTTCAAAAACCCCTCTGACAGCTGAAGTAACTGTTTGGGCACCTGGTTTTTTAATACCCCTCATGGTCATACACATATGCTCGGCTTGAATGACCACTGCAACCCCAAAGGGATTAAGGGCCTCAAAGATACAATCAGCTATCTGGGAAGTAAGCCTTTCTTGCAGCTGGGGACGTTTGGCAAAGGCATCCACCACCCGGGCCAGCTTGCTTATTCCTACTATTTTACCTCCCTTGGGAATATAAGCCACATGAGCCTGTCCATAGAAGGGCAAAAGGTGATGCTCACACATGGAATAAAGCGGTATATCCCTCACCAGAACCAGTTCATCATGATATTCGGAAAAAGAAACGGTCAAAAGATCCTTGGGGTCAGAATCCAGTCCCGAAAATATCTCTTCGTACATTCTGGCTACCCGTTTAGGGGTATCCACTAGGCCTTCTCTTTGTGGGTCTTCACCAAGAGCCTGCAGAATTAGGCCTACAGCTTCCTCGATTTTTTCTTTATCAATTGTTCTGTGTTGCATAGCTTTCCTCCATTATCGTACTTGTCTTATGATGCCAGCCTGCGATTTTGACAGCAGTTCCAGCCATACAAAAACTTGGTACTTTCTTGTTTGTTTAAGAATACCAGGTTTGATTTATGATACAAATAACAATAGCACAAGTTGGCCTAAATTTGAAAAAAAGATGTTAATTATTGAACCTTACAGCCGATAAAGGTAGTGAATACGGCCTTATTCAAAGGCTGTTCAGGTTTTTAATTGAATAATTAACCTATCATCACGAACCATCACATCGGTGATCTTCATTCCGCTGATGGGAGGTACTTTGAAGTAAAAAACGGTATTGGGGAAATAATCAGAACTCAAGGATGGTTTAGGCAACGCAGATAAAACCGATGGAGGAAGGTTTAGACCATTAATAGATGCTGCTTCAGCTTGTAGATATATAGTATCCCCGCTAACTTTGGGAGAGACTGCCATATGTACTCTGAAGGTGTAATCTGCTATAGCCGTTCTTAGTGGCAGTTCCAGGCGGGCAATTATGGTATTGTTGGCGAGACTCAATTGCCAGCGGGAAATATCCGCACCTGGCCACCCAGCAGGTGTCTGTCCCCAGCGGGAAGCTAAGAGGTTGAGATCCTTTTCATTTAATGACAAATAAGAAGGTGGCTCTGATACCGCTTTTTCTTCTTGGGGAAAGGAATTGGGGAATGTTTGGGTACCCGGACGCAATAGAAAATTTAAGAAAAGCTGGGTTATGATTACCAAAACAGTTATACTGATAAGAAAAATCTTTTTAGAAGTTTTCACCCGAATATCTCCAATTCTTTAGGTTAGTTTGATCTTTTTATTGGTAAAATATATGCCAGAGAATTTGCACCAATTCTTAGCACAGATAGCAACAGTGTGGTTGAGAAAGGGAAGAGGTTATGGCTAAGGAAGTCAGGCTGGCTAAATTTATTGCCTCGGCCGGCATTGTCTCGCGGCGCCAAGCGGAGGAACTGATACAGTCAGGCAGAATAAAAATTAATGGTACAACAGTCTCCCAACAGGGATTAAAGATTGATCCTGAGCATGACATAGTTGAGGTGGATGGTGTGGTGGTTAAAAATAGTAAGAAACCATTGTATCTCCTACTCAATAAACCTGCGGGTTATATCTGCAGCATGAAAGATCCTCAGGGGAGGCCGACTGTTACTGATCTGATTTCTATAGGTGATGAGAGAGTATACCCGGTGGGCAGATTGGATTACCATACGGAAGGATTACTATTATTGACTAATGACGGAGATTTTGCCAATAAAATGATACACCCCCGTTACCAAATCAAGAAAAGATACCGGGCTTTGGTAGAGGGTTGTCCGGATGATAATGATATAAGCAGGCTGGAAAAAGGAGTTGTGTTGGAAGATGGGCTAACAGCCCCAGCCCGGGTGGAAATCAAAAAGAGGCAAAAGGATTGTAGCGTGCTGGAAATTGAGATACACGAAGGTAAAAAGCGGCAGGTGAGACGCATGCTGGCCGCTGTTGGGCATCCTGTAAAATACCTGGAAAGAATAAGTTTTTCCTTTTTAACCCTGGATGGTGTTGCCAGGGGACAATACCGGTTTCTGAGCGAGAAAGAAGTATATCGTCTAACAGAGGATTCCGATTAGGAAAATAGTCCCGAAATGGTGAAAAAAAGCGAATAATACGTTATGCTATTTACACAAGGGGTCAATTCTTATTCAGCTTACAAGAGAGCAGGGCAAAAGGGGAAGTGAGTTTAGTGGTAAGATTAAAGATCAAGGTACGTTTTGATTATAAAGGAAAAAACAAATCCGGAAAACTGTTCTGGAAAGGAAAAACAGGTGTTGAAATAGCTGACGAGGTGCGGCAGCACAAGGTATCCCTTATTCGTAATGTGCCTGTTCAGGGTATACATATTGAAGAGATTGACATGGGTTTGGAGGCTTATGAAATTATAGATGAGATTACCGGCAAAGCCAATCCCTATGCGCCGGTTTTCATAACTTTTTATGCGGATTCCATTGAGGATGCCATTAAGTTTACGATGAAGGAAGAATTCCGCACTGTTGAAGTATTAGAACCGGTGGAAATGGTTATGTCCGATACGGAAATAGAACGGCTGTTGTTTAAAATTAGTGAGGAACTTATGAATTACAGGGATTATCTAAAAAAGAAAATTGATAACTTGAAATAGTAATACAACTGAGACTCAGCAAGGCTGCCTCTAGGTACCCGTCAAAAACTGCTCGGGATTTGATCCCGAGTTTTTTATACAATAATGGATAATCTCTCCATAGGGGGCATAAGATAGTTAAGAATACCCTTGCGGAGGGATGAGCGGTGAAAAAGATTGCCAGGCTGATAGAAAAAGCCTTAATTAAAATTGTTGTTTTGGCCTTTGTGAGTTTAGTAGTGGTGCAGGGTTTAATGACTCAGGATGATTTTCGATTTTTCATGAGCCTGGGAGAGAGAATGGAAGGACAGACCATTGAATTTCCCGTGAGTGCGGGTGAGCGTGATGAGAAGGCCCGGGGCCTGCAGATATCTTCCCCTCATGCGCTTCTAACCCTTTCCGTTAAGGATGTGTCTTCACTCCCTCATGCGTGGGTTTTGGTAAATGGTCAGAAGAAAGCTGCCTTCAACAATTCTGAACTTGAGTTGGAAATTATGGCAGGAGATGTGGTGGAAATTGACTCCACCTACTACAACTTTCCGGTAGAATATGTCATAAAAGACTGCTCACCAAATTTATCTTACCCTAGAAAGGGAGAAATTTATTATACTGATCAGGGAATAGTCATGATTGGAAAAATTATAGTAAAATAAAGTTTACACAATGAATGAGGGTGGGGGAAAGTATGCAGATTGGCAGCAAAGTTGTGGCCACTTCGGCCATTAAAATGGCTTTAACCACAACGCGGCAGGAAGAAGCACAGCTTAAAAAGGACTTGTGGGATACATATCAGGTTAGGGCGGTAGCTGTTGATTATGGCGGTGAATTCATAAACTCGGTGGGGAAAATAGTAGAACGATCTGTAGTTGCCGCTAAACGAGAAGGAGTAATCAAGGATACCCATGCTGACGAAGGCGCAGTGGCGGGGGCAGCCAGGGAAGCTGTGGCCCAAATAATGCCCAAAGCTCTGGGGCTTAATGTGGGAGGCAAAATTGGGATAGCTCGTCATCAGGACCATGTAAGCGTAGCAATTTTTATGGGTATTGGCCTGTTACACCTGGATGAAGTTGCCATAGGTTTAGGCCATAGAGCTGTATCCTGAGGGAAGAGTAGGGTATAAGTATGTATGTGAGAGGGATTAGAGGAGCGACCACAGTAGAAAGAGACCAGCCGGAAGAGATTATTGCGGCAACCGCTGAACTGCTGGAGGTAATGCAAAAGAAAAACGGATTCATTACCGAAGATATTGCCAGCGCCCTGTTTACCGTTACCAGGGATTTAACGGCTGCCTTTCCTGCCCGGGCAGCCCGCTTGATGGGCTGGAACCAGGTACCTTTATTGTGTTTTCAGGAAATAGATGTAAAAGGAGCACTGCCCAGATGTATACGGGTTTTGCTGCACATAAACACAGAAAAACAGCAAAATGATATAGTACATGTCTATCTTAGAGATGCTAAAGAGCTCAGACAGGATTTATCTAAATAGGGGACTGGCGAGTTATTTGATACAGGTCAGTACGCCGGTGTCGCAATAAGGGCAGTTCATTGCGAACCTGGTGGATTTGCGCAAGATTCAGCTGTCCCCATAGAATTCCTTCTTCCTCTCCCAATTGGGCAACAATATCTCCCCAGGGATTCACAATCATGGAATGCCCCCAAACCTGATAATTCGATGCAGATTCCCGGGCTGGAGAAGCGGCTACAACAAATACCTGGTTGTCAACTGCCCGGCAACGCATGGTAAATTCCCAGTGGGCCGCCCCGGTAGTATAAGTAAAGGCAGCGGGTACCACAATTATTTGGGCACCTTGCAGAGCCATGATTCTTGCCAGTTCAGGAAAGCGGATATCATAACAAATCATTAAACCCAGGCAGATGTCTTTATAGTTTATCACCGTAATCTCCTGGCCCGGAGTAAGGGTATCTGACTCTTTAAAAGATACCTTTCCGGGAATATCTATATCAAACAGATGTAACTTGCGGTTTCTTCCCAGAAGATTCCCCTGTCCGTCAAAGACGAAACTGCTGTTATATAGCCTATTATCCTGATCCTTTTCAATAATGGACCCGCCCACAATGCACACTTTATTTTGCCGGGCGGTTTTAGCCAGAAAATCGGTGGTAGGACCCGGAAAGCTCTCTGCATACAGGGGGAAAAGCTTGGCCTGGTAGGGGGAGTTAAAAATCTCCGGTAGTACTACTATATCAGCACCTCCAATAGCTGCCTCCGCAATCATTTTTTCAGCTTTAGCCAGATTCTTATCCTTATCCCTACCGCTTTTCATCTGACACACCGCAATCAGCAGCTTACCATCCATAAAAAGAGCCTCCCTTGCCAGTTATTAAATTACTATAACATAAATCCGATGCTAGAAAAATTATAAAAACTATCTATATCATCGGGAAAAAGAAATTGGCTTGTGAGAAGCAGAACAGTGTTATAATTGATTAAAATAACTTTACCTCCTACAGGTTATTCTAATCTTGTAATCTTGAACGATTGGGTGATGGTATGAAACCATTCAGGCTGGCTTCAAGGGAATTCAAAAAAGAAAATACTATCATTACTGTTAAAACATCATCCCATCCGGTTGCCGTGGGGGAAGGCTGGTGTACCATTATTGCCGGTCCTTGTGCAGTTGAAGACCGGGATAAATACCTGGAAATAGCCTTAAGGCTAAAAAAAACAGGTGCCCACATCCTCCGGGGAGGATTATTTAAACCTAGAACATCGCCTTATTCCTTCAAAGGACTGGGTAAAGAGGGTTTATTAATAATGGATGAAGCCCGTAAATTGACGGGTCTTCCCTTAGTAACCGAAATAATGGATATCAGAGATCTTGATTATCTTTATGATTTTATTGATATTCTTCAAATAGGCAGCCGCAATATGCAGAACTTTTCACTGCTTGAGGAAATGGGCAAATTGGACAAACCCATATTGTTGAAAAGGGGCTTTGCGGCAACGGTAGAAGAATGGCTCCTGGCTGCTGAGTACATTTTGGAAGGGGGAAACCCCAGTGTTATCCTCTGTGAAAGGGGTATCAGGACTTTTGAACATTATACCCGAAATACGGTGGATATTGGTGCCATTCCTCTAATCAAAGAACTGTCGCACTTGCCTGTAATTGTTGATCCCAGCCATGCCACCGGCAAATGGGAACTGGTGGCGCCGGTGGCTAAAGCTGCCATTGCAGCTGGAGCAGATGGAATAATGGTTGAGGTTCACCCTGAGCCGGAACGGGCTTTGTCTGATGGAAGGCAATCTCTCACCCCCAAAAATTTTTCCCTGATGTATAAAAGTTTAGCTCAAATAGCCCAATTGGAAGGGAAAAAACTTGGTTGAAATAAGCACCCCGGCCCCTAATAGCGGGTCTGTGCTTTTTTGTTTATCTAACCGGGTAAACAGTCATTACTAATAAAATGAAAGCGTATTTAATATGAACGAGGGCTCTGACAATAAGGCATTAATTACTTTTTTTCTATCCATACTACTGGTAGGCATTGGCTTTAGCATAATTCTGCCGGTTTTGCCCATTTATGCTCAATCGTTAGGAGCCAGTGGTTTTCAATTAGGGCTTTTGACTACCTCTTATGCTGTTTGCCAGTTTATTTTTGCCCCCTTTTGGGGCGCCTATTCTGACAAAGTAGGCAGGAAACCAGTACTTTTACTGGGAATGTTTGGCTTTACTCTCACTTTTGTGCTGTGGGCTATAGCATCTTCTCTTCCCATGCTATACCTGGCCAGAATCGCCGGAGGCATCTTTTCTTCGGCCTGCATGCCTACCTCTCTGGCCTACATAGCTGATTGCACTCCGCCGGAAAAAAGAGGTTCCCGCATGGGTCTGGTGGGTGCTTCCATAGGAGTAGGCAATATTTTCGGACCGGCTCTGGGAGGAGTGTTGAGCGAAGTATCCCTGTCTTTTCCCTTTGTTATTTCTAGTATTATGGCTTTTCTAAATTTTCTGGCCGTTGCTGTTTTTGTTAAAGAAAGCCTTGTCAAAGAGGCCAGAAAAACTGAACTGCGCTACAGCCGACCTTCACTGCTGGAAGGACTAAAAACTCCCCTGAAAGGACTGCTGATTGTAATGCTAATGGTCAGCATTTCCGAGACAACTCACCAATGGATATTTGCTCTTTACAGTGAAGGTAAGCTAGGCTTAACTGTTCAGCTCATCGGGTGGGCTTTCACCGGGGCCGGGATAGCGTCAGCTCTGGTTCAGGGCCTTCTGGTAGGCCGATTTATAGGGTGGCTCGGGGAAGAAAAAACCGCCCGGCTGGGAATGACGATTACCATAGTAAGTTTTGGATTGTTGCTTATTATCCAAAGTTACATAGCTGTAGTAGCTCTCATGACTACCATTGCATTTGGTTTGGGGCTGATTAGGCCATCAATTTTTGCGGCGGTTTCCAGGAGAACCAGCACTGAGCAGGGTAAAACCATGGGTATCCTCCAGGGCTATGATAGCCTGGGACGCGGGGTCGGACCTCCTTTAGGCGGTTTTATGCTTGATCAAAATTTGCATTATGGTTATCTGGAGGCATTAATAGTAATGGGTCTAGCCTGGTTGACTTTAAGATTCCTGGTAAAACCTTATAATGGCCAAAAGACTGCGTTAGTAAAAGCTTCTGATTAATTGTTGAGCAAAAAACATGCTCTGATATGAGTGAAGAGATATTTAGCACGGTGATAATAGATCATGTAGCCTGGCTAACCAGGATTTTTTTCAATAGAGTCTTCTTAGCTGCCGAGGCTTTAAAATAGTTTTATATTGGAAACTATTGTGCTACAATATAAAAGAATTGTTGTAGGTGGTCGTTGTGATGAAGATTGCGATTGATGGACCAGCAGGAGCTGGAAAAAGTACTATTGCAAGAAGACTAGCCCGGGAGCTGGGCATTGTATATATAGATTCCGGAGCCATGTACCGGGCACTCACCTTAAAAGTCCTGCAAGAAGGTATTGATTTATATGATCCTGCAGCCATTTGTAAGCTCGCCTCAAGAATTGAAATGCACTTCGACAACGATTCCGAAGAACAGAAAATAATATGTGATAATGCTGATGTTACCAAGCAAATCAGAGCTCCTGAAATTAACCGGCGGGTTTCCCTGGTAGCTTCCTATCCTGAAGTTCGTCAGGTGATGGTTAAAAGGCAGCAAGAGCTGGCTTCCATACAGTCTGTGGTAATGGATGGACGTGATATAGGGGAATGTGTTTTGCCTGATGCTGATGTTAAATTCTTTTTGGTGGCCAGCCTGGAGGAACGCGTTAGAAGAAGAAGCAGGGAATTGGAAGGAATGGGATATAAAGCTGACAAACAGTTAATTGCCAGTGAAATAGAGGAACGTGACATGCAAGATTCCCGTCGTGAGGTAGGGGCTCTAAAAATTCTTGACGATGCCATTGTAATAGATACCAGTAGTCTTTCAGTTGACGAATTGCTGGCTAAAATGATGCAAATCCTCAAGGAGAAAAACATTGCTTTACTGGACGATAAGAAGTCTGTTTAAGGTATTGTTAATTTTTTTAGGTTTGAAAATCGAAGGACTACATAAGCTACCTAATAAAGGTCCGGTTATTGTTGCTGCCAATCATGTCAGCAACTGGGATCCAATTGTGGTGGCTGTAGCTTTAAAACGGCAAATCCATTTTATGGCCAAGGCACAGCTTTTTGATATTCCGCTGTTGGGGGCCATATTGACCAGAGTTAATGCTTTTCCGGTTAGACGGGGGACAGCTGACAGAGCGGCTATTCGCCGGGCCCTGGAGATATTAGGGGAGGGCCAGGTACTAGGAATTTTCCCGGAAGGTACCAGAAACAAAACCGGAGATATAAAAGCACAATCTGGAGTAGCCATGATCGCTCTTAAAGCAGGAGCTCCAGTTCTACCTGTAGCCTGTGTGGGAACCCGGCACCTGATACCTTGTGGATGGAGAAAACCGTTTATAATTAGGGTCGGTGACCCGATTTATTTCGAAAATTATAAGGATCGTAAAATGAATTCCGCATTACTGGAAGAAGCCAGTACCGAGGTAATGGAAAAAATAAATTCGCTATTGCGTTAGAAAAAGAAGGAATAGAACTATAAATTTTCGAAATAAGTAACTAAGGGGTGCATGATGGTGGATGCACAGGTTGCCAAAAACGCTGGATTTTGCAAAGGAGTACGCAGAGCCATCGAAATTGCCGAAAGAGCTTCGGAAAAAGGTAACTGGTACAGCCTGGGTCCATTAGTTCATAACGAGTCAGTGGTGGAATATCTGAAAAAAAAAGGTGTTAAACCTATTGAAAATATTGAGGAACTAAAACCAGGGTCCGGTATAATCATTAGAGCTCACGGAGTCCCTCGGCAAACCATAGATGAGCTAAAATGCCGGGGTTTTATAATTGAAGATGCAACTTGTCCCCTGGTAAAGAGGATCCATGATAAAGTTGCTGCGCTAGAGGCAGAAGGATACAGTATAGTTGTTTTTGGAGATCTTTATCACCCAGAGGTGCAGGGAATAGTAGGCTGGTGCGAATCCGGAGGCAGAGTCGTGGCTGATGCCAAGGAAGCTCTCAATCTGCCCCATATCAGGAAAATAGGTTTAGTCTCCCAGACTACCAAGAATGAACAGGAGTTTTTTTCAGTTGCCCAGGCACTTCTTTCCAAAACCAAAGAATTGTTGGTATGTAACACCATATGTCCTGCAACTCATCAAAGGCAGGAATCTGCCAGGGATTTGAGCCAACAAGTGGATTTGATGCTTGTAATTGGCGATAAAAAGAGTTCTAACACACGTACCCTAACCCAGGAATGTAGGTATTCTGGGGTGAAAACCCATCAAATACACGATGTCTCTGAAATTGATCCCCGATGGCTGGTAGGGGTGAGAAAGGTAGGAATTACCGCAGGAGCATCTACCCCGGATTGGATTATTAAGGAGGTATTGGAAAGAATGTTGGAGTACCAGGAAAACAACCAGGAAAAAGAAGAAGAAACCGTATCCGATCAGAAAAACGATGATAACAACCAAGAAAATTCAATTAGCCATGAGGAATCTTTTGCCACCATGGAAGCGGAAATGGCGGACTTCCCCACTCCGGCTCGAGGAGATGTAATTAAGGGCAAGGTTATCCAGGTTCTGGATGACGAAGTAATGGTCGATGTGGGCGGAAAATCAGAAGGCATAATCCCCTTCCGTGAGCTTTCCGTAAAAGAGGTAGGATCTGCCAAAGACGTGGTTAAAGTTGGTGATGAAATAGAAGTTCTCGTTGTAAAATGGGATGATGACGGGACTATCTTGCTGTCCAAGAAAAAGGTTGACAGCAGGCGTATCTTAGATGATCTAGAAGTAATCTTCAAGGAAAAGCGGACAGTCCAAGGCACAGTACAATCAAGTGTTAATGGCGGACTTTTGGTTGATGTAGGAGTAACTGCCTTTTTACCAGCATCTCATGTTGACTACGGTTATGTAAAAAATCTTGATGCTTATGTGGGGCAGACTCTTAATTTTAAGATCATTGAATTTAATCGTAATAAAAGAAGAGGGTCCCAGGTAGTGCTGTCCCGGAAAGAGCTTATTGCCGAGGAGAGAGCCAGGTTGAAACAGGAATTCTGGGATACTATTGCTGAAGGACAAACCAGGACCGGTATCGTAAAGAGAATAGTGGATTATGGAGCATTTATTGATCTGGGTGGTTACGAGGGTCTTTTACATGTTTCCGAGATAAGCCATCAGAGGGTTGAGCGCCCTGCGGATGTATTGCAGGAAGGGCAGGAAATTGAGGTTTATATTTTAGCCCTGGATAGGGAAAAAGAAAGGGTCTCATTGAGCAGGAAAAAGCTTCTCAAAAGCCCCTGGGAGATAGTACAATCAAAATACCAGGAAGGCGATATTATTGAAGGTCGTGTGGTAAGAATTGCTCCCTTTGGAGCTTTTGTGGAAATTGAACCAGGGGTGGATGGACTTGTGCATATATCCCAAATGGCTAATTACCGGGTTGAGAAAGCCGAGGATGTAGTACAGGTTAACCAGGTGATTCCGGTAAAAATACTCAGTATTGACCCCAATGAAAAAAGAGTGTCACTATCCGTGAAACAAGCTCAGGAAGCTAAGAACCAAGAAGAAGTAAAAGAATACCTGGAAAACCAGGTTGAGGAATGATCTGTTTAATGCGTTTTATAAATATAAGCTAGGTGAAGAAAAGCTGCCCCGGGCAGCTTTTCTAATACCAGATTTGGCGGAGGCCGTGCTATGAAACATGTTAACATTAGTGGCGTAATCCTAGCAGGGGGAAAAAGCAGCCGCATGAACTTTAATAAAGCTTTCGCTTATGTGGGTGATAAGACTGTCATAGAAATAATCTGTGCCAAATTTGCTTCTTTTTTTAGTGAGACGATAATTATTTCCAACCAGCCTCATCTTTACCAGAAATACTGTGATAAAGTGTTTGTTGACATTTACCCCGGGCGTGGTCCCATGAGTGGTATTCATGCTGCTATTTATCATTCTTCCAACGATGCCATTTTTGTACTTGGTTGTGATATGCCCTTTGTAAATATGCAGATAGTATCTTACTTGATAAGTCAGCTAAATGGCTACGATTGTGTTATCCCCCGGGTAGACGGTTACCTGCAGACCACTTGCGGGTTGTACACGAAGAAATGTTATCCTGTACTGACCGAGTGCCTAGAAAAAAATAAGCTCAAACTCTCATTGACTTTTGCTCAATTGCATACGCGCTTGGTTGAAGAAGAAGAACTCGCACCCTGGGGCAATATTAGGGAAAGTTTTTTTAACCTTAATGATCCTGATACCCTGAAAAAAGCCAGGGAAATCTCGGGGAGGTTATTGAAATAAGGCAAAAACGAAAAGAAGAACATGTGCTGATTGCGGTAAATATGGAAGATGGACCTTCAAGCAGCGGTTTTGAGGATGTTTATCTGGTAAATAATTCAGTGCCGGACATCAATATGGGCGAAATTGACCTTCATAGCAATGTTTTAAATAAGATATTGCAATTGCCCCTCATTATTAACGCCATAACCGGAGGAACTGAGAGAGCAAAAAGCATAAATGCTGCTTTGGCCAGAGTGGCCCGCAAGCATAGAATTGGCCTGGCCGTTGGATCCCAAACCATCGGAATAGAAAACAGTACAGTAAGAGATTCCTTCCTTATTACCAGGGAGATAAATCCTGATGGTTTGATTTTGGCTAACGTAGGAGCTATGACAGATGCGGAAAAGGCAATAAAAGCTGTGGAAATGATAGGGGCGGATGGACTGCAGATCCATTTCAACATTCCCCAGGAATTAGCTATGGCTGAGGGGGATAGGCAGTTTAAGGGAATATTGAGTAATGTGGCGGATATAGTTAACCATTGCCCGGTTCCTGTTATTGCCAAGGAAGTAGGTTTTGGATTGTCCCGGGAGAGCATTGCCAAACTCTTCCACCATAGAGTTATATGGTTTGATCTGGGAGGCAAGGGCGGCACCAATTTTATATCAATTGAAAGACAGCGAAAGAGCCAATTTGGATGGGAAATGGAAGATTGGGGTATCCCCACTGCAGTTTGCCTGGCTGAGGCATTATCTCTAAAGCTGCCCATAAAAATAATCGCCTCCGGCGGCATCAGAAGTGCCCTGGATGTGGCGCGGGCATTGGGCATGGGAGCAGATTGCTGCGGTATGGCCGGACCCTTTCTTAAGATCCTGCTTGATGAGGGCGAAAAAAAACTGGATCTAAAGATTAATGAATTTTTTTATCAAATAAAGTCAATTTTCTTAATGACCGGAGCCAAGAACATAAAGGAATTACAAACCAAACCTATAGTCATACTTAACCAAACTGCTGAATGGCTGAGGGTCCGGGGCGTTGATCCCGCTCTTTGGGCTCAAAGATAATAATTTAATATAAAGCTCTCAAGGTCCTGGTTTATACTGGGTGACTTCCTTTGAAGCGTAAAGATAATAACTAGACCGTCGTCAAGGCGGTTTTCTGCTTTTCTGCTCATAATATGGAGGTGGGCAGGGAAAAATACTGGCACAAATACTTTGAAGAGGTGAAAAATTCATGGCAACTTTCCCTTTTGGACTAATTGCTTTAGTCGCTGTCTCCATCTTAATATACTTTGGAGCTGCACACCGGGTCTTAGATCGGTTAAGACTTACTGACAAAGGGGCCTTAGCAGTAATTGCGGCAATAATAATAGGGAGTTTTATAGATATTCCCTTGGGATCCAGGGTAACAGTCAATGCCGGCGGCCTGATTGCCATTGGACTTGCTATTTATATACTTGTAGGGGCTGGAACTGCTTTTGAAAAAGTCAGGGCACTGATTGCAGCAGCCATTACCGCTTTGGTCTTATTCCTGGCCGCACGTTTTTTGGGTGCGGAACCGGAGGAGATATTCATTGATCCCATTTATATATATCCACTGGTGGCAGGTATTGTCGGATATCTGGCTGGAAGGTCTCGACGGGGAGCATTTTTTGCTGCCGTTATGGGCGTTTTAGCTCTTGATGCAGGGCAGTACATTTATTTAATGCGGAGCGGAGTGCGGGGAACGGTAAGCATTGGCGGGGCCGGAGCTTTTGATTCTTTAATACTTGCAGGCATACTGGCTGTACTGCTGGCAGAAGGGGTTGGGGAAATATTGGAGAGGATTCAGGGGGGGCCCAAGACGGAAGAAAGACCTGAAGAACTGATCAGGAATCTGCAGGAACCTGAACCGGCTCACAAACCTCTGCAAGAGGAACCGAATCCCGAGGCTGACCAAAGGAAAGAGCCTGAAGGGAGTGAAGATAAAAATGAATAGATGCCTGGTTATTCTGCTAACTATCTTTTTAGGTTGTTTTCTTTTCACCACTTCAGCCCTGGCTTCCCATGAAGAGAGTCAAAAGCATTATACCCTGGTGGATGAAAACAATAATATTATTCATCGCACCGGTCTTACTGTCTATCCGGGAGATGAATATATAAGTGCGGACAATTCTAGGTATAAGGTAGTTGAACTGGTAGGCTATACGGCCCGCTGTATCTACCAGGGTGAAGAGAGGATGCCGGTTTTAGGTTATAATCCTCAAACCCAGGCCTGGAGCTTTGAAGAAGAAATTGTCCCGGCTCTATCCAAGTCTCAAAAACCCACCATTGCTGTCTATCATACTCACAGCGATGAGTCCTATGTTCCCTCAGACGGGAAAGAGAGTATTGCTGGCAATGGGGGAATCTATGACGTTGGTGAGGCCTTTGTCAACCGCCTGAAAAAACTGGGGTTTAATGTGGTATACAGCAAAAACAACCACAATCCCCATGATATAAATGCCTACAGCCGCTCCAGAGAAACCGCCGTATCCCTTTTGAAAAAAGCACCGGATGCCATAATTGACATACACCGGGATGCCGTACCCGCCAGTGAGTATCAGACAGAAGTGGAGGGGGAGGAAGCTACCAAAGTCAAGCTGGTAGTAGGTCGGCAAAACCCTAATATGAAAACCAACCTGGAATTTGCCAAAAAAATTAAGGCAGTTATGGATAAAGAAAAACCGGGCCTTTCTAATGGGATATTTATGGGCAAAGGTGACTATAATCAGGATTTAAGCCCCCGGGCCATACTCCTGGAAGTAGGTGCCCACACCAACAGTAAAGAAGAGGCCAAAGAAGGAGCCATGCTCATTGCTGAGGCTCTGCCAGCTGTTTTTGGATTGTCGGGAAATGCCGGAGCTGCTGCCAAACCAGTACGTACAGACAATCAGGGAGCAATAAATACTATATTGACCATACTGATAGTCCTGGCTGTAACGGCGGGAGGTTATTATCTATTAAACAAGGGAACTGTTAATAGGTAATGGAAGAATACGGAATAGTGATCCTGGCAGGAATGGTGGTAGGGTTCTGTGACAGGTGCTTATTATTGCGAAATGACTACCGCCACTACCCGACTTACCCTCACGGTCATCTTACCCACCTGGCTTTGGGATTTATCGCCGCTAGCCTGGGAGCTGTTGCAGTGCCAGCTATCGCCAAACCGGATTATGTGGCTGTAACCTTTTTAGTTCTGGCGGCCCAACAGTTTAGAGAGATCAGAAACATGGAAAGGGAGACCCTTTCCAAGCTGGAAGAAACCAAGTTGGTCAAAATGGGCAATGATTATATTGAGGGTATAGCACGAGTATTTGAGGCTAGGAATTACTTAGTGATTTTTACCTCATTATTTACCAGTGGTGCAGTGCATTGGGGAGGTTGGGAATACGCTTTAGTAGTCGGGCCTATTGGCATAATTGCTTCATTGCGGTTAATGAGAGGATCTCAGCTAGGGGAAATAGTTGAGGTAATTCCTGCTTCCATACATTTTAAGGAAAGCATGCTAATGGTTGATGATGTTGTAATGATGAATGTTGGCCTTCCTGCTACCCGGGAAAAAATGTTGCAGGAAGGAATGGGAGTATTGATTAAACCCAAAGATGATAATGCCCGTCTGTCCCTCCATGCTCCGGGGCAGCGGATGGCAATAATTCATGATATAGTGTCCATTCTGGGCACTAAAGTTGACGTGAACGAGACTGAGCTGATGCCCATGGCCCGTAAACAGGCTGATAAGGGATACCTGGCCCTGTTTATAGTGGCCAATGAAAAAGATTTGGAACTGCTGATCAAAATTATTAAACGAGTACCGGTTATAGAAACCACCCGAGGAACTACCCTGCAATCCTGGCTGGGAAGAAAGGCGGCTGATTAAACATAGATATTGAGATAAAAGAATTTATCCTGGCCATTGTTACGAGAGACATAAACAAAGTAAAAAGCGGTATTTGTCCGGTTTTTCTGGCCGAATCCCAGGATGAGCAGGAAAAAATCTGTCTATATCTGGCCAGGATATTAGGTGGTATTGTTCATGATTTGGAAAATGGTGTTATGTTCATTTGTAAGCATTGATAAATGGAGCTTTAAAGATAAATATGATAATAATTTACCATTGTTTTGGCGGATCACATTCTTCCGTTCTGGCAGCAGCGTTGCATTTGCAAATGATATCCAAAGATCGTCTTCCTTCTTTGGATGAATTATTCGGCCTGCCTTATTTTGATAAGACCTGCGATGAAGACTTTGGGCGCATTAGGTTTATGGGGGTTGATGAACTCGGCCACCAGGTCTATGTGGTGGGCAGAAAGAGTATGGGCAACCGGTACTCCAATATCATTACGAGTGTTGCCGGCATTTTAGGAACTGACCAAAAAATCCTGGCGGTAGACTGTATGCACCCGGTCAACTTAAGTATGAAATTGGGAGGGTTTACCTCGCGCCGCATGGGGTTGGTGGCTGTAGGACGGGCAGTTCTGGCCAGAGGTACTCTTAATGCATTTTTCGAGTTGGTAAGGTTGGTCGAAGTAACCAGAATAAAATTAATAGAAATGATGGAGTAAAAAAATGGTAATAGTCTTTTTGGGGAAGACTGGAGTACACCATGCTATGGTAGCTGCCCATTTGTTTTTGAGAGATATACCAAGAGATGAAATAAATAGAATCGACAATTGGGCTGATTTATCAGCTGAGAATGCAGGCATGCCATTATTTATTGGTCATGACCACCAGGGGAACAGCATATATTCCCTCGGTTCGGGAAATGATCCGGCCATAGCTCGCAAAACCCTCGAGGACCTGGCAGAATTATTGGGCAGGTCTGATGAGTTGGTAGTGAAAACCATTCGTATCCGGGGGGACTATATCCTATCATTAATATCCTCAGCCCGTCCCTTTCCAGGCAGGGGTGTGGTAAATAGATTAATTTCTAATTTGCTAATAAAAATTGCCTTTTCTTCTATAAAAGATGATATTATAAGGTTTAAGAAAAAAATATACCAGTAAAAAGTAAAATATAAAGAAACACCTCTTGAAAAATACCGTAGAAAGAGGTTTTTTTATGAGTGCAGTAATAAAAGAAGTGTTAGAAGATAGTATTGCTCATCATTTGGGGATTGTGCCGGGAGACATTTTGCTTTCTATAAATAACCGACCCGTCAAGGATATTATCGATTATCAGTACTTATCCCAGGATGAGTATTTAGAAGTGGCAATTAAAAAAGTAAATAACGAAAGATGGCTAATAGAAATTGAAAAAGAGATGGACGAAGGCTTGGGGCTGGTCTTTGATCAACTCTTGTTTGACCGCATGCGGTTATGCAGCAATAAGTGTATCTTTTGTTTTGTGGACCAGTTGCCTAAAGGGTTGAGATCATCTCTGTATGCAAGAGATGATGATTATCGCTATTCATTTTTATGGGGAAATTTTATTACCCTTACCAACTTGTCATCAAGGGATTGGGACAAAATTATTTCCTTGCGTTTAAGTCCTTTATATGTCTCGGTTCATTGCACTAATCCCCAAGTCAGGGCAAAAATGCTGAACAACCCGCGTGCTGCCAGTATATTGCAAGATCTTAACCGGTTAAAGGGTGCCGGAATAGAAGTGCACACTCAGGTAGTAATCTGCCCGGGAATAAACGATGGGGAACTATTAAAACAGACTATTGCTGACCTGGCCAACCTCTATCCATCAGTGCAATCCATCGGGTTAGTTCCGGTAGGGCTTACTGGTCATCGCAGCAGGCTGGTCGGACTTCGTGGCTACAGTTGCCAGGAGGCGGAAGAACTCATAAAAGTGGTGGCTGAGTATCAGGATCGGCTAAAAAAGCGGCATGGAAAGAATCTCGTATATTTGGCTGATGAATTCTTTATTATGGCCCAAAAGGAGATTCCGGCGGCTTCATACTATGATGATTTTCCCCAGGTGGAAAACGGTATTGGAATTTCCCGGCTTTTGTTGGATGAATTTGCGGAGCAAGAAAAAAAGCTGCCGAAAAAGATGGAACCCAAAGAAATTGCCGTTATTACAGGAGTATCAGGGGTACCAGTATTGAGTAAAATTATAGATAGGTTAAACTTAATAGACGGTTTAAAGGTAACCTTGACTCCAATTGAAAACAAGTTCTTTGGAGGCAGGGTTTCGGTAACGGGTTTATTGACAGGCAGTGATATAATCAATGTGCTCGGAACTAAATACCAGGGCAGGAAAATAATACTTCCTCGGATCGTTTTGAGAGATGGAGAGGATGTTTTCTTAGATGGTATTAGCTTTCGAGAACTTCAGGAAACAACCGGGGCAGATATCCGTGTTGTTGATGGATCAGCAGATTCATTGGTAAACACCATATTATCATGGTAATTGGAGGCAGAGATGGCTAAGCCTGTAGTAGCAATTGTGGGAAGACCCAATGTTGGAAAATCAACCTTTTTTAACCGATTAGCAGGAGCCAGGAAAGCTATTGTAGAAGATACTCCGGGGATAACCAGGGATCGGCTTTACAGTGTCTCAGAATGGGCCGGCCGTCAGTTTATTATTATTGATACCGGAGGCATCCGTTTTGATGATGAGGGTTTATTTGCCCGGGAAGTCAAAATGCAGGCTGAGCTGGCTATCGAAGAAGCAGATGTAATTGTCCTGGTTGTTGATACCAAACAGGGCATAACCCATGAAGACCAGCAGGTGGCAGACCTATTGCGCAGGTCAAATAAACCTGTTGTTTTGGCTGCCAATAAAGTTGAGAATTTCGACAAACAGCTGGAATACTTTGAATTTTTTAATCTGGGTTTGGGAGAACCCATTCCTATATCGGCCATGCATGGAATGAATACAGATCAGCTATTAGATGCGGTTGTAGATAAATTTCCCAAGGAAGAAGATAATGAAGAAGACGCTGATGCTATCAAGATTGCTATTGCCGGCCGTCCCAATGTGGGCAAATCATCACTGGTTAATGCCTTGCTGGGTGAGGAACGGGTCATAGTAAGCGATATTCCGGGAACCACCAGGGACGCCATAGATACTCCCTTTGAGTATCAAGGAAAAAAATTCATTCTAATTGATACAGCTGGAATAAGGCGAAAATCCCGCATCAAGGAAGCTACAGAAAAATACAGTATTATAAGAGCCCTGAAGAGTATAGAAAGGGCTGACGTGGTTCTGCTGATAATTGATGCCACAACGGGTGTACTGGAACAGGACAAGAAAATTGCCGGATATATTCAGGAGCAGTATAAAGCCAATATTATTGTTGTGAATAAGTGGGATGCCATTAAGAAAGACGGGCACACCATGAATAAATTCGACAAAGATATCAGGGATGAATTAAAATTTTTGGCTTACTCGCCCATACTCTACGTATCAGCCCTAACTAAAAAGCGTATATTTGATATTCTCGATTTGGCTGATTTTGTCGCTGAGCAAAATAACCGAAGAATCAGCACTTCCGAGTTAAATAGGGTAATTAGAGAGGCCATAATGCTAAATCCCCTGCCGGGCGGAGGGAAAAAAGGGAACATTAAATATTGTACTCAGATAAAAACATTTCCTCCCACCTTTGTTTTGTTTGCTAGTAATCCTGAAAATGTCCATTTCTCCTATATTCGGTATTTGGAAAATGCGTTAAGAACCAATTTCGGTTTTGAAGGTAGTCCGATAAAACTTATGGTCAGGCCAAGTACCTCCAAAGAATACCGAGATTCTTAGGGGCACTGCAGCAGGATTCGATATTACATTGCCATGGAGGGGTTCCATTGCTGGAGTTTGGAACAATTCTGTTGTGTTATTTGATAGGATCAATACCTTTTTCCTATCTATTTACCCGTATTTTTAGGGGTGTTGATATTAGAACTATAGGTAGCGGTAATGTTGGAGCCACCAACGTTCTGCGCAGTGCCGGAATAGCTGTGGCTATTCCAGCCCTGGCAGGAGATCTTTGCAAAGGAATTTTGGGTGCCTGGCTGGGATTTGTGGTAGGTGGTCCATTAATTGCCGTGTTGTGCTCGGGTACTACTATTCTGGGACACTGTTATCCGGTTTTTTTAAACTTTAGGGGCGGTAAAGGGGTAGCCACTGCTGCCGGCATAATTTTGTTTCTGGTTCCCGATATTCTGCTTATTCTTCTAATTGTTTTTGTGATTACGGTATTCATCAGCCGTTATGTCTCACTGGGATCGATTATCTGTGCTGTTTTATTTCCCATTCTTACTATTTCTTTGCAAAAACCCTGGCCTTACATAGTTTTAAGCTTTATTATGTCTGCTCTGGTGATCTTCAGTCACCGAATGAATATATCTAGGCTGCGGGCGGGAACGGAGCCCAAAATAAACCAGAAAGCCAGGTAAGAACAGTTGATCATGGGGGAAGGAGTCTATGACTAAAATTTGCATTCTCGGTGCTGGCAGTTGGGGTACTGCCCAGGCTATACATCTTCATCAAAACGGTGCTCGGATTGTTATCTGGGGAAGGATGGAAGATGGAATTGACCTTATTAGTAAACATCATAAGAACGAAAGGTTCCTGCCGGGGGTAATTGTTCCGGAGGGCATAATAATAACTGATAATATCGAGGAAGCTGTGACATATGCTGATATAGTGGTTTTAGCTGTTCCCTCCCAGGCCATCAGAGAAATTTCAACAATGATTAAACCTTTTATCTCTGATAAGTGTATCATTGTTAATTCCTCCAAGGGATTGGAAATCGGGACAGGCATGCGTTTGAGCCAGGTGGTGGAGGATGTACTGGGGAAAAAAATCAAGGATCGCTATGCTGTAATTTCAGGCCCCAGTCATGCTGAGGAAGTAGCCCGGAATATGCCTACAGCGGCAACAGTAGCTGCTTATAATAGAGACATTGCTTTTTATGTTCAGGACAAGTATATGTCAGCATCCTTTCGAATTTACACCAACCCAGATGTAGCTGGTGTAGAACTGGGGGGATCTCTAAAAAACATTATTGCTCTGGGGACAGGGATTGCCAAGGGATTAGGCTTCGGTGATAATACCCAGGCAGCTCTTATTACCCGCGGCCTTACTGAAATTACTCGAATGGGAGAAGCCATGGGAGGAAACCCCAGAACCTTTTCCGGTTTGAGCGGGATAGGTGATTTGATTGTCACCTGCTTAAGCGATTTGTCCAGAAACCGAAGAGCTGGTATATTGTTGGGAAGAGGTTTTTCCCTGGAGGAGACTCTGAATGTAGTTGGCATGGTGGTAGAAGGAGTACACGCTACCCGAGCCGTACATAAAAAAGCAGAAGAATTGAAAATCGATATGCCTATTACCAGAGCCTGCTATAATATCCTGTACAACCGGAAATCCGCCCAAGAGGAAGTAAACAAATTAATGACCCGGAGAAAGAAACATGAAATTGAGGAAATTGTTGAAAACACCAACGGGTGGTAATCAACTGCATTAAGGTGTGATGAAAATCACACTTTTTTTCTTTTCTGGTTATATTACCGAATATTGATAATATATTTATACTGTTATAACGAAAAAAATTTAAGGGGTATCCATGTCGGGGAGGGTGCCTTTTAAGAGTTAAATCCGAGGGGGGAAGATGAGTGGAAGGAAGTAACATCTTAAATGATATTGCCGAGAGAACTGGAGGCGATATCTATCTGGGAGTAGTAGGCCCCGTAAGAACCGGCAAGTCTACCTTTATTAAACGATTCATGGAACTTATGATTATTCCCAACATACAAGATGTTCATGAAAAGGAACGTGCCAAAGACGAACTCCCCCAGAGTGGCGGGGGAAAGACCATTACGACTACCGAACCCAAATTTGTTCCTAATGAAGCAATTGAAATTACTACAACTAGCGGAATAAGCATGAAGGTAAGGTTGGTAGACTGCGTTGGGTATGCTGTTGATGGCGCCCTGGGTTATGAAGAGGACCAAGAACCTCGAATGGTGAAGACTCCCTGGTTTGACTACGAGGTTCCCTTTGAAGAAGCAGCCGAGATAGGAACCAGGAAGGTAATTGCCGACCATTCCACTATTGGTGTTGTTGTGGTTACTGATGGCAGCATCGGTGATATTCCCAGAAAGAATTATGAACCGGCAGAAGAAAAGGTTATTAAAGAATTAAAAGAGCTTAACAAACCTTTTATTGTTCTGGTCAACTCTACTAATCCCTATGACCGTGAAACCTTGAGCCTGATCGAAAAACTAAATGAAAAATACGCTATAAATGCCATACCGATCAATGCCCAAACTATGTCCAAAGAACAAATTTACTCTTTGCTGGAGGAAGCACTTTATGAATTCCCGGTTGAAGAGGTAAATATAAGGCTTCCCAGGTGGGTTGATGAGCTGGACGAGGAATTCTGGTTGAGAGAAAACCTGGAAAACGGAGTCCGGGGAGTTTTGAGTTCCATTAGAAAAGTGAGAGACATTGACCAAGCGATAGAAAGGCTTTCCGATATTGAATACGTTAGCTATGTGAGCCTGGAAGAAATGAACCTAGGGGCGGGGACAGCTGTAATAGAGGTAACAGTGCCAGAAGCGTTCTTCTACCAGGCATTGACTGAGGTCAGCGGTTTCTCTGTGGAAGGCAGCCACGATATTTTAAGGTTAATGAAAGACCTGAGCTTTGCTAAAAGAGAATTCGATAAAATTGCGCCTGCTCTGGATGAAGTCAGAGAAAGCGGCTATGGGATGGTAACACCCCGGCTGGACGAAATGTTCCTGGAAGAACCTGAATTAATTCGTCAGGGCAATCGTTTTGGGGTGAGACTGAAAGCCAAGGCTCCTTCGCTGCATATTATCCGGGCTGATATAACAACGGAGATTACACCAATCATAGGAACGGAAAAACAATGTGAAGAACTAGTAAGGTACATGCTGGATGAGTTCGAGGAAGATCCGAAAAAAATCTGGGGTTCCAATATTTTTGGCAAGTCCCTCCATGATTTGGTTAGAGAAGGGATTCAAAACAAGCTGCACCGTATGCCGGAGAATGCTCAGGTTAAACTGCAGGATACGGTCCAGAGAATTGTCAATGACGGTAACGGGGGAATTATCTGTATAATAATCTAATAAACTGATTTTAAGGCCAGTTACGGCTGGCTTTAAATATATTTTTTCATGCCATTGTTTTGCATTTGGGCAGATGATATAATGTCCGTATACTGTAGAAAAAGTCCACCAGATGCAGACGAGGCTTTTTTTATGTCGGGAAATGATTGGCAATTTTATATGGTAAGGAAGGACATGCTTCCTGAGGCTATGTACAAGACTGTACTGGCCAAAGAAATGCTATCCAGGGGAGAAGCCGCCAGTGTGGAGGAGGCAGTCCAGAAACTGGGTTTTTCTAGGAGTACTTATTATAAGTACAAGGATGTTGTTTTCTCATTTTTTAGTGCCCAGGAGCTAAAAATCTTAAATCTTTTATTGTTACTTGACCACAAGTCTGGTATCCTATCAGGTGTCTTAAACTGTATAGCCAAGTTTAAAGCCAATATACTAACCATTAATCAGAACTTGCCTTTTCGCGGAGTTGCCTATGTAACCATCTCTGTTGCGGTGGATAATATTTCTGAACCGGTAGACAAGTTATTGTCTGAGTTGAGGGAAACAGCCGGAGTTCTCAGTGTTAAAATTATCGGCAGAAGTTAAACAGGAGGAGAAAAAATGCTAAACATTGGATTGCTTGGTTGTGGAACAGTAGGATCTGGAGTAGTCAAGCTCCTTGACATCAACAGAGAAATCATAACCAAGAGGACAGGTGATGAACTGAGAATTAAACGCATTCTGGAGAAAGATACGAAAAAATGTCTGGACCTGGGGATTCATCCTAGTATGGTTACCCAGAATATTGAAGATATTATCAATGATGAGGAAATCGATATCGTGGTTGAAGTTATAGGTGGAATCGAACCGGCGTATTCCTTCATTATCCAGTCAATGAAAAAGGGCAAGCACATTGTGACAGCCAACAAGGATCTGATTGCCGAAAAAGGAGAAGAATTATTTGCAACTGCTGCGGACCATAAAGTTGATTTTTATTTTGAAGCCAGCGTAGGAGGGGGAATACCGGTTATTTTCCCGCTAAAACAGTCCTTGGCCGGTAACAGGATCGAAGAAGTTATAGGTATACTCAATGGAACCACCAACTATATTCTGACTAAAATGACCCACGAAGGGCGCAGTTTTGAAGAAGTGCTGGCTGAAGCACAGCGACTGGGGTATGCAGAAGCAGACCCGTCGGCTGATGTTTGCGGTCTGGATGCAGCCCGCAAAATAGCCATTTTGGCTTCCATAGCTTTTAACAGCAGAGTCACCCTGGATGATGTTTATGTGGAAGGCATAACCGGCATTACCCCTACTGATATCCAATATGCAGGGGAGTTGGGGCTGGTGGTAAAACTGCTGGCCATTGCCAAAGAAAACAGCCGGGGACAGATAGAGGTAAGGGTGCACCCCGCTTTTATCCCCCGTGAGCATCCCTTAGCAGCGGTTAAGGATGTGTTTAATGCTGTGTTTATCAAAGGAAACGCTGTGGGAGAAATTATGCATTACGGACGAGGTGCTGGACAGCTCCCCACTGCCAGTGCGGTGGTTGGAGATCTCATTGAAATAGGGCGCAGTATCAGTCAAAACATGAATGCCCGCATTGGATGCACCTGTTTTGAAAAAAAAGAAGTTGTTGACATAAATAGCCTAAAGGCACAGTTTTATATTAGGATGACGGTTACTGACCGCCCGGGGGTATTAGCCGGAATTGCCGGAGTATTTGGCAACAACAACGTCAGTATCGCTACTGTACTGCAAAAGGCCAGGGGCGATCAGGCCCAATTAATCTTAATAACCCATGAAGTGATGGAACAAAACTTAAAAGATGCCCTTACAGTCTTAAAAGGCATGAGTTTCGTGGGCGAAATAAACAATGTGGTACGGCTGGAAGGGATAAATAGATAAAAATGCGGAGGTATTATGATTACAGTTCGGGTTCCGGCAACTAGTGCCAATTTGGGACCAGGATTTGACACTCTGGGAATTGCTCTGCAGTTATTCCTTCAGGTGGCAGTCGAGACTTCTCCCAATGGCACCAGGATTATCTTCTGCGGGGACGGGGAGGAACTGGTCGAGGAAGAAACTGATAACAACTTAATAAAAAAGGCCATAGACTATGTATATGCTCAGGTGGGCCTAAATCCCCCATATTTACGCATGACTATCCAAAATGCCATACCCATTAAGAGAGGTCTGGGCAGCAGTGCAGCAGCAATTGCTGCCGGAGTCTTTTTGGGCAATGAATTGCTTAACAACCCTTTTACGGTAGATCAGCTTATCAAGTTGGCAGTAGATTTGGAGGGCCATGCAGACAATATTGTTCCCGCAATTATTGGCGGTTTGACCACCGTTCTGGAAACAGAACAAGGGATTTTATACCATAAGGTGCCGGTACCTGGTGGATTAACAGCTGTTGTAGCAGTTCCTGATTTTACCTTATCCACGGAAAAATCACGCTCAGTTCTACCCCCCAAGACGGACCTGGCCTACGTGAAAAAAAACCTGCAGCGGGCCTGTTTTCTTTTGGCCGGAATGTTTCACAATGACTTGCATAGTATTAATACAGCCATGGAAGATTTTATTTACCAGCCGGCACGCAAGGGATTGATTCCCGGCTTTGACAAGGTTGTGGATGAAGCAATAAAGGCCGGAGCCCTAGGTGTGGCTCTAAGTGGTGCGGGCCCTTCAGTTATTGCCTTTACTGTCAGCAACCAAGATGCAATCGGCAGGGCCATGGCTGCAGCATTCAACAACCATGGTATTAAATGCCGCATCTTGCACCTGCAGCCCAGTCTAGAAGGAGTTGCTTTCATTTAGGATAAAATTTGAAGTTATCAAGGAGATGATATTTTGGCACTAATAGTATCTAAATTTGGAGGCAGTTCAGTAGCCTCGATTGAAAGAATAAGAAAAGTTGCCCTAAGGTGCAAAAAGATGTGTGCAGAAGGTAATAGTATGGTTGTAGTGGTTTCAGCCATGGGCGATACTACCGATGAACTCATTGCCTTGGCACGTTCTGCCAGCAAGCGGGTACCTGAACGGGAACTGGATATGCTCCTGGCTACCGGGGAACAGCAATCTGCTGCTCTTTTGGCCATTACTCTCAATGGTATGGGATGCAAGGCAGTTTCTCTTACCGGCTGGCAGGCGGGCATAAGGAGCGATTCCACCTTTTTCCGCGCTAAAATAAAGAAAATTGAAACCGAAAGAATCAAAACGGAACTGGACCAAGGAAAAATTGTGGTTATTGCCGGTTTTCAGGGCATTACCGCTGATAATGATATTACTACCCTGGGGCGCGGGGGATCGGATACCACGGCGGTGGCTTTAGCAGCAGCCCTGGAAGCAGAAAAATGTATAATATTTACTGATGTGGCGGGAGTATTCACGGCTGATCCGCGTATCGTCAAGGAGGCGCGGAAACTCTCGCAGATATCATATGAAGAAATGCTGGAACTGGCCACATTGGGGGCAGCAGTTCTGCAGCCCCGAGCGGCTGAATTGGCCATGCTTTATAACGTGGATGTGGAGGTCAGAAGCAGCTTTACCTTTGATCCAGGAACAATTATTACGGAGGTAGCTAAAATGGAGAATCAGAGACCTGTTATTGGAATAACCCATGATCTAAACTGTGCGAAAATTGCCTTGTTTGATGTCCCCGACAGGCCAGGAGTGGCCAAATTGCTTTTCGGTGAATTGGCCAAGAATAAAATTAATGTGGATATGGTTATCCAGAGTGCCATGAGGGATAATCGAAACGATATTGCTTTTACCGTTGAAAAAAACGATATAGAAAGAGTTCTGCCGGTCGTTGAGGATCTGGTGCAAAAAATATCGGCTTCCGGAATGTCCTATGGAGCAGATGTAGCTAAGGTCTCTATTGTAGGGGCAGGCATGCAGAGCAATATCGGGGTGGTGGCAGCCATGTTTGAGGCTTTGGCTGACGAGGGTATTAATATCCAAATGATTAGCACTTCAGAAATTAGGGTTTCCTGCATTATCGAAGATAAAATGATAGAAAAAGCGGTTATGGCTCTACATAAAAAATTTGAGCTGGATAAAGCGGATTAATATGATCCGTCAATAAGGATTAAGCCTTTTATGCACCAAGTATATACTAAATGAATAGAGTAAAGGGAAATCCTATAGAAAAAATTTTGAGGTGGGTAAAATATGACCAGAGTGTTGGTATTAATGGGAGGAGTGTCGGAGGAAAGAGAAGTCTCTCTTAGGAGCGGTCATGCTGTTGTACAGGGTTTGATCAAGGCGGGTTATGAGGTAGGAACTCTGGATTTAAACCGCGATAACATTGATAAAATCAAGGAAATAAATCCTGATGTGGTCTTTATCGCATTGCATGGCCAACCAGGAGAGGATGGCACAATTCAAGGTTATTTGGAATTATTGGGAATACCTTATACTAATTCGGGGGTGGCTGCCAGTGCTATCTGTATGCACAAAGGGCTGGCTAAAAAAATATTTATGTATGAAGGAATTCCCACAGCGGACTTCATTACCATAAAGGAAAAAGAGTTTTCGGCAGCCGCGCCTGGTCTAAGTGAGATGGTGGTAGCCCGTTTTGGTCTCCCGGTAGTAATTAAAGCTGCCACCCAGGGGTCCAGTATTGGTACCTACATAGTAAAACAAGAAAACGAGATTATTGCAGCTATGAAAAACGCATTTGCTTTCAGCAATGAAGTAATTGTGGAAAAATTCATTGATGGCATCCAATTAACGGTATCGGTCCTTGGCAATGAATCACCTGCTTGCCTTCCCATTATCGAAATAACCTCGGAAAATGAGTTTTATGATTATGAATCCAAATATACCCCGGGAATGTGCCAGCATATTATTCCCGCCAGAATAAGCGACGAAGTAAGCCAAGAAGTAAAAGATATCAGTATAAAGGCTTTTAAGGCTTTAGATTGCCGTGGTGTAGCCCGTATTGACTTTATGGTTGATAAAGAGGGCCATCCCTATGTATTAGAGGTTAATACTATTCCGGGTTTAACTGAAATGAGCCTGGTGCCGGACGCTGCCAGAGCTGCGGGAATCAGCTTTGAACAACTGGTTGATCAGATGGTGAAACTGGCTATGAGCAAATAAATACTGCCATAGGTTCCTGGGTATTTATTTAAAATAACAGGGAGGCAACTGGTCCCAGGGAGGAAATAAATGAAAACACGACAGGAACTGGTGCATAAACTTAATAAAATGGATGGAGCAGGCTATAAAGCCTATAAAGACATCACCGGTGTGTATGAAATGGGGGACTTCACCCTTTTTATAGATCATGTGCAAGCCGATCCTTTTGCCCCGCCCAGCAAAATTAGAGCCCGTGTTGCCAAGGAAAACGCGGGCTTTCCTGATTATTTGGAAAAAGGAGTGCGTGGTGTGGCCCTGGCCGATCTCTTAGCCCGTTATGTAGGGCGGGAAATAGAGAAAAGGCCGCAGGTCACAGGAAAAAGCGGCCTAATTCGCATCGATGCAGGAAGACAACAGGTACTAAAAAGATCAGCAGTAAAAATAGCCGCGGACTTCATTGAAGCTAGAATGGAGATAGGCTTGCCGGCCCAGGGCCGCCGCATCCAAGGGCGGGAGACGGCCAGGATTTTTGGTGAACAGTTACCCCGTGTAATAAGACATGCCCTGTTCTTTTCCCCTGATCGAATCAAAGAAATGGAAGAGCACGTTTTTCTGTACGAAGACCAGGAATTTATACGAGATCAACTAAATGATCTGGGATTAGTTGCCTTTATTGCTGATGGCTCCATTCTGCCTCGGCTCAGCGGGGATAGTGACCTCCCCCTGCCCGCAGACCAGGCTATACCTTTTAAGAGTCCCCCGGAAATGCAGGTTGAGTTAAAAACCCTTAATCACTCCATAATTACCGGGATGGGCATCCCTAGCGGAATTACCCTGGTGGTAGGGGGAGGGTATCACGGTAAAACCACTTTATTACGGGCTATTGAAAGGGGAGTATATAACCATATTGGAGGAGACGGGCGGGAATGGGTTGTAACCGTAAAAGATGCAGTTAAAATCCGGGCTGAGGATGGCCGGAGCATTAAAGGAGTTGACATAAAATATTTTATTGACAACTTACCCTTTGGTTTGGATACCAGGTCCTTTTCCAGTCCCAATGCCAGTGGAAGCACTTCTCAAGCAGCTAATACCGTAGAAGCACTGCAATGTGGAGCAACTCTCTTGTTAATTGACGAGGACACCAGCGCTACCAATTTTATGATCAGAGATGCCCGGATGCAGAGGCTGGTAGCCAGGGACAAAGAACCGATCAAACCGTTTATTGACAGAATTAAACCCTTGTGGCAAAACCATGGTATCTCCTGTATTCTGGTTATCGGCGGGGCAGGTGATTATCTTGATGTGGCTGATCGGGTAATAATGCTTGATGCATATAAAGTTGTGGATGTAACGGACAAGGCCCGGGAAATTGCCAGAAAACTAACTAGTACCAGAATCCCGGAATCGGATGAAGCCTTCGTGCCCCGTAACCGGATGGTGAAAAACGGCTTTTTTAGAGGGCTGGACGGGCAGAAAATTGCAGCCCGGGGCATTTATCAGGTCGCCTGGGGCAGGGAAAATATTGACTTGAGCGCGGTCGAACAGCTGATTGACAGCAGCCAGACCCGTGCTATAGCTGAAGCCCTACGCTATATGGCCAAAAATGTCCGAGATGACTGCAGCTTAACCGATTTGGCAGCAAAATTACACCAGGCAATGGAGGAGGATCTGGATAATATATCTCCTTTTCCTGCCGGGCAACATCCCGGGGATTTGGCATTACCCAGAAAATATGAGATAGCTGCCTGCCTAAACCGTCTAAGATCTATAAAAATTGAGCAAAATTAAGAATAAGAGGTGCGTGGCTGGAAAATCTGGTATAATTGACCTTGAAGCCGGCAACTACGGCCTCGGTGGTTAATCAGTTAAACAACCTATTTCGTTCTTTTATTCAGTTAGTATTAAAGGAGGTTGCAATGGATAAGGGAATTTCGAGCACTATTAAATGGGCATTGATCTTTGCTCTGCTGGGACTCTTTGCACTATTCAGCAGGCTGTATACTGACTATCTGTGGTTTGATTCAGTAAATTTCGGTAATGTTTTTTCTATTATCCTTTTGAACAAGGTTTTACTGTATATTATTGCTTTGGTTTTAACCTTCCTCCTCTTCTTCATCAACCTGCAGTTAACCAGAAAAAGCGACGGCCCGGATAGTGAACGCCCCAGGGAAACTGATGACGGCAGGGAAATTATTTACCTTAATACTGAAAGATCTCCCTGGAAAGGATTATTAAAAGGGCCTTTTTCCAACTGGATTTTCCTTGGGATCAGTTTACTCGGAGCCTTTATGGTCAGTTCCATTGCAGCGGATCAGTGGCTGGTGGTGCAGCAGTACTTAAACAGCGTCTCCACAGGTATTACCGATCCCTTGTTTAACAAAGATATTAGCTTTTATTTCTTTAACCTGACCTTTTATCAGTTTCTTTACAACACTTTTATGACTGCTTTAGTCCTTCTTCTAGTAGCAGTTGGGACCATCTATATTGCCAAAGCCTCTACGGATATTATTTTTGGCAACTGGAAACAATTTTCCTTTGCCAAATGTCATATAGCAGTTATTGTAGCCGCTATTTTCGCATTAAAGTCATGGGGTTACCGGTTGGCCTCCTATGACCTCTTAATTTCTCCTGGCGGAGTAATTTACGGTGCTAGTTATTCAGACGTTGTGGCTCGGCTGCTTTCTTATAAGGTATTAATGGTTATTTCGCTCATTACTGCTGCAGTTATTATTGCCAACATTTTTATCAGGCGCTTAAACTGGATAGTATTGAGCGTTGGAGCCTGGATTGCGTTAGCGATTATACTGGGTTCTGTTTACCCTGCAGTAATTCAAAAACTGGTGGTTCAGCCCAATGAATATAATAAGGAAAAGCCTTATATCGAGAAAGCCATCCAATACACCAGGATGGCCTATGGGCTTGATAGGGCAGAGGAACTGGAATTCCGGATAGACTATGACTTAGATATCTACAGTGAAGAAAACCAGATTACTGTCAACAATATCCGGTTGTGGGATTGGCAGCCCTTGCAGACTACTTACCAAAATCTACAGGCCCTTAGAAGTTACTATGTTTTCAATGATGTGGATGTTGATCGCTATATAGTTGATGGAGCATACCGGCAGGTAATGATTTCTGCCCGGGAGCTGGATCAGCGGGGGCTGCAGGAAACGGCTCAAACTTGGATAAACCAGAAACTAATGTACACCCATGGTTACGGGGTACTGGTCAGTCCGGTCACTGAAGTGGCAGAAGAGGGCTTCCCCCAGTTCTTTATTAAAGATATACCCCCTGAAACTAATACTGATCTTAAATTGGAGCGGCCAGAGATCTACTTTGGGGAGGTTCCCAGTTCCTATGTTTTGGTCAATACCGAGCAGCAGGAATTTGATTATCCTCTGGGTACGCAAAACGCCTATTCCACTTACCAGGGTCAGCACGGCATTAAACTTGACTCTCTTATGAAACGATTGCTTTTTGCCTGGGAATTGAAGGATTATAAAATGCTTTTGTCATCTGATATTACTAATCAAAGCCAGTTATTGATGAACCGAAACATTGAGGGAAGAATCAGCAAAATAGCTCCATATCTCATTTTTGACAGAGATCCTTATATTGTCATCGATGATTCCGGCAAGCTGTTTTGGATGATTGATGCTTATACCTACAGCAATAAGTACCCCTATTCGGAACCATTTGACCGGCAGGGCAACAATTATCTGCGTAATTCAGTAAAAATTACGTGTGATGCCTATACTGGTGAAATGAAGTTTTATGTGGCCGATGAGTCAGATCCAATAATCAATACTTTTAGTAAGATTTTCCCGGGAGTTTTTCTGCCCCTGGACCAGATGCCAGCCGGGCTTAAAGCCCATATAAGATATCCGGTTGATTTGTTTTCTATTCAGGCAGGCATGTTCAGCATTTTTCACATGACTGATCCCAATGTTTTTTACAATAAAGAGGACCCATGGCTGATTCCTACTGAAATAGTTGATGACAAACAGCAAAATATGGAACCCTACTACATTATTATGCGCCTGCCCGGGGAAGAAAAAGAGGAATATATTTTGATGCTCCCCTTTACCCCAAAAAATCGGCCTAACATGGTAGCTTGGATGTGTGCCCGCATGGATGGGGAGAACTATGGGAAAATGCTGATTTATAATTTCCCCAAACAGGAGACTATTTATGGTCCGCAGCAGATTGAGTCGAGGATTGACCAGGATACGTATATTTCCCAGCAGTTAAGTCTCTGGAGCCAGCAGGGTTCAAGCGTGTACCGGGGTAATCTATTGGTTATTCCCATGAGCAATTCCATATTATACATTGAACCCTTGTACCTGCAAGCCAGCAATAGCAAGCTGCCCGAACTAAAACGCGTAATTGCGGGATTTGGCAACCGTGTGGTTATGGAACCTACGCTGGAAGAAGCCCTTACCCAACTGTTCGGTAAGGGAACTACCAAACCTCCTGCAACTCCTGGGGATGACCAAGAACCAGGAGCGCCCCAGGAAACAGCAGATACCATTCAGGACCTTGCCAGACAGGCCCGGCAGTATTACGACCAGGCTAATGAAAGGCTGCGGGAAGGCGATTGGGCAGGATATGGGCAGAGCATTAACCGCTTGAATGAAATAATAAAGCGCATGGAAGCAGCTGTATCGCAGCTATAAGGAAATGTAATCTGCTTAGGTTTATATGGGAGAGAGAAACGTGCAAAAAATGCAAAAGATCGTTTGTCTGGGTGATAGTATAACCTATGGATTTCCTTTTGGCCCTCAATACTCATGGGTGGAATACCTTAACCAGGTTTTGCCGGGGGAGGTAATTAATGAAGGCATCAACGGCAATACTACTTCAGATATGTTAAGGCGCATGGAAAGAGATGTCCTCAGGCACCATCCCACCCATGTAGTGATCATGGGCGGAATAAACGATGTTTTTGTAGGTGAGTCTTTTGACCGGATTACCTGGAATATAAATAAAATGGTAGAGATGGCACAAGCCCAGAATATTCGCACGATTCTGGGCGTGCCCACCGCCGTTGATGACCCATATATAGAAAAACTCCTGGTGCGGCTGAGAGATTGGATAAAGGACCTGGCCCAGCAAAAGGGTCTTGATATTATCGACTTTGCCAGTGTCTTCTCCGATGAAAACGGGAAGATAAAGCTGGAATTGCTCCTGGACGATGGCGGGCACCCCGATCTTGCCGGCTACCAGGCCATGTGCCAGGTCATAGATTTGAAGGTTTTTGATCTCTAAGATAAATGAGAATCATGGGGACAGGTACCTTGATTCTCTTAGAATTAGGAGATTATACTATGGATAATGAAGACAAACGTAAGATGCAAGAATACAGAAAGCATCCGATGTCTAATCTTGCTGATTCAATAAATCGTTCACTTATAGGTGATTTAAGTCAGTTAACAAGAGGAAATTTACTCACAAGGATTATTACTAATGTTATAGTTATTGGAATACTGGCTTTAGTATTCTTTGTTATTAATAATTAGAATGATTTTGTGCACATACAAGAAAAAAGCGCATCAGTTCAAAAGGAGGTGTTTTAAGATACCTCTTTTTTGTCTTATATCGGCTCGGGAACCATTTCGGGCTGCAAGGGAGCAACTTCGAGAATCGTATCGGTAGCAGTTGCCTTTTGGGTAATCCGCACTTTGGCTGCCGGGCTGTTCTTGGCATCACTGTAACGGGCAACAATTTGGGCGGCAAATTTACAGTCAGGAGGCAATTCTGCACCCTTTAAGGGTCGGATCAAACCCAAAGGACCCGGGAAATCCATTACTTTAAAAAGGAAATCGTTGTCAGTAGCTATTTTGGCCAGAATTTCATTTTCTGCATGTTTGCGCCCAATTACTAATAGATAATGGTTGTTTAACATAAAATGTCTGCCTACCCTAAGAATTGAATAGTCCGTGGCCGCGTCAAGCCCTGTATATGACATCAACTTCTTCATACGGCGGGAAAAGTTTTCGTCTGTTAAAAGGCAGCCCCCGGCTGGAGAAGGATAATCAGTAATATTGTATTTTTGGGCCAATTCCATTTGCCTGGCTCGGCTTCTCCCGCTAATATCCAGTAAACGGCTCCGGTCAATCCATCCATTAGTCTCGGGAATAGTCTCCGGCAGCAGCCGGGCGGAAAGGGGACGTACTATCAGGCCCTTATATCCGGAAAGCTTGTCAACTGCTGCTAAAGCTGATTTATTTTGGCTCATGGGACGCTGTCCCAAGACTTCACCTGTGATTAAAAAGCTGGCACCGATTTGTTCCATAAATTGACCGGCTTTTCTGAACATGTAGGCATGGCAATCAATACAAGGATTAAGATGCTTGCCGTATCCATAGACCGGATTTTTGATAACTGAAGAATAGTATTCATCATCCACTTCCAATACTTCCAGCTTAATCTGCAGTTTCTCAGCAGATGCAAAGGTTTTAGAGTTAGGCCTGAAAAAAGGGCTTGAAAAACATACCCCAGTTATCGATATACCTTGTTCTTGTATTACACGGACTGCCAGCTGGGAGTCCAGGCCTCCCGAAAAAAGACTAACTGCTTTCAAAACGAACCCTCTCTCTCAAATAGTCTTCATCAGTTAATACTATTATTCCCTCATTGGCAAGTAAAGCCGCAGTAACTCCCATACCGGGCCTAAGGCAGGATGAGAAAGACCCGTCGTAGATTTCGCCAAAACCGCAGGAAGGACTGCGGCTCTTCAATATAGCGGTTTTAATTCCATTATCCTGAGCTATGGCCAGGGTCTTATAAGCTCCCAACAGAAATTGGCGGCTGACATCTTTTCCAGATTTGGTTATAACCCTGGCTTTTCCGCTTAAGACATCCTGGCCGTTTCCCAAGCAGATTTCGCTGGGTTCTCTGGGGGTGGGCAAACCTCCAAGCTGCTCCGGGCATACCGGCAGGGCCTTTTTATTGGCCACCAGTTCCGCAAAAACTGGGTGAAAATTGTCATGACCATTATACTTGCATTTTATCCCGCAGAGGCATGCACTGACCAGAAACATCTTTTTCTCCATTCATCTTGCTTTGTATATATATTGTAATAATCGGCTGGTTCTTATTAATAATCAATATAAGGATAACAAAAGAAAACTAGTTTTCATAATATAGCATAAAAACTAATAGTGGTGGAGATAAAAGATGAGCAGTTTTCAGATGGTTTCCTTTAAACCAGATTCGGCGCTAAAGGAAGATGAGGTGGTATTAAGCGAGAAAGTCCGGAAGGATTTAGGAATAATTGATCAGGGCAGAGTAAAACTGCGGGTGGGACGAAACACCACCGTATTCAATACCATCCGCATTGACCGGGATGAAAATACTGCCAGGTTGAGCTTAAGGCCGACCCTTTTAAAAAAGCTGCATCTAAATTCCTCCAAATTATACGGCATTAATTACCGTGAGGGGGAAATTGCTATTGGGCCAGTAGTGGGAATCATGATTCGGCTCTATGCTTCCAAAAGTAAGCCTTTCGGTCCCCAGACTTTTTTCTTTAAACAGCTGATGGATGCTGCCAACCAATTAGGCCAAATCTGTTTTGCCTTTGCTCCTACGAACATTATCTGGAACCGGAAAGCAGTTTACGGGTACACCTACCGCAACGACCAGTGGGTAAGGGATTACTTTCCCATACCTGATGTGGTTTATCCGCGTTTACAAAAATATGACCTGGGAATAAGAAAACTTCGCCAAAAGTTAGAGAAAATGGGGGTGGTATTTTTTAGCCCCTTTGTAATAGGAAAATGGGAAGTCCATAGAATCATAAGCCAAAGCCCTCTCAAAAATTATGTTCCTGACACCAGGCTGATCAAAAACCTGAGCCAGGTGGAACCAATGATAAAAAAATACCGGGTTCTTTACCTAAAACCGGTCCACGGATCCCAGGGGAGGAATATTATCAGGGTAGCCAAAAAGAACAATTCTTCCTCTTACCAGTACCAGTACCAGTTAAACAACAAATTATACCGCGGAACCGCCGCTGGCCTGGTCAATCTGAGAAGAGCACTCAGACCTGTTATGGGCAAAAGGGCTTACCTAATGCAAAACCGGATTGATCTGCTGAATTATGAAGGAAGCGTCATGGACGTAAGAATTGTCGCGCAAAAAGACCATACCGGAAGGTGGGGAGTAACTGGCATGGCCTATCGTATTGGCCGGCCGGGAAATATTACCAGCAATATCTCAGCCGGGGGAGCGGCTAAGAATGTTCTCGTTATGTTAGAAAAATTCTTCCCCGATAAACAGGAAAGGATGCGCATTGTGGAAGAGATTAAAGACTTGTCTGTCAAAGCAGCCCAAACCCTGGAAGAAAAAATTGGACCAACCGGAGAAATGGGCATCGACATTGGAGTAGATAAGGATGGCAAGGTATGGTTTATTGAAGCCAATTTACGCCCTGCCCGGCAGGTCTTTACGTTGATGGGGGATACCGCTACCCGTCTCAAGTCAGTTGAAAATCCCATGCTGTACTGTCGTTATCTGGCTGGATTCCGCTAAAGTGAGGTAAGAAATGGAAACTATCGGAGAAATAGTAATTTCCCAGAGTTTGCTTAATAAACTGGGTTTACCGCCCCAATCCCAAATCAGGGTAAGAGTCGGTAATAAAGCGGTGTTCGCTAAATTGACTGTTCAACAACGGACAGGGAACACTTATCTGCTGTCCCCGTCCCTGATAAAAGCGCTTCATTTGAAGAAAAGAAAGCCTTTGCGCATCAGATACCATAAGGAAGAAAACACTATTCATATCGGGCCTACTATAGGAATATTTACCACCCATTTGCCTTCTCAGGGGATTTTTGAGCCCACTAGCTTACAGGCTGAGTTGATCTATCTCAGCAACGTAGCAAAGAGCCTGCCAGGTCAAATATTCATATTTACTTCTGGCTCCGTTGATTGGAAAACTAACACGGTTCGAGGTTACACCTATAAACCGGTTTCCGGAAGCAGAGGGGTATGGGTTGCTTCTACTTATCCTCTTCCCGATGTGGTTTACGATCGGATAACCACTCGCAGGGGTGAAGCTCGTATGAATATTAAAAAAACCAAAAACAGATTATTGGAGTTGCCCTATACCAAATACTTTAACCCGTCTTTTTTGAACAAATGGGAAGTTCATCAGATGTTGGAGACAAATCCCCTGCTTCACGAATACCTACCTGAAACCAGGGAACTGAATTTGGAAAATCTGACGGAGTTACTTATGAAGTATAGAACAGTTTTTATAAAACCAAGTGATGGAAGCCTGGGTATGAAAATTATCAAAGCCCATATTAATCAAAACCGTCAAATAGACTATATTGTTTATAGAGGCGGGATTTTCCGCCGGGCAGCTAAAAACCCGGAAGAATTGTTAAGACAAACCAGTAGACTTAGACAGGGAAAACCATATATTGTGCAGCAGGGACTGGAACTGGCCCGCTATCGCCGGCATTCCTTCGATATCAGGATAATTTATCAAAAAAACTCCCAAGGAGATTGGCAGATCAGCAAAAAACTAGCTCGTATCGCCCCCGGCGGCAGCAGTATTTCCAACTTAAGCAGCGGCGGGAAGGTAGTAAGGAGCAGAATAGTATTAAAATATCTCTTAAGGAAGGACCAAAAGATTAACACATGTAATGAAGAGATTAGAAAGCTGTGTTATTTGGCAGCTTCAACCCTGGAAAAATCCAGCAAAAAAAATTTTGGTGAATTGGGTTTGGATATTGGCATTGATCGAAAAGGGCACCCCTGGCTAATCGAAGTCAACTCCAAGCCGCGCAAGACTACGGAAACAGTTTTTTCCCAGGCCATAATGCGCAATACTTTTAAAAGGCCTCTAGAATATGCCATCCATTTGGCAGGATTTTAGAGATATCTTACCCACCGGGATTTCACCCGGTTTTTTTATGGGTTCTTTTACAACTAAAGGGTTAATGCTAAAATCATACTAGTACTATTTGTTACAGTTACTGGAGGGAAATGTTTTATGAATAGTCCTGGATCAAGAAGTTCGCGGCTTGGTTTTATACTAGTTTTTTTAGCCATTATAGCCTTGGGTCTATTATTATTGAGCAATTATCATATATTGCCTGAAAACCGGAATTCCCAGGAGCAACAATCACAGCAACAACAAAATGAGGCAAACCCTCAAGAGACGCCTAAGTCAAACATAATATTTCTGGGACCGCAAAACATTGCTGATATGGTTGAGACAGTAAGCGCCGGAATAGTAAATATAGAGACCAGTACGGTTGTTGAGACAAGAGGAAACAGCTATTTTAATGATCCGTTTTTCCGGCAGTTTTTTGGTGATTTAATTGTTCCTCCCGGGCCCAATGTGCAGCAGGGAATAGGAACCGGTTTCATTATCAGTGAAGATGGATATGTTGTTACTAACCAGCATGTAATTGATGAGGCGCAAAAAATTACCGTCAACCTTAGTGAAAATGAACAGTATTCTGCTGAAGTAGTTGGACAGGATTATGAATTGGATCTGGCAGTTCTTAGGATAAATAGTGACCGTAAGTTCACTCCTCTAAAACTGGGCGATTCTGATCAGATGCGGGTGGGGGAATGGGTGATTGCTATAGGTAATCCTTACGGACTGGATCATACAGTAACTGCTGGGCTGGTAAGTGCCAAGGGAAGGCCTATTCAAATAGGAAAGCGGGTGTATAAGGATCTTATCCAGACTGATGCAGCTATTAATCCTGGTAATAGTGGAGGGCCTTTACTTAATATCGAAGGAGAAGTAATTGGAATCAATACTGCTGTTAATGCTGAAGCTCAGGGCATAGGTTTTGCCATTCCTATCAATACAGCCAAGGATGTTCTTAACGAATTGATAGAAAAAGGAAAAGTGATTAGGCCCTATATGGGAGTAATTTTACGGGATCTGAGTGAGGAGCAGGCCAAGGCTCTGGGTATCTCATCTGAAGGTTTAGTTATAGTAGGGATAACAGAAAATTCTCCCGCAGAAAAAGCCGGGCTCAGACAATCCGATGTTATTGTCTCAATTGGGAATATGAAGATCGAAGGCTATGACCAGCTTCAGGAAATCCTGAAGGGATACAAAGTTGGCGATACCATTTCCGTTGGAATTCTCAGGGATGGCCAAAAAAAATCAGTTTCTTTAACCCTGGCGGAAAAACCCTAGAAGTGGAGAAAAAGATGAAACCATAGGGGTGGATTGTCCACCCCTTTTAGTTTAAGAACTTGTACTCCCCATAATATTCCTCTATTATTTTATAAAAGGGAAAAAAGGAGAAAAGGGGATTTAGATGGTGCAAAAGATAGCTGTACTGGGAGCGGGGATAATGGGCGTGGGAATAGCTCAAGCGGCTGCTCAAAAGGGGTTTCAGGTAGTAATCCGGGATTTACAAAATAGCCTGGTAAACGAAGGCTTGAAGACCATTGAAAAAAAACTGCGAGAGGAAAATGTTCAAGAAATTGATCAGATATTAAACAGGATCAGCGGGACTACAGACCTTTCAGAGGTTAAGGATAGTGATCTGGTAATCGAGGCAGCAGTGGAAAATATTCTGGTCAAGCAACAGATCTTTACTGAGTTGGATAATATTTGCCAGGAAAATACCATTCTGGCCACTAACACCTCTACCCTTTCAATATCAGAGATAGCCTCAGTGACAAAAAGGGCTGATAAAATTTTGGGTATGCATTTTTTTAACCCGGTTCCGCACAAAAAACTGGTAGAGATAATAAGAGGGCTTGAGACTTCTGATAATACCGTAGCTTCGGCTTTAGAGTTTATCAGGGGCATTGGCAAGGAGGCGGTAGTTTTAAAACGGGAATCCCCTGGATATATTGTAAATCGTTTGGTGGTTGTTTATATTAATGAAGCTATCTCTCTGTTGGCCGAAGGACTGGCCGACAAAGAAGATATTGATAATGCCATGAAACTGAGTTGTGCTTTGGATTTGGGTCCCCTGGAGGTAGCGGACCGGATAGGTTTGGACTTTTTATATACCCTTCTTTCCGTATTCTTTAATGAAACTAAAGATAATCGTTATCGTCCGCATCCTTTGCTGGCAACCATGGTTAGAGCAGGGCATCTGGGGAAAAAAACTGGCCGCGGGTTTTATCAGTATTCGTAGTTTTTATTGAATTAGGAGGGGGCTTTATTGAATTATAAGACCAGAAAACCTTCAGGTGCTTTCTTTGGTACGGTAGTGGGTTTCTTAGTTATTGGATCCTTCTACTGGGCAATAGAGTACTCACTGGGGAAAGACGATATAGCATTAAAGAATTTATTAGAGATTCCCGGCCTGTTGCTGGCTATTGGCTATATATTTCTTCTCATAGGAGCCATAAACCTCAGGTATCAGTCAAACGATAAAGGAATCACTATCATATGGGGTTGCAAAAGAATTTTCATCCCCTTTGAGGAAATCCAACAGATTACTATTGTTAAAGGTAAGAGCAATTTCTTCTCCGTATTTGGAGTAAGCTGGCCCGGCTACATGATCGGCACTTATTCCGTAAATGGCCTAGGGACTGTAAAAATGTATGCCACCCAGCCCCACCAGGGTTTTATTTGTCTAAAAACCGGCCGCGGCGCCTTTGGGATTACACCTGCAGATGACCAAATAGCTAATCATATAGCTGCCCAGGCTCAAATCCAAGTGAACATTTTGGATATGGATGAAATGGACCCGGAAAAAAGGGGACAGCTTCTGCAGGAGGATAATTTCTACCAGCTTCTGCTCAGGCTTAATATAATTGTATTGGCAATTTATTTGTTTTATCTGGGCATATTTTTCCCTGGATCGGGAGCCCCCCGATTACTGATATTATTACCGGTGCTAGCAGCTGGGTTATTCCTTTTTAACCTTTTCAATGCTGCACGACTGTATATTTTTACTTCCCAGGGCAGTTATTTTTTATTGGTTTTGAGCATAGCCGTCACTGGAATATTTTTTATCCTCTCTCTGGGGGAAATCACCCTCTAACGGACTTTTAGCCTGTTGTTGTAATTTAATACGGACACAGTTCCCGGCTTTAGGCCGGGATTACTACTTTGACCCGGCCAAAAAAGGATATCTTATCAGGATAAATACTCTGTTAATAGCCTGGTTACCAAATAATTCTTATTAGTAGAATTTTCGGTATGGTAAAGATATAATAGAATTTGAATTTATTAGAGGAGGGAATTGATACCATGCAGCTAGGGGTAATCGGTCTTCCCCTGGTAGGAAAAACCACCATTTTTGAACTGCTTACGGAAAGCCGAAACCAAGCACGCCACCCAGGCAAAACTAATATGGCCATTGCCCGGGTGCCTGATGATAGAATCGATTTTCTTGCCAAAATGTTTAATCCCCGCAAAACGGTATACGCTCAGCTGGAAGTTGTGGACATACCGGGATTGGTTCCTGGTACAGCAGCCAATGTTTTTCTGGAAGGGGTCAGAAAAGCTGACGCTTTGCTTCATGTTGTGGGGGAATTTAATGTTGAGGCATCTGACCAGGAAAAAGGGAAGACAATAATTGATAATATACAAATGATTAATTACGAATTGCTGTTAAGTGACCTGGAGTTGGTAGATAAGAGGCTGGAAAGAATACATGCAGGTAAAAAGAAAAACCAGGATCAGAAGGAAATAGCCTTGCTCAGCAAGTTAAAGGAAGCCCTGGAAGAAGAAAAACCCCTGCAGTCAGTAGAACTGGACGAGAACGAAGTTCTCATGTTAAGCAGCTATCAGTTTCTAACCACCAAACCAATGTTGATTTGCCTCAATTTGTCAGAGGAATCATTACTTAATAGTAATTACAGCGGAAGAAAAGAAGTAATAGACTTTTGTCAGGAATACAGTCTTCCCGTTGTAGAACTGTCGGCAGATATTGAAAGGGAAATTGCTGATCTGCCTGAAGAAGATAAACCAGTTTTTTTGGAGGAGGCAGGAATAAAAGAGCCGGGCATAAAGAAGATAGTCCGCAGCATGTATGAGAGGCTCGGGTTAATATCCTTCTTCACGGTGGGGGAAGATGAGGTTAAAGCCTGGACAATAAAGAAAGGTACCACTGCGCGTAAGGCTGCAGGGAAAATTCACTCTGATATTGAAAGAGGCTTTATAAGAGCAGAATTGGTGGAATATGAAGATCTAAAAAGAATGGGCACCATGGCTGCTTTAAGAGAACAAGGACTTTTCAGACTTGAAGGTAAAGAATATATAGTTCAAGATGGAGATATAATCCACTTTAGATTTAATGTTTAGGCAGGTTAAACAAAATGAAGATAATTGTTATCGGTGCGGGCAAAATTGGGTTTTCTATTGCCGAACTACTCTCCAATGAAGGCCACGATGTAGTAGTTATAGATCAGGATGATGAAAGAATTGAATTAGTTGACCAGACCCTTGATGTACAGGCAGTAGTGGGGAGCGGTTCTTCGCGGAAAACACTGGAGGCAGGAGGAGTAGGTTCAGCGGACATGGTGGTGGCTGTGACAGAAATGGATGAGCTAAATATGATCGCCTGTCTTTTATCGAAACAGTATGGAGCAAGAATTACCGTGGCCCGGGTCAGAAATCCTGAGTATGTCGAGACTTCCAATTCTTTCATCAAAGAACTTTTAGGTATAGATTTGATCTTAAACCCCGAACGGGTTACAGCAATGGAAATTGCAGACATCATAAAAAATCCTGAATTATTTAATGTGGACTATTATGCCGATGGTAAAGTTCGCATGGTTGAAGTGTTGGTGGAGAAAGACTCCCCTATAGCAGAAACCAAATTAAAAAACCTGGATACTTCCCGCTTTGTTATAACAGCCATTATGCGTAACCACCGCATGTTTGTCCCCGGAGGAGAAGACCTTATTAAGGTTGCTGACCACCTATATGTAATGGCCAATGCCACTGACATTCCAGAAGTATTAAAAATAATGGGGATACAGAAAAAGAAAATAGAAAATATTACCATACTAGGCGGGGGCAGAACTGGTTATTACCTGGCCAAAGAATTGGAAGATGCTAAAGTGCCGGTTGACGTCAAACTGATTGAAAAAGACACGAAAAGGGCCAAAGATATATCGGAAAAACTCAATTGCCTGGTAATTAACGGGGATGGCAGTGATTTTGATCTGCTGCAGTCGGAAAATATTGGCTTATCAGATTTTTTTGTGGCGGTTACTGATGATGATAAACTGAACATGTTGTCAGCGTTGATTGCAAAAAACTTAGGAGTTAAGAAAACCATAGCCAGAATTAAGAGAACCGATGTAATTCCTTTGATGGAGCAAATCGGCATTGATGTGGTATTAAGTCCGCGGACCTTGACAGCCGGGGCAGTTTTAAAATATATTCGCAAAGGCAATATTCTCTCAGTAAAGCTGCTGGGAGAGGAAAAGGCAGAAATGATAGAATTAGTTGCTCAGCCCGGATCTGCTGCCGTAAACCGTAAGCTGCATACGATAGGTTTTCCCCGGGGGGCGGTAGTGGGAGCCATTGTTCGGGGTGAGGAGGTCATCATTCCAGACGGGCAAAGTGTTATTCAGGCTTTTGACCATTTAATGATATTTTCCATGCCCAAAAGCGTTCATAAAGTTGAAAAACTCTTTATAGGTGAAGGTAAGTAATCTTGATTAGACCAGCCGTAGTCGGGAGCTATATAGGTAAAATACTAATAATCATTGGCATTGCCATGATTTCATCAGCATTGTGGTCATGGTATTATTCTGAGGACGTAGTATACAAAATACTTGTGGCAGCCCTGATCACAATTGCCAGTGGCCTATTATTAACGTTTTTTTCCGAAAGAAATATTGAGCTGAATTACCGGGAAGGTTTTGCGGTAGTCACCTTTGGTTGGATAGCGGCCTGTATATTTGCGGCTCTTCCTTTCTGGCTGAGCGGGTGTTTTCCTTCTTTTACAGACGCCTTTTTCGAGGCTGTATCAGGCGTCACTACCACAGGTGCCACTGTACTTTCAAATATTGAAGCCATGCCCCGGGGGATTCTCTTTTGGCGCAGTCTGACCCAGTGGTTAGGTGGTATGGGAATCATGGTTCTATTTATTGCCTTAATAACCGTTATGGGTTCCAGAGCCAATCAGATATTTCGGGCGGAGGGAGCCGGAGGTGCAGTTAAGGGGAAAATCAGCCCTCGAATTAAGGAAACAGCTAAAATTTTCTGGAAAGCTTACATGGTGCTCAGTGGTCTGCTATTATTGTTGCTTTACCTGTTTGGTATGGATCTTTTTGATGCCTTATGCCATACTTTTTCCACCATGGCTACCGGAGGTTTTTCTACAAAGAATCAGAGTATAGGGTATTACTCCAGTCCTGCTATTCAATGGATCATAATCCTTTTTATGTTTATAGCCGGAACCAATTTTTCGCTCCATTATCTTGCTTTCAAGAATCGGAGCCTGAAAAACTATGTGCGCAACCGTGAATTTGTTCTTTATGGTTGCATTGTTTTAGCTGCTAGTCTCCTGGTTTTATTAGGTCTGGCTCAGATAGACGCAGTAGAAGAAAAAATAAGGTCCAGCCTTTTTCAGGTAGTATCAATTATTACTACCACCGGATTCTCTACCACTGATTATGGCCAATGGAGCCCTGTGTCGGCAGGGGTTTTATTTATACTTCTTTTTGTGGGTGCCTCGGCAGGATCTACTTCCGGAAATGTAAAAGTGGGAAGATACCAGATAATGCTGGGTCGCACCATAATTGAGACAAAAAAAATGGTTCACCCCAAGGCACTTATTCCCCAACGCTATGGGGATCGGCTGATTAATGAAAATCTGGTTATAAATGTTTTGCAGTATTTTTTCCTGCACATGATGCTAGTTTTTTCAGGTGCCATTATTATAGGACTTTTGGGAGTTGATCTGTTAACTGCCATATCCGCTGCGGCAGCTTGTATGGGAAATGTGGGACCTGGTTTTGCAGGAGTCGGCCCGGCCCAGAATTACGCTCTAATTCCCGCAGCCGGAAAATGTATTTTAAGTGTTCTGATGATCTTTGGTCGCCTAGAGATTTATCCAATAATAGTAATGATGACATCTGACTTCTGGAAAGACTAAAAATATTGACTTAACAGAACCGTTTAGCGGTTCTTTTTCTTTTTTTCAACTAAAAGCACCTACCTTTATTTCCAATCATAATATATGAAAAAGAAAAAAGTATAGGAGTAAGAGATGAAAAACACCAGCAGTTCTTTATCTCAGGTGCATGTTGCCAAGAGCCTGTACAGTTTACTGGGCAGCCCAAAGGCTAAGCTTATGGTTGGTAATCGGCAGGGTTATGCCAACATCAGTCAAGTAAATACAAGTGAAGAGAGCCAAAAGCTCCCTATTATTCTTAAAAACTCCGGCAATATGAGAATTCCTCCCGGATCTTACAATGGAGGGATCAGCAATAACAGCCTATGGTTAGGGCCAATAATAGGTGTGTTAACTGCTAAAAAGAATAATTTCGTTTATCCTACCGGGGAAAAGGCCAGGATTTACCGTGAATTATTTACCTACGGAGCTAAGCGCGGAGTATTGTTCTATTATTTCTATCCCGAAGGTCTTGATAAAAAAAGACAATTAATAGAGGGGTATACCTGGCAAAAGGGAAAATGGACCAAGGGATTCTATCCGATCCCAGATATTGTCTATAACCGAATCCTGCAAAGATCCAAAGAAAAAAGCAAGAAAGCTAGGGACGTATTAGCCTGGTTAGAAAAATTTCCCGGGACTTATTTGTTTAATTCCCGATTTTTGAACAAATGGGAAGTATATCAGGCTGTCAGAAAACACCCTGAAGCAGCAGTGTTTTTTCCTCCCACCAGTCTTTTTAGCTACAGCTCTTTGCATCTCTTTTTAAAGGACTACACATCCGTATTTCTCAAGCCAATAGGCGGTTCTAGAGGGGAAGGGATAATAAAGGTAATAGCAGCCAAGAACAGTTTTTATTGCAGCAGGGCTAACCCCACCAGAATCAGATGGATTAAATGTGCCTCTCTGGAAAGGCTAAAAAATCAGCTCAGAAAATGGAGAGTAAAAAATGGCTTGTATATAATGCAGGGGGAAGTAAAACTGGCGCAAATTGATGGGCGGGTTTTTGACCTGCGTACCCAGATGCAAAAGAATGGAGTCGGGGAATGGGAAATTACCGGAGCTGGAGTAAGAATTGCAGCCAAAGACAGGTTTGTTACTCATATTCCTAATGGAGGAAGGGCCGCACCCTTTGAACAGGTAGTGAAGCAGGCATTCAGTGCCAGAGAAGAAATGTTTGAAGAAGTCAAAGCCCAGATGAGAAGAATCTGTTCAGTAGTTCCGACCATCTTAGAGAAAGAGTTGAAAATCAATTTGGCAGTCCTTACCATGGACCTAGGGATTGACCAAAATGGGCAGGTAAGAGTATTAGAAATCAACTCTAAACCGGCTGTTTTTGATGAAACCAGTATTAAAAAAAGGCATCTTGAGCTTTTGGTTGATTATTGTATATTTTCAAAAACCGAGAAAATGCGGGGAAATAGAAATGAATCTTAAGATTTTTTATGAAGTTAACAAAACTGGTTCGGCCATAATAGAGGAACTAACACAATCATATCCTCAAACAGTGTATAAGGAAATAGGGATTGGGAAAAGCCAGTTCTATAATATTACCGTTAATGTAGACGACAATAGTCCCACTAGAATTCTAAACTCCAAGGATGCGCTGACCAATTGCCTGACCGAGGATTATATCGGCAGCATAATGCAGGTTAATGGCATCCCCTTTCTCAAAGACCAAGAAAAAGTGAATAGAGTATACCGGGTAATGATTGCCGACCTGAAAATTATCTCAATAAAAATAAACCTTAACACCAAAACGAAGGAACCGACCAAAAAGGTAAGAGAAAGATTTTATCCCAAAGTAGCAGAAATGGCTAGAAGGGCAATTCATGTCCTGGGTTTAGATTTTGCCCAAATAACCCTGGTATTGACCTCCCGCCGGGTGCTGAAAGTAGCCAGGGTAAATCCTTCCCCTGAGCTTAGTAAAGGGGATTTTAAAGGGCTCATCGATTGCTTCGATCTAAATTTAAAGGAGAAAACAGGTTCTGACAGGAGTGAGGTTAAACTGGGTGCTGACCCGGAATTTATGATGATTAACAGGAGAAACGGCAGAATAGTGTTTGCATCGAATTTTTTCCCCCGGGAAGGCCATGTGGGATGTGACAGTATACGCGTACCTAACCGTTATCAGAGGCCGGTGGCGGAAATACGCCCTTCTCCTTCTACCTGTCCGGTTTCCCTGGCTAATAATATCAGGCAGTCACTGTTAGCCGCCAACCGAATGGCGCCCTATCGCAATATAAAATGGGTTGCGGGGAGCCTTCCGGCGGGTGATTACAGTATTGGGGGCCATGTCCATTTCAGCAATATTAGATTAAATGGCGGGCTTTTACGGGCATTGGATAATTTCCTGGGAATCCCTATATTCTTGCTGGAACAGCCCTCAACAGCCGTCAGGCGCCGCAAAAAATATGGCTTTTTGGGCGATTATCGCTTAAAAAATCACGGCGGATTTGAATACCGCACTCCCAGCAGTTGGCTGGTATCACATAAAATCAGCAGGGCAGTCCTTTGCCTGGCAAAAATTGTAGCTGCCCGTTATTTATTATTGCAGACTAATTATCTTAACTCAGTTGAAGCCCAAAAATCCTTTTATGCAGGAAACCAGGATTATTTCCGGGATATTTTTGGTGATTTGTGGAAACAGTTATCCAAAATAGATCTCTTTGACATGTATAGTGAACACCTTGAGGTGATTAAGGATATGGTGGATAACGGATTATCCTGGGATGAAAAGAATGATTTTCGCCGTAATTGGGAGATTTCGGTCAGCCGCAAGACATATTCCGGCCAGAGAAGGAGCGATTCCAGGTCGGCATTAATTGCCAGGTCCCAGACTCCTCGTAATGCAGTTGTTAGTCCGGGCATTAGAGTGAGAAGAAGTCAAGGATCAAGAACAATTCGGGGCAACTCTGGATCCGGGGACACGAGAAATACCGGCTGGGGGAACAATCGTACCCAAACGGGCAGAATTGTTCCCTCCGGCCGGATTGGAAGAACTGCAGTTACGAGATAGTTACATCATTTTTAATTCTTTTAACATGGTTTTGGCCGCTGTTAACTGACGGTTTACCCTAACAGAAAGGCTGGGATTGTCGCAGGTTTCGAGAATGAAACTATGAACCCCCAGGTTCTGGCCCGCTGCCCGGGCTAAACTTCCTCTAACCGGATATCTTAACAGGGAAAACTTTCTGTAAGAACCGGAAATATTTTTGTTTAAGGTACGGACTATTTTTGAGGCTACCCGGTATGTAGCCTTGTTCGGGTAATATATTACGGTTTGGCCTACTGAACTGGTCCTTTTATTCTTGTAATAGTCAAAACCTTCATGCATGTCCATCAGCCAATCAACATCATAATCTTTAACTACCTTGTATATGGCTCTGGCCAGTGCAGTATCAGCTGAATCCCTTTTGGTGCGGGGAAAATCACGATTTAAATCTCCTACTCCCCTCACATACCGACGATGAATTTTAATAGCCCGTTTATTCGCCTGGGGAATAACCAAAAGGGTTCCCCGTTTAATATCAAAATTGACTACCTTGGCTGCTGCCTTGTAACCGGCTGGCTCATTTCCATGTACCCCTCCCACAATCATTACTACCGGGCCAGGTTTGCCGCTGCGAATTATATATAGGGGAGTAGCTGACTTAGTTCCAGCCGCCAGGGTCTTCTTTTCAATTTTAGGCTTAGTAGCTGCCTGTGCCTCCTGGGGCAACACAAAGATAGAAAAAAAGGTTGTAAACAGAAAAACAAAAACGGCAAAGGTACTAATTGCCTTGGTGCTTACTTTTTTCACTTGCAATCATTCCTTCCCTAAAAGATTTATAATTAAAAAGCAAACACCAGCAATTTTCAACAAAATAGAACACAATCCTGCCTTACTTTGTCAGTAAATAATGGAAGTAGGTCACATAGCTGCAATTATCTGGAGATTATCTCGTAGGAAAAGTCCGTAACTTCCAGGTCTAGAGCATTGTTGTAAAGCGAGTCTTCGATAAAGGAGGTAAATTTGTCCATTTCTAGACTATTGCTGCCAACTGCGCTAAAACCAAGAATGGTTCTTTGCCAGAGTTCGTGGTAGGCCACTTCGCTAATAGAGATATTGAAACGCTTCCTGATTCGATTAACTAAGCTGGAGACAATCATTCTTTTTTCTTTGAGAGAAGAACTGGAAGGGAAATAGAGTTCTACATGGCCAACTAAAAAAAACATATTATTTACCTCCATGGGAAGGATTATAAGCAAGAATTATTGAATAGAATTCTACCAGAATATTTTACCCTGAACAAAATATAGTGCAAATATGTAGTAAGTATCTTCTTTATGGTTGCAGCCAGGTGTTTTTGATTGAAGTATTAGGAGTGTGGGGGAGGTAGGTTATTTTGAAAGAAATCAGTGTTAGCCAGGTTACCGAGGTAGTTAGGGAACTGTGTATCAAAGCGAACTATGATCTGCCTGAGGATGTAGAGAATTTAATCAGACAAGGCCTTTGTCGGGAAGAATCAGAATTTGGTTGTTATGCACTGAATCAGATTATTGAAAATGTTGAATTAGCCAGGAGAGAACAGGTGGCTCTTTGCCAGGATACGGGACTAGCTGTAGTTTACCTGGAAGTGGGACAGGACGTTCACTTTACCGGGGGAAGTTTACAAGAAGCTATTAATGAAGGCGTCAGACAAGGTTATAAAGACGGGTATCTTAGAAAATCAGCAGTTTCTGATCCGGTATTTGACCGGAAAAACACGGGAGATAATACTCCTGCCATAATCCATATGGATATTGTTCCAGGTGACAAAGTAAAAATTACCGTTGTGCCCAAAGGTGGGGGGGCTGAAAACATGGGTGCCCTAAAAATGCTGAAGCCTGCTGAGGGCCTGGAGGGAGTAAAGAAATTTGTAGTTGACACGGTAGTAAATGCCGGAGGCAATCCTTGTCCGCCGGTTATTGTAGGTGTAGGTATTGGCGGGACTATGGAGAAAGCCGCTTATTTGGCCAAGAAAGCCCTGACTCGTACTGCCGGCGAGCACAATCCAGATCCTAAGTACCGGGATTTGGAAATTGAACTCCTGGAGGAGATAAACCGTTCAGGAGTAGGCCCGCAAGGCTTTGGGGGTAGGATAACAGCCTTGGCGGTAAATATTGAATATTTTCCCACTCATATTGCTACCTTGCCGGTAGTTGTAAACCTGAACTGTCATGCGTCCAGGCATACAGAGGCAGAATTGTAGGAGGGAGAAAAAATGAAGAACATAAAAGAAATAAAGACTCCTTTGCAGGCAAAAGATATTGATGATTTGCAGGCCGGTGATCAGGTGACTATAACTGGAGTAATATATGCCTGCCGGGATGCTGCTCATAAAATAATGGTAAATGCACTAAAACAAGGAGAATCCCTACCCGTCGATTTAAAAGACCAGGTAGTCTATTATGTAGGACCTTGCCCGGCTCCTCCGGGTAAGGTGATTGGTTCCTGCGGCCCCACTACCAGCGGCCGGATGGATTCCTATGCACCTGTGCTGATTGAACAAGGCTTGCGCGGCATGATCGGCAAAGGGCCCCGCAGTCAGGAAGTAATTGAGGCCATGAAAAAGTATAAAGCGGTCTATTTTGCTGCCATTGGAGGAGCTGGGGCTACCATTGCTAATTCGGTCAAACAAGCTGAAATAGTAGCATATCATGAACTAGGGCCAGAAGCCCTTTACCGTTTGGAAGTAGAGAAATTTCCCTGCATAGTGGCAATTGATTCCCAGGGTAATGATCTTTACCGAATTGGGCGTGAGAAGTACTGTATTTCTAAATAAAACATGAAGGGGAGGGTTATTATGTCTCTAAAGGAAGCGGCCTTACAGCTGCACAAGGATAACCGAGGAAAAATCAGTGTAGAAAGCAAAGTGCCAGTTCGTAACCGGGAAGAACTTTCATTAGCCTACACCCCCGGGGTGGCTGAACCCTGTCGGCAAATTGATGCTAATCGGGATGATGTGTATCTCTATACTGCCAAAGGGAATATGGTGGCTGTGGTATCAGATGGATCAGCAGTCCTGGGGTTGGGGAATATTGGTCCTGAGGCTGCCCTGCCGGTAATGGAAGGTAAAGCTATTCTCTTTAAATCATTTGCCGGAGTAGATGCTTTTCCCATTTGTCTTGATACCCAGGATAGCGATGAGATAGTTAAAACCGTAAAATATCTGGCTCCTTCCTTTGGTGGAGTTAATCTTGAAGACATCAGTGCCCCCCGCTGTTTTGAAATAGAAGCAAGGCTCAAAGCCGAACTGGATATTCCGGTATTTCATGATGATCAACATGGTACCGCAGTCATAGTTTTGGCAGCCATATATAATTCTCTGAAATTGGTAAACAAACAGCTGGAAAACCTGAAGGTTGTGGTCAACGGGGGCGGAGCCGCAGGTATTGCCATCAGCAAGATTCTTCTTCAGGCCGGAGTTAAAGACCTTTATATAGTTGATAAGAATGGCGTAATATGCCAGGATGATCCTGATTCCATGCTTAACTGGGCACATGAAGAAATGGCAGCTGTTACAAACATTCCCAAAATTAAAGGTTCACTGGCCGATGTGATAAAGAATGTGGATGTGTTTATAGGGGTATCGCGCCCCAATTTGGTGACCAGGGAAATGGTAGCTTCCATGAACGAGAAGGCCATAGTTTTTGCCATGGCCAATCCCGACCCGGAAATACTGCCTGGAGAGGCCTTAGCGGGTGGAGCTATGATTGTAGGTACGGGACGCTCCGATTATCCCAACCAGGTGAACAATGTTCTGGCTTTCCCCGGCATATTTAGGGGAGCATTGGATGTGAGGGCGAAAGATATTAACGATGCCATGAAGATTGCTGCTGCCAGAGCTATTGCCAGTTGCGTTCCCGAGGAGAAACTGAGTCCCGACTACATTCTTCCTGCCGCCTTTGATCCTATTGTAAGTACCAGGGTGGCTGAGGCGGTAGCTCGTGCAGCTATTGAATCGGGAGTAGCCAAAGCATAGAAATTTAAAATAACATTAAAATAGCCATTTAAACAAAGTCTCTACATAACTTTGTAGAGACTTTGTTCTTGGTGTGACAATTGATTCTTGCCGATTTGACTTTCCAACCAGGGAGCTATCATTTTGCCAATGTGCTCATGGCGGCTATTTACAAAAAAAGGGAGATGCAGCTGCAAAAGCGGGGCAGTGATAAATGGAAAGATAGAGTGTTAATATAACCTGCTCGATGTGTTAGAATTAGCTAAACATCATAACTTACAGCGAAGGAGTCGATAGTAATGGGCTGGAGTATAACACAGTTTAGAGGGGAAGAAATTATTGAAATAGCAGTGCAGATGGAACAGTCGGGTAAGCTGTTTTATGAAAAAGCTTCCCAGGTAACCGAAGATGCTAAATTGAAGGAAATGCTTATTTATCTGGCCCAGGAGGAAGATAAACATATTGAGGATTTTACCAAGTTAGGAGAAAAGCTTAATTATAGCTTCTTGCCTGTAGAAACCTATGCCGGAGAATATGAAGACTACGTCAGGTCTTTGGTTAACAGCCATATTTTCAACATAAACCAAGTGGAAGATCTGATTAAAGAGATAAAAAGTGATAAAGATATTCTCCGCTTCGCACTAAGTTTTGAAAAGGATTCCATTGTCTTCTTCCAGGAACTTAAAAACATGGGCAACAAGATAGCTAAAGAAGTCATTGAAGATTTGATTAATGAAGAACGGGGACATATCAAGAAAATAGGTGCCATATTTAACAATATGTAGGGTCATAACTAGTGGCAGCCGGTTCAAGAGCAAGCTTCTTGACCGGCTTTTTATAAGGGCATGCTATTTCTGCTCCAAATTCCAGGCTTAGTTTTCATTTATAACCTTTTGTACTTGTGGATTTCCCATGAATTATGCAACTTGACTGACTGGGATATACTGTTTATGATAGTAAATGCAAATACTTGCATTTTAAGCGAGGTATTAATGAATGTTGGATAAAAAGTACGCTGCGGTATTATTGGGTTTGTTATTTTTCTTCGTATCTGGTTGCTTTAGTCAGGATAATGCAGCCACCAATCCGATAGCCGCCGATAGCCCATCCAAAATACGCATTGCCGTATCCATTGTGCCTCAAGCAAGTTTTGTCCAGGCCGTAGGTAAAGATCGAGTAGAAGTGGTTATGATGATTCCTCCGGGTGCCAGTCCGGAAAACTATGCACCTTCCCCCAAGAATATGGAAGAACTGAGCCAGGCTCAACTATACTTCTCCATAGGTGTGCCAGCTGAAACCGATGGAATTATGCCCAGGCTAAAGCAGACTCACCCGAAGATGAGGGTGATAGACTTAGCGGCCAAAGTTGATGAGGTCTATCCCGCCCGGGAAATTGCTCCGGGGGAAGCTGACCCCCATCGCTGGTTATCGCCTAAAAGAGTGGAGGTAATGGTAAATGTGATAGCGGAGGAACTGGCCGAACTAGACCCGGAGAATGCTCAAATATACCGGGAGAATGCAGCAGCTTACCAGTCTCAATTAAAACAGTTAGACAATTATATAAAGGAGTCCCTTGCCGAATTTAATGGCCGCAGTTTTATTGTTTACCATCCGGCTATGGGTTACTTTGCTGATGACTATGGATTAAATATGATTGCACTGGAGGAAGAAGGGAAACCTGCTTCTGCTGTTAGTCTCCAGTCAGTTATTGACCGGGCCAGAAAGGAAAACATTAAAGTAGTCTTCTACCAGGCGGAAATGGACAGCAAACAAGCAGAAACCCTCGCCCATGAACTGGGAGGAGAGGCGGAAATGATAGTACCGCTGGCAGCCGATTACATTGATAACATGAAGAAAACTGCTGACACTTTTGCCAGGGTATTGCAAAAGTAAGGCTATGATAATCAGGCCCACGAACATATATCGTTAAGGCCAAGGGGAGCATTGCTTACCAATGGACATTGCCAATCTAAAAAATAAGCTTAAGGTTAAAGGTCTAAAAATGACCAAACCCCGACAGACAATTCTGACTTTCTTGATTAAAGAACCGGGATGGGTGACTGCCAAGTCACTCCATGATAGGCTCGCTGATGAAAACTTGGCTATAGATTTTTCCACCGTATGCCGTAACCTTGACGCCCTTACCCACACAGGCATCCTCTGCAGGGTGGATCGGGATAATAATGGAGTTTTTGTCTATGCTCTGAGAGAGATACAAGAACACCACCACCACCTTATTTGCCGTTGTTGTGGGAAAATCAGCCCCATTGACTACTGCCCTCTGGAACAAATTGATTCCTCTCATTCCCAGGGTTTTGATGAACTGTTTTGTCGTTTTGAATTATATGGTACCTGCAGGGACTGTCAGATAAAATAATCTTCTAAAGCCTGATATGAGCCTGTTAAAGTATCCCCCTTTAGAAAACTCCAAATCTATTACAAATGCCGGGCGGTTTAAAATTTCCCGGCCCAGAATCGTTTCAGCGGATACAGTTTTGCATCATATAACAAACGGGATTTGGCATTGGCCAATGACATGACGTATTTTGGAGGTAGAAAAAAGAATACAAAATATTTTCTATCTAACTGGAGGTAAATGGAAAATTATGTAGAATACCATGATTAGGATTCCATACCATGGGAGGGTGTTTTATGCAGCGATCGTTTTCCTGTTTCAGGCAGCAAGACCGTAACAAAATCCTAATTGTGCTAATTCTTTACTTATCGTGTTTCTTTGGTTTTATATGTAGTAAACATGGGTAACCAAACAGATCTGTTATATACCCATTTTTCTTATTTTCCTATCGTTCTAGCAGCATTGTGGTTTGCCGGACCTGGGTCAACTGTGGGGATGGCCATATCTTTGGGAGCATTGCACATATATTCCAATTATATGTTGCTGGGGGTCATACTTCTAGCTTCTGTTTACAGAGCTTTATTTCTCGTATTAATGGTCATATATAGTTTCCCTGGCAAGCCTTCATAACAGGCCAAAATAATTGAGGAAGCGGAGGGAGTACCCTTTATTGCTACTGAGGATGGTAAAACCAATTAAAAAGGCAGTGATCGGCTTATATCAGTATCGCCAGAATAAAGCACAATGTTTGCGAATAGGTTCCTATGTTAGGAGGTATATGCGTGCAGTCCTATTTACCACTATTCAAACTGACCTATAAAAAAAAGGTGTTTATCGTTATGGCTTTGTCTGTTATTAGCGTGGCACTAGTTCAATTGGTTAACCTGGGGTATAAGACGGACATTTTATATACTCATTTTTTTTATCTTCCCATCGTTCTAGGAGCCTTATGGTTTACTAAAGTCTGGTTAACTATCGGTATGGCATTATTCTTCGGGTTTTTGCATGTCTATTCTAATTATCTGATATTGAATTATATAGCACCAGTAACAGTTTACAGAGCGGCATTTCTGCTTATAGTGGGTACTGTAATTTGTATTGTCGCTCATTACAACAAAAGGAGAATGGAGCAAAAAATTGAACAAATGAAGGCAAACATCGATTCTGATATTCAGCGCCGGATGCTCGGGGACATGGTGGCAGCTTTCGGCCATGAAGTTAGAAACCCTATGACTACGGTCAAAGGTTATCTTCAGCTCCTGCAAAAGGATTCAAGTTTCGAACCCTATGAAGATGTATTCTCATTAATTATTGAAGAAATAGATAGGGCCACTCTGACTCTGCAGCAGTGTTTGTCATTATCAAAGAACAAACACCGAGAGTTTCGTCCCTGCACCTTGATCCAGGTGGTGACTGGAGTTGAACAGGATCTGCGCAGGCAAGCCTATGAACATAAAGTGGAAATAGAATTTGCGGTAGAGGAAGGGCCGGCTATAGAAATGGATAAACAGGAGATAAGTTTTATGCTTACCCATCTGGTTAGAAACGCCTTTGAGTCTATTCAACCAGGTGGAAAAGTAAAGGTCAGTACTATTAGGTTTCCTCAAAGGATGTGCCTGATGGTTGAGGATAATGGCCCCGGAATTGATCCGGAGATGATGAACTATTTGGGTATGCCCTTTATGACTACTAAAGCAGGACACACCGGATTAGGATTGGCAATTTGTTATGGTATCGCAACTCACCATAATGCTTTTATAAACTTTTCCAGTAATACAGAAGGTACAGTAGCTCGTGTGTATTTCCCCGTTAATCCTGCCGTTGCCTGTAACTGCAGTTAGAGAAGCAAGGGACGATTTTATTTCTACCTTGTTTTCAAATACTTTTCACTTCTTGTTCATTCCTATACAACCCATTGGTAAAAGCATCAAGAGTTTTTGGCGGCTTAACCCCTTTTCAATCGACTGGTAGAGGTCATTAATAATACTTTGATGGTAAGATATGATGAAGTGAGCATAATTGCTGCCACGAAGAACCACATCAGGGAACCCAGTCCCTGACTCAGACCTAAGGCGGTATTAGTTGCTACATAGGACAGGTAGGCAATCATAGCGGCCACAATAATGTTAAGCACCAGTAAGCCTTTAACCGTAAAGGCTCTAATTTCCTCCAGGCGGGCGGGACCCAGAATATCCTTATTCCGCTCAGGGATGTTTACCACTTTTCTCGGATCATCGGGCCGTATTAGGAGAAAAATATTGGTAAGTGTTATAGATACATAAACAACCAAACCAATAATTAAAGGTCCATAAACTGACCATAAACTCTTTTTCGACCAGCTATCAGGCATTCCTGAGGGTCCGAAATGAGTTGGCATTACATCCGGAAGCAGTTCATAATTACTATTTATATAATTAAAAACCGAGATAAATAGTATTAAAGGCAATAGTTCCAGCCAGGGAGGATAATAGCGGCTTATCTTTTCCCACATCTTGCTCACCTGCTTATGAGTTTTTCTGCATTGTAGCATAGAAATGGCTAATTTTAAAAAAATATAGGTAAAGAGGTTTAACCTCAATTAAGGCAAAACCCGAGCTCATCAATAGAATAGGGGACTAGAGGGAAAATAGCAGCAAGCATTCATAGGAAGGAAAGGGACTTGTTATGATGAGAAAATCAGCTCTCACTTCGCATTTCGCCCTAATATTATCGATACCTCACATGAAAACCATGCCCAGCAGGAAAGGGCATAATATTCTTTATCTAATGTTAGTAGGGCATTCAATATAAATACTGGCATAAATGAGAGGGAAGATTTGAACTATACTGATTTTGATAAAGAAAAAAAAATGATGATAGGCAATTTAAATAGGGATAGCCAGGAATCGTTGTGGCGGTATATGGACATAATCTCCTTTATTGATATCCTTCAAACTCATTGCCTGCACTTTTGCAGGGCTGATAATCTTGGAGATGTATTTGAAGGAACACGTACAGAATTAGGCCAGGAAATAGTAAACAGAATATATCAAGCCGCAAAAGCAACCGATGACCTGGAATATTCCCTGGATTTGCTATATAGAAATAACCGCCAATACCAGTTCGTAAGCTGCTGGCATCGTAGTGAATATGAATCAGATGCCATGTGGAAGTTGTATGCCAATCGTGGGCTGGCTGTTAAAACAACGGTGAAGGCTTTAATTGACAGCATTAAACCTTCATTGCATAACATTTATTTCGGAAATGTCAAGTATGTGGACAATAAAAAAGATATGGGCTCTATTGAGCCCAATGCCAGTATTTTATTTTATAAACAAATATGTTTTGAACACGAACAGGAGTTTAGGGCCATAACCGCTAGAGCAGGTCGCAATAAACAGGGGGAACATGTTCCCTTAAATGCTCTTTCGATTCTTATCCCAATAGATATTGATCTTCTTATAGAAGAAGTGTACATTTCACCCCTAGCGCCACAGTGGTATAAAAAAGTGGTAGATAATCTCATGGAAAAGTATGAACTTCATAGAGTATCCAATCTGTCACCATTGGTAGCAGACCCGGGGTAAAAGGTGCTCTAATTGCTCGGAACATTTGGTTAATGCTTAGTAGTAGGTAATTTTAGCCAGGCTGCGCTTTATACCCCGCCTGTATTGTATCGCAGGGTAGCCCATTATTAACATTATTCCTTGCTGATTTCTGGCAGGGATACCGTATTTCTCCTTCAGCCTTTTGCTGTATTTGAAACCATAGGCTACCGTTCCTATCATACAACTGCCTAGACCCAGGGTTTCGGCCGTAATCATAGCGTAAGTGGCGGCAACTATTGGATCGGCTGGATCTGCATAGGGAGAAGTATGGAAATACATAGCCAGGGGAGCATCGTATAGAAGATAGTCGTTTCCCTTCTCTTTTTGTTCTATAAAAAAATCAATGGCCGGAGCCAAAAAAGTGCTGGCAGACTCATCATACTCCTTTCCCAGCAGGGGCCGCATTATTAGCCGGGCCGCAGGAGAAAATATCCATCTGATGTTCCTGAAATAATCTATTATGTCCCAGGAAAGCTGTCTCACTTTTTCTCTGCCTCTTATCACCAGTATTTCCACATCAGATGGCGGCAGGCCCATGGGAGCGGTTGAGACTGAGTCAATAATCTGCTTGATCTTTTCTGATTCAACTTCTTGCTCTTGGAACTCTCTTATACTGCGGCGAGAAAACAAAAGGTTATGTAATTGCTGGTAGTCAGCACGAGAATCCATAGTTGGCAATGGAAACAAATCATCCGGTGACAGTTCCCGCCCTTTAACCTTTATGCATTCCATGGGACAGATAGCCGCGCAGTGACCGCATCCCAAACAGCCAAAAATACGATTTAGATCAATCATAACCTGTTGGTTCTCCAGGTGCAGGGGAGCACCCTTGCATACCTGCACACAAAGGCCGCAGGCAGTACAGCGGTCATAGTCAATAGATACCAGGGCAGATTTGTCCGCTCTACCGGTTTTAATTGCCATTTTTCACACCCCATCTGTTGCGGTTTAATTAAGGCATATTGGTTATAAGATTCCACGTCTGCATAGGGAATACCTGTAAGGTAATTAGAATATGTGCAAAGCTCATTCTTGTGTGGCCTTTTTAGCGGACAAACACCAAATATTTCCCCTATTCATAACCTGCTAGTAGTTAAGTTAAACACGTGAAACAATTTTACACGACCCTGCTTGTTTGAGTCTTACACAACTTGGCAGGGAGTTTTAGGAGGATGTTTTTATGAAGGATAGGTTAATACCCCTGCACTTGCTCCCCACTGGCAACTTCGCGAAAGTAGCCCAATTAACTGCTAACGGTACCTCAAGAAGAAGGATGCTGGATTTGGGCTTTATAAAGGACACAGTTGTAGAAGCACTGCGAAGAAGCCCTTCCGGTGATCCCACCGCATATCAGGTGCGTGGAGCAGTAATCGCTCTCCGCTCAGAAGAAGCTTCCCATATTCTAGTCGAAATGTTTTAATTGGGAGGATATCATCCGATGGGACTCACCCGCCAATCAACAGGGCTTGGTTCTCTCCAGGAGATGTTTGAAGTAAAGGTAGATTCACCTGATAGTCTGGTTATTGCTCTGGCCGGCAATCCTAATACCGGAAAAAGTACGGTATTCAACAGTTTAACCGGGCTAAAGCAGCATACGGGCAATTGGCCCGGCAAGACAGTAACCAATGCCCAGGGCAAGTATCAGCACCAGGGCAGTAATTTCATTTTAGTTGATTTGCCGGGTACCTATTCGCTATATGCCAACTCCGTGGAAGAAGAAGTTGCCCGTGATTTCATCTGTTTTGGTAAACCACATGTTACAGTAGTAGTACTAGATGCTACCTGCCTGGAAAGAAATCTCAACCTGGCCCTTCAGATCATGGAAATAACACAGAACGTAGTAGTCTGCGTCAACCTTATGGATGAAGCCAAGAGGAAGAATATTCATGTAAATCTCGCCAAGCTCTCTGATAGACTAGGAGTCCCTGTTATAGGGACCAATGCCCGAGACGGTGTGGGCCTTTCTGAATTAAAAAATGCTGTCTTAAAAGTGGGTACCGGTAAAACGGCCGTAAACCCCATAAAAGTAACCTATGACGGAGATGTGGAAAGCGCCGTAGATATTTTGCAGCCTACCGTGAAAGAACTGGTGAATGGAAAAATTGATTCCCGTTGGGTCTCCTTGCGCCTGTTGGACGGTGATGATTCACTGTTGAAATCATTAGATCATTACCTGGGCTTTGATTTGATTCAAAGCGAGAAATTAGCAGAGGTATCGGCTGCTGCGGGAAAGGTAGTCAATACCGCGGATGTTACTACCAGAGACCGTTTAGTGGAAAGTATCATTAAGCTGGCTGAAGATATTTGCGCAGAAGCGGTAATCTATGGAAATAACCAGTATAATGCCCTGGATAGGAAGATCGACAATATCCTTACTTCTAAAACTTTTGGCATTCCTATCATGCTGGCACTGCTGGGAGTAATCTTCTGGATCACCATTCAAGGAGCCAATGTGCCTTCCGGTATGTTGGCCAGCGGTTTCAACTACCTGGAAGGAAAGTTGACCGAATTATTCATGGCTTGGGGTTCGCCTGCCTGGCTGCATGGAGTTTTAGTGCTGGGCATCTATAAGACCGTGGCTTGGGTAGTATCCGTAATGCTGCCGCCTATGGCCATATTCTTTCCCTTATTTACTTTACTGGAAGACCTGGGCTACCTACCCCGGGTAGCATTTAATCTGGATAGTTTTTTCAAGCGGGCCTGTGCCCATGGCAAACAGGCGCTAACCATGTGTATGGGCTTTGGCTGTAATGCGGCTGGGGTTGTTTCCTGCCGTATTATTGATTCTCCCCGGGAGCGGCTGATAGCCACCATTACCAATAATTTTGTACCCTGTAATGGCCGTTTTCCTACTCTGATAGCTATTGCTGCCATGTTTATCGCCTATAATATGGGGGCAGGGGCCAGCCTAGGGGCTGCCTTGAGTATCCTGGCGGCCATTTTCTTGGGTGTTTCCATTACCCTGATCATTTCCCGAATCCTTTCCCGGACCATTCTAAAGGGTCTGCCCTCTTCGTTCGCTCTGGAGTTGCCGCCTTATAGAAAACCCCAGGTGGGCAGGATTATTGTGCGGTCCATTTTTGACCGTACCATCTTTGTTCTGGGCCGGGCGGTGGTGGTGGCTGCACCGGCTGGAGCGATTATCTGGATGATGGCCAATAATACAATTGGTAATGTCAGTATTTTAAATCACTGCGCCGGTTTTCTTGATCCCTTGGCTCGTTTTCTGGGCCTGGATGGGTTTATTCTCCTGGCATTCATCCTGGGGCTGCCAGCCAATGAGATTGTGATTCCTATCTTAATTATGAGCTACATGTCCCAGGGAACCATGCTGGAGTTGGAATCCTTTGAAGCTATGCGGCAGCTGTTTGTGGCCAATGGCTGGACCTGGCTCACCGCTGTTTGCACCATGCTTTTTGTACTTAATCACTGGCCTTGTGGCACCACCCTTTTGACTATTCGTAAAGAAACTCAAAGTCTAAAGTGGACCCTGGTTTCTTTCCTGGTTCCCACCGTGACCGGGATAATAATCTGTTTTACCGTGGCTCAGCTGGCGCGTCTGCTGGGCTTTTAGGTAAGTAACATATAAGCTGTTCATGCGCATAAAATGGTTACGGGAAGTTGGAGGGATAGCTATGACTAATCAAGGTGGAAAATTTCATACAGTAAGAGGTTATGAACTTCTTAATCAGGGAAGTAATGTCTTGACCCCCAGTATGGAAGACTACCTTGAGATGTCTTACCGCTTGGGGAAGGATAAAGGTTACGCCAGAATCAGCGACCTTGCCCAGGCCCTCAACGTGCAGCCGCCTTCAGCCAGTAAAATGGTACAAAAATTAGCCGAGATGGGCTATTTAAACTACGAAAGGTATGGGGTCATTGAGTTCACTGAGCTGGGGCGGGAGATAGGCGAGTATCTACTCAAACGCCATGAAACAATCCAAAGTTTTCTAATCATGATCGGTGTAGTTCATAATACTCTGGAAGATACCGAAAAAATCGAGCACAGCATCAGTGAAGAAACCTATAAATATATTACTCTGTTTTCTCAGTTTATCCAGCAAAACCAGCAACTGCTGGAAGCGTATAGGCTTTTTCTGGAGCAGAATTCTGAATAAGTGCTGGTGATTCTGCCCCGGTATCCATTCTGCCCGTCCTATAATTCGTCGATAATTAAAGGTTTCACCATTTCCAAGGGTGATTTCTTATTGATATCTATTACTTGCCCAGCAAAATGGAGCAGAAATGGGAGTAACCCTGTTGGCAATATGGGGACAGTACAGTCTTTGTACTCTGATCCGCCCAATAGATATGCCTCCTCAGACCCTCCATGTGGAAACCTTGGTGTTATTGCCGAAAAAGTGAGAATATACATAATAGTATTTAAAAAAGGTTAGCAAATGCGAATAGATATAAAAAAACTTGATTAATACCTTCGATGTGTGATAGTGAATATATTGAGGGTATTAATATTATAATTTGAACTTGAACATAAATTACATTACAGGCAGGACCGGCAAGTATTTACGGCTGAATGCTGAAGAAAGAAGAATATCGGAAAGCCGTATGCGGGAAAACTGCACGTACGGTTTGATCAGGGGGCGGTGGCAACCCCACTGCTCTGCTCTGTCAAAGGTTGAAAAGCGAGTGTATAGAAAAGCCTTGAAAAAAGGCTTTTTGTTAATTTTGTGATTTAATCTATTTGTGTGAAAATAGGAAAAATATTGCTTCGTGGAAATTAGTCCCAAGATATGATTTTGAGTGTGACAGAACGACATAGACTTGCGGGTGGTCGGGTTAGCTGTTTTTTCGGCTTTTGTAGAGGTTGTATGGTCAGGTTGGATAACATATATGTCGGCTCTTTAACAATATTCTATTGACCACAATTGTAGGATTGTGCGCAGTAAGGAGGATGGATATGGATGTAACAAATACACTCATCAACGAATCTATAGACGTCATATTAAATATCTTATTATTTTCGTTTATTCCCTTTGGTTGGTATTTCATTAGAGAAAAGTCATTTAAAGGATTTCTTAATTCAATAGGTATTTATAAGCCTCAGAAAACAAATCATTTTTCCACTATTTTTATTATTACTGCAATATACTTAGTGACATTATCAACTAATATTTTAGTAATCAAATTAGGGTATAGTGGAAGGAGTATCGTTGATAAACAAGGCTTTACATCGTTAACATTCTTCTTGTACCTTTTGCTTTATGGCTTGAAAACGGGAATTGCAGAAGAGATTTTTTTTAGAGGGTTTGTTGCCAATCAACTTTTTAAATACCTTGGATTTTCAAGGGGAAATGTTGTTCAGGCAGTAATATTCGCATTGCCACACTTTGTAATACGAGGTTCAGCATCTATAGTAGATATCTTTGTTAGAATTATAAATGCTTTTTTGTTAGGGTATACATTTGGATATGTTATGTACAAAAAAAGCAATGGGAGCATTATTCCAGTTATGATTTCTCATATAATTATCAATATGGTATCAAGTTTAATATTGTCAATGATTCTATAGGATATCTAAATAGTAAAGAAAAGGTTGATGAGTCCATGATAAAAAGAGTACTACATCCATCTTTTTTTATAAAAGAGGTGTGTTACAGTTAACTCAGTTGATATGTTCCCGCGAACGGCGTTTTTTCAAGAATCATCCAAAAAGCTGATGACATGTCTCCTCAAACAGATACTATAAAAAAAAACCTCCCAGACATCCATTCCATCAACTCGAGCCCTGTTGAAAATATTGTCCTGATATCAAAAAAAGTGATGAAGTACTCATTGGATAATTCAACCGCAGGTTGAATTGCAGTTCTGAAAAGTCAAATACGTTTCCATTGCGGGCTTTTACGTATCGGGTATATTAATACTTAAAGAAAGGCAACTGACCTATACCCGATTTGTCGGACACACAGTAGTTAGGTAAAATAACAACTGTGGAGGGATTAACAAATGGGGAACAAGGGAAAGCGTTATGACGCGGAATTTAAGGCGGATGCAGCCAGATTGGTGAAAGAAAGCGGCAGATCAGTTGCCAGTGTGGCAAAGGACCTGGGGGTGAATCCCCAAACCTTGAGAAATTGGCTACGAGATAACAAGAAACAATCTTCTGATAAAGCAAGACTAATTGAGTTGGAAGCTGAATTAAGGGCTGAAAAGCGAAGAACAGCTGACTTAGAGGAGACTGTAGCAATATTAAAAAAAGCTGCGGCCATCTTCGCGATAAACAACCGGAAGTAAGCTATAAATTTATCAAGGAACACAGCTCCGTGTTTCCGGTTGAGAAGATGTGCCAGGTCCTCGAAGTATCGCGGAGCGGCTATTATGATTGGAAAGACCGGCTCCCAAGCAAACGTAAGCTTGAGAACCAAGAAATACTTAAAATTGCCCGGAAGAGCTATAAAGAATGCCATGGTATGTGTGGTTTGGATAAACTCCTTGCTGATGTAAGAGAGAAGTTTCCCAACTGTAGCCGTAAGAGACTCTACGAAATCCAACGGAAAAACAAGTTATATGCCAAACGCAAAAAGAAATTTAAAGTAACAACGAATTCTAATCATAAACTACCAGTAACGGAAAATCTTTTAAATCAGAACTTTAAGACGGATAAACCGAATGCCGTATGGGTAACGGATATCAGCTACATATACACCTATGAAGGCTGGCTGTATCTAGCTATGATAAAAGATATATTCACCAAGGAAATAGTAGGCTGGGCAACGGATAGTAACATGAGAACAGAACTTTGTATTAAAGCCCTGGAAAATGCTGTGAGGCGGCATAAACCACCCAAGGGAATCATTCACCACTCTGATCGAGGCGTGCAATATTGCAGTAGAGAATACCAGGCAACCCTTAAGAAACACGGAATGATCTGCAGTATGAGCCGGAAAGGTAACTGCTATGATAATGCCTGTGCGGAAACGTTCTTCAGTACTATAAAATGCGAGATGCTTTACCATAAACGTTATATGACACGGGAGGAGGCCCGCTGGGACATCTTTTGGTATATAGAAGTATTTTACAACCGTAAAAGAAGACACCAAGCGCTGGGATACCTTTCACCAGCTACATTTAGAAAAGGCTATTTAGAGCAAAAGGCGGCTTAAAAAAGCTAGAATTATGAGATTTTGAGCAAAACTATGATTTAGTAAGAAAACCTAACTCTGGACTGTCTGTTTTATCGGGAAAACCCCAAACCTCCATTCCATCAACTCGAGCCCTGTTGAAAATATTGTCCTGATATCAAAAAAAGTGATGAAGTACTCATTGGATAATTCAACCGCAGGTTGAATTGCAGTTCTGAAAAGTCAAATACGTTTCCATTGCGGGCTTTTACGTATCGGGTATATTAATACTTAAAGAAAGGCAACCCTAGGAAAGCGAGGAAGCAGAATGCAATTGCCCATCGGTAAAAATATTCAAAAAAAGAGAAAAGCCCTGGGATTGACACAGGAGCAGCTTGCCACGGCGCTTGGCGTAGTTATTTGTTTCTGTGCGCCCAGGTCCTTTGGGCACATTCTAATGGCGGAAGGTATGGCCTGGGGGAAGCGGCGTTTTTCTCTGCTGCCCATTTGCCACCCGCTTTAGAAATTGTCAGGAATACAAAAAGCACTCTCGTATGAGGGTGATTATATATCCTGAATCAGTTTGATGTCTAGTTGGCAAGCAGGAAAACATGCTAAAATGAGGCAAGAGTTGCCGCTTGGCGGTTAGTCACTTCCCATGAAGGGAGGTGATGCCTATGGTCTCGTGGATAGAGCTTTTAAGCTTCTGCCTCGCTATCGTAGGGGTTATTTCCCTATGTTTAACGCATAGAAAATAACTTGACCGCCTGAATAAGGCGGTCAGCCACACTTTTTGGACTAGCCGCCTCGGATAAAGCGGCAACTCCTTTTACTAATCATATGTTAACATGCAGAAAAACATTCGTCAATTAAGCTCCGGTTGGGATCGGAGCTTCTTGTATTGTAATAAAAGGTTGTGGTTGTTTAGCCGGCAAAAAATGCTCACAAAAATCCCCTCAACCATTGAGGGGCCTTAGTTTTCATATGGTGGGCCATGAAGGAATCGAACCTTCAACCTTCTGATTAAGAGTCAGCTGCTCTGCCTAATTGAGCTAATGGCCCTCGATTCATTGCGAAAACCATTATAACCCCTCAGAAAAAATAAATCAAGACTTGAAAGTAAAATAGGTTTAATGGTGGGTTGTGGCTGGGATGGCTGGATTCGAACCAACGAATGACGGAGTCAAAGTCCGTTGCCTTACCTCTTGGCTACATCCCAGGGTTTAATAATATTCTCTTATATAATCAGCAGTTTAGTCATGTAATACCTGCCAGATATTTAGATCGTGTATTATGCAGAATTAACTGGGAAAAGATAGAATGCAAACCATGGTTGTGATATGCTTACCGTAAATGGGGAACAAAAAAGGAGGGCATGATGATGAATATGATAAAGAGAGCCTTTTTCTTTGGCCTGGGTGCTTTGAGCATGACCAGGGAAACAGCTGAAAAAATGTATGCTGAAATAATGGAAAAGGGAGAAATGAATAGGGAAGAAGCACGTCAGTTTATTGATGAGGCAATAAAAAAAGGCAGAGAGGAAAAAGAGGCCCTGCTGAAAATTATTCAAGATGAAATGGATAAGTTCAGAAATGAGATGGCACCGGTTTCCAGAAGCGAATTTGCGGCTTTGGAACAAAGGGTCAGGGAACTGGAGATGCGGGTGAAACAGGAATCCTAAAGGCTGCCTAACCTAGCAGTTTTTATGGAGGCGATAAATTGGCCTTAAAAAGGACTCCCTTCAAACATATAAACCATTTGTCCCGCTATCGGGAAATAGCTAATGTTCTAATTAAATATGGCTTTGGGTTTGTGCTCAGCCGCGCCAGCCGCTTCAGCTTTAGAAAAACCTCCCCAGAAGCGATTGAAGAGCAGCTATCAGCTAGCAGTGCCCCCAGGAGGCTTCGATTAGCTTTGGAAGAATTGGGGGCTACTTTTATCAAGCTGGGCCAGTTATTAAGTACCAGGCCTGACTTTTTAGGGCCTGAATACATAAAAGAACTGGAAAAGCTCCAGAACCAAGTGCCGCCATTCCCCTTTGAGATTGTTCAACAAATATTAGCCGAAGATGGAATTGCCAAGGAGAGCTTTGCATGCTTAAACCCCGAGCCTATTGCAGCAGGTTCTATTGCCCAGGTTCATGAAGCGGTTCTCCAGTCCGGCCAAAATGTGGTGTTAAAAATTTGCCGACCGGGCATTGAACAACTGGTTACCAATGATCTGGAAATACTTAAGGAATTGAGCCGGGTATTAGAAAAAAGGACAAGCTGGGGGCGGTTATACAAGATAAGCCTTATCGTTGATGAATTGGCCGAGGCCCTTAATAATGAGTTGGATTTCCGCAAAGAGGCCCGTAATGCGGATATCTTCTATAATAATTTTAAGAAAGACCCCACTGTTCTAATTCCCCGGGTTATTTGGGAGTATTCTTCCCAGCGGGTGTTGTGTTTGGAGAAAATTGACGGGGTTAAAATTTCCGATTTTATAAATCTTAAAAAAAACAACTACGATACTGAGAGAATCGCTCGCCATTTGATAGGAGCCCTTTTTAAACAGGTTTATGAGCATGGTTTCTTTCATGCTGATCCTCACCCCGGAAATATCGCTATTACCGAAGGGGAAAGGGTCATTCTTTATGATTTTGGACAGGTAGGAACAGTGGATGATATTACTAAAGAAAAAGGCCTGCGCCTTTTAATCAGTATGATACGCTACGATTCCACAGGAGTAACCAGGGCTCTTCTAAACATAGGGATTGGCAGCCAGCATGTAAACCAGGAGGAATTGAGGAGAGATGTTTCCCGGCTGCAGCAAAAATACTACGGAATGCCTCTATCGGAAATCAACCTGGGAGTGGCGCTGGCTGAGCTGCTGGAACTTTCCGTAAAGTATCAAATGCGTGTTCCTGCCGAGCTGTCACTAATGGGCAAAATGTTTATGACCCTGGAGAGCATTTTATCACAGCTTGATCCACAGTTGAGCATAATAGATATTGCCGAGCCTTATGGGAGGAGGATCGTGCGTGAAAGGTTTTCTCCCAGGCGCTTTAAAAAAGAACTGGAGGAAGTATCCCTGGATTATGTGACTCTGATTCAGGACCTGCCCCGTTCCATTGATAATATTTTAAAAATCATTGAGGATGGGGAGTTAAAGATAAGGATGGAACACTCCAACCTGAAAAAGATTGCTGCCCGGCTTGATATAGTATCCAATCGCATTTCCCTGGCAATTATTATTGCCAGTATAATTGTTGGCACTTCCCTCATTGTTGACAGCAGCCACCAGTACTTCTTTTCTACCATACCCCTGGTTGAAATAGGCTTTGTTAGTGCCATGGTTTTTGGCCTTTTTCTGGTTTATTCCATTATCCGCAGCGGCAAATATTAGGTCTCCCGATACTGGTATATAAGGCTCTCTCCCCAAATATATTTTAAAAGGGAGGGAGATTTTTGCGTGTTTGGGCACTTAAACTCTCATTGGCATTATGGCTGATAATTGTGGCAGTTGTCGCTGACTCCAGTGTTGCTTGCGCAAATAACCCAATTGAACATATCATTTTACTGAGTGTGGATGGCTTAAACTATGAAGGCTATATGAGCGTATCCACCCCTAACATGATTGAGCTTTATCAACAAGGCGCCATCGATGAAAAATCCCTTTCTCTGCCGGTAAAATCCATTGAAGCTGCCCAGGCATCATTATTAACAGGGTCTTTCCCCGAAGAACACAAAATAATTTCCAGTCAGGATAAGCCGGGAGTGGAGACCTTAATTACAGTTCTCAATAATGAAAAGCATAAAACGCTTTTTGTGGATGGCTCAGGGGGCAAGCTGGAGAACCTGGCTGAAGGCAGTAATTACGTAAAAGTTGACCAAAATCAAGATGATAGTCGGGTATTAGAATTATGGAAAAACTTTTTTATCGAGGAAAGACCCTTTTTTTCCTTCTTATATCTGAATGATTGCCGGCAGAGCCTGCTTTCAGTAGATGAAAAAGCTTATTTTGCTTCAATTGAAGCATTTGACACCCAATTGGATATGGTAATAGAGACCCTCCAGAATACAGGGGGTGGGGGAAAAACTGTTATTATTGTGTGTTCACCGGGGAGTTCATCTCCCAGCCATATGTGCCCATTATTAATTGCAGGCCCCAATTGTCAGAAAAAAGTTCGGGTATCAGGTACTATGATTTTAGATTTGGTTCCTACCGTCTGTTTTTTGACCGGTTTACAGGTGCCTTATGCTTCCAGAGGTATCCCTTTGTATGGTGCTTTTTCAAACTCTCTCGGAGAATCCTTGGATTTGAACCAGTTACTACTGGAAGGTTTGCAGAGGGAAAGAACTTCTGCCTGGAACAAGTATTTTACACTAAAGAATGAACTTGAATTAACCCGGCAGGAGATGCAAGTTTTAGAACAGGAAAAAGCCTTAATGTACAATTTTACTGGAGAAAAAGACCAGGTAATTATTGATCTTAATATGAAAATAAAGACCGAAAGAAAGATTTTCGTCTCTTGTTTATCAGTCCTCTTGGTGGGTTATATTATCCAGTATCTTATCCTGCGAAAAAAATATATGATCTGAATCAGTTAATTTTATGCCAAAGGTTTTCCAGTACTTGTTTAAATTCCAGAATCCGCAGCCGTTCGTTTTCATTGGAAAAATGATGGGCTTCCAGATCGTGCGAAGCGATAAGCAGAGCATTAAACACCTGTTCTGAAAAGCTCATATTCTTGCCTTTAAAATACTCATCCAATTTCATGACAATGCGTTGTTCTTTGTAATTAAACGGGGCTGCTTTTGACAAAAGAATCCCTCCCATATCCAGCTTAGAGTAATAGTATGCAGCTTTATTGAAAATAGTTCAGAAAATGTTTACACCCGTTGCCTATTACTGGTGTATATTATTATTGACTCCAACCCTGGTGAATGTTAAGATTATTGGCAATAGAAGAACCTAAAATCTATGATCGGAAGAGTAATTGCTGCCATGTGTGACAGAGAGCCGGGAATGCTGAAAACCGGTAACAGGCAGTCAACGAAGGCCATCCGGGAGTTCCGGTGAATCCAAGCCGGACGGTGTCCGCCGTTATAGGAATTGAGATGGGTCACTGGCCAATTAGGGTGGTACCGCGGGAGTAAACTCTCGTCCCTTTAGGGATGAGAGTTTTATTTTATAAATCAAGTTTTAAGGAGGAGCAAAATGAACCTGGAAAGAGAAATACTGCATCTAATTGAAGGAGATGCCCACTTAAGCACCAAGGCTATTGCCACCATGCTTGATGTGGAAGAAAGCGAAGTTAAGGCGATTATTGAGAAGTTAGAAAAAGACAAAGTGATTCTTGGTTATTATACCTTGGTTAATTGGGATCGCCTGGGAAATAATGGGGTCACCGCCATGATCGATGTTAAGGTTACTCCCCAGCGTGAAGTAGGCTTTAATCGTATTGCCGAAAGAATTTCCCGTTTTCCGCAGGTAAGATCGGTTCATTTGATGAGTGGCACCTATGATTTGTCGGTGGTAGTAACCGGGAAAACCATGCACGATATTGCCTGGTTTGTATCGCACAAGCTGTCTGCCCTGGAACAGGTGCAGAGTACAGTAACTCACTTTATCATGAAAACCTATAAAGAAGACGGTGTCCTGTTTGAAGAGCCGGAAGAAGATAAAAGGTTGGTGGTCAGCCCATGATAGATATGAACCGTTTTATTGCTAAAAGTGTCCAGTCTATTCCTCCTTCTGGTATCAGAAAGTTTTTTGATTTGGTTACCCAAACCCAGGGCGTGATTTCTTTGGGGGTCGGAGAACCTGATTTCGTTACCCCCTGGCATATTCGTGAGGCCTGTTTCTATTCTCTGGAAAAAGGGGAGACTATGTATACATCAAACCGGGGCCTGTTAGAATTGCGTGAAGAAATTGGTATTTACCAAAAAAAGATTACCGATATATCCTATGACCCGGAAAAGGAAATTCTAGTTACAGTAGGAGTCAGTGAAGCGGTTGACTTGGCTCTAAGGGCATTAATTGAACCTGGGGACGAGGTGCTAATACCCGAACCTACTTATGTGTCATATGTTCCCCAAACAGTTCTGGCCTATGGAAAGCCGGTGAGTATTCCGCTTTTTAACGAGGATCAATACCGCTTGAAACCGGAAGTCCTAAGAGAGAAAATAACCCCCCGGAGTAAAATACTGATACTGGCTTATCCCCATAATCCTACGGGCGGCATAATGAAGCGGGAGGACTTGGAGCTTCTTATTCCAATCATAATTGAGCATGATTTAATAGTCATATCGGATGAGCTTTATTGTGAATTGACTTATGAAGGAAAACATTATTCTATTGCTTCTTTACCAGGCATGCGGGATCGCACTCTCCTGGTTAATGGGTTATCCAAGGCTTTTGCCATGACAGGCTGGAGAATAGGTTACGCCTGCGGCAATTCAGAACTAATTGCTGCGATGACCAAAATTCATCAGTATTGCATAATGTGTGCATCGATTATGGCTCAAAAAGCTGCCATAGAGGCTCTTCGTCACGGAGAAGAGGAAATGCGCAAAATGGTAGACAACTACAATTATCGCAGAAAGATAATGTTGTCGGGTTTTAGCGAAATTGGTCTTGAGTGTTTTGAGCCCAGAGGTGCTTTCTATTGTTTTCCTCAAATTACGTCATCCGGGATGTCTAGTGAGGAGTTCTGCGAAAAACTGTTAATAGAGAACAAAGTGGCAGCTGTACCAGGAACTGCCTTCGGTTCTTGCGGGGAGGGCTTTATAAGGTGCTGTTACGCTGCCAGTGTAAACAACATCGAAGAAGCTATTAATCGCATGGGAGAATTCCTAAATCGACATAGAAAGGGATAAATGGAATTATAAGTGAATCAGTTTATTAGGAATTAGATCGAATACTCCTGAATTCTAGCGCAATATTACGATATTTAATTAAAGGATTTGCGTCTAAGATAGTGGAAAACCTATAAAAAGACTAAATTTCAGGGGGGGTTTTCTTTGGTCGGGAATATTTCGATTGATGAAATTGAGCTGCTCAATGCCTACAATTATTTAAACTCCAACTGCAAAAACCATTTAAAAGACTACATGCGATATTTGTTATGTAAACAATATCGACGGGAGGTAACTGAAGGCGTTTTTCACAACCAACTGCTCCAAAATCTTCTCCATGGTCTTTTGTATATTGTGGAAAGAGATGACTTTGACGTACATCAGGTAAGAAAAAGGGTTAAACATATTAAGGAATTATATTATGGAATTTTTGAGCAGATACACTACCGTTACATCCAGGTAGTGTCTGATCTAGATACCAACGAGACCGTTAGAGAATTCGGGAAAAACAGTTTTGACAACTTGGAAAGAGTACTGAACGGCAATGATATTAATTCCATCCGTATGGAAATAATAGACTTTTTTCAAGAATATACTAAACTGGCAAAGAAACACTACAGCAGAAAGATTGTTGCCGTCTAAGTAGCTTGTCAAAAATGATTCGTTAGTCGTAAATAGAGTAATGGGAGAATAGTAGGAAAGACCGGGGACTAAAGTTGTAAAAAAAATAAAATAATTAGCCAATTGGCATAAATGTCTAATGGTATAAACATTTGTTGAGAAAATTACACTGGAATTTCCAGTGCTTTTTTCTTTAGAAAATTAATTGTAAGCTTTGTTCAAGTCAACTACTAAATTTATCTAAAATATTAATCTATGTGTAATGTTTGCAATTCATGCCAATTTATTAAAGATTATTAACAAATTAGTTTATTTACTTCCAGCCGTCATTCCTTGTTATTAATGAAAAGTAAATGATATAATGCATTTACTTTTTAAAAGGGTGAAATGTAAGAATGGAAAATACAGTAATTATCGAGATGATGCGCTGGGGTTTTGTAAGTGTACCAGGAGTGCTTTTTTTCTATGCCAAGGAATTAGATCTTGATGTGGAAGATATCGGAATTCTTACCGCAATATTATATGCCTTGGAAAAAACCAAACCTCTTTTTCAGACTAATATAAAAGCTGGTCAGGTATTACAGGCCTGTCCTTTTTTAACTCGCCAAAAACTTGCCAAAAGACTAAACCGATTACATTGCCGGAAGATTATAGATTTTGATAACAATTCCAATTTTGTGGACAAAGGTATTATATTGCAGCCTATGATGCAAAGGCTTACTGAAATGGTTTTAAGAGACCACCGGGAAATTGTTAATACTCAACAACCGAGCACGAAAAAGACTGTGGAACAGTTGGAAGAATTGCTGAAGCAGTCCAAACAAAGAATTGAAGAACTGGAGAGAGGTCACCAAGAAAAAATCCAGGAGATTCCAGAACTAAAAACTGTGGGACAAATTAACGGATTTAAAAAGCTTGCAGATTTTATTTCTAAAAGAACCGGTTCATTATTGAGCGTTAGTATGTCCTCAGAGTTAAAACGTTGGCTCAGTGATTATGCTTTAACTCCTGATTTTTTGCTTTGCATGCTGGAACTCTGTTTTGAGAGGAATATTACCAATCCTCGATTAATCAGTAGAATTGCCAGAGATATGAAGGAATATTCTATTAACAATGTGGAGGGACTGGAATCCTATTTTAAAAGCCAAGTGGACCAGGAAAAATCCAATGTATATAATAATTCCCGGTTTGATCCTGATGTTATTGATTTTGGAAATTATACCGGGATTGATATGAGTGCTGAAGCTAGGAAGAAGGTATATTACAAATGGCGGTATGATTGGGGTTTTTCCCATGCCATGATTATGAAGGCAGGAGAGGTAATGTGTCAGCGTACCAGGAACGGCGGTTTAGAGTACATTGACAGTGTTTTAAATGATTGGATGAGCAAGGAAATCAGGCAAATTGAACAAGCTGAGAAAGAGGTTAAGGAGTTCAAAGGCCGCAGCAAAAATGCCAAACCTATTTCTAACCCCAGTACCCCAAATAAACCCAAAACCATTGATAGTGATTACGAAATTTATGTACCCAAAGACCGAATGGAATTAAATACCAAGATTTGAAGAGGTTAGCTTGGCAGGCGGTGGTATGGATGACTGAACAACAGAAAATTCCCGAAGAAATGTTATTTGACCTGGAAAGCGAGCGACGGGTCATTTCTTCTATGTTGCACAACGAAGAGGCATGTATTGAAGGATATACGATCCTTTCTGCCGACGATTTCTATTCACCCAAAAACCGCACTGTATATGAATTAGCTTGTAGCCTTTTTGAAAGAGAAATCTACCCGACTATTGTGGAAATTCTCAAAGAAGGACAAGCTTTGGGACTTCTAACCAACACCAGGGATATAGAAGAGCTAAAGTACATAGCTGAACACTACATTGATGATGAGAATATTAAATACTGGATTCAAAGGGTAAAGGATAAATCGCGCCTGCGTAAATTTGAACAGTTCTTAAATAGTAGCCGTAACTTGCTGGCCCAGGGTGTAGAAGTGGACGCTGAGCAGATATTGATGAAGGCTGAAGAAGAGCTGACTAATTTAACAGCCTTAGAAATTGATGACCGCATTGATACTCCGCAGAATCTTGCCAGTCTGGGTTATGAGGAAGTAGAGCGCAGGTTTCTAAGATTTCAACAGATCAAAAAAGAACATAAAGGGGTACTTCCCCTCGATGGCCTACCTACCGGATTTGATAATCTTAACCATTTAACACTTGGTTATAAACCAGGAGATTTGATTATTCTGGGTGCCCAAACCGGTCATGGAAAAACGGCGGTGGCCCTTAATACAGCCAAAGCCATCAGCATTGACCAAAAAAAGAATCTTCTGTATTTGAACACAGAAATGAGCCGGGAACAGATAGCCTTGAGGTGGGGCGCCATCCTATCTAATATTGAACATGAGAGAATTAGAAGCGGGGACATTAATGAAAATGAGCTTTCCAAAATATTAAATGGCTATTCACGGCTACGGGACAGCGGTTTCTATTCCTACCCCTGTCCTAATCTGACACCGGAAAAAACGATATCCATAGCCCGCAAGTTTAAAGTCCAAAAGAATATTGATATGATGATAGTGGACTATGTCGGCCGCATGGAAAAAATCGATCCCCGCTTGCAGGAGTGGCAGATACTGGAGCAAATAGTAAAAGCTCAAAAAATGCTGGCCCAGAATTTAAAAATAGCGGTTATGTGTTTGGTACAGCTCAATCCTGACGGGACTTTGCAAGGGGCCAAACGCATGAAAAACGAATGTGACCTGATGCTTACCCTTCGGCCCATTTCCCGGGAAGAAAAGGAAGAGAATGAAAACCTTAAAAGATATCTTAACCCTACCCATTACTTAGTGGTGGAAAAAAACCGAGATGGGCAAAGCGGGGTATATCTGCCGATAACCTTTGATCTGCAGAGGCAAACTATGAAAGACGCTGAAAGGATTGCTTAATGGCTGTTCAGAAAGAGTTCCATAAAAGAATTTATGATGAGACAGCTGCTTTAATTGGAAATCTGGGTATAAAAGGGCAAATTACTCCTAAAGAAACGGAGTTTCTTTATTTTGTTCTAAAGGAAGTTTTTTATGGCAGTAATAATCCCGGACTGCTAGAGTGTCTGAAGGGCTGGTTAGAATCAGATCCCCTGCCGGACATTGACGAGATAATAAAAGCTACCGCTCTAGCTATTGATTTTAATGATCCGGAGTCCATCGAAAAAAATACTCGGATTATTAAAGATTTGCTTGTGGAGAAACGACTATGCCAAGGAGGTTAATCAGACATGGAAAACATCTGGTTTACTGAAAGCCATACTGAGGGCTATGAAGTGCGGTGGAAGATAAAAGATATTCTTCATATCGAAAAGAGCGATTATCAGAGTATTGCTGTTTTAGATACTGTGGAATGGGGTAAAGCCCTAGTCCTGGATGGTATTGTACAAATTACCGAAGCTGATGAGTATGTTTATCATGAAATGATAGTTCATCCCAGTATGTTTACCCACCCCCAGCCTAATGACGTATTGATCATTGGGGGAGGGGATGGGGGGACTTTAAGGGAAGTCGCCAAACACAAAGAAGTACAATCGGTGGATATGGTAGAAATTGACCTGAAAGTAATTGAAAGCAGTAAAAAATTTTTTCCCTCTGTCTCTAGCAGTTTAGATGATCCGAGGCTAAACCTTTATGTTGAAGATGGAGTGGAATTCGTAAAAAAACCTCCCCGAAGATACGATGTGGTCATTGTAGATTCCTCCGATCCTATTGGACCAGCCACCCAGCTTTATTCCCTGGAATTTTATCGGAATATTGGCAAGGCTCTTAAAGATGACGGGATTTTGGTGGTGCAATCAGAGTCCCCGATTTTTTACCGGGATTTGTTCGCTTCTATTGTCAAGAATATACATGCGGTTTTTGCCAATGCTTATGTATATCAGGCATTTGTGCCTACCTATGTCAGCGGGCCCTGGACCTTTACTATGGGATCGAAAAGATACAACCCGTGTAAATTGTCTAGTGACATTCAAATGTTGAATGGTTTAAAATATTATAATGAAAGTATTCACCGGGCAGCTTTCTGTCTGCCTGAATATATTAAAAATTTGATTTCTTAGAACTGGCTGGCGGACATGCGGTTGAATTAGTTATATTTCCCTTAAATAATTGGTTATTAGTTCTGCACCCAAGCAGTTATCGGTTTAGCAGTCTGTACGAAATGGAAAACAAAAACCACCGAGCGGATTTTGTTTTCAGCGGCTAGGGAATACCCTGGATGTCAGTTTTCGTATAGAACTGCTTATTTGTTAGTTTTCACGGAAAAGCTGGCAAGCGGGTGGCCGTTGTTGCTTGAGCCGGGATAGTTGAGACTATTTATCTTTATTAAAATAAATATAGGCCAGGATAAAAAAAGGGGACTGTAATTAAACAAATATAAAGAAACCCTAAATTGTGCTTACTTAGGTTTTAACATAACCAGGAGAGGTTACCCAAAACCATTTTGGTATTCTTTGTGGATGAAAGCTCACCAGGTCAAGCTGAAAGTAAAAGGGAGCAAGAATAAAAGGGATATTCACCTAGGAAGTCGAACTGTATTCCCTTTAGTTGAAAATAAGGAGGAGATTCATGGTGGCAGATTTTGTGCAGAGGAAAGCAAGACCGGAAATATTTAACCTTAAACCATATGTACCAGGGAAACCCATTGACGAAGTTCGTAGGGAACTAGGCATAGACGAAATTATTAAACTGGCATCCAATGAAAACCCTCTGGGTGCTTCTCCCAAAGGAGTTGCGGCTGTAAGAGAAGCATTAGCCGATTTGCACTTGTATCCGGATGCCAACTGTTTTAATCTCAAAAAAAAGCTGGCGGCTGCTCTTGAGGTTAGCCAGGATGGCCTTATTATAGGCAATGGCTCAGATGAACTACTGAAACTGATTGCTGAAACATTCTTAAGTCCAGGTGATACAGTAATATATCCTGATCCGTCTTTTGCTGAATATGAGTTTACTGCCAAAATAATGGGGGCAGAGTGCAAAATTGTCCCCCTGGTAGATTTCAAACTGGATCTGGACGGTATCCTGGCAGCTATCGATCAAAAGACCAAAATAGTTTACATTTGTAATCCCAACAATCCTACCGGAACTATTGTAACAGCTGATGAATTGGAAAGATTTATGCAAAAAGTACCTAATGATGTTCTGGTTATTTTCGATGAAGCCTATTATGAATACGTTGCCAGTCAGGATTATATAAGTGGTTTAAATTATGTTAAACAGGGATTTAATGCTATTGTCTTAAGAACCTTTTCCAAAATCTACGGGCTGGCTGGTCTCCGGGTAGGATACGGAATTACCACGCCGGAAATTGCCCGGGCTGTTGAGCGGGTTACTGAGCCTTTTAATGTGAATTTACTGGCCCAGGCGGCTGCTGTTGCAGCTCTGGATGATGTGGAACATGTCACCCAAAGCAAGCAGGTAAACTTAAGCGGCATTAAGTATTTATACGAGGAGTTTGATAAACTGGGCTTGAAATATGTTGAAACCCAATCCAATTTCATTTTTGCAGATATGGGCCAAGACAGTCAGAATATTTTTCAGCAGTTGCTGGCCAAGGGAGTAATCATTCGCCCGGGGTATATCTTTGGCTTTCCTACCTTTATCAGGGTAACGGTTGGCAATGAGAGGGAAAATCAGATATTTATCAAGGCCTTGAAAGAGGTTTTGGAGAGCTAGGCTGATTTAATGTTTTTGTATAAGGAACATTATTTGCAAAAGGGAGCCAGAGAGTCACTGACAGCAGCAGTCAACCAGATTATGAAGCGCCGCCAGGCAATACCAGCCTTTATATGCATTGGGTCGGACAGGCATATATTGGACTGCTTCGGGCCACTGGTGGGAACCCTCTTGAAAGAAAAACGACCGGATTTATTAGTTTACGGCACCTTGGATAATCCGCTGCACGCCAAAAATCTGGCCAGTGAACTGCAACAGATTAAGAGGCGGCATCCGGTAAGGGTGGATATTGCTATTGATGCTTCCATAGGCAATGAAGAAGAAATTGGCACCATTAAATTAAAAGAGGGTGCACTTTTTCCGGGAAGGGCACTAGCCAGGAAGCTCCCTGCTATAGGCGATTTTTCGTTAGTCGGTATTGTGGGTACCAGTATAGACAAAAAATCACCAAAAACCTTGCACTATGGTAGTATTGCACCAGTTTTTTATATGGCCAGACTTATTAGTGATGCTGTTGCTGAATGCTGCACTTGGCTTTAGATTCGGTAAGTTTACATAAGCCATTGGTTATGTTATTATCGTTGTGGAAATTAAGGTGTTTTATGCACCTTTTTTTCTTCAGTTGATGAATAATCAGGCAGGTTTGTTAAGAACTGTACAATATACCAGCATATCAGTTCTATTCGGGGTAAGGAGGAGAATCATGAAAAAACTAATGATTGGAAATGAAGCTATTGCCAGGGGAGCTTACGAAGCAGGGGCAACAGTTGCTACTGCCTATCCGGGAACCCCGAGTACAGAAATAGTCGAAGCTTTTTCCGGATTAGCAGGTGTTTATGCGGAATGGGCTCCCAATGAAAAAGTGGCTTTAGAAGTAGCGGCTGGGGCATCAATCGGGGGAGCGCGCACCCTGGTAGCTATGAAACATGTGGGAGTAAATGTAGCTGCCGACCCATTGTATACCCTGGCTTATACCGGTGTAAACGGGGGCTTGGTGCTGGTTTCTGCTGATGATCCGGGAATGCATTCATCCCAAAATGAACAGGATAACCGGGGATATGGCTTGTTTGCACGGCTTCCGGTTATTGAACCTGCCGACAGTCAGGAAGCATTGGATTTTACCAAAATAGCCTTTCAGATCAGTGAGGACTTTGACACACCTGTAATTTTGCGGATTACCACCCGGTTGGCCCATTCCCAGACCATGGTTGAACAGGGCGAAAGGGTTGATTTTAAGCTTAAGGATTATAAAAAGAATGCGGCCAAATTTGTTATGCTGCCAGGACACGCCAGAGCCCGGCATGTTGAAGTGGAAAAAAGGATGCAAGCCCTGGGAACATATGCCGAGAAATCTCCTTTAAACAGAATCGAGTGGGGCAATAAGAAGACGGGCATTATAACTAGTGGTGTATCCTACCAGTATGTAAAAGAAACACTTCCCCAGGTTTCAGTATTAAAACTGGGGCTGGTTAACCCGCTACCAGAGAAGCTGATCCGTTCCTTTGCCGATGAGGTGGAGCAGCTGATCGTAGTAGAGGAATTGGAACCGGTAATTGAAAACCAGCTTAAAGCATGGGGAATAAAAGTCCAGGGCAAAGATATCCTGTCCCGTCTCGGGGAATACAGTCCGGAATTTCTGGCTCAGCGTCTGGGAGGCGCCAATATACAGGAGGGACCAGGATTGGACAAGGAAATTCCCGGACGGCCGCCTTTATTATGTGCTGGATGCCCTCATCGGGGAGTTTTTTATACTCTCAAAAGGCTAAAAGTAACGGTCATGGGGGATATTGGCTGTTATACCCTGGGTGCTTTGAGTCCTCTGGATGCTATGGATACCTGTATTTGCATGGGAGCCAGCATCGGTATGGCTATGGGCATGGAGAAAGCCCGGGGTGAGGAATTTGCCGGTAAGGTAGTGGCAGTTATCGGTGATTCAACCTTTGTCCATTCGGGAATAACCGGCCTGATCGACATTGTATATAATAAGGGAACCTCCACCGTCTTAATTTTGGATAATGATACAACAGCCATGACCGGTCATCAAGAACACCCGGCTACCGGGATGACCATAAGGAAGGAGCCTACCGTTAAACTGGATTTGGAGAAACTAGTGAGGGCTCTGGGGATAAACAATGTAAAAGTAGTTGATCCGCTGGATCTGACAGCTTTGGAAACGGCTCTTAAAGAAGAACTAAAACGGAGAGAACCTTCTGTTATTATCTGCAAAAGACCCTGTTTTCTGTTAGGACAAACTCCGGTGGATAAGCAATTTTATGTGGATAATGAGCTGTGCACCGGCTGTAAGATGTGTCTCAGGGTAGGGTGCACCGGTGTAAGCTTTGATGAAAACAAAAAGAAGGCCTGGATGAACAATGCATGTGTGGCCTGCGGCCTGTGCCCACAGGTGTGCAAGTTTGATGCTATCAAGGTTGTGGAGGGATAGTTATGGAAAATCAAAACACAAACGTTCTAATAGTTGGAGTAGGAGGGCAGGGAACACTGCTCACCAGCCGGATAATAGCTCAGGTGGCAGTAGCGATGGGCTATGATGTCAAGGTCTCTGAAGTGCACGGGATGGCTCAACGCGGTGGCAGTGTAGTTTCCCAGGTTCGTTTTGGTTCCCGGGTCTATTCCCCCATAATAAAAAAAGGTGACGCGGATTATCTCTTGGCTTTTGAAAAGCTGGAAGCGGCCCGATGGCTGGATTATTTGCAACCTGAAGGGATGGTAATAATAAACGATGAACGAGTTGACCCTCTGCCGGTTATGACTGGCAAGGCAAAATACCCCGGGGATATTACGGATAAGATTGCCAAAGCAGTGACCAATACCAGGGTTGTTGATGCTTCTGCCATTGCTCAGTCCTGCGGCAATATCAAAGCTGCCAATGTAGTTCTGGTAGGAATGTTTGCAGCTTTAGCAGGCTTTTCCCCTGAAAAAGTAAAAAACGCCATTCAACAGCTAGTTCCGGAAAAGGCATTGGGAATCAATTTATTAGCATTCGAAAAAGGCTACCAATTAATATAGCTGATAGAGTGACAAGAGAACTGTCAGACTGTGTGAAAATGTGTGAAAACTAATTCCCAAATTTTTTCGTCCCACTTAGGGTTTTACTGGTGTGTTTAGGGATTAACCTTAAAAAACCCTCTGATTTTTTATAGTTTCTCTCCACTTAAGTAAATTGACTTCATATTTACAAGTCTGCCGTCCCCTTGTCACTCTTCTCGCTTCATATAAAAAGAGGCCATCCTTTTTAGGGACAGCCTCCTCATATAATCGTTTCTTAAAAAGATGGTACACAGCTTCCCTGGTACTTGGTTTCCAGGAAATCTTTTACCTCAGGAGATTGCAGAGCTTGACCCAGCTTCACTATAGCTTCCTTTTCCTTATCCTCGGCCTTAACTACCAGTACATTGGCATAAGGAGAATCACTGGGTTCCATAAATATGGAATCCTTAACTGGATTTAAGCCGGCTTCCAGGGCATAATTGCTGTTAATTACACATATATCTGCATCTTCAAGAGTTCGAGGCAACATAGCTGCATCCATCATAATAACGTCGAGGTTCTTCGGATTATCAACAATATCGTTGATGGTAGCCATTACTCCGACTCCTTCAGTTAACTTGATCAGCCCGGCAGACTCCAGTACCATGAGAGCGCGCCCGCCATTGGTGGCATCGTTGGGAATGCCGACCTGGGCTCCATCCTGCAGCTCGTCCAATTTAGTTATGCGATTGGAGTATACCCCCATGGGTTCATTATGAACCTTCACTGTCCACACTAGATCAGCATTGTTGTTCTTATTGTAATCATCCAGATAGGGGATATGCTGGAAGAAGTTGGCGTCAATTTGGCCATCCTTGAGGGCAGGGTTTAACTGTATATAATCGGTGAAAACTTTTATCTCCAGATTAATATTTTCTTTTTCCAAAAGAGGTTTTACCACTTCTAAAATTTCCGCATGAGGTACTGCAGTAGCGCCAACTACAATTTTAGTAGCCTCAGTTTTTCCAGCATTATTTTGCTTGTCTTCCTTGCTGCACCCGGTTACACCCAGAGAGAGTATCATCAGGCTTAACAATAAAACTAGAACCTTTTTCAATTATCCTTACCTCCTCTTGCTAATGGTCAATGATTGCAGTTTATCACCCAGCATTTGGACCAACTGCACAAATAAAATGAGTACTATTACTGTAACCCACATTATTACGTCTTCATAACGCTGGTACCCGTAATAATACGCCAATGTACCCAAACCACCTCCTCCAACTATACCCGCCATGGCTGAATAACCGACCAGGTTGATAGTTGTTATAGCTACCCCCAAAATAATTGATGGCAGTGCTTCGGGAATTAATACCTTGGTAATAATTTGCCAGGCATTAGCCCCCATAGATAATGCTGCTTCAATCAGGCCCCACTGAATTTCTCGCAGAGAAGTTTCCACCAATCTGGCTACAAACGGAATAGCAGCCAAAGTAAGGGGTACAATTGAAGCAGTAGTACCTATTGATGTGCCTACTATTGCCCGAGTAAGGGGAATTACCAGGATTAGGAATATTATAAAGGGAATAGAACGCACTGCATTTACAATAGCACCCAAAACGCTATTTAGCCCCCTACTCTCCAAAATATGACCCTCTCCGGTAGTAACCAGAATGACACCCAAAGGAAGCCCAAAAACATAACTCAGAGCTGTAGATATAGCCACCATATAAAAAGTCTCCCAGGTTGCCAGCAATATTGCGTCAACCATCCAGGAGTTACCAGCAAAAAAATCAGCACCAAGTATTCCTGTGCTTACCATACTGAAGCAGAACATGTTATGACATCACCTCAATTTCCAGGCCGTTAGCCTTCAAGTAGCGGATCGATTGTTCAACGGCTTCCTTGTTGCCGATCAACTCCAGAGTAAGATGACCAAAGGGCGTTTCTTTTACTTGATCAATGTTACCGTACAGAATATTGGCATCTATGCCAAATTTCTTGATCATGGAAGATATTATGGGGTCGCCGGCCGAAGAGCCTATAAAAGATACTCTAATCAGGCAAGAATAGGCATCGCGCTTTTTTAATATTTTTTCGGTGTAACCCTCACTGTCATCTTTTTGGACGATGGCATTTATGAAGCTTTTTGAAATATCGGTACCGGGATTGGAAAACAGAGATAACACATCTCCCACCTCGACAATTCGCGAATCATCAATAACTGCCACCCGGTCGCAGATTTGTTTTATTACGTTCATATCATGGGTTATAAGCACAATAGTTAAATTTAATTGAGCATTTATATCTTTCAATAGTTTTAGTATGGAACGGGTAGTTTGAGGATCCAGTGCTGAAGTAGCCTCATCAGATAAAAGAATTTTAGGATTGTTAGCCAGAGCTCTGGCAATACCCACCCGCTGTTTTTGGCCTCCGCTGAGTTGATCCGGGTAAACCCGGGCTTTATCAGCAATACCGACTAATTCCAAAAGCTCCGACACTTTTTGACGCGCTTCCTTCACAGGTACATGAGCTATTTCCAGTGGGAACATAACGTTATCGAAAACTGTACGAGAAGAAAGTAAGTTAAACTGCTGAAAAATCATGCCGATCTTTTGGCGAGCCATACGAAGCCCGGTTTTGCTGAGTGAGGTAACATCCTGCCCGTCAACTATTATGGTTCCCTGGCTGGGTTTTTCCAGCATATTGATGCAACGAATCAAAGTACTTTTACCAGCACCGCTTAGTCCGATAATCCCAAATATTTCACCGCGGTTAATTGATAGGTTTATATTGTCCAGGGCTTTAATTTCCTGGTGAGGGGTGTAATAAATTTTGGTAAGGTTATGAATTTCAATCAAAAATGAGACCTCCCAATAGAAACCCTATTAAATCTTTTTACATATTAGCATATTAGCCATGTACTCACCACATAATAAACGGCCATGACCAAAGCATGACAGGGGAAGGTGGTCCGTCCTATCCAATGCTCTTTCTGATGTTTTTACAAACGCAGGAAAGGGGGTAATTTGCTTGATGCTCCTTTGACCTGGTTCCTTACATATCCTGGTACTTTATTACCCTGTTTCAGTATAGCAAAAGTCAACAAAAAAAGTCTCCTATCATACAACAAAAGTTGGGGAAGGAATTGCCCGCCGTAAAAGAATATTGACCATCTGATTGAAGCAAAATATTTGTATATTAAAAAACTAATTATCAGAAAGGATGGTGCCAATGGGAAGACTTGAGGGCAAAGTAGCGGTTATTACAGGAGCGGGAGCTGGTATGGGACAGGCCACGGCGTTTCTTTTCGCCAAAGAAGGCGCCAAAGTTGTGATAGTTGACTATAATGCGAAAACCGCTGAAGATACCGCCAACCGGATAAAGAGTAACGGCGGGCAAGCCGTTGCAGTAATTGGGGATGTTTCCCAATGGAGAGATGTGGATGCAGCTGTCAGCAAGGCAGTAGAAACCTTTGGGCGACTGGATATCATGATTAATAATGCAGGAGTTTTTGATGAGTTTTCATCCATTGTTACTATCGATGATGTTCTTTGGGACCGGATTATCAATATCAACCTGAAAGGTGTTCTATACGGCTGTAAACGCGCTATTCAAGAATTTATCAAGCAAGGTGGCGGCGGTGTGATAATCAATACAGCTTCAATTGCCGGCACCGGAGGCATGGCCGGAGGTGTTGCCTATACTGCCTCCAAACATGGGGTTATCGGGCTAAGCAGGCAAGTTGCCAATGAGGTGGCCAGACAAAATGTTCGGGTAAATGTGATTTGCCCCGGAGCTATAGTCACTGACATGACCAAAGATATGGTCAATGATCCGGCCATTAACGAGATGATTGCAGAAAAAGTCCCCATGCAAAAATGGGGTGTGGGTGATGATATCGCTTATGGTATGTTGTACCTGGCTTCAGACGAATCCGCTTATGTAACCGGTCAGCTGCTGACTATTGATGGAGGTTGGCGGTCTAAATAACAAGGAGACGGTTCTCTTGTCAGGTGATGCTCAATCAGGTAGATTGCAGCCAATCAGGTTTCGTTTACCCTCGCCTTCTTGGGCAATCCTTGCATGGGTAGAACTGCTTACTTCGTCACTTCGTTCCTTGTAAGCCATGTTTTTGGTCGTCGGCCATACCAGGGGCAAAGTGGGACCCTTTTATGCTGCCGTCTGAAATACAAAATGGTGTTCCGAACCTCGCTGATATAAGCAAAAGTTTAGCCCTACTCTAATTTGGCTGAGTCTTTTCTTTATTAGTCCTGGTATTCTCACAAAAGGCGTTCCAACTTTTGTAGATAAGGTTATACTTAGAATAGGTTTGTATTAAAGGCCTATTATAACGCGCCAAGTATTACGTATTGCGCCGGTTTGCTGGCGCTTGATGGGCTGGTATGGTGAACCTCAAGACTGTGATTAAACAATAAAGAATGGGAAACCTAAGATGATATGTCAGATTAACGGAATAACCCATAAAGGCGAAGGTGTGGCCAAAATAAACGGTAAAGCCGTTTTTGTACCGTTTGCTCTGCCTGGTGAGACTGTTGAAATTGAATTAACAGTTGATAAGAAAAAGTATGGAATGGCCCGGCTGCTGAAAGTTATTGAACCATCTCCGCAAAGGGTAGAGCCCTGGTGCCCCCACTTTTATGCCTGTGGCGGTTGTTCTTACCAGCATACCTCTTATGAAAATCAGCTGGCCCTGAAAACTCAAACGGTAAATGATGCCTTAGTACGCATTGGCAAGGTAAATTCTCAGGTGGAAAAATGCCTGGGAATGATAGAGCCATGGAGATATCGCAATAAGGTGACCTGGCAGATAAATAAAAACCAATCAGGCCAGCCTGTCCTGGGGTATTACAAGTCGGGCAGCAATCAGATTATCCCCATCCATACCTGCAAAATCATTTCCCGGGGAATGGAAGATGCTACCGGAACGCTAAGGGAACTCCTTCCCATGCTGGAGATAGGGGATAAAGCCCAGGCAGTTATTCGCCAATCATCTCTTGATGGGAGAAAAATGCTGGTTTTGTCCGGCCTAAAATCATTGCCAGAGGCTCAAATTATCAGAAAGCTGGCATCTGCTTTTGATTCCATCAATTCTGTTATTGGTAACCAAACATATTGCCATTATGGAGAAGCATACCTGACCGAGAGAATAAATGAAATCGAATTTCGCATATCTCCCCAAGCCTTTTTCCAGGTGAATCCTCTCCAGAACCAAAAAATCATTGGCACCGTGGAAGAGTTTTTAGAACCGCAAGGATTTACAAGAGTCCTGGATCTCTATTGCGGCTCGGGAAACATTGCCCTGAACCTGGCAAATAAGGTTAGGGAAGTAGTGGGTATCGAGGAATATCCCCCGGCCGTAATCGATGCCCAAAACAATGCCTTATTAAACGGCATCACCAATTGCCGGTTCTTCTCCGGCCCCTGCGAAAAAATCCTGGGAAACCTGAAGGAGCCTTTTGATGCAGTAATTCTTGATCCTCCCAGATCCGGAGCTTCAAAAGAAGTGATAAAGGAAATAGTAAAGACCAACCCGGAAAAAATAATATACGTTTCCTGCAATCCGGCAACATTAGCCAGAGATCTGGCCCTTTTTCAACAAGAACAATTCCAGGTCGCAAAAGTTCAACCCATTGATATGTTTCCCCAGACCAGCCATGTTGAGTCGTAGTATTGATGTCAAGGCTGTAAGTGTTTATTTAAGCGGGTTTCCGAATTTACATCCAGTTGCCTACTCGACCTAAAGGGCTAAAATACGTACATGGAAACATATCGACGGGGTATTTTTTGAGTGAAATTTGAACTCAAAAATTGGTAGGGTTGAGTTGACAGATTAGATAACGGGCATTTTTGATAGGGGTTGAGGAGACAGGATGGATGTAAAGATTATGATGGAGAATAGTAACTCTCCTTGAAATTATTCGCATTTACGAATATAATATTTTTGGGTAATTATACACTTTAGAGGTGTGAAATAATGGAGTATATGACCGCAAAAGAAGCTGCCCAAAAATGGAATATTACCGTCCGCCGAGTGCAGGTTTTATGTGCGCAGGGACGGATTCAAGGAGCAATGCGTCTTGGAAATATGTGGGTTTTGCCTATTAGTGCCAAGAAGCCGGAAGATAAGCGGTATACTCATAAGAATGTAGAAAATAAATAATTCAATTGCTATTGGGGTGGGGGAGATTATATTTGTATACACCTTATCACTCAAAGTATTATGCAACTCAGTTGACATTGAAACGTCCGAGCAACAGTATAGAAAAAATTGCTTCCTCATTGTCTGGAGCAAAGGTGGATTTGAATCCACATCAAATTGATGCAGCTTTGTTTGCGCTCCGCTCGCCGCTGTCTAATGGTGTTTTATTAGCGGATGAAGTTGGTTTGGGAAAAACTATCGAGGCGGCCATGGTTATTGCCCAGTACTGGGCGGAACGTAAACGACGGATATTGCTCATTGTCCCTGCTTCACTACGTAATCAGTGGTTATCTGAGCTTGATGAGAAGTTTTACATAAAGTCCATTATACTGGAAAGCAAAAACTATAATCAGATGAAACGTGCGGGTTGTTTGCGTCCATTTGAAACAAAGGATAAAGTTGTGATTTGTTCTTATCACTTTGCGGCAAAAATGGCAGACGAAATTGCGTCAGTTTCGTGGGACCTAGTGGTGATGGACGAGGCGCACCGGCTACGCAATGTATATAAACCATCTAATATCATTGGCAATACTTTAAAGATTGCCCTGGCTAACAAAAAAAAACTGCTGCTTACTGCTACCCCGCTCCAAAACTCGTTGATGGAACTATATGGTTTGGTAAGTATTATTGATGAACACGTTTTTGGCGATGTCAAGACTTACCGCGACATGTACATAAATATTGACAATGAGGAAATCAGAAATATTTTCCTGCGCCAAAGTGCGAATGTCAACTAAAAAGTGAACCACCCTGCTCATTAAAAACTGAGCCACTTGTGCTCATTTAAAAGTGAGCCACTTGCTCACAACGGGTCCAGTTATAATAGATTGTCGTGTCTAATTCTCACCACCTTTCCCATTTTTTGGGCTTCATTGCTTCATTCGTTGCTCTAGCCGGTAAGATGGCCCGTTCATATCTAGGATATAAGCTCGGTGAGTTAATCGATCAATGAGAGCTGCGGTTAACATAGTATCAGGGAAAATTTCTGTCCATCGCGAGAACTCTAAATTGGTTGTTATTATCACACTCCCTCGTTCATTTCGCTCCGACAAGACGTGAAACAGAAGTTCAGATTGATCACGTGTAAAACTTAAGTAAGAAAGCTCATCCAGAATCAGCAGGTCTAGCTTAGTTAGGCTTTTCTCAAGCTTAAGCAAGGATCGGGCATGTTGAGCTTCGGTCAGCTCGGCTACTAGATTACCTGCATTGTAAAATCTAACCTTAAAGCCAAGGCCACACATCCTTCGGCCAAGGCCTATTGCCAAATGGGTTTTGCCATTACCTGGGTTACCTATCATGATGACATTTTCCCGGTGCTTAACAAAATCACCGGTAGCTAGTTGCCATATGACAGCTTCTTCTACTTTTTCAAAGCGATTAAGTTCTAAGGTATCGATGGACTTTGCCAAGGGAAACCTGGCCTGACGCACTTGTCGCCTTTGTCTATTCTCCTCTCGTTGATGAATCTCCCGCTTTAATACTTCACTTAGAAATGTAGCATATCCCTGACTATTCTCTTCAGCCTGACGGATAAGATCATCGATATTAACCAAAGTTGCAAGCTTCAGCTGTTTAGCATAAAGCTTAATGACTTCCTGTTCGGGGTTCACAGACTACACCCCCTTTGATAAGCTGATCATAGGCACTAATATCGACAGGATTAACGGTTGGCCCCTTAATGGGTAACTGGGTAACCTTTCCGTGTTGTTTTAAGTTAAATTGAAGAACATCGATAGAGTAATGCTGCTTGGCCTGGGCTCCCTTTATGGCATTTAATACAGCGTCCACTCCGTGATCAATCGTTAAACGCAGTAGTCTTACCATGGCCTTATCAGGGTTTGGCAGCCTATTAGCATAAGCATATATTTGTTCAGGTATGTTTGCCTCCTTTACCGGCCTGGCATGAAATACCGACCGAGGACGTTGTTCAATCAAAGGGAGGTAATGCTTTAATTGATAAATTGTCTTGTGTTTTAGATAGCAGCGTGAATGGGATCCAATTTCTTCTCCCCGGTAGTAAATCTTAACCTCTAAACCGCTGGCTTTTACAGTTACTCTTTTGCCTGCGAATTTGACTGGTACCGAATAACAGTTGGTTTCGAAGCGAGCGGTGGAAAAGTAGTCTACTCTGACCTCCGCTGTTTTTCTTGCTTCATAGGGTTTTACGGGCAGTGCCAGGAGTGCCCTCTTTTCAAGTGCAAAGGCCTCTTTGACACTCATGTCTCGTCCTCTAACATGGTGGTGTTCAATGTATCGAGTGCATCGTTGTTCCAGGAGTTGGTTGAGCTCCTCAAAGCTAGTTACTTGAGGAATGGGAACTAGAAAATTTCTTCTTGCATAGCCGACCAGGTTTTCAACTAATCCTTTCTCATGACCTTCACCCGGATTGCAGAACAGAGGCCGGTATGCGTAATGGGCTCTAAATGCTGCGAATTTGTCTTGCTCTCGAGCAGTTTTTCCCCATCCTTCTTTAACCGCCGTTCTCAAGTTGTCATAGATCAGGTCACGACCTACTCCACCGAAAAAATTGAATCCTTTGATATGCGCCTCCAAAAAGGACTCTTCCCGCTCAGTGGGGTAGACTATGACAAATGGAGCGATGCTATGGCATAGTCGCATACAAAACATGTGGGCTTGGGTTTTTACTCCGTTTAGAATGATTGTGGCCTGTCCCCAGTCAACTTGAATGGCTTCGCCGGGGTCAAAGGACAGGGGTACAAAGACCTTGGGTTGCTTCTCCCGGAGCTCTCGAACGGCGCGGCGAATAGTGGATGCTCCTCCAGTAAATCCTTTTTCCTCACATAAACGTTGGTAAATTCTCTGCGCAGTATGTATTTGCTTAGAATTTGGGCTTTGGGCATCCTCCTCAAAACAAGATTTTATGAAATTTATTACCTCAGGCGTGATAACACTTGCTGCCCGATCTACGGGCTTTCTCTCCCAGGGTACGTTCTCTCCCTCGCAATAACGCCTAACGGTATTTCGAGATATTCCTAACTCCCTGGCAATGGCTCGTTGAGACATGCCTTCCACAAGATACATTTGTCTGATATCATCATATTGGTCCACTCTGATCACTCCTACATCCCCCATACATTGTTTCTTTTGCACTTTCAATGATAGGGGATTGGTGTAGCAGGGTGGTCCACTTTTTTGTTAGCGTTTTTCTCTTACCTGGTTCAGTTTTAGTTTAGCGTTTATAGTTATAAGAGGGAAAAAGGTAACATTTTTGGAGGATGAGCGGTTATGTCTGAAAGAAGTATTGTGACTAAAGTACTGCGGTACTTAAAGACAGTACCGGGGTGTTTCTGTTGGAAGGAACATGGTGGTATGTACGGGACAGCGGGGATACCAGACATTATTGCCTGTGTAAATGGACGGTTTATAGCTTTTGAAATAAAAACCCCATCGGGAAAGGCAACAAAACTGCAGGAAGCAACTATAAGGAAAATCCTCAATGCAGGAGGAGTGGCAGCGGTTGTCCATTCGGTAGATGAGGTGAAGGTTATTCTGGAAAAGCATGGCCTTCTATAAAGAACGAAGACATAACGAACAAGGAAACAAAGCACTGCAAAGCAACGCAAAAAAGCACACTGCTTCAAAGATCAAGGTTTTTATCTTGATTTTTTGGAGGTGTGATATGTGCTGATTGCATGGCAGTATTTAGATAAAAAAGCGGCTGCTGTTGAAGCTTTGAAAGATTACAGCAGCATGCAGTACATTATCGAATACAGTGATGAGGATATATATGAAATTGAAACCCGTATGACAAGCCCTCATAGTGCAAAGATTACCGGAGTTCCGGGCAAACACAATCCCAAAAGCGGCGAAGAACGCCTTGCTGCTTGCCTTGACGAGATTGATGTGTTGAAAGAACGTTACAGACGGGCATTGGAATATATGGAATGGTTCAAGCCTGCTTGGGACGCCCTGTCGGAGGAAGAACAGTTTATACTGACAGAATTTTTTGTTAATGATGTGAGCAAGACAGAAGCTGTAGCAAACATCGGAGAGAAGCTGTTTCTTGAAAGAGCACAGGTGTACCGCAGGAAGGATAAGGCACTTAATCATCTGGCACTGCTTTTATACGGGAAGTAGTTTAAGATAACATTAGCTGCATGTTAAATAGGAACCCACTTAGATAGAACGAACTACCTAAGTGGGTATTTTTAATGGCCTACTGTATTGCGCCTAATATAAGCTCGTAGGAACTGTTATCTATAGTATACGCTCTTTAATAAAAAAATCAATTAGATTTAAATAATGCACTAATTGATGCATAAATCTTGACAAAAGGCATATAATATAGTATCATTGTATCACAAAAGAGGTGATGCAATGAATCAGCACTATAATCAGAATTATACCTGGGAACAGATTAATGAGATTTTGGCAATGATACATGACTGTATTAGAGAGGGCAGATTCATTATATCAAAAAATGAGAATAGACAAGAAAACATAGATTTTATAAATGAATATAATCTAAACAGCAGAAGGCAAAAGGAGATTTTACTGAAAATAAAAACAGAAGATTTTTGCCATTCATTGCAAAATACGAAAGTAGGATTTGAACATGAGGTTTTATATGTATTTTGTCCCCAGGTTACGTTATTTAACTTTGATGGCATCGAGGAGTTAGTTGATATATATACGAAATTTAATCTAATTGATAGTGAAAGTGGAAAACGAGTGGTTGTTATATCGTTTCATAAGCGAAACAAGCCGATTGATTATCTTTTTCGATGATCAATCAGAAAGTTTGAGAGTTTGAAAGGAGGCCGCCTTATGAATAGGAATAAGACATTTTGCGAGGAATGCAGAAGAGATGTCGAATACATGGTAGAAACAGCAACAATTAAGGGTAAACTTAAAGGCGAAGAATATGAGTATACTGGAAAGAAGGCTGTTTGTACGGAATGTGGGAGCGAAGTCTATGTAGCGGATATAGAGGACGAAAATCTAAAGGCTTTGTATGACACGTACCGTCAAAAAAACGGCATTATTTCGCTGGAGAAGATATTAGAAATACCTCAGAAATACAATATTGGAAAACGTCCCCTATCATTGCTTTTAGGTTGGGGAGAAATGACTTTTTCGAGATATTGTGAAGGTGATATGCCTACAAAACAGTATTCAGATATTCTTCAAAAGATTTATGATGATCCAGCGTATTATAAAGAATTACTGGAGAAAAATAAGGACAATTTAAAATCTCTGCAGGCATATGAAAAAAGTAAGCGGAAGGTACAGGAACTGCTTGGGGAAGAAAACAAAACGGGTTCAAAGCTGGACTCAATTATCCAATATCTGCTTTATAAATGCGAGGACATAACTCCTTTAGCTTTACAAAAGGCGCTATATTATGTCCAGGGTTTTTATTATGCTTTTGAAGGACGGTTTCTTTTTGAAGAAGACTGTGAGGCGTGGGTTCATGGACCGGTTTACAGAGATATATATAACAGGTATTCATCTTATCGGTTTGACCCCATTGAGAGTGTTGAAGCTTTCGATGAATCAGTTTTTACAACTGCTGAAAAAGCGATATTGGATAGCGTTATTAAGAACTTCTGCTGTTATAGCGGAAAAACGCTAGAGAAGTTTACGCATCTGGAGAAACCATGGCGGCATACTAGAGACGGTTTGCCGGTGGATGCGCATTCTAATCGTGTAATACCCAAAGAATTGATCGGGAAATATTTTGTAGCTGTAAAAGAAAAATTCAACATGCTTACTCCTGGAGATATAGAAGTATATTCGAAAGCTATCTTTGAACAAATAAACTAATATTTTTAGCTTCCTTTAAGGTGAGATTTTCATGAGATGAAAAACACAGATATCCAATATATAATGATATCGTGAAAAAATGACATTTAAAACGCATAAGCCCTTCGGGGCTTTTTTTATGCCATAAAACAGGAGTGAGGAAAGATGTACGATAATTGTTTTGGCAGTAACGGAAGGAATGGCTGCAATATCCTGACTGTACACAAGTGCTTGCAAGATAAATGTTCCTTCTATAAAAGCCCCCAGGAGTTAGAGGAAGATAGGAAAAAGGCTTATCTTTTGCTTGCAGCTTTACCACCCGATATGCAGCGGTATATTTCGGATAAATATTATAATGGTAGGATGCCATGGGTAAATAATATGCTATTCAGTGTTCAAGATGAGATTTTTATGAGATGAAATTCATTATAAATCCAAATATAATGGTATTGTGAAAAGTTATGAATAAGCCTTCATGGGATGAACCTGTGAGGGCTTTTTTTATACCCGTAAAGGAGGTGGCCAGATGCCAAGAAAACCAAAAAGGCCTTGCTCCTTTCCCGGCTGTCCTGAACTGACGGACGGAAGGTACTGTGACATGCATCAAAGGCAAGTGGATGCTTATTACAACAAATACGAACGAGATCCCCAAACAAGAAAACGCTATGGCCGGAGATGGAAACGCATCAGGAACAGATATATCTCAGAGCATCCGCTTTGCGAGGAGTGCCAAAAGTACGGAAGGCTTACACCAGCCGAAGAGGTACATCATATTATCCCTTTATCCAAAGGCGGAACCAATGCAGACAATAACCTTATGAGTCTGTGCAAACAATGTCACTCATCGATCACTGCCCGCGAAGGGGAGAGATGGGCAAGACGGTAGGGGGGTCAAAATCTCTGGTGAAGCAGTTTTGTGCAACGGGCGGGGGGTCACGCGCGAAAAATCGCAGTTTCAAACGGGGTATATCCCCTGTTTATTTTTACATGAATCGAGGTGATGTGTATGGCAAAGGACGGTACCAACCGCGGCGGGGCACGTATCGGTGCAGGACAGAAGAAAAAGCCTCTGGCGGATAAGATTTTGGAAGGAAACCCCGGCAGACGAAAGCTCATGGTAATGGAGTTTACGGATGCTGCAGAACTGGAAGGAGAGAGCATGCCGCCACCGAGGGATTATCTTGCTGCAAAGCAGAAGAACGGAAAAACAACACTGGCGGTGGAAATATATGAAAAAACATGGCAGTGGCTTAAGGAACGCAGGTGTGTTCATCTTATACCTGCGCAGCTTATAGAGCAATATGCCCAGAGCGTGGCGCGGTGGATCCAGTGCGAGGAATGTATCACTGAATTTGGCTTTCTTGCTAAGCATCCGACAACTGGCAATGCCATCCCGTCACCTTATGTGGCTATGAGTCAAAGCTTTATGAAACAGGCCAATAACCTGTGGTATCAAATTTATCAAGTCGTGCGGGAAAACTGTGCTACCGAATACAAGGGGGCTACTCCTCACGATGATGTTATGGAAAAACTACTGACAGCCAGGAGGGGTGGCTGATGCATAAAACAAATTCAATCTTTCTTAGGGAACTAAGAAAATATAAAGACCATTTAACGAAGCAGCAGTTTAAGACTCTGCGGGGACAAGTAATAAACGGAGATTGTGAGGGCGCAAAAAAGGGTCTTAAGAAAATATTGAACAGGAGAATGCAGCATGAACATACAAAAAATATCTGTTGAAAAACTTAATCCAGCAGCATACAACCCGCGCAAGGATTTAAAACCTGGCGATAAGGAATATGAAAAGCTAAAACGGTCAATAGAGGAATTTGGCTATGTGGAGCCTGTGTTAACGGTCAATAAAAATACAGCACTCAACCACCTGTAAAACTGGAAATTCTGATACTACTGGAATATCGATTCCCTATGCTTAAGCCGGTAGCTATCACCTGTCATGTTGAACAGCTCACACTTGTGCATAAGTCGGTCAAGCATGGCCGTTGTAATGACTGGATCACCCAAAAATTCTCCCCATTCCTCGAAGTCCTTATTGGACGTCAGAATCACCGAGGTTTGTTGATATAGTCGGTTAATTAACCCAAATAACAAGTTCGCCTCCTGGCGAGAGATGGGCTGGAAACCCACCTCATCCAGGATAACCAGATTTGCATTGTAAAGAGCCCTTAACTGTTGTTTGCTTCTTCTCGAAATGGTTTCAGTCTTTAAAAACTGTACCAGTTGGTCCATCTGAGTAAAATATACCCGGTAGCCGGCGTTTACCGCTGCTATCCCCAAGGCCACCGCAAGGTGCGTCTTCCCGACCCCCGGGGGTCCCAGAAACATAATGTTGTAGGCGCCTTCAAGCCAAGCCATCTCGGCTAACTGCTGTATCTGCCGTTTTGATACGCTGTTTTGAAAACCGAAATCAAAGTCCTCCAATGTCTTGTGGAAAGGGAAATTAGCAGCTTTTAGCCTGCGTAAACGTCCGCTGTCCTGGCGGTTTTCCAGTTCGATTGCGAGCAGTGCCTGCAGGGTTTGTAACGGAGTCCAGTCATGATGTTGTGCATTTTCAAGTATGCCTTCCAATTCTTTTGAGGCATGCTTCATAGATAATCTGCATAGTTGCTCTTGTACACTTGAAAGAAGGTTCATGGTGTTTCACCTCCCTTCGCCAGTTCCGCATATTCGGATAGCGGACGCTTTTGTGTCTTTACTGATGGGAGGAGAGTCACCTTGGGATTTTGTTCAAGTTCTTGTATTTCCCGCTGTCTGACTCCTTCGAAGAACCGGCAGGCATCAGCTAGTTCCGTAGCACTGAAAAGGCTGTTGGTAATACAGTATGATAGAGCCTTCTGCAAAGCAGAAATCGTGGATTCTTTCAGTAGGCGCTCGATTAACTTGAATTGGTCGCGAACATATCGCCCCTTAAGCTGTCGTATGTGCTGGAGGAAAAGCTCAGCACCTTCCAAGTCTTGCATATGCTCCAGGAGTCTTTTTTGTATGACATCCAGGGTATCGCTGTAATCCCTGGCATGATTGTTGTTGCGTACTAGTCTGCCCCTTTCCAGAGATACCGGGTGTTCTGCCAACAATACTGGGTCTATAGCATCAAATATCTTCAGGATGCCGTTTTCTTCCACCAACTGCACCTGTCTGCCGGGTTTAAAGGTACCCAACGGCAGTGTATAGCGGCAGCCCTTGTAGAAGACGGTGTTGTCCTTGTGAATTTGTCTTGTTACAATAGGAGTAAGCATTTTTCTTGTGCACGGTACCGGTTTCAAGAAGAGCTTCTCCTGTAAGAAGACTTCTGCCGGTATCTTTTTTGTTGTACCATGCACCCTGGCATTGCCGGTCCTGTCCAACCAGGCCAGGAAATCGTCGTTCCATAAATCCAACTCCATGAATTTACGGTGCCGGGCATAATGGTTTTTGAAGTATTTCACAACCGCTTCAACGCGGCCCTTGCTTGGTGGATCTGCAGCACGACAAAGGTATATAGAAAAGTTCATACGCTGGCGGAACTGCTCAAATTCCTTGGTGTAAATGATATCACCGTAGTTTTCGTCCACGGCAATCAGCCTATCCTGATCAAAGACCAGTTCAGCCGGCATCCCGCCCAAATACTCGAAACATTCTTCCAGAGCTGCTACCAGTTGTGCAGAGGTCAGAGGGCCAGTAAACCATTCACCCCACTTGTATCGGGAGTGGGACAGCACACAGGCCACGCAATACAGCTTCCGGTAGCTGATAGTGCGGGCATCCTTGACATGAACAACTCCAAGGTCCACCTGCATCTGGCGTCCCATTGGCGGGTCTTCCATCGCCAGGTAATGGCGCACTTTTGCAGTGTTTTTTGGTAAATCGTGCTGCTTGCGTAGTTGCTCTACAAAACGCCGGGTTGTCCGTTCTGATACTGCAACACTGTAGTGTTCCTTGAGCCAGTCCAGCACTTGCGAAGCGGTCATGCCGGGGTATTGACGGAGCCAATCCAAGATGACACCTTCGTAAAGGGACAGGTCACGTTGTCGTCGGCGGTTCATAATGGTCTTTTCAAAAGAGTCTGGGTCCATATCCCAGTACTTGGACACAGTTCGAAAGTCCACCTGGAGCTTTTCAGCGACCTGGCGTTTGCTGAAACCGAGGTTTTTAAGTGACTGCAGTTCTGTATACATAGGCCACCTTTTCATGAAGCACTCCTCCCTGAAATGAGATCTGTATTTATGGTAACATATCCCATTTCTTCCAACGAGGGTGCTGTACTCAGTGGCCGAAATTGCTGTATTTTATGTGGCCGTTTTTGCTGTATTTTATTTTACCGCTAACAGCCTGTTATCTGGAACCAAAAAACAGGTAATGTGGTAGGCGGGCATCAACGCTTAAAGGTTTTGCTGGACTTGGGACAGACAGAGATAGATTGCGTCGTTGTAGATCTTGACCTGCAGAGAGAAAAAGCGCTTAATCTTGCTCTTAATAAGATTCAGGGAGAGTGGGACGAGAATAAACTGGCTGAACTGATGGCTGAGTTGGACGCAGGTGCATTTGATGTTTCGCTTACAGGGTTTGACGCTTCTGAAATAGACGAACTGCTTAACCGATGGTACTCCAAAGAGGCGATACAAGACAGCTTTGACATAGATAAAGCGCATGGGGAAATTGTGCAGCGCGAGCCTGTAACGAAGCGGGGCGATATCTGGCTTCTCGGGAATCATCGCTTGATGTGCGGCGACTCTACTAAGGATGAGGATTTTGAGAAGTTGATGGAAGGGTGTCACGCACAGATGGCAGTGACTTCCCCTCCATATGGGGTAGGCAAAGAATATGAAAAGGCCGGGATTGAACCATGGTTCGAGACAGTACGCCCAGTGATTAGAAACCTGTGCAGGTATGCAGATATTGTCTGCTGGAACTTAGGTGATCTCTATGCCACCGGCTCTCAGTTTATTGAACCCACCAGTGTTTACAGCGTGAACATGTTTTTGGAAAACGGTTACCGCCCTATCTGGATCCGCATTTGGAAGAAACAAGGGCAAAATTTCGGTGTAGGACCTTATCATCTTGTTTCAAACAAGCCGGTTCAGCAGTATGAGTATATTTCAGCCTTCAGCAATAAAGGAGAAGTTGAGGAATATAACGATCAGGAATATGTATGGCTTTCAGCCTTTGCGGGACACAGTTATAAATTTGTGAAACGGCTTACAAAGGAAGAACGCAAGAAATGGGGTTATGCTGGGATATGGGAGATGACCACTGTACGGGCAAACAAGGAGCATCCTGCAATGTTCCCTGTGGAGCTTCCATGGCGGTGCATCAAAATGCACAGCGACAAAGGCGGTATTGTGCTTGAGCCGTTCTCTGGTAGCGGAACTACTATAATTGCGGCTGAACAGACCGAGCGTAAATGCTACGCAATGGAGTTATCCCCTGTTTACTGTGATTTAGCTGTTAAGCGCTGGGAGGAATTCACCGGTGAAAAAGCCATCAAACTGGAGGGTTAAGATTTATGGATATACTGAAAATACCAACAGAAAAACTAAAACCTTCGAAATATAACCCGCGGAAGGACTTAAAACCGGGCGATCCTGAATACGAGAAACTCCGCCGATCCATTGAAGAGTTTGGATATGTAGAGCCGGTTATATGGAATAAACGCACCGGGAATATTGTCGGCGGACATCAGCGTTATAAAGTACTTACAGCTTTGGGGTATAAGGAGATCGACTGTGTTGTAGTTGATTTGGATGAACAGCGGGAAAAGGCGCTCAATGTTGCACTGAATAAAATCAGTGGCGAGTTTGATATTCCGCTTTTGACCGATCTGCTTATGGATTTAAATGAAGATGGTTTTGACGTTTCTCTTACCGGGTTTGATGCTTCGGAAATTGATGAGTTGTTCCGTGATAAAACAACCGCTAATGTCAAAGAAGATAATTTCGATACAGAAAAGGCAATTGCAGAGATTAAAACTCCGGTTACCAAAAAGGGCGACATATGGGTACTTGGCAGCCACCGTCTGATGTGCGGTGATAGCACCATGCTTTCAGATGTGCAAAAGCTGATGAACGGACAAAAGGCGAGATTTGTTTTCACCGACCCACCCTGGAATGTTGATTACGGTTCAGATACCAGGCATCCAAGCTGGAAGCCAAGACAAATTCTAAATGACAATATGAGCACCGAAGAATTCGGCGCTTTTTTATTGCGCGCTTTTAAATGCATGAAAGAGGTTTCCGAAGCCGGATGCATGACCTATGTAGTAATGAGTGCTCAGGAATGGGGCAGTTTGATGAACGTCATGCGGGAGGTAGGGTATCACTGGTCGAGCACAATTATATGGAAAAAAGACAGCTTGGTACTGTCAAGAAAGGACTATCATACCCAGTACGAGCCGATCTGGTACGGTTGGCTTGAAGGAACACGCCTTTGCCCGCTTAAAGACCGTAAACAGTCAGATGTTTGGGAGATACCCCGTCCTAAAGTATCGGAGGAACACCCTACCATGAAGCCGGTATCGCTTGTAGCAAAGGCAATGCTCAATAGTTCCCATATTGGAGATTTAACTCTTGACCTGTTCGGTGGTTCTGGTACGACAATGATTGCGGCACAGCAGACCGGGCGGGTTTGTTTTATGATGGAGCTTGACTCGAAATACTGCGATGTGATTGTAAAGCGCTATGTTTCACAATTTGGCGCAGATTCAGTATTCTTGGTAACAGGTAGTGAAAAAATACCTTACGCGGAAACACAGATTGATTAAAAATGTCCTTGCTTTCCCCTCAAAACAGAGCGTTAATGTACCCCACCAAAAAGGAAAGGTGGGATTTTTTATGGGAATCAAAAATGTTTTAGCTTATTTGAGGGGAGGTGTATGGCATGAGCAATAACAGCTTTCGCTTTTCACAGAAGATTGTCGGTCAGGAGAGAAAAGCCATTGCCTCGGTCATAGCTGAAGCCCTTGAAGGCCAGGTGCGCTATGCCGGAGCACCGGAGTTTTTGTATGAGATTAAAGACGAAAAATCTGCTGGCAGTTGGACGATTGACAGGGACAGTGTGGTTCACTCACCGAAAATCAGTCTCAATGAAATAAAAACCATCCGTTCAGTTATTGACACGTTGAATGTGGAGGGCTTTTCAGCAGAGGGGACCATGACAATTACTCTTTCGTTGGAGGGTTTTAGCGCGATTAGCCTTGAAAACCTAAATAATATGCTGGCCAGCAAAGAGACATTGATAAAGAAGGCGATGTTGATTGAAAGGGAACTTGTAGCCTTAGCTGAAAATGATGAGATTTCCTTCCCTTTCTGGAACGCGACTTTAAATGCTGATGAAGTGCAGACCTATATAACGCTGGCAAAGCAGATGGCAGAACAGGCAAAATTACAGAAGCGAGTACTACGAAAAGAAAAACCAACAGATAATGAAAAATATGCTTTTCGCTGTTTCCTGCTTAGGTTGGGGTTTATAGGTGATAACTTCAAAACTGAACGCATGACCTATACCCGATTTGTCGGACACACAGTAGTTAGGTAAAATAACAACTGTGGAGGGATTAACAAATGGGGAACAAGGGAAAGCGTTATGACGCGGAATTTAAGGCGGATGCAGCCAGATTGGTGAAAGAAAGCGGCAGATCAGTTGCCAGTGTGGCAAAGGACCTGGGGGTGAATCCCCAAACCTTGAGAAATTGGCTACGAGATAACAAGAAACAATCTTCTGATAAAGCAAGACTAATTGAGTTGGAAGCTGAATTAAGGGCTGAAAAGCGAAGAACAGCTGACTTAGAGGAGACTGTAGCAATATTAAAAAAAGCTGCGGCCATCTTCGCGACAAACAACCGGAAGTAAGCTATAAATTTATCAAGGAACACAGCTCCGTGTTTCCGGTTGAGAAGATGTGCCAGGTCCTCGAAGTATCGCGGAGCGGCTATTATGATTGGAAAGACCGGCTCCCAAGCAAACGTAAGCTTGAGAACCAAGAAATACTTAAAATTGCCCGGAAGAGCTATAAAGAATGCCATGGTATGTGTGGTTTGGATAAACTCCTTGCTGATGTAAGAGAGAAGTTTCCCAACTGTAGCCGTAAGAGACTCTACGAAATCCAACGGAAAAACAAGTTATATGCCAAACGCAAAAAGAAATTTAAAGTAACAACGAATTCTAATCATAAACTACCAGTAACGGAAAATCTTTTAAATCAGAACTTTAAGACGGATAAACCGAATGCCGTATGGGTAACGGATATCAGCTACATATACACCTATGAAGGCTGGCTGTATCTAGCTATGATAAAAGATATATTCACCAAGGAAATAGTAGGCTGGGCAACGGATAGTAACATGAGAACAGAACTTTGTATTAAAGCCCTGGAAAATGCTGTGAGGCGGCATAAACCACCCAAGGGAATCATTCACCACTCTGATCGAGGCGTGCAATATTGCAGTAGAGAATACCAGGCAACCCTTAAGAAACACGGAATGATCTGCAGTATGAGCCGGAAAGGTAACTGCTATGATAATGCCTGTGCGGAAACGTTCTTCAGTACTATAAAATGCGAGATGCTTTACCATAAACGTTATATGACACGGGAGGAGGCCCGCTGGGACATCTTTTGGTATATAGAAGTATTTTACAACCGTAAAAGAAGACACCAAGCGCTGGGATACCTTTCACCAGCTACATTTAGAAAAGGCTATTTAGAGCAAAAGGCGGCTTAAAAAAGCTAGAATTATGAGATTTTGAGCAAAACTATGATTTAGTAAGAAAACCTAACTCTGGACTGTCTGTTTTATCGGGAAAACCCCAGCAAGGTGTTACTTTCAAGGCTGTCCGGTAACGGGGCGTATCGGAAAGGCAGAGTAAAGGCGGTGGACGAAAATGAATGTTTTTCATAGCACCGCCTTCTTTGTCAAGCATCCGTTTAGAATAGAGGATTTAAAAGTGCCGCATCGGTATGAGACGAGGAAACGATTTGTAGTTGTAAAAACTATCGAGCTATCAAAGATTGATTATGATAACTTCGTTGCCGACCTATGTGTTGATCGCATTTTCATTGAGGAAAATAAAGGGCTTTGTCACGTTAATGAGGATGGAGTGTGGCGTTGCCTGCTGGTTAAGCAGCGGGGACGGTCTGATGGAGTGTTGGTAATGCCGGATGGTAGAGATTACCCAAAGTATGCCGCATATTATCCTGGAGAGGAGGACGAACTATGAGTGCAAGAGGCTTCCCTTCAAAAGAAACAGTCCTTCGCATTAAAGAGCAGTATCCGCCGGGAACACGTGTTGAGCTTATCTGCATGGATGATCCGTATTCTAAGCTGAAACCGGGAGACCAAGGAACAGTATCTTTCGTGGATGATATCGGAACTGTTCATATCAACTGGGACTGCGGTTCTTCTTTGGGTGTAGCCTATGGTATAGATGTGATCAGAAAGCTGTAAATGTACACAATTCAAGATGTGTAAAATTGTTCAAAATCCAGTGGAAACTCACGCAGAATTGCCTTGCTATCCTGTGTTTTCAATGGCCTAATGTACACTGCCAAAGGGCAAAAAACACAGAGAAAGCGAGGAGAAAGCGCAATGCTTACAACGAGATTTGGAATCGAGGTAGAATTGACGGGGATGACAAGAAAACAAGCGGCAAAAACTGCAGCAGCTTTTCTTGGAGGGAGGGTTGAATCCAGCGGAGATTATTACGATACCCAAAAGGTTATTGCACCGGATGGACGGATATGGAAATTCATGAGCGACGGGAGCATCCGGACTCAGAAAAAGGAAAACGGCAGGATTGTGGCGGCTGGCCGGGAATATAGCGTCGAGTTGGTAAGCCCGATACTGACATACCGCGAAGACATTGAAACCCTGCAGGAATTGATAAGGAGGCTTCGCAAGGCTGGAGGTTTTGCAAACACAAGTTGTGGAATTCATATCCATATAGACGGTGCAGACCACACATGTGGAGTGCGTAATAGGAATATGTCGAGACGATACGTAGAAGTGCTGAATTATCAGTATTCTGCAAAGTATGCTTCGTTTACGACTAATGGAAAGGACTACAGGAATAAGGTGTTAAAAGAGAATGTAAAAATATTTGTGTAAATCCTTCAGATGGTAAAATAAAACCAAATGGAGGATTTTGTTTATGGAAAAGAAAAAGCGAGAGAGACGTAGAAAAAGATTACCGGAAGGTTGGTTACAGGAGTTTATCCAGGCTTATGATATTAAGAGCACGGATGACTTAAAAGGGGCTCTGGCCGATTTAGTCGGTGATACAGTCGAAACTATGCTGCAAGCCGAATTAGAAGCTGATTTGGGCTATGCAAAAAATGATAGCGAGAATAAGGCAACTGACAATAGTCGGAATGGCAGCTCCCCCAAAACACTACGTTCGGAATACGGCCCGATCGATATAGACGTGCCCCGCGATCGCAAAGGTGAATTTGAGCCCAAGATTGTTCCCAAATACAAACGGGATATACAAGGGTTGGATAATCAAATTATCAGCATGTATGCTAAAGGCATGAGTACACGAGATATTAGTACACATATAGAGTCTCTTTATGGAGCAGAAGTATCAGCAGAAACCATCTCCAAAATCACAGATAGAATACTTCCCGAGATAAAAGAATGGCAAAACCGACCGTTAAAACCGCTCTACGCAATGATGTTTTTTGACGCTATTCATTATCCAGTCAGGACAGAAGGTCTGGTAAAGCAGCGCGCCGTTTACATAGCAATTGGAATCGATCTGGATGGTAACAGAGATGTCTGCGGCCTGTGGATCGGTGAGTCGGAAAGCAGCAAATACTGGCTCAGTATCATGAATGAACTAAAAAATCGGGGAGTTAGAGATATACTTATTACTTCAGTGGACGGACTAAACGGCTTCAGTGAAGCTATACATACCGTTTATCCCCAAACAGATATTCAACGTTGCATAGTCCATCAAGTTCGTAACTCCATGCGCTATGTAAGCCATAAAGATTTAAAGGCTTATACCTCAGAAATGAAAAGAATCTACCAGGCCCCAACTGAAGAAGCTGGACTTATGGAACTAGATGCTTTTGAAGAAAATTGGGGTAAGAAATATCCAGCAGCCCTGCGTTCCTGGCGAAAAAACTGGGTAGAACTCAGTACCTTCTTTAAGTACCCTCCGGCCATTCGGCGGCTTATTTATACCACTAACCGGATTGAAAATTTCAACCGCAGCTTGCGGAAAGTCACCAAAGCCAAAGCGGCCTATCCGTCGGATACCGCCCTATTAAAGTCCCTGTATTTAGCAATTCAAGACATCACCATTAAATGGGGGAAAATCAGCGGCTGGCGCGAGATTTTTGGCCAACTGGTTCTCATTTTTTCCGAACGTATTTTCCCTGGAGATTATAGCTAATTAGAAACAGCTGGCTTTGTTCTTTACAAGAACTGAGCCAGCTGATACGCTTTAAAATACATAGGGGAAATAATTCCTCAATATAGCCATCAATTTTTGATTACTGCTGAAGGATACACAAAATTATTTACACTACCGTGTTAAACGATAAAATCGAGGTTTCTATTGTTCTCGACTTGGAATGGATAGATACACCTAGTGATTTTTAATTGAAAACAAGAATATCCAAGAGAGCGTCCTTATCGGGGCGTTCTCTTTTTATATAGATATTTCTTCAAAGAGCCGGTTGTCCCTCTCAGGCAGCCGGCATTTTTCATGAAAGGAGCGATTCGGCAATGCGCTGCTATTGTTCAGTTTTTTTGTCCCCGGTCTTCGGCAGTTCGCCGGATATTTCGTAGGCATCCTGCGCATCCCCTATTTGACGTTTGCCGTCTATGCCTACATCGGCGCCGTGCTGTGGGTGACCTTCTTCTTCGGCATCGGATTTGTTTTCGGCAAAGAGTGGCAGATCATCCTCGGTTGGGTGGAGCGGCATTTCGCGTTTGTCGCCGCGGGGGTCGCGGCGCTTGTGGCATTCATGATTTTCAGATGGAGCAAATCCGCCAAGGCGGTGAAGGGAATCAAGTGATCCGCGTTTGGTCAGAACCTGATGCGGCAGTTCCAGACGGTGACTCAATTTGCCAATCAGCAATTTGACCAACATTTTCGCGATATCGAAAACCGGACGCTGAACATTCTGGAGAACGCCAAGCTTTTGGTATAAATGAAGCGCGCATGCGTATTTTCGGCCGAAAATGCGTATGCGCGCTTTTTGCATTTGCGCCGGGCATGGTTACTCCAAGCCCTTTTTGCCGTGTATCCAAAAAGGCTTCGCTCTTATTTGCTTGCTGTTCCATCCTAATTCGTCTTTCAGGTGCTTGTGAAGCAATTTGCACATTTCACCATCACCTGCGACGTAAATGGTCGTGTTGTTTGTCGGTTGGGGCAGCGAGGCTTCAACTGAAGAGATTACGGTTTGATATTGTTGCGGTGAGGTTGTAATAAACTCAAATGGTGAATGTCCGTCTATATCCGGAAAAAAATCGGCTTGATTTTGGCCGAATATAAAACCTGATACACGATTCTGATTCCGGAAGAGACGACGCAGACCGTAAAAATGGCCTAAAGCTGTAATATCTCCGATCATCACGGCATCAGCAGCATCATCATGGATGATCAGGTTGCTGGAATGCTTCATAAAATAAACGTCGTCACCCATGTTTACGTTATTGATCCATTTTGCTCCGGGTCCGTTTGAAAAAGTACATACGGCAAGATCGAGTGTTTGAGTTTGAGCATCAAAGTTCCATATGGAGTAGGAACGTACGCGATCTCTTAACGGCGCTTGTTGGTCCGTCCCGACGAGGATTCTTAAAAAATCTTGGGGACGATACGAAAATGCATTGGGTTCTTGCAGCCGGATAGAAAGTTTGAACGTATGTTCAGCTACTTTGATTTTATTTACCACCTTTGCATGCGTAGCAAGACTTTTCGCTAACTTTTCGATAATACCCATATATATCACATCCTCTCAGCGATTTCTTGTTCCTGAGCTTTTAGCTTTTTTGGAAGCTTTCATGTCCCACCTTCCTGAACATAGTATTGTTTATTTATCAGCGTGTTTAGTATAAAATGAAAGTACAACTTAAACAATAGGCAATCCAAAACGATTTGTCGGTTAATCAACAGACAGTAAAAAAGTGTCGGCCAGGGAGTTGTCGCTATGGAAAAAAAGCAAGATTTGCGCGTTGTCAAAACGCTCGAGGCGATCAAAAAAGCATTTTTTGAATTGCTTGAAGAAAAAGGGTTTGAAGCCATTACAATTAAGGATATTACAGAAAAAGCACGGATTAACCGTGGCACGTTTTACGCTCATTACCATGATAAATACCATTGTTTGTCCAGCTATGAATCGGAATTTATGGAAGGAATCATCGACATTGCGAAAAGACATGATCCGTCAAAGAGAACCATTAACTTCAAGAACGATTCGCTCTCGATTGCAATTGAAATTTTTCAATACCTTTATCTGAATAAAGATATGTTAAAAGCGCTTCTCAGCCCTAAAGGTGACCCATACTTTCAATCAAAGCTGAAACAAACCATGTGGGAACTGTTATTTGAAAAAACGACTCCTTCACTGATTAACTCGGACCAAATGCGGGTATCGCCCGAATATTTTGCCTCTTACATTTCCGGTGCGCATTTAAGTGTGATACAAGTTTGGTTAAACAATGGCTGCAAGGAAACACCGGAGGAAATGGCAAAGGTATTATCCATGCTTACTGTGAAAGGTCCTTTTTATGCAGCAGGACTTATTCGGGATTAGGAAAAAGACTCATCTGCCGAGCGGCTGAAGCTTTCGTACTTCGCGGTCAAGAAGGTTTTGATTGATTTCAAGTCCATCCGAATCGCCTCTAATTCAATTTCCGGTCATGTCGTCTCCGGTTTCAAGGGCGTGCGGGCGGCCGCCCTGGCGGCCGTCGCCCTGTACGGCATCAGCAGCTATGCGTTCAACCCCGCCCAGCAGCACCGGCTGATCGGATTGTCCGGTCCGTCCGCCGGTATCGTCCTCTCGCTCAACGCTTCCGCCATCTATCTGGGAAGCGCCGGGGACGCGTTCCTCGGCGGGCTCGTGCTGAAATACGGCTCTGTCGCTATGATCGGGTACTTCGGAGGGCTTGGGCGTTTGCGGCTTTGGCCTTGATTGGGCTAAGCCTTCTGTCGCGGACGAAAGAGCGAAGCGGACAACCGGCGAACGGGTGATCATTGATTGATAGCGCATAAGGGATAAAAGAGCCGGGCAAGCGGGTGCGGGAAGCTTTCCCGCTTGCCGTATGCCGTTTTTGACTTATAGGTTAAAATAGCTATGTGAGTCGCCGAAAGCGGATATTTTGGAAATGTGCTTTGCGCGCGGCACATTTCAGGCAATATGAGGCAGAACGGAGCGGGAAAAATGGCGAAATCCGGCGCGACGGACCAGGAAAAACCATTCAAACGGAAGACATCGACATCGAAAGCTTCCCGCCGCGCGGAATTGCGGCCGAAGCGGGCCGAAACGGCCGAAGACATCCGGGCCGGCGATCTCATGGTCGTCACGATCAAACGGATCGGCATCAATGGAGAGGGTGTCGGATATTACAAGCGCAAAGCGGTTTTCGTTCCCGGGGCGTTGCCGGGGGAAGTCGTGAAAGCGAAGGCGGTGCTGGTGGAACCGACCTACATTTCCGCTGCTCTCGCGGAGATCGAAAAAACATCCGGCCACCGAAAAACGCCCGAATGCCCCGTATACGACATTTGCGGCGGCTGCCAGCTTCAGCACATGGATTATGCCGGACAACTTGCGGCGAAGGAAGAACTGGTGAGGGAAGCGTTTCGCCGATATGTCGGCGATGTGCCCGTTCCGATCCGCCCCATCGTTGGCATGGCCGATTCGTGGGGGTACCGCCACAAGGCGCAGCTGCAGGCGGGTGTCGTGAGCGGGCGAACGGTGCTCGGCCTGTATTCGCCGGCGAGCCGCAGGCTTGTCGACATTGCCGGCTGTCCGGTGCAGCAGCAGGACATCAATCAAGCCGCAGAAGCGATTCGGGGCATTATGGAAGAGCTGGGTATCCCGCCTTACCGGGAAAAAGCAAGGGAGGGCCTGCTCCGCACCGTGGTCCTGCGAAAAAGCGCCTATTCCGGCGAACTGCAAGTCACCTTTGTCCTCGCGAAGGATCGCTTGCCGCAGGCGAAACAACTGATTGCAGCGATCACCGCCAGGCTGCCGCAAGTGGCCACGATCGCCGTCAACATTCAGCCCAAAGATACGCCCCTGGTCTTTGGCGACCGCACCCGTGTGCTGTGGGGCAAACCGGACATCGAAGAGCGGCTGGGCGGCCTGTCGTACCGCTTGTCGCCAAGGGCTTTTTTTCAGATTAATCCTGTACAAACGGCGGTTTTGTACGATTATGTCAAAGAAGCCGCGGCCTTGACCGGCACCGAGCGCGTGGTGGACGCCTATTGCGGCACGGGAACGATCGCCCTCTGGCTGGCCGAGCAGGCGGCGGAAGTGCGCGGGATCGAGGAAATCGCCGAGGCCGTCCGGGACGCGAGGCAGAACGCGCGGTTCAACGGGATCGGAAATGTCCGGTTTTACCATGGAAAAAGCGAGCAGCTTCTGCCCGCCTGGATCAAGGAAGGGTACCGGCCCGACGTCATTGTCGTCGATCCGCCCCGCACCGGCTGCGACCGCAAATTTCTGTCCGCCGTGATCAAGGCCCGGCCAAAGCGGTTCGTCTACGTCTCCTGCAATCCCGCCACTTTGGCCAAAGACTGCAAGGTGCTTCTGGATGGCGGCTTCGCGATGGAATGGATTCAGCCCGTAGACATGTTTCCGCAGACAAGCCAGCATGATGATGATTCACAACCCTATGACAATAGCCATCGGTGATACAGAAGAAATGGAGAAAGCTATCGCAATGCTGGAAGAAATAAAGGAATCCATCATCAACGCTTATGAGCTGAAAACCGGACTTTCCAGGGCAAAAATATCGCACCTAATGGATGCAGAAAGCTGGTTTAACGCAAGAAAAGCGGTGGAACTTGGCTTTGCCGATGGAATCTTGTTTATGGAGGATGAATCATTCCCATCCGAATTTGAAGTATCAGGAGGAATGATCTTCAGCAGGCAGGCAGTAACAAATTCCATCCTGCAAAAGCTTAAACCAAAAGAAAAACCAAAAGGAACACCAATTGAGTCGCTTGAAAAGCGGCTTTTTTTATTAAAACCTTAAGGAGGATTTGATTATGAGCAAAATACTGGAACTGCGTGAAAAACGCGCTAAAGTATGGGAAGCTGCTAAAGCTTTCCTCGACAGCAAACGCGGGAACGACGGACTGCTTTCACCGGAGGATACCGCGACTTATGAAAAAATGGAAGCCGACGTTATTGCGCTGGGCAAAGAAATAGAGCGTCTTGAGCGTCAGGCTGCCATAGATTTGGAACTGTCAAAACCGTTGAATATTCCTATTACAGACAAACCCACTTCCATATCTGGCAACAATGAAAAAACCGGACGTGCCAGCGATGAGTACAGGCAGTCTTTCTGGAACATGATGCGCGGCAGGCGCAAATATGACGTACACAACGCGCTGCAGATTGGAGAGGACACCGAAGGTGGATATCTTGTTCCCGACGACTTTGAGCGTACTCTTGTGGAAGCACTGGAGGAGGAGAATATCTTTAGGCAGATTGCCAATGTTATTACCACGTCCAGCGGTGACAAGAAAATTCCTGTGGTGGCAAGCAAGGGTACTGCATCCTGGGTGGATGAGGAAGGCCAGATTCCCGAAAGCGATGACTCCTTTGCACAGGTATCCATCGGCGCATATAAGCTGGCTACTATGATCAAGGTGTCAGAGGAATTGTTAAACGACAGTGTATTTAACCTTGAACAGTATATAGCCAAAGAATTCGCCCGCCGAATCGGAGCAAAAGAGGAGGAAGCATTTTTTATCGGTGACGGATCTGGCAAGCCAACCGGTATCTTGGCGGATAACGGCGGTGGCGAGATAGGAGTAACTGCGGCGAGCGCAACAGCCATTACCCTTGACGAGATCATGGACTTGTTCTACAGCCTAAAGTCTCCGTACCGCAGGAACGCTGTATTCATTATGAATGATTCGACAATTAAAGCTATAAGGAAGCTCAAAGACAACAACGGTCAGTATCTCTGGCAGCCTTCTGTAACTGCTGGAACACCGGATACTATCCTCAATCGTCCAGTTAAAACTTCTGCATTTATGCCAGCCATTGCCGCCGGAGCAAAAACGATTGTATTCGGCGATTTTTCTTATTACTGGGTGGCAGACCGCCAGGGCAGGGTTTTTAAGCGGCTTAATGAGTTGTATGCTGCTACCGGACAGGTAGGATTCATGGCAACCCAGCGTGTAGATGGCAAGCTGGTGCTGTCTGAAGCAGTCAAGATACTGCAGCAGAAATCAGCTTAATGAAAACGGAGGGCTGCGGCATGGAACTTTTGGAGAAGGTTAAAGCAAACCTCATATTGCAGCACAGCGAAGATGACGCACTTTTACAAGAGTATATCAAAGCCGCAGTGGCCTATGCGGAAAGTTACCAGAAAAAGCCGGAAGGATATTATGCCGAAAACCCCATGCTGCCTACTACTGAGCAGGCTGTCATTATGCTGTCGAGCCATTTTTATGAAAGCAGGGATGGCTCGACGGCTGGCTTTTTTGGGGATAGTGTGCAGGCTGGACAGCAGGTATGGAATACAGTTAATCTATTGCTGCGGCTCGACCGGGATTGGAAGGTGTAAATATGGGCTTTGGGAAAATGAATACTTTCGTGGACATTATCTCAGTCAAGCCGGTTAAGGATAGTGAGGGTTTTGCTGAAAAAGGTGATGTTATTCTTGCTTCGGTAAGGGCATACAAGGAAGATAGGCATGGCAGTGAAAAATGGGCAAACAGGGCGGCGTTTTCGCAGGCGTCTGCCCTGTTCCGCTTCCGTAAGATACCTAACCTGGAAGTTACCACAGATCTTGTACTCGTTTGCAGCGATGGCAGGTACAACATTATCAGTGTAGAGGATGTGAAGGGACGCGGAATGTATATTGAGGTGCTTGCGGAAAAGGTGAAATCAAGCAAAGCATAAAAGGAGGGGCTGCAACGTGGCTAAGGTGGAAGTTAAAATGCCGGAAGAGTTCTTGCTCAAGTTATCCAGACTTGGAGAAAGAACAGACGAAATCATACCTAAGGTGCTGGAAGCAGGCGGGGAAGTGGTTCTTTCAAAAGTGAAGTCCAATCTTCAGTCAGTTATCGGGAGCGGCACTAAATATCCGTCCAGAGCAACCGGTGAATTGGTAAATGCTTTGGGACTCTCTCCTGCCAAACAGGACAGGGATGGAAACCACAACATAAAAATCGGCTTTACTGAACCAAGGAAGGATGGGGTAAGCAATGCGAAGATTGCTAATATTATTGAGTATGGCAAGTCCGGGCAGCCTCCAAGGCCCTTTTTGAAACCGGCAAAATCAGCTACAAGGAAGTCCTGCATCGAAGTAATGAAGTCAAGACTGGAACAGGAGCTGGGTCGTATATGAGCATATTGTCAGAATTAAACTCGTTATTGGATGGTTTGGGTATCCCCATTGAAACCGGGGTATTTAGCGGTGTACCGCCAGATGAGTACCTTGTCATTACTCCGATGACAGATACATTTGAAGTTTTTGCAGACAACCGGCCTCAGGTAGAAACCCAGGAGGTAAGGTTGTCTTTATTTATAAAGGGAAACTACACTGCCCGTAAAAACGAAATAGTGAACACATTGCTCCAAGCGGGCTTTACCATTACCGACAGGCGGTATATAGGCCATGAGGACGATACCGGCTATCACCACTATGCCATTGATGTGGCAAAAGAGTATGAAGTAAAGGAGGAATGAAAAACATGGCCACAATCGGACTGGACAGGTTATATTATGCCAAAATAACTGAGAATGAAAACGGAGAAGAGACATACGACACGCCTGTTCCGCTGGCTAAGGCTATTACGGCAGAGCTTTCTGTGGAGCTGGCAGAGGCGACACTTTATGCCGATGACGGGGCGGCAGAAGTGGTCAAGGAATTTCAAAGCGGCACCCTGACTCTTGGTGTTGCAGATATCGGAGTAGACGCTGCTGAGGTTTTGACGGGAGCCACCCTTGATGACAATAAGGTGCTGATTTCCGCCAGCGAGGATGGAGGCGCACCTGTGGCAATCGGCTTTAGAGCCAAGAAAGCTAACGGCAAGTACAGGTATTTTTGGCTTTATAGGGTAAAATTCGGCA
>JBMNGO010000007.1:0-225035 GCA_050949885.1 Syntrophomonadaceae bacterium | reverse complement strand
AAATAATATCGCAAATCCTATCAACATCATCCAAAGCTAAATCAGCATAAAGCGGCAATGTAAGAACTCTGTCCGCTACGTATTTTGCAACCGGTGTCTTTTCCACATCAAATCTGCCCTTGTAACACTCAAAACTGTTTGTAAGCGGATAGAAATATTTCCTGGCGTAGATATTTTCGGCTTTCAGTTTTTCAAATACCTCGTCCCGGCTCATCTTATATCCATCAAAGACTACGGGGAAGTAAGCATAGTTGCTTTTCGCCCCTGTCTGGGGCTTACATAATTTGATTCCTTTAACACCACTTAAGCGTTCAATATATCTTTCAACAACAATTTTTCGCTTTGCGATCTCATCATCTATATGACGCAAATTGCAAATCCCCATCGCCGCCTGAAATTCATTCATCTTGGCGTTGCCACCAACATACTCAACCGACTCTGGTCCGGTGATACCAAAATTCTTTAGGTCATTAAGCTTTTTGGATAGACTCCCATCCTTATATGTAACCGCTCCACCCTCAATAGTATGAAATACTTTTGTAGCATGAAAACTAAACATGGAAGCATCACCAAAATTGGCTACGCTTTCTCCATTAACTGTTACCCCAAAAGCATGAGCAGCATCGTAAATAACCTTGAGATTATACTTCTTTGCAATTTTCTCAATCTCATTAATGTTGCATATATTTCCGTAAACATGGACAGGAATAATAGCAGAAGTCTCTTTCGTTATCAGAGTCTCCAGCTTGTCCGTATCTGTGGTGTAATCATCGGGATTAACATCACAAAACACCGGTTCCAAACCATTCCTTACAATCGCATGAGTTGTTGATGCAAAAGTAAAAGGAGTTGTAATTACTTCACCAGTAAGATTAAATGCTGCAATCGAACATTCAAGAGCAAGATGACCGTTTGTAAAAAGAGTAATATTAGGAGTATCTAAATACTGGGCTAGCTCTGTTTCCAGTTGTTTATGTTTCACACCCATATTAGTTAGCCAGTGACTTTCCCACATATCTTTGATTTCTTCTATGTATTCCTCAAAATTTGGCATTGAGGATCGGGTTACTTGAATAGGCTTTCTCATAGTTGACCTCTCATTTCCTTCTTCTATCGATATAATGCCTTCATACTAAACGATTTGAATCATGTAAAATCTAATTTACTTCTCTAAATATGCCGACTCTTTAGACTTAATTAAATAATACATGGTCAGATTAACTGGACATGGACAGTTCCATTTTCTGCTCAGTTTAATAATATCACCGGAAATATAATCTACCTCTGTCTGCTGTCTTGCATGCACATCCTGCAACATCGACGTTTTCTTCGGAAATTGATATGTTGTTAGATACCGAATTGCATCTGTAACATCAACCGTACTGAGATTTACACCTTCATATCCAGCAATCACCAACAACTCGTGCATTGCCAATCGTAGCACATGCTCTATTTCCGGTATCCGTGCAAACTGTAGGTAGTTAGCTTCAGTCAGAGCAGACACTTGGTTTGCGCCAACATTCAGCATCCACTTTTTCCAAACGCCTCTGATCATATCTTTGTCAATGATAGTATCGAACCCCGACTTTAATAGCATTTCCTTTATCGGCATCAGTGCCGAGTTATACCCTTCATTAATTGCATCCCCAAAATGAATTTCACCAGCAATATTGTATTTGTATTCGTTTCCCTCTCTATAAGCATCTATTTTCTGAATAAATCCGTAAAGTACATGGTTGTCAGGATATTTTTTCTGAATAGTAGGTGTAGGAGATACACTATTGAGGAGCGGTAAAATAATTGTGTGAGAATCAATAAATTTATTAATATCCTTCAACGACTGCTCCAAATCATAGTTCTTTACACATACAAATAGCAAATCAGGTGCAGGATCACTATCTTCGGCAATGCGAACATAATGTTTTACGCCGTTGACGGTTAAGCCTTCCGATTTCAGCTTTTCTCTTCTTTTTCCTAGTGCAATAAGGGACAAATCAATCTTTTGTTTTAACAGACGTTCTGCTATGACGCTTCCTACACAACCAGCGCCTATGATAGAAACACGAAGATTTGTTCTTTTCCACTTCTCGGTATCAAGGCGACCTATTACCATGCTGTTTCCTTTTTCATCTAAAACATCAACGGTGTGGTAAATCTTCTCAACCGTTTCTGCGAGTGTATTTGCGTCATCGAAGCACATATGTATACGGCAGAATATCTGAGAGAAATCTGCAGACTTATCGCATACATCTCCAATCTGCATTCTTGTGTTTATGAAAAAAACATTCTCCATTGCTGCAATCTCATCCATACCAACTATGCTCGATATTTTGCCCTGCGTTAATAAGATAGGAAGTTGAAAACCGATCTTATCAAAGCCAGGTTTTTCAATTTGTGCAATTTCGTTATCATCCCCCATACTGCCTGTGAGGGAATAACGAATCATCATCTCAAGGACATTTGCATCGTTTAGTTGTTCGGTCAGATGATAGGTCATTGTTCCGTCAAGCCTGTATGTAGGATCAAACGGAATAAAATCATCCCTAAGAGCGAATGACTGAAATGCAATTAATCCGTTTTTTATACCGAGATTTTTTATCAGATTTTGAAATTTTGCATCACAATTCTGTCTGAATGAAGATAGATGCTTGGAAGGATAGTAATATCCGATTGGCAACTGGGTAATTTTACTGTCAAACCGTTGCATGATTCTGTCACACATGGCAGATAGCGTACACTGACCATTATGAACATTATAGTAGACCATAATTTCATCAGCTATAATATACTGTTCTATTGCGATTTGTCCGCTGTCAGAATTCTGCATCGCTTTTTCATATGCTTCATCGAGTTCTTCTTTCGTATAGCAAATCGTAATCCCACGTGAACCACCGTTGTCTGCAGGCTTTACAATAACAGGATATGTAATATCATCCCCATACTTATATGCTTTTGCAACACTAACTCCGCTTTTAATACAAGCTTCCTTAAATTTCAGCTTATCACATATTACGGCTAAATCTGCTCCATCTGCATAGAATGTGTAGCCCATTACTGAGCTTAAATGTTCCGCAGACTGGATACGTCTTTCGCTGAATCCGGCCATGCAACCATCCACACCGTGTTCTCTGCACAGTTTTGCAAGAGCGTCTGTGTCAGACCAACTAATGTCCCAGGCTTCTTCAGCAACATACTTAGCTGGAGCTTGCGTCCAATCAATATGATTGTCCGTAACTATTGTGTAAACACCCATGCGCTTGGCAGCGTTTATGATTTCAATCTCAGTACTATATGCACCCAGTATCAGCAGTTTTTTACCTTCAAGACCTGTCTTCATGCGTTTAACTCCTTCACCACATACTCCATATCACTAATCCCATACCTCTGATCACAGGGCAAGGGCAAAATATTAGCAGCGTAATCATACTCAAGACTACTTTCCGGGGTATCCTCCAATACATTAGGCCAAAGCGTAGGTATGTATATTTTCTTTGCTGCTAGTTTTTTTCTAATCTCTACACCATTTTCTAAATAAAAAGGATATGCAAAAGCCCCTTCGGGAGTTATGAGTCGTAGCTTGTTCATTTTTTTAAGCTTACTCTCCAAGTAAGCATAGTTTTCATCCCTAATTTCTTTAACTTTTTCATAATCAATCGCCCCAAGAATATTTTTAGTAAGCTTGGACATATATTTTAATGGTTCAAATTTAAACGATGCATCATTCTCTTGAAAGCTACTATAATAATCTGAAGCTGTACCTTCAAAGCGCCCCAAGATATGTGTCATTCTGTCTTTGGAAATATCAATCTCTATTACTTCATCCAAAACAGAATCGGTTGATAAATATGCCCCATCCGGAACTCCGAAAAACTTCCTGCAAGAATATATGGTATCAATTCCATCTATCGGTTTTTGAAAGAAAGCATGGGTATTATCGAGAATAATCTTTCCATATTTCTGATTAAGATGAATCACCTTGTCATTAGTTAACTGCCCATAGTAATTAACAATATATAGATACTCACCTCGCAAAGCTTTTTATTAAATATTGGATTAAAATCAGCGTCTATATGATAGTATTCAAAATCAAATCCATGCTTTTCCAACATATTGCTTACGGAGTTACATAGATAATAAGGAATATATAACTTCTGAATATTCTTCGCCTTTAAAAGATATAAAAGCGCATTTCGTCCCGTATTTAAAGCTAGTAAATCCTTATGAGTATTCATTATTAACTAATTGATCCAGACCAAAATATCCGCCGATTTCTTTCATATTCATCACCTACTCAACTATTACATTGAATCCAATTATCCGAATGATCCATCATATCAAGCATTTCTTCCATCGAATCAAACTTTAAAAATACTATTCCTATAGCCTTATTTGCTCCGTCAAAGAATTGTACAGGGTCTCCCTTTTCTTTATAAATTACTTTTTTTATGATTCTTTTCTCTATTTCTTCATCAAATACTACATCTTTAAATACGCCGTTTTTTGATGTGTGTAAGTTATGAGTAGCATAGTAAGATTCTTTTTTAGCATAATTAAAATCTATATTATTATTTCCCATTGCCGCTTCAACTGTTGCTCCTATCAGATCAACACCTGTAATCATGTTAAGCAAGTCAGGAATCATGTTTCCTCCATTCCGAGGCCCCATCTCAATTAAATAGAGTTCATCTCGATTATCAAACATAATTTCAATATTGAAACCACCAAACTTAATATCTAGCAAATCAACTAACCTTTGTACTTCCTTTTTTATTTTTTGGACTCTATCTTTACTTACTTGAATAGGATAACTTTTTCCAACTGGAACCAATGGATTTACGTTAAAATCTCTATGGCAATTAAGTAGTCCCCAAAATGCCACTTTTCCATTAAGTACAAAGCAATCGCCACCAATCATATACTTATGATCCATGGTTATAAACTCTTCAATTATTACATGCTTCCCTCTTGACTGATCCCAGGCAGCTTTAAATGCTACTTCAAGTTCATCTAATGATTCTACTTTCTTAACACCTTTACTGCCAGATGAATCAATCGGCTTAACCATTACAGGAAATGTAAACTTTTCTATTGATTCCTTTGCTTTCTCATAGGTTGCAAAGCTTTGAGCTCGCGGGCAATTAAAATCATTTGCTTTTAAAAACTCCCGGAACTTATCTTTATAAGCTAATATCTCTACAGATTTATACGGATTAGTGGGTAATCCCATTTTCTCTGCAACATAAGCAGCCGTTGGAGCAGCTGGATCAGATGCATAAGCAACGATTCCATCTATCTTTTCCTTTTGGGCAACTTCTAAAATTGCTTCTTTATCTGTAGTGCTGACACAATAGAATTTATCAGCATGATACTGCCCTGGGTTATCCGGCAGGTAATCACATAAAATTGTATAATAACCTTGTTTATTAGCATATTCGATAGCTGGTATCTGTTGCGTAGAGCCACCTAGTAACAATAATCTTTTCATACCGTTTCCCCGCTTCTGCTTAAGAAAATATCTTTAACAGTTGATAATAAATATCTAAAACACTCAAGTTTAAATATCCATGCCAGCCCCACATATAGAATAACTCCGGCAAACACCTGAATAATCAATGTAAGTAGTACTGATAATCCTAACCATTTCAAACTGTAAACCACTGCCCCCATCACCAAAGATAATAATAGTGATGGCATAATGTCCTTCCATTGCTCAACATAACTGTAATCAAGCAGTTTTTTGTTAGGATATGCGTTAACGACAGTAGAAATCAAACCCGAAACAATACCTCCCAATGCAATCGCGTATACACCGTAAAATACGGTTATGCTCAATATAGCAAGTCCATAACATTTCTTAATAATTTCAAGCTTCAAAAATATGTCACTTCGCCCTAAGGCATTTATAGCCTGAAGATTAGCTGTATGTATTGGCATAAGGCATAACTAGCACAGAATATCTGTAAAAAAGGCACGCAGGGCAACCATTTATCGGTTAGTAAGAGCTTGACTAACGGTTCAGCCGTAACAGCTAGTCCCACCATCATTGGAAATATAATAAAAGAACTGGTAACGATAGCACGCCGCATCATGTCTTTAACACGCGGTCTGTTATCCTGCTGGGATGATAGAACCGGAAGCATCACCGATTGTATAGATCCATTAATGTTAGAAACAATCAATGATGGAAACTGCTGCCCTCTGTTATAAAAACCTAACATCGCAGGGTTATACATTTTACCGATAATAAGGCTACGTAAATCCCGATATACAGTATCAATTAAAGCTGACACCAACAGCTTCCAGCCAAAGGAGAAAAGAGCTTTCACCCTCTCCAGTGAAAAAAGCAACTGAGGTCTCCATTTCACTGTAAACCACAGGATCAGCGTCACAAACAATTGGTTACTTATTTGCTGCCCCACCAGAGCCCATACCCCAAAGCCTGTATAAGCCATATATATCCCAACTGTACCAGATATCAATATAGCACCTGTACTGCTGAAAAATAGTTTTTTAAACTGCATATTTCTTGCTATAACCGCATTCTGGATCGAATTAAATGCGCCAAAGAATAAGGTAATGGACAATACTCTAAATACTGGTGTGATCTCAGGTATTTTATAGAATGCAGCGATGAATGGTGCAGCAAGAATAAAATTATGTAAATCAAACAAGCTATGAATAAGCTCAAATAAAATACTGACGAAAAATCTGCTTCATCTGCATCTTTCTTTTGAATAAGGGCTGTATTCAATCCGCTCTGGACAAATACACCAGCGATTGAAGTAAATATCACTACTAACGCTATAATTCCATAATCTTCAGGCAGAAGCAACCTGGCCAAAATAATTGATACTATGAAAGATACCGCTTGGGTACCTCCCCGCTCCATAAGTTTCCAGAAGAGGGCGGAAAGGATTTGGGATTTCGTGTTTTTATTTTTCATTTTGTTTTATTACCCATTTATCAAGTGTTCTCTTTTCTATCATCATGTTATTGGTATCTACGTACACTTTTTAAATAACTATTTATATTAACTAACTGTTTATATATATTAGGAAAATAGCATCTAGCATATAATTTAATTTTTGAGTTTTTCCCCAGTTCATCATAATAGTTTTTATATCTTGGTGTATTAAGTTCTTTTATTTTTCTCTGAGCTTCTAATATTCTAACTTCCCAAACTATCTTAGCTTCATCCAATTGATTAGAAAATTTATAATTAGTATCCTCATCAAAATTATCTATTAACTCAATGTGTCTTCTTAGTCTATCAATTAGTTTATTTATATCTTTATTTTCTATATTTGACCTATCTGTAGCTGATCCTTCTACACCCGTCCTATATGCTGACATAACTTCATCAATATAATACGCATACCCATAACTTGTTAAAGTCAACCTTAACGCTGCATCGCCAACTATAGCGCTCATGTGCCAAGCTGGTGGGTTATCCATTAAATGCTTAGGATAAAATAATGAAGCTGTTGGAATAAAATCTAACAATGCCAACTCTCCTGCTTGGTATATTGTATTTTTTTTATAATAATACCTGCTATTATGCACTGACCATGGGACATGTAATTTCCCAGTTTTCTTACCAATAGTGTCAACCACCTCAGCATTATGAAAACACAAACTACATTCAGGGTGACTTTCCATATATTTTACCTGTTTTTGTAACTTTTGTGGATCAATCCAATAATCATCTCCTTCACAAACGGCTATATATTTCCCAATAGCACGCTCCCTGTTAAGGCGGCCTACCTTGACTCCTCTTGAATACTTGTTTTCTGTTTGATATATGGGTTTAATCAAATCAGGATGCCTTTTTTCATATTCTCTAATAATATCTGCTGTTTTATCTGTCGATGCATCATCATGAATTAGGATCTCATAATGAAAATCAGTCTTTTGCATTAAAAAGCCCTCTATGGCATCTGCAATGTAGTTTTCATGATTATAAGTATTGCAAATTATGCTGACTAAAATATTATCTTGCATTATTATTTCACCCCAATATTTATACTAAAAGCCAAACAAAAACGTGGACTTACTTATAAATCTCAGCCTTACTACAAGGCCCATCTTCGAATTTAATTATCTTATTAACTAATAAACCATCACTAAACTCAACTAATCGCTGCGCTGCAACTTTGGGACTCCACAAATCTTCCATAGTCCGAACTGCATTGGCACCTAATTTTTTTCTTAATTCAGCATCTTTAACTAATATTTCCACTTTATTATATAAATCATTGATATCGTGATCCCTATAGATGAATCCGTTTTCACCAGGCTTAATTAAAAATGGTACAGAACCTATTGCATCACTTGCAACTACCGCGCAGCCACTATTCATTGACTCGTTAAGCACAGCCCCCCAGCCTTCCTGACGATCACTAGTGAACAAATAAATATTGGCTGTTTCCATATACTCTCTAACTTCATTCGGCGACATCGAACCAAAAAAATTTATCCGATCGTCTAACTCCAGCCTAGTAACCATATTTCTTGTTTCTTTATATATTGGTCCATCTCCTATGAAATCAAGTGTACAATTAAACCCGTTTTCGTTTAATCGTTTCATAACCCAAACAGCTTTTTCTGGGTGTTTACAATCAATAAACCTACCACACCACAAAAGGTTGATAGGATCTTGGTTTTTGTTTTCAAATAGATCTTTAACGTTATATTTTTTTACCTCGGGAAAATAACCCCACTTATATGTTTTGTTCGGATATGCTCCTATAAGTGATACATCCCAGGCGGTATAAGCACTTGCACATAACAAATATAGATTTTTATTCCTGTATCGAGTATGGTTCTTGAGCATCGAACCAAGCAACCTTGGATTAAGTAATCGCCATGCCCCCCGTTTAAAGGGGCGTTCCCAATATCTAAAAGTTAATTTATTACGCTTTAAACGCTCTCTAATAAAAACATCTGGCGCAGATCCTATAATAACTACATCACTTTTTAGTCCTAAACTTAAACTGTAGTTATATGCATCAGCATTTTCATAAGGCCTTAGTTCATATGGGTAATTCTCACTCAGTCCCCAGCCTAATTTTACTCGTTCTTCTTCCATTGGCTCAGTTGCTATGAATTTAAAGTCATCACCAAGCAACTTGTACATTTCGTTACAAAATGGTATCTGATGATGATTTAGATAATTTGAATAGAAGCTTATTTTCATTTCTTCCTCACTAATTGCAGATTTGCTCATATATTTCAAGCAACGTGTTAAGATTCTTTTGGGCATCATGGGTTCTCATAGCATGCTCCCTTGCTTTTACAGAGAACTTCATGGCAAGTTCATCACTTTCGAAAATCTCACCCACATAATATGCCAGCATGTACGGAGCATCTGTTTGATAAACAAATCCTTCTTCTCGATGCTTTAACATATCTGCAACTCCCCCCACATTAGATGCAACACAAGGAACCCCAAGTATCATCGCTTCCCCTAGTGAATTGGGGCTGTTTTCTATACTTGATGGGCAAACGAATACATGTGACTGCAAATAACGCTCGCACATCTGTTTCTCATTTAACACTCCTGTAAACACAACATGGCTGTTTAGATGAAATCTTTTAATAAGTTCTTCAATATATTTACCATAGGATGTCCTCTTGAGCCTGTCCTTTAAGGTGTCGGATTGGGTAATATTGTTTCCACCGATATACAGTTTCGCATCAGGAAACCGCTTCACGATTAAAGGCATAGCCTCCAGCATAAAATGCAACCCCTTAATAGGGTATGAGCCCTGGCTAACAAAAATCGAATGTTTTTCACAGTGATTTATGTCCCAGCGATGGTTGTAGAATTCATCTCTTAGGGTTTCATTGCAAAAGTGATACTCAGCATCTGGATTAATCTGGTACGTGCATGCTCGATCCCAAGTAGTTCGGCCGATAACATGCTTTACCTTTTGTAAGGCTTCGATTTCCAGTGCCCGCGTTTTACGAACTTGCTCTGCTGTTGTTTGAGATTATCCTGTTTAATTAAGTCTCTTAGGGTGAATCTGTTTTGAACATTTACCGGCAAACCTGATAAATAATGCCCGGCTATGACCGATGTAAGACCCTGGATAGATATGACTACCTTCTCTTTTTGACAAGCATTTACCATAGCAAGGGTATGTGCATACTCGGTGCCAAAAATATGTACAATGTCAGGCTTAGCCTGCTCTAATATTCGTGTAAGGAATTTAGTTCCTTCACTAGTATTTGGCTCTTTTCGCCTACTGGGGGGAAACGCGTAATATTTTTTCTTATCCCATTAAGATCAATACATCACTCAAGCCGGTTTTAGGAAAGGCAATAGAAAGGCTAATTCCTTCTTCCTCTGACAGACGAGCTAGATGCGTTTACGAGCCAACCGCCAAAGGGGGTAGATGCTTCGTTCATTAATTGGCTGGCTTCGGGTAAGGCTACATTGGTAAGCCATAGGATGTTCATAAGCAGTCTCCTTCGTTGCTATAGCATCAACTCTTGTACTGGATATTTTTTTCTTCTTTAAAATAAGCACTTATAAATACGGGCAAAAACAAGAACCATATGGTATAAGATAGGTGCAAATAATAAGGTATTAATAAAACCCAAGCAAACAAAATACAGCCAATATACCTTAACAAACGATTTGAACATTATAGGAACTCTATTTTTGCAGTATTTATAGGCATTATATATAAAGATAAAAAACGGGATGGAGAAAAGCCCGAAAGTTGCTAAAAGGTCAAGCCAGGCTGAATGTCCTCCTGCTCTATAAACACTACTATCATTCACAACGGTACCGGTTAATAAATTATTGGCAAACGCATCCACCGATTGTAAATACAGACCTTGGCGGGAGTTTAAATCTGTACCTGAAACATCATTGCCGGAGAAGAAACCTGCCAATTCATCAAATCGAACCGATACTTCATATGGTATTCCCTGAATATCTGCAAGCTGTGAAAACATCGAAGCGAAAACACCTTGAAAAATCAATAATGATATAATGCCTAATACAACGATGGAAATAACCGTATACTTATTACCATACCTGAGAATAATCAGTAATGCGATAAAAATAAACGTAAATAGAATTGCTATCGTATAAGCTGCCTGTATTAATAATGCTATTGTTACTACAATAGCTAAGAGCAAGAGTGGTTTTCGTTTACGTTGATTCAAAAACAGAAAAGCTAATAATATAATAATCGCTACTAACGCATAGAAGTAACCATAACTCCCTATTCCCGGGAAAGCTTCGGTTCCTAATAACCTTTCCCTGGTATCCATTCCAGTTGCCAAGTATCTAACCAACAATGGATTTATTTGTAGTTGGATATAGGTATTTATCCCTACAGCTATACAGTCCAATATAAAAAATACACTCAAGAGCTTTTGAAATTTGATATGCCTGCTATTAAAATAATAGAGAAAGATAGAATATACCATTATCAGATAGCTTATGCTTTTGATATATACAACCAAATCCGTCTCCACAAACAAGGATATAAGCAACATATAACAAAAAAATAATAATAATGGCCAAGTTTGTTTAATAAATTTTTCGAAAAATCTCTTATTTCCAACTAGAGCCAGACCCAACCATGCAAAGTATAATCCGTATCTTATAAAATTTGGAACATATGGCATAGCATAAGTGAAAAAACCATTATTCATCCAGGCTATTACGATGAGAGCAAGCACCATATGTATTCGTGTTACAATATTATTAAATACTAAATTAGATTTTGATGTGCTATTTAACTTAATCGCAGGATTATTAATCATATCATTATCCTTTTTTGTTTATTGATCATCTCTATCATGTCGATTATCTTTTTTGCTTGAACCTCACTATTCTTATTCTCCAGCACAAACTTCCTAGCCTTTTGTCCAAAATCATCAAGCTCGCTTTGCGGTTGTTCACAAATTTCCATTATTCTATCTGCTATATCTTTTGGCTCACTGCCATTGATGTAATACAAATACTGGTCATATTCGTCCGGAATACCATCAAGTTTGTACATCAAAACAGGTTTACCTGACAGCATATATTCCATGGTTTTGGATGGGAAGGAATACTTTGTATATTCTCCATCATTGGCTCGTGGGTTTATTAATAGAGTAGCTTGTTTCTGAAGCTTATAGATTTCATTTTTAGTAACATAACCGAAATATTTAACCCTATTATCAGCCTTACTCACACTAACGATTTCTTCTGCCGCTTCCCCTGAGCCACAAATCCATAGTTTATAATCTTTCTTATCTATACACTTGAATGCCTCCAGCAGATTCCCTATGCCAAATCTATAATTCAACGTACCTGTATATAGTAGTACTTTTTCAGTTGACTCAAGTACTTCAGTACAACGAGTGTTATGCTCATCGTCTACAAGCCCTTCAATAACAACATAAGGTCGTTCCCCAATATTTAATGGCACTTTCATTTGTTCGGTCAAGATTACGAAACTGTCAATACGTTTTAAAGATGCATAGATTAAACGATTATAAATTGCTCGGATAGATTTCATTTTTGTATTGCTAGAATCAGTCAAATCATAATACTCTGGCAGATCAGTCACTATCAAAGTTATTTTAATATTATTGGTAATTTTTTTACAGCTAATAGATATGGCAAATAGGTTGAATAGACTATTATTCTATTATTATCACCAGCATTTTTAATCCACCTTTTAACAGCATTTTTGCACAGAATCGTTCTTATGACCTGCTTTAGTAAAGGTAGATTAGGTGAACCGATTTCAAGATCATGCGCTCCCGGTGAATGTGACCATCGTTTTGTTCTTAATATGATATCTCTAAAATATTTAGGGTAAGTGCCAACAGAAAGTACATTTATTATATCAACCGGCCTTTTAAGGATTTTGTCCAAGCCATTTATTAAATTCCATTGATAGGTATTAACTGCTCCAGACAAGCCTATTTTACTTTTCTTTAATAAATTGTTTTCTTCCTGCTGATCGAATAGACAGCCTAAAAACAATATTCTCAAGAATTCTTCCCCCTGACATCAAGCAACTGCTCATACAGTTCTATATAGTCCTCAAAACGTTGTCTTTTATTATAATTGTCATTAATCCGTTTCACACATTGCGCAGAATAAGCTGCTTTCCCATCCCTTCTCACCTGATCAATAAACTCTTTCATAGCATCGATATTGCCTATCTCAGCTACATACCCGCACCCATCTGCGACAATCTCCACTCCAGGGGTTGAGTCAAAAACAACGGCTGGTGTCCCACAGGCTAACGCTTCTGCCGTTACTAACCAAAGGTTTCCTCGACTGAGGGATTAACAAAAACATCTGCTGCAGAATAGATCTGGGCCAGTTCATTTATATTTGAGGTTCTTTTTATTCCGATGATATTAGGTGGTAGTCCTGCTATCTTCTTTTCACTAAGTCCTACCAGCACGATTACGCAATCATCATCAATCATTTTGGATAGCTCCATAAAGTGGTTCAGTCCTTTGCTTTGACCCCATATGCTGGCAACACCCAATATGATAAACCGATCTCCTAATTCAAACCTTTCGCGCACGGACTCACTAGCATCTGGCTTGAATACACCTGTATCTATCCCATTATTTATAACTCTAACCGGAAACTTTGCTAAAAATGACTGTGCCACTAGATCTGCCAGCCACTGTGACGGTGTAACAATAGTCATATTTTCGACACTAGTGAACAATTTCTTTTTTAATCAGATAATTTTCTTTTTGAATTATCGATAAAGGCACTGGCCGGATAGGAATTTCTCTTAGGACAACGGTAAACATCCCTCTATCCATTTGTCACACTGAGCATAGCTAAAATGTGCACAATGCCCAGTGAAACTCCAGCAATCATGCAAGGTCCAAACAACAGGCTTGCCTGATGTTTTCAAATAGTCGAAAAGGATCTTTATATTAAGGTAGTAACCATGAACGTTATGTAAATGGATAACATCGGGGTCTATCTTTTTGATCTGTTCGATAAATCGCTTGCTTGCCATACTTGACCCTAATAGCGCATGGGTATCAAAAAGTCTCGTTAGACCGCCATGTATATAGTAATCTAGTTTGCTTCCAATTCTTAGTATATGATCGTTATTAATTGAAGTCTCCCTGCCATAAGCAATATAGCTCTCAATCTTGTTTTCTCTGAGCGTAGTATCAATATCAGTCACTATTCTGCCGGTGCTACCCAGTCCACAAACAGAATTAATCTGTAATACCTTCATTAATACTTACCCCACACAACTCTATCCACATAATCCGTATAAGACAAAATGATCCTCAGCACTTTATCAGCTACATTAGGCATACTATAATCTGCCACACGCCTTAAAGTATCTTTTTCTTGTGTTTCTAACACCTCTAACCCTTGCATTATCCGTTCTTTGGTTAAGCCCTACCATCATTACTGCAGCTTCTTCCATCGCCTCTGGTCTCTCATGGGCTTGTCTGATATTAAGCGCTCTGAATCCAAGGATTGATGACTCTTCACTAATCGTACCACTGTCGCTGAGCACGGCTTTAGCTTTGGTTTGCAGTCTCACATAGTCATTAAACCCTAAAGGTTTCATTGTTCTCACAAATGGATTAAACGCTATTCCTTCGGCCTCAATCTTATTTCTAGTTCTAGGATGGGTGCTTATTATAATAGGAAGCTTATATTTTTCTGCTATGGCATTTAAGCTATCAACTAAGTCCAAGAAGTTCGTCTCAGAATTAATATTTTCTTCCCTATGAGCTGATACTACGAAGTATTTTCCTTCTTGTAGTTCTAATCGCTCCAAAACATTTGATTTCTCAATATCTTCTTTCCTGGAGTTTAGCACTTCAAACATGGGACTCCCGGTTTTAATTATTCTATCTGCAGGCAGCCCTTCTCTTAGTAAATATTCTCTAGCAATGTCGCTATATGTCATGTTGATATCTGCTATATGATCGACTATCTTTCTGTTGGTTTCTTCTGGGACTCTTTGGTCAAAGCATCTATTCCCTGCTTCCATGTGAAAGATGGGAATATGTCTTCTCTTAGCAGCTATGGCACAAAGACAGCTGTTAGTATCTCCAAGCACCAGGAATGCATCTGGGTTTACTTCTTCCATAACCGGATCTATTTTTATAAGGATATTTCCAATGGTTTCAACTGCAGTACCAGTAGCTGCATTAAGGAAATAATCTGGTTTCTTCAATTTGAAATCCTTAAAAAATACTTCATTTAGTTCATAATCATAGTTCTGTCCGGTGTGAACCAATGTGTGGTCTATGGCTTCTGATTCCTCTAATTTATTTATTACTGCTGACAGTCTAATAATTTCAGGCCTTGTACCTACCACTGTCATAACCTTTAGTTTCTTCATGAGTTATACCTCCAAATAGTACGTATCCGGCTTTTCTGGGTCAAAAGGTTCATTAGCCCACATGATGGTAACCATATCTGTATCGCCAAGATTTTCAATGTTGTGAGTATAGCCGGTTGGTATATCTATTACTTCCATTTTTTCTCCGCTAACGAAATACTCTATGACTTTATCGGAATCAATTTTTCTAAAACGGATAACCCCTTTACCACTCACAACTAAGAACTTCTCATTTTTTGTGTGATGCCAGTGATTCCCTTTAGTAATACCAGGCTTAGAAATATTAACTGAGACCTGTCCTCTATCCGGAGTTTTAATAAACTCAGTAAATGAACCTCTGTTATCTATATTCATTTTCAGTTCATAACTGAATTTATCTTCAGGTAAATAACTTAAATATGTACTATATAATTTCTTAGTAAATTCATCTGCCATATTAGGAATTGAACGTTCTTCACGACTCTTCTTAAAGGAATAAATCAAATCAACAATTTCTCCTAAGGTAATGGTATGTACCACCGGAACTACACAGAAATCTCCCTTTCTGTTCTCTTTACCTTCAAGAGCATTAATCAGTTCATTTACCACATCATCTATATATACAAGGTTCATTACTACACTTGGATCATTCACAGTTATAGGCATATCATGAGCAACATTATGACAAAACGTCGCAACAGCACTGTTATAGTTTGGTCTGCACCATTTCCCAAAAACATTAGGAAAACGATAAATCAAAACTTTTGCACCGGTTTCTTTACTATAGTCAAACAGTAAATCTTCTCCGGCCTTTTTACTCTTTCCATAAGGATTGTCCAGTTCAGCCTGGATTGAAGATGAAATCATAATAGGGCAAGTATTATTATTCCTCTTCAGCGTATCAAGCAAAGTTGAAGTAAAACCGAAGTTTCCTTCCATAAACTCTGACTGCTCTTTGGGCCGATTCACTCCTGCAAGATGAAATACAAAGTCAGCGTCTTTGCAATACTCATCTAGTAAAGATGGTTCAGTGTCCATATCATATTCATAAATATCTGTATATTTTCTGTTTTTTAATTCGGCAATAAGATTTTTACCTATAAACCCTTTTGCTCCTGTTACAAGTATTTTCATAATTTGGCTTCAGCCTTTCAGATTTATTTTGAAGACTCTTTAGTAACTGCTGCCTCATTTCTAGCAGTAAAATACTCTAATTCTTGTCTTACATATTCAAGAGATAGTAATTTTTCTTTAATTTGTTCTATATTTAATCGTTCTGTGTTGTCAGAATTATACTCCCCATTAGAAGATAACTGATGACTTCCTTCTACGAAATATTTATCATAATTAAGATCTCTTTTATCAGCAGGCACTCTAAAAAAGCCTCCTAGATCTTCAGCTTTAATATATTCTTCTTTAGTAAGAAGCGTTTCATATCTTTTCTCACCATGACGGGTTCCAATAATCTTAATTCCATTATCTACATTAAAGAGTTCTATTACTGCTTGAGCCAAATCGCCAATGGTTGAGGCTGGTGATTTCTGTACCATTATGTCCCCTGCTTCAGCGTTTTGGAATGCAAACACCACTAACTCAACAGCTTCTTCAAGGCTCATCAGAAACCTAGTCATGTTTGGATCTGTAACCGTTAATGGTTGTCCATTCTTTATCTGTTCAATAAAAAGTGGTATGACAGAACCCCTTGAGGCCATAACGTTACCATAGCGTGTTCCGCAAATAAGGGTTCTATCTGGATCTACCGTCTTTGATTTCGCTACAAAGACCTTTTCCATCATAGCCTTTGATATTCCCATGGCATTAATAGGATAAGCAGCCTTATCTGTAGAAAGGCATATAACTTTCTTAACACCATATTCAATAGCCGCAGTAAGTACATTATCCGTACCTAAAATATTAGTTTTTACTGCTTCCAAAGGAAAGAATTCGCAAGACGGAACTTGTTTAAGTGCTGCAGCATGAAATATATAATCAACACCATGCATGGCATTCTTCACGCTACTTATATCTCTAACATCGCCTATGTAAAACTTGAGCTTGTCGTTTTTGTAAAGCTTTCGCATATCATCTTGTTTCTTCTCATCACGGGAAAATATGCGAATCTCTTTTATATTTGTATTTAGAAATCGCTTCATAACAGCATTACCGAAGGAGCCTGTCCCACCGGTAATTAATAAGGTTTTATCCTTGAACATTGTTAGCCTCCATTAATGGTGTAAAGATACTATAAAGTCTTTCATAGAATCTCGATTCGTTAAAATGTCGTTGGTAATAATCGAATGAATTTTTTGCATAGTGTGGCTGTTTAACTTTATCATTAGTGAATCTTTCTATTATTAGTGCTAATGATTTGTAGTCCTCTGCCTCACAGCACAAACCGCATTGCGATTCTTCAATAACTCTGCGTGTTTCCCCATCTATTGCTCCTAGCACAGGCTTGCCTGCTGCCATATAGGATTGCAGTTTGCCTGGTAGAGTATATGAAATAAACTCGTTTTTCTTAAGTGTTATGAGCATAGCATCTGCCAGTTTGTAAAAGTCCGGCATCTCTGAAAGAGGACGCTGTCCATGAAAACTAATATTCGTCAACTGACATTTCTGTGCGAGTTGTTTACAAGTTTCTAAGGAAGATCCTCCGCCGACAATATGAAAATGAATATCGGTGCGGTTCTTTAGTTCGTTTGCTGCCAAGATTATTGTTTCTACACTCTGCATTTCTCCTATATTGCCTGCAAAAACCATATTTTGAATTGTATGTTCCTGATTTTCATCTTTAACGCTATCAAAGATTTTCTCAGCATATTGAGGTAAATACTCAATTTTTCGACCTCTTATTTTTAGTACCTTGTCGAAATATAAACTAAATGATTGCGATGTGACGGCAATCTTATCTACGCTTGTATAAATTTTTCTACTGACCCAATAAAGGACTTTATACATGATGCTTCTTTTATTAATGCCTGCAGCCGCCATACTATCTGGCCATAAATCTAAACAATACAGAAACAGCTGTTTCCCATGAATTTTCTTATATAATATTGCCGGGATTGCCATGGTTACAGGTGATAACTGGTTCACCATTACAATGTCGAAGTCTTTACTTAGCGAAAATGTTTTTAAAGAGGCTGATATTGTGTAACTAAGATAATTCAATGCTAGTCTTAACGTTCCACTTCCTCTGCCGATTTCAAAACATCTAATTACATTGACACCATTTATGGTTTCTTTTCTTTTTTTGAACCACCGATATTCTTTTGGCACCTTACCACTAGGATAATTCGGTAAGCCTGTTAATACAGTTACATAATGTCCATCAGATACCAGTCGTTCGCATATATCGTTTATTCTAAATTGTTCTGGATTATAGTATTGGCAAACTACTAATATCTTCATCTCGCTAATAATCTCCACATCACGATTTAATCATCTCTACATATTGCTTTACTTCCATTTTTATTCCTTCAGCAAATGGCATGGGATTGTACCCAAAATCTCTAAAAGCAGCATCATGAGGGAAACTCCTATCCTCTCCCATTCGCTGAACTTTCTCTATATAATCAACTTTACCTAATGTAAATGCCTTGAGTATTCTGGCAAGGAATACACCAAATCCCAACGGCACACTAACAAATGTCGTTTTCTTACCTAAAGTATTACTTATCAGCTTAAACATATTAAGCATTGTAATAGGCTTTTCACCTGATAAGATATAATCACCATTCATAATATCTGGATTAGTCAGCACTTGATAATAAGCCTTACCCAGATCACGACCATTAACTGGTTGAAGCAGACTTTTACCATGGTCAATTACAGGGAATAGTCTCAACTTATCCACCATTTTAATGAAAATAACCATGTTTTTATCGTTAACATTTCCGTAAATCATGGTTGGCCGTAGGATGATTAAGCCCATTGGGGAAGCATTTATAATCTTTTTTACTTCTAATTCGATGTTTTTGTATTCTTCCGAAGCACTCTTATACTTCGAGTAAATTCCAGTGGTATGCACAAGAATTGCTCTTCTAACATTATTTTTAACAGCCGCCTTCATCACCGTAACTGAATAAAAAATTGATCCTATATGCAATACTGTATCAATGCCAACCATAGATTTGTCCATAAAATCCTGGTCGCTTAGATCACCAACAACCTTCTCAACATTTAATCCACTATTATCTATCAATGAGGTGTCAGAGGTTTCTCTAACAACACAGCGGATTGGGCCTTCATATTTATTATTAATAAGTTCTTTTAAGAAATAGCTACCACTATGCCCTGTAATTCCAGTAACTAATAGCATCCTTACACCTCTACTGTTCTATAGACTGCCATTTCGATTATGGCTCCTTCGTGGCAGCAACCTCTTTATGCTCAATCGTTGCCAGTCCTCACCTTCCACAACCCCATCTCTCTTAACAACTGACACGATAGTCATAAAAAAGCATTTCACATCCATCATTAACCCAATCTTTTCAACATACTCCCCATCCAGCTTTGCCTTGACCTCAATAGGAAGTTCATCTCTACCATTAATCTGTGCCCAGCCAGTTAGCCCTACCGGTACATCATTAGCACCATATTTATCTCTCTCTTCGATCAAATCATATTGATTCCACAATGCCGGCCTTGGGCCAATAATACTCATCTGTCCAACAAATATATTCCAGATCTGCGGTAACTCATCTAAGGAAGTCTTCCTTAAGAACTTCCCTACCTTCGTTATCCATTGATCCGGATTTTCTAAGAGATGAGTAGGAGTATCCTTAGGCGTATCAATTCGCATGGTACGGAACTTCAATATATTAAAATGACTCTTATGTATCCCGACCCTTTTCTGTTTAAAGAGTACCGGCCCTTTGGAGTCAAGCTTAATGGCAACTATAAGAATTAAAAACACAGGAGATAATATGATAAGTCCTAATAAGGAAAGAACGATATCTATTAATCTCTTGATTTTTAAGTAAACCATGATATGTTTTCTCCTGCTTCTTGTTTATTTGTATAAGTGCTGCTGCTAACTATGAACTGTATTCATACAGTTTCACAATATAGTGCCCAATTTCATTGATTGATTTTTTATAATCTTCGGGATTGAACTGAGCATTAGAAATATCTATTCTAATTCCATGCTCTAACCCGGTTGTGAAAATTGGTTGCATAAAGCAATTGTTTATATTAGACAAATTAACTATCACTTCTTCAGGAACTAATGAATTGTATTTGATAAAAAATTCGTCAATAGATCTTCTGATATTTTGTTTTGTAAGCTCACAAAATTCCTGGTATTCGTATTTCTTTTCTTCAGGTTCAATCCAGCCATTTTTTAACTTAGGTTGTATTACAGTTATGTTTTTCCTCAAAAAATCACCATCAACATGTTTATCAAGATTATTAATCAAATTTGAAATCACTTTTTCAAATGAGTCTTGATCTTTTGTTGTTTGAGGTGGGCTTTTGGTAACATAAGTAATGTAATATTGACTTATCTTGCTAAGTAAAGATTTATACTCATTTGCAATGGACTCATTTATAAATGTTGTTTTTCTTCTCTCTTCATATTTTTCTAAGAGCCTATCAATGATTAGATAGGTTAAAACAACACCAATTACTCCTGCTAAAAAATTTATATTTAAAGCCTCAAAAACTTCTTTATCAAACCCATTAAAGACAAGTAACTGTAATAGCACGCTTATGAAAACAGCTAGTATGATGATATACAGAATATTCCTTTTCATATGTATACATCCTCACATTTCAATGCCATGGACGGAAGATTCTTATGCTTCTATTCTGTTCAAGATCCACTTATACTAGGCTAAATGCTTTTATCATTTGCAAATTTGCAAATCTGATATTTATTTGCTTTGTCATCTGTATAGTTCCCTTCCACATATACTATATATTGTGTTCAATTGTATTACTTTCAGATTTTATGCTACATCAGTATCTATCCATACCCATACTCACGGCTAAATTTTTTTGTCATATTTTGTCAAATTATGCAGTATCTTGCATAACCCGTTTTTGCCTTCTGCTACATCTTGTGTTTTGCTTATCCCTTACACATAATCACGTCGATTAATTTATTGTTTTACTACATCTTGCATAAAATTTTTATTTTCTTTCAGTTTTATGCTACATATTGTGGTCGGTATCCATAGACCATACTCACGGCTTAATTTTAGGTACCATTTACTTCCATTTATACCGTATATTGTATATCAACATGTATTCCCTACAATATATTGATTTCGTCATTGTATTAATTACGTGTAGTTTTATGGTCAAATTTTATTTTTAAGGATTTTTGCTACGTCTCCCAGGTTCATGGGCTCAAAGTAAATAAAGACTGTCATCAATTTTACCGAGGCAAATCAAATTAATTAGCTGAATAGATCCTAAAATTATGATAAGTTAATTTATTTTTTAATTTTGTATCCTTTAATAAATCATTTCTAATAGCTACCATAACTTCGCCAAGTGCTTTATCTTTTTGCTCGTCAGTAGCATTTGAATTTGTATTAACTGCTTCCAAAAAATCATATATCTTTATTACTACATCATCTGGACAATACATCCAACATAAATTTACTTGTTCCAAGAAGACCTCTTTTAAATCCTTGTTATTTGAATTAACATAGAACCCCTTTAAGCTTTTAATTAATTCAGTATAATGTTCTTCTTTCCTTTTGTAGCCTTCTTGTTTCCTTTTACTTCGTTCATTTAATCCCCAAGTAATAAAACCAGTGATTATTGTTATTAATGTAATTAATAGGGGAATGTAATCAATTAAATTGCTTAACATTGTCTTTTCTCCTATACCGCATATTCCTTTAAGGAATTCCTGCTTGCCCAAACTATAGGTTAAATAACAAAATCAAGTCTACTAATTCAATGTGACGCACGTAACGTCCCCTTTCATGCCGCACTATTTATTTTCTCCCGGGAATAATAACCCAATGATAACAATATCATTATAAATCTGTTTATAGTAAATCTTAAACTTTCTAATTATAATCCGTGATATACCTTTATATCTTCCAAACTCTTCTGTATATGTCTTACCAATAACCGGATTTCTTAAGAATTCCTCCGTTTCTATAATAATCTGAGAAATATAATTCAAAGTTTCTTCTGGAGTAAATCTTTCATTTCTAAATTCAATAAGTTTTTCTCTTACAACAGGGGTCCATATTACATTACGGGAGTTCATCACATAAAATCCTTTTCTGAAAGTGATTTTAAAAGCTCGGAGGTAGTTATTCCAAATCCTTTCTTGTACTGCTCTTCACTTTTCTTGAACATGTGATTAAGATTTGGATTTGACTCGGCATCGGCTTTTATTGATTGCACATCTTCTTCTTGCAAAACAAGAGTAAACTTACCTTTTCCTGGAATAGAAAACTGAAAAACTGAATTTTCGCTATCCATATTAAAAATGTATTTCATAAGCTCTTCCGACGATAGGATCTTTCCCATCATATTCACCACCAATTAAATAGTTTTTTATTCATATCATATCATACGCATTGGATTCAATAAACGAATAAATGCATTAATGTTTTTTCATAATAATACGCTGTCGAAGCTTCATCAGTCAAAATTTCAATTAATTCAATGTGGCAAACGAAACGTCCCCCAACATGCCCCTCCTGGCTACAGGTTGTCACGGTACCGGCAGTGTAGGCAAATTTTGCTCATTTTGCTCATACTGAACTTTTTTAAAATTCACTTATAAAAGGTAACTTATTTCAAGGGTCCCCGACTCACCGGAAAATTCAATTGTTGAGCCTACATCTTGCATAAAATTTTTATTTTCTTTCAGTTTTATGCTACATATTGTGGTCTAAAGCCATAGACCATACTCACGGCTTAATTTTTCATGGTAAATCATTCTCATTTACGCAACATATTGTGCAAGAACATATGCTCCTCCACAAGTCTTGTTTCCTATCCTATGATTGTTCTATCAATATCTAAATTCAGGTAGTTCAATCCCACCATCTACAAAAAAGGAACACTTCCATCAGCTTCATTTTCGGAATGTAAAAGACATCTGACTGAGCCATGCATATACACAATTTCACCATTATCCGGACATATGGTTTCTAAATAGTTATCCATAAATTCATCAAATACATTTTTAGTATCTTCTTTGTTTTCCATCAGCAAATAAACATTATACATTCGTTCCACCTGCAAGCAATTAATATTACAAACTTCCTCAACTGCTCTTTCTAGATAACCAGCATACATAGGAACTGCTATTGAGGCCAATATAGCTAAAATAGCCATCACTACCAAAAGTTCTACTAAAGTAAAGCCTTTATTATAATTTTTTCTTCTTTTCCTTTTATTCACCTTGCTTAACCTACTACTGCTTATTCAAACCTTATTTAGTTAATGTTACAAAATTAAACTATCCTCCTTGGTGAGATAGAATCAGTGGTGTTTTGTTGATTAATGTCAACTATCCCAACCCAAAATAATAATAGACTGGGACGTTCATTATAGAGTTACTATCCCAGCTTTTCCCTTCTCGGGCGGTACTCCGGCACTAGCTTGGAAATCATTTCCACCACATCTTTGTTGTTGGTACGGCCTACTTGGGCAAAGGTTAATATGGTTTTTTCTATGTTGTTGTACTTTTCTTCCAGTTCGTCATTGGATATGAAAATGCGCTCATGTTTGGTGGAAACCATCTGTTCTTTATTGGTAAACAGCTCTTCATAGAGTTTTTCCCCAGGCCTGATGCCGGTATATTTTATTTCAATATCAACACCTGGTTCATATCCGGCCAAGCGGATCAGGTCTTTGGCCAGGTCAACTATTTTTACCGGCTTGCCCATATCCAGGACAAATATTTCCCCGCCCTTTGCCATGGCGCCGGCCTGAATGACCAGTTGGACTGCTTCGGGTATGGTCATAAAATAGCGTTTCATTTCCGGGTGGGTGACTGTTACGGGGCCGCCCTGTTCGATTTGTTTGATAAATGTGGGAATGACGCTGCCCCGGCTGCCCAGTACATTGCCGAATCTGACGGCAGCGAAATTGGTTTTGCTGTGATGGTTTACATCCCGGATAATCATTTCCGCCAGCCTTTTGCTGGCCCCCATTACGCTGGTGGGATTCACAGCTTTATCAGTAGAGATGAATATGAAGGTTTCGACTCCGTACTGGTCGGATAGCACTGCCATGTTGCGGGTGCCTAATACATTGTTATAAAAAGCTTCTTCCGGATGCCTCTCCATCATGGGAACATGCTTGTAGGCAGCAGCATGGAAAACTACCTGGGGGTGATGTTTAAAGAATACCTTCTCCAAGGCAGCTTTACGCCTTACATCTATCAATTCCGGACAAATTTCCGGTCCCTTGTTAAGATCCAACAGTTCGTTTTCAATATCAAAAAGGTTGTTTTCACTGCATTCCACCAATATCATGCGGGCAGGAGACAGGTCCATGATCTGCCGGCATAGCTCTGATCCAATAGACCCCCCGGCTCCGGTGATAAGGACGGTGCGACCGGCTATGTAATTGCTCATTTCCTCATAGTTGAGTTTTACCGGTTCTCGCTTTAGCAGGTCTTCCATCTGGATTTCTCTTAGGTTGAAAAACAGGTCCCCGGCCGTACTCTGGTAAATTCCGGGCAGGATGCGCACCTGGGCCCGGGTCTGGTTGGCCAGGTACATAATGGAACGGATGGTCTCGCCGCAAGCCGAAGGCATGGCAATGATTATTTCCGCAATGGCGTATTTCTCAGCCAGGTGGGGTATTTGATCCCGGTCTCCTTCTACCCGGGCTCCGTATAGTATTCTGCCGTGTTTGGTTATGTCATCATCAACGAAGGCCGCTACTCTAAGATTGAGCTGGGGGTTGTGCTTGATCTCCCTGGCCAGTATAAATCCGGCATCACCTGCACCAATAATCAAAACATTCCTGGGCTCGGGATTGCCTTTTATGAAAAAGTAACGGAAAAGCCTCCAGGATAGGCGGGAAAGACCAATCAAGCCGCCTATCAGGCACCAGGAAATAATATAGACACTTCGGGGCAAGTGATCAACAAGGGGTAAATATGATATAAGGAAAATGACTGCGGTACCTATAGTGCAGGCGCTGATAATTGCCAGCATTTCTCTGATACTGGCATACTCCCAGATCCGGCTGTAGAGTTTTAGAACCATGAAAGTTATAAGAAATACTAGGGTAATAATTGGTGCCAAGGTATAGTAGGTTTCCCAGCGAGCAGCCGGAATATTGCCGTCAAAGCGGAGATGAAGAGCAATGTATACACCAAGGTTTACCAGAATTGCATCAATAATTATCATCATGAATAACCGCAGCGTCTTGTGCATCTTTATATTCATTTTATTGCCCACCCCATATTTAATCAGGAACATAGTCCTACTACAAAAGGCCTATTAAACTAGTAATTCTATTTTTTGCCTCCAACTCCTTCTTTTTGTCAATTTATTACAGTAATTTTTATATCATTCAGCTTTCTCACTGTAATAATAGTAGTAATACTGGTAATCCTGCTTGCTCAGTTTTACCTGGTTTAAAATAACCCCAATAATTCTGGCGTTAGCCTTTACTAGCTGTTCTTTGGCTTCCTTAGCCATCTCTTTCTTGGTGACCTGGGAGCTAACTACCATCAGGACGCCATCCACTTGGGTAGAAAGGACGGCTGCATCAGTTACTGCTAAAAGCGGCGGCGAGTCAACTAATACATAGTCATATTGCTCCAGGAGCTGCGGCCATAGAGAACGGGTACGCTCGGCATTGAGGATTTCTGCCGGGTTGGGAGGTATAGGTCCGCTGGTCAGTACGGACAGGTTATCAATATCGGTCCTTTTCACCACTTCCTCCAGTTCCCGTTTCTCGGTGAGCCAGTTGGTAATACCCTGGCGGTTCTCCAATTCGAATATTTTGTGTTGGGCAGGCTTTCTCAGGTCACAATCCACTACAATCACTTTGTGGCCGGCCTGAGCCATCACCACAGCCAGGTTGGCGGCTGTCTGAGATTTCCCGTCCTGGGGATTGGCACTGGTTACCATAATGGAACGGCAGGGCCTGTCCAGGGAGGAAAACCCCAGGTTGGTGCGTACCATCCGGTAAGCCTCGGCAACGGGTGACTTGGGGTGCTCATGGGCAATTAGTTCATATTCTCTCTGTCCATTCCTGGCCATTCTATTTCCTCCTAATATTGCTGCTGTTTGTTGTCCTTATTTATAAATGGTATTACGCCCAGAACCGGCAGCTCCAGCTCGCGTTCGATATCCTCAGGTGTCTTTATGGTGTTGTCCAGGAATTCCAGGACAAAGGCTATCAGAGTAAATGCCATCAAACCCAAAACAAAAGCAATAGCCACGTTGAGTCTTTTGTTAGGCTTTATAGGGCTGGTAGGTATAGATGCTTCTGATACTACCAGTACGCTGGTATCTCCCAAGTCTATGGATTTGGCTATTTGGGTTTCGATTTGCTTTTGGGCCAGGGCTTCCGCAGTATCCTGCAGGCGTTTTACCTCGGTCAACAGTTTCTGTTCCTCCAGTTGTTTGGAGGCCAGTTCGGCATTAAGGCTGTCCAATTCGGCTCCCATGGAATTTATCAGAATCTGCAGGGAGTCCGCTGCTGCCCTTTTTCCTGCCAGGCTGGCTCTGAGTTCGGACAGCTGCCCGGCAATGAGAGTATAGACCGGGTTGGGCTCCTGGATAGTATTTAGCGTACCTGTAGCCTCGTTGAATTTCTGGGTTGATATCATTCTGGGAGTCATGTCCAGGTCTTTCTCAAGGCTGGCCACCCGGGAAGCCAATTGCTGTATCTCCACCTGGACAGTTTTCAGCTGTGAGGTGTATTCAACTGCATCCTGGGCTTTTCGTTCAAATTCAGCCTTTAAGACGGCTACCCCCCGCTGCTGGCTCTGGAATTCTTTCAGCTTTTGGGTGGCTTTTTCCAGCTCCTCCTCTGTAATTTGTCGCTGGTCTTCCAAAAACTCCACCGAGCGGCTCATCTGCTCCTGGTTTTTTTCTGTCATAAAGATCAGGTACTGCTCGGATAGTGCATTATTTATGGCAGCAGCTGCCTGGGGGTTGGTATTCAATACTTTTACTTCTATTAAATTGGTGTTTTTGACAATGGATGCGTTAATGGATGCGGCTAAACGGCCTGGAGTATAGTACTCCTGCAGGCCCAGCTTTTCTATTACTTTTTTCATCAGGGCTTCACTCTTTAGTTGCCCTAGGTAGGTATCCATATTCCATTTGGGGAGCTGGGAAACACTGCCTACCACCTCTTCCAGGGAACCACTGGTCCGAACTACGTTTTGGGTCCGATCGGAAGCCTGGGTGACCATTAGGAGAGCCTTGGACTGGTAAATAGGGGTTAATATAAACCAGCTCACAATAGCCGCCCCCAGTACCGAAGCCAGGGTACCCAGAGCAATGAATTTGGACCACTTCTTCAATACTCGCAGGAGTTGCCGCAGATCAATTTCCATTTCATCATTTGTATAATACTGTTTTTGCTCGTTCAAAATTTTGAATTCCTCTCTAAAAGAAAATATGTTGGGGATTTTAGAACATAGAACTCTATTCGCCAGTCCGACTAGAAATCCTGCTCTTTTTTACTTTTATTTCATTTCCAGGGCTATTGTCCTAATTTTTCACCCATATTTAGGAATCATAGTTTAAAATTAGACAAAATAGCGTTAAAGGCTGTTTTCCAAGTTTTTTTGGCTTTTTCCAGGCGAGGAAGGTCCACCGGTTCTCCCCTGATAATTTTAGCCGGATTGACTATGGCAGTGGTTTGGGCCAGCTCTTTTCCCAGTTTTTTTTCTACCACCTGATAGGCATCGTTTATCCCGGGTTTGCGCCTCTGGGCAGAATGGGCATCAGAGGCAATCAGGTGCCCCATGCCTTCTTCCAGCAGATAAAAGGCAGTTTTGCAGGCGTCAAGGCCAAACCGGCCGGTTATGGACCCGGCAGTGATTTGAGTCAGGGTGCCTCGAGCTACCAGTTTCTTGAGCAGGGAAAGATTGCTGAGAATCCCGGTGTTTCTTTCGGGATGGGCAATTATAGGGACAATCCCCTGGAGCTGTATTTTATATATTAGGGTTTCTGTATAACCCGGTACGAATGCAGTTGGCAGTTCCAATAACAGGTACTTGTTATTGTCATTTATGCACAGCAACTCCCCCCTGGCCAGCCGTTCCGCAATATCTGCCTCCAGGTGGACCTCAGCTCCTGGCAGGACTTTTACTCCAATTTTCCTTTGGGTAATCTCTTCGTTGAGTTGCTGGACGGCAGCAAGGATTGATAGGCGGTTGTGGTTATATAATCCGGTGACTATATGGGGGGTAGCCACCACCGAGGTAATCCCTTCCTGGGCAGCGACTTGCGCCATAGCCAGGGCTTCTTCCAGATCAGCGGCCCCATCGTCCAAGCCCGGAAGTATGTGTGTATGTAAATCGATCACAGTTGTCCTCCTGATTGTCTCATCTTTATTATTGTATACCAGATATGAGCTGACAGATATGGCAAAAACTATTTTTTATTTTGATACAGAATACCAGACCCAGGCTGACCATTACATATCCGGACAGGTCGATTAAGGTGTCAGCCCAGCACCCGGTGCGGTCCGGAATGGACAGCTGGTTGTATTCATCTGCCAGAGCCACCAGGTACACTACTATACCTATCGTCATCCAGCGTCGAAATTTTAGGTTTTTGAAACCCCCAGTGGAAATAATCATCAATGTCCCCAGGATGGCATAGGCGGTGAAATGCCCGGTTTTTCGGAGCATAAAATGAACAAAACCTACTGTATTCTCGTGACTGTGGATTAGCCTGTTGTGGTAGTGAAATTGTATGGGCGGAAAATCTTTGATGAGTTCCAGGAGTTTTTCCTGCCGCATAATCACCGGCTTCAGATCCTGCTGGCTGGATGGCTGCCACGAAACGTAGAGGATGACCAATAGCCATACAAAGGTGAGAGTTACGGACACAAATCTTTTCATTGATTATACCTTTCCTGGTCTTTTTGCAAACTGCAAGTTTTTGTTTGAAGCTTTCTATTATATTTAGTATATAATAATAGGGTAATCATTTTCCATTTTCTGAAATGGCCTTGAGGATGTGAATGAAGCTGGGCAAGAGATCTTTGGCTGTTATTATAATAATTACCAGTATTGTTATATCATCGGGAATGTATTGGTTCTACAGAACAAACCAGCCCCCTTCCATTAGTCTGAGTGAACATCTGCCCTCAACTGACACCTCCGGTCAGAATAATAATGATAATCCTCTGCCTATTGAAAAATATCAAAAGGTTGAGACTAATCCCAGGGTGGATCAGGATCAGTCCTGGTGGCATGAACTAATAGAAAAGACCCTAAAGGATTCCGGGAAGGATTCGGAAAAACTCCGCAATGACCAAATAATTGAGGTGATTCGGGAAAAGCTGGGCACCGAGGTGGATAAAAATGATCTTTTCCAGGCCGGCTCCATTATTCTGAAAAAATTGAGCAGCGAGGAAATCTCCTATGTTTTTCAGGTAGGCAGAAAAGATAAGCGCTCTCCGGAGGAGATGGCCAAGGTGAAGGAGATTTTGCAGGATAAGCTGACTTCCGAAGAGATAAAGATCCTTCAGGATCTGGGTGTAAAGTATGGCAAGAATTTGAGTTTTCTGAGTAAGTAAGGAATTAGGGGGGATGGTACATACCATCCCCCCTAATATTTTTATTGGTTTAGCTGGTTGTACATTCTTAGCAGCATTACTGCTGCTTCGGCTCTGGTAGCATTGGCCCGGGGGGCAAATTCGGTCGGGGTACGGCCGTTGATTATCCGGGCTTCGATAGCTGCAGCAGCAGCCTCCCTGGCCCAGGCGGCTATTTGCTCCCTGTCGGCAAAAGGTGCCAGCCTGGTTGATATTTGATCAGCCGAAAGGTTAGACTGCCTTCCTGTGTAGTCAAAAGCCCTCTTTATCATAACTGCCATCTGCTCCCGGGTGACCTGGTCATTAGGGCCAAAGGTGCTGCTGTCATATCCGCTCACTAAACCCAGTTCAGCAGCTGTGTTGACCGTATTGAAGAACCAGGAGGAAGCCGGTACATCGCTGAATTTTCCCATCATGTGAGTTCCGTCTTCCGGTATGCCCAAAGTGCGCAGGAGAATGGCAGTATACTCTGCCCTGGTAATATTCTGGTCAGGGGCAAACTGGTTTTCCCCTATTCCGTTTACTAAACCATATCCCACCATAGCCATTATATCCGCTTGGGCCCAGTGATTGGCCAAGTCGGTAAAGTTCACCGGTTGGGGGTCCGCTGCCGGGGTATTAAGGGACATAATGGCATATTTACTGCAGTGGGTAGTGGAGATGCTGATGGTGTTATTGGTTAGACTGAGTGTTCCGTTCATTTTCTGCCATTTTTCAGTGGTTTCATTATAGTAGTAAACATCCAGAGTGTTTTCTTTGATGTCTCCCAGGTCTTTTTCTGCGTAGGAAAAGGTTATGGTTATGGGATCAAAGAAATACATGCTGCCGATGCTGGCATCTGATGAAAGTTTCAGCTCCAGGATGCTTCCCACCAGGGTCAAATAAGGAGAGGTTTTTTCCAGGATTTTTTGGCTTTCCGCTTCGTCTAAGGGAGCAACACTGGCAACCAGCGAGCCTTGCCAGGAGCTGAGAACACTGGCCGGGATGGCAAATTCCACGCCGTTCCAGGTTAGTTTTAGATTCCGGCGGGACTCCCGTATTTGTTTCATCAATTCCGAGGCTAGGTTTAATTTGCCGTTGTCCTGAATTTGAAGGCTTATCTGGCTGCCACTTTGTTTCAGCTGGTTCTGGATCTGGGCAGCTATTCCGGTGGGTTCGGGGGTTAGGGTTCCCCCGCCGCCTCCCGGGCCCCCTGGTTGTCCATTTCCCAGTACTGCTTGTTTTACGGCATTGCGTAATGGGATAAGCCTTTCGTGAAGCTGATTATTGGCCAGGGTATAGGATATTTCCTCCTCAAAACTGGTAGTCATGGCCATAAAGATATCATAGTGTTTATGCCAGGTAATAACATCCTGCAGGGCATCATACATTATGGAATTGAAATTGGTATCATTGAGAGGACCCCGCTGGTTTACTGCTGCATCTAAATCAGTGAGAAAGCTTTCTATCTGGGCTTCGGTAGCCCCAGCGTCTATTAATGGCTGTACGAATTCGTCATAATAGCTATCTCTGAGTATTTGATAGCTGGTTAGCAAATCAGCACTATGAGCTGTTGCGGTAAAGCCAAAGCTGGTAATTAGCAGGGATGCAGTCAGGAATATGCTTAGAATAATTGGTTTGGTTTTATATTTAAAACAAAACAACGGACATCTCCCTTTCATGTTAAATGGCTATATGCTTTGGAATAAAGAATCCCCATGCAATTATTCGTTTTTGCATGGGGATCCTGTCCTACGAGGTTATTTCTCCAGGGCTCTGGCAATTACAGTCACAGCTTCAGCACGGGTGAGATTTGCTTTAGGTTTGAAGGTGTTGTCTTCGTAACCTGTGATTATTCCATAGCCGCTGGCTGCTGCTACTGATTCTTTGGCCCAATCAGCAATATTAGCATCATCAGTGAAGGTGGTGGTGTTAAAGGGTGCTTCCATTCCTTCTGCCCTGATTACCATCACTGCCATCTGTTCACGGGTTATAAGGTCATCGGGTCCAAACTGGGTGCTGCTGTATCCGGTAATTATTCCGTTGGCAGCCGCAGTACTGATGTAATCTTTGGCCCAGTGATTGGCAGTATCATTAAATACCTGGCCGCTGGTTATCGGTAATTGATAAGCCTTGACCAGGACGGTGGCAAATTCCGCTCTGGTGATAGAATTATCAGGTTTGAAGGTGCCATCCTGGTAACCGGTTATAGCTTGGGCGGTTACCAGTTTTGTAATGTTGGCTTCGGCCCAGTGTCCCTTGATGTCGCTCAGTTCGACTTCCGGTACTACAGGCACGGTTGCTTTTTCGGCAGCTATGACAGCAAATTTGGTAAAGTGCATTACAGTGCCGCTTATTGTTCCTTTGGCCGCATCTATGGTAATGTCGTCCAGCTTCTGCCATTCTTTCTTGGCTGTATCATACCAGAACAGGGCCAGATCGTATTTCTCCAGATCAACCTTGGTCTTGTCGTAGTTCAAAGTTATAGAAACAGGCTTCAGGAAATCGCCGCTCTTATCCTTGGTAATTTCTATTACATCGCTGACCAGGACTGTGTCCGGAGCAAAGGTCAGACTGGAGATATTGGTGAACTTGGCCACTTTTACCCGGATACTCTCGGTGAGGGCACCGTTGGGAATATTTACGGTTGCGCCATCTCTGGAAACCTTGCCACCGCTAACCGGTACGGTGGTTCCAGTGTAAGGAGCACCGCCGCCGCCACCGCCGGATGACTTGGGAGTGTAGGCGATAAATTCGGTAAAGTGCTTGGTCCAAATAGCCAGGTCATTTCCAGAATCTATTTTGGCATCGCCGTTACCGGGTATTTCAGCATCGGCGGTTGCCTGATTATCTGCACTGAGGGTCCGGGTAATGGGAGTAACAATTCCGCCACGGACAAATGCAGCGCTCTTTCCAGCTCTACCCGGTATTATTAGCCGTACTGCTTTATCAAAGTTTAGTTGAACATCGCCCAAGCCCACTTCGATTACCGCATCAACACTCTGTGCCCCGGAAACAGGTGCACTTGGCTGAGCTTTTACGGTAGGCATGGTAATGGTGCCATCCCAGCCAGCAGGTGCTGTTACCTTGGTGCCAGCGGGTATTTCCACCTTTATCTCTACATCGGGTGTTGCGCCCAGATCCTGAGTAGTGGTAACGTTCATGGCCGGCAGGGTTGCCTCTTTTGTCTCCCCTACGGTAGCTACAGGAACTGTTACCGTAGCTACTGGTACGTCTTTGGGAATAGTAACATTTAAGTTAACCTTTTCCACATCCACACCAGGGTCAAAGTCTAATTCAATGTTACTGGAGGTGCTGTCAATGTTTATGGGTACATCCCCTTCGGTACTAACTGTTTCAACTTTTTTCACGTCGAAGGTTATACTGTAAGTCTTATTAGTAGTACCGTCCTGGGCAGTGACTACAATGGTAGCCGTTCCGGTCAGATCCCCTGCCTGTGTAATCACCATGGCAGCATTGGCATCTGCAGTTGTACCGCCTATGGTCGGAACCGCCGCACCATAGTCAGAAGGCAGTACTACCTTATATGAAGTGACATTGGGGTCAAAAGCCGGAACCAATGTTCCTGTGCTGGCAGTCAATGAAGCCAAGTTGGCATTGGTGCTAAGTTGCCCTGGGCTTACAGTAACGTCGATCTTTAAGATCCAATCTTTGGCCGGATCACCAGCCCATTGTCCGCCAACCTGGTAATTTCTATAGGCAGTTAAGGTGACAGTGCCTGCTCTAGCTGCCTGGCCCGGTACCATATTGCCTTTATCGCTTGTCACTATGGGGATTATACTTTCATCACTGCTGGCCCAATCCACCATGTTCGATGCGTCTCCGCCCAAAATGGTTACGTTATACTGGGGCTGTTCACCTATGATAAAGGCTGTGCGGCCGGTATATTGCGCCTCAGAACGGACAGCCGCCATGGCCAATGCTTTCCTGCCTTCTTTGGAAGGATCTATTTCATCGGCTATGTCATTCTGCTGTTCAATTAATAATGTTATTGACCAACCGATAGCTGACAGCTTGTTTTTAAATTCCGGATAGTTTTGGTTAACAGCTTTTATGACAGCATCTTTTACAACCAGGGGAATAGTGTCTATCAGCTCATTATTATTCCCGTGAGCCAATTTCTGAATATAGCTGGGATTGGATGTTACTGCAGCCCTCATTTGGTCTTTGGTCTCTAATAATAGGCCATAACAATCATCAATGGTAATATCGTCCCCGAACAGGGTTTTAAAGGTGTCTTTGTTTTCGTTTTTAAACTCGTCAAGGGTTGTTTCCAGGTCTGTTGCATCAGTGGAATAATAAATATCCCCCATTCCTGCTGCAAAATCAATCAGGGCAGTTTTGGCGGCAGCTTCGCCTCCGAGAAGAGTCTTAACCTCATCAGTCATTAATGGGTTAAGGATGATATCCCAAGCAGCGTCATCGGGATTTCCTGCCAGGGTCTGCAGGTTGTCGCGAGCAGCACTGATAGCCGCTTTTTCATCATCATCAAGATAACCATATACCTCTTGCAGTTCTTCTACTAAATCTGTAACACTGGCTTGTACTATGCCATCGCCTAAGGCAGGCAACAGTGCAAACGCAAAAAAGGTTATAAGTACGAAAGAAGAAAAAAGTCTTTTTGTCATTAATGTCTTACCCCCTTGTTTTTAACAGAATTATATAAGTACTACTTACCTCCCCCCTTATTCCGAAGGATTTTCTGCTGGCAGTCATTCCCATATGCTATACTATGTCTGAACACCGATGCATAATAGTTTTGAAAGACTATTATACTTTTTTCTAATCATATTGTCGGTTCCATATTATAATAATTTTAACACTAATTGATGCCTTTTGGGCAATTTTATAATAATTGACATTACTGTATTGCTACTGGCAATCCAGGCTGTTTATGATTACCTTGGCCCCTTTCTGCATATTCTAATTTTGAAGATTCAGGGGCATAGGTCGCTTGATTGGTTGCTAGAGAATCATCAGGTTCCTTGATTCTCGATCGCTGCCCTGATTTATTCACGGCAGACATGTTCCCCCTAATTGTCCATGATTTCACGAGAATCAAGGAACTGTCCCTCCTGATTCTCATGAGGAAATGCTATGATTGGCAGAGAATTATACCGGCGCTTTTATCAGGATGAAGTAACGGCTCTGGCAGCTCAGCTGACCTATTACTTGGTGCTGGCTTTTTTTCCCTTTCTGATTTTTCTTTTGACGCTGTTATCCTATACTACCATTGCCAGCGAAGTGCTCCTGAATAACCTGGCCTGGTTACTGCCTGCCAATAATTATGCTCTGGTAAGGGGCATTATTAATGAAACAGTGGCGGTCAGAAGCCAAGGACTGCTTTCCTTTGGTATGATTATTGCGCTGTGGGCGGCCTCCAATGGTATGAATGCAGTTATTCGCGGTATCAATAAGGCCTATAACCAGGAGGAGACCCGGCCTTTCTGGCAGGTTCGCCTTATCTCTATTCTGGCTACGATTTTTCTAGCCCTGGTTTTTATTTTCTCCCTGGCCCTGCTGGTTTTTGGTCAATTGCTGGGTGAGGTGCTTTCTACCTATCTAGGGGTGAGCCTGCTTTTTGTGCAAATATGGTCAGTAATGCGCTATGTTACGTCCCTGGGTATTATGATACTGGTTTTTGCCTTGGTCTACTGGTTGACTCCCAACCGACGGCTCAGGTTTTCTCAGGTACTCCCAGGCTCAATATGCACTACTCTGGGCTGGATTATTATTTCCTACGGTTTTTCCTATTATGTTAATGGTTTTGCCAATTACTCTATAATGTACGGAAGCCTGGGAGGAATTATTATTTTCCTAATCTGGCTTTATATAAACAGCATTATGCTCCTTTTAGGCGGAGAAATAAACGCCGTCCTGGCATCAAAAAACCAGTAAAACAGGTCAAACCATATTAATAACTCATGAAAAAATTCTTGGGTCTTAATCTGGTGAAACCAACCTCATCGGTCCCGGTTATGTTCTTCGCTCCGTCCTCAGTCTCGCCCAGACCGGCATATTTTGATATGAGCAGTTCGATAATTTCGTCACGGGTTGAAGTTGCCTGGAATCTTACACCACAGGAGATAGCTATTTTTCTCAGCTCATTTAAGGTAAGAATACTGCTGACGTTTAGTCCAGCCCTGGCACCATCAGCCCCTAACCACTCCACCAGCATCCTTATGTTTATCTTTTCCATGTATCCAGCTCCCCTTTGCTATCTTTAAACTCCGGGTTGGAATCCCTTTGGAGGCGGGCACATTTCTTAGGCCCCTTTACCAGTCGGCACTCCTTATGTTTGGCCATAATATCTAGAACCATTTCCATAATTCGATCCAAGGGCCCCTCTCCAGATAATACCACCCATATGGTCATAAAATCAATTCGCAGCAGAACCTGGAGTTCTGTTATGTTTCGGAATTCTCTAATCCGTGAGCCGGACTGCAGATGCCAGCTGCCGAGAGGTTGTTTCATAGAAGACATATTGCTAAAAGCTGAGCAAAAACCGCTACCGTTCCTGATCTAATCTTGCTTTTTGGCAAAGGGACCGGCGAGATTGTCCGGGCGGGGGCCAAAAAATTGATAATAATTGCATTGGATACGTCCATTGTAAAGTTTTCGTTTTTTGTCAGCTTTGCGATTGAATAATCTTTCCAGCCCGGGATGGGAAGTAAGGATATAGCAGGACCAGGTATCAAGGGCAGCCAAGGCTTTAGCCATGTCTTGATAGAGAATGTCCACTTCCTTTTTCTCTTCCAGCCGTTCCCCATAAGGAGGGTTGCATATCAGGTAACCGTATTTGTACTTGGACTTTAGCTTTCTGACATCCTGCTGCTGAAAGTGGACCCATTTGCTGACCCCGGCTTGTTTGGCGTGATATTGAGCCAGGCTGAGAACTTCCCTATCGATATCAAAGCCTAAAATCCCCAAGTCTTGATGGTGATCAATGGAGTCTTTGGCCTCTTCCCGCGCTCTTTTCCATATCTCCGCCGGCAGCTGAGGCCATTCTTCGGCTGCAAATGTCCTGTTTAGGCCGGGAGCTATGTTTCGGCCGATCAAAGCAGCTTCTATGGGAATGGTCCCTGATCCGCAAAAGGGATCGATCAACACCCGATCAGGTTTCCAGCGGCTAATGTCTATCATGGCAGCAGCCAGGGTTTCCTTTAGAGGGGCAGCAGCGGAAAGTTTGCGGTAACCCCTTTTATGCAGGCCGGGTCCGCTGGTGTCCAGCGTAAGGGTGGCTATGTTTTTTAAAAGAGCTACCTGTATTTTATACTTGGGTCCTGTCTCTTTGAACCAGTTTACATGGTATTTTTCTTTCATTTTCTCTACTATAGCCTTTTTTACAATGGCCTGACAATCGGATACACTAAAAAGCTGGGAGTTTACAGATTTGCCGGTAACCGGGAACTCTGCGTCCTTGGGCAGCCAATGGCTCCAGGGCAGGGCGCGGGTTTGTTCAAATAATTCATCAAAGTTTGTGGCCGGGAATTCCCCCATCCTGATCAACAGGCGGTCAGCTGAACGGAGCCAGAGATTACACCTGGCAATGGCAGCAAGATCACCAGCAAAATCAACCCTTCCGTTCTCAACTTTTACATTCTCGTAGCCTAATTGCTTTATTTCCCGAGCTACAATCGCTTCCAGCCCAAAGGCGCTGGTAGCCGTCAGCTGAACCTCATTCATCGTTTAGCTCCTTACTGACCAGGGGGGCGGTTCTCTGGTCCCCGCGGTATGGCACTACAACAACCCGCAGGTGGTAGTCCGTTGACTATAAGGGATTCCCTGGTATTTTGTACTTGTATATTATAACATTTCTAAAGAACTTATTCCGGTTATACTATTTAATGACAGAATTGAGTAAGTATATTATGATTATAAAGTGGTGTCGACAAAAATCGAGTATTTTCCCAATTAGTTGTTTACATATCAGCTTTAGAAAGGATCTGGTTATATGAACGAATTTGCCGCCAAATTCAAAAAGGCTGTCCGTGCCAATTTTGATAAGAGTGACAAGCAATATGAAGCTTTCGAAGCTAACAGCGGTCATTTTACCCGCCTTACCGAATACCTCTGGGATTATGTAAAAGAATCTCAGATGGTGAAACCGGATGGGAACAATAAAAGCCTGACTATTCTTGACGTGGGCTGCGGTAATGGCTGTTCCACCAAGAAGCTGCAGGAGATTTTCCCCGGGGCAACTGTTTATGGCCTGGATTTTTCCGAACCGATGCTGGAATTGGCACGCGAGAACTGTCCGGAGGCCAAGCTGGTTCAGGGTGATGGTGAAAAACTGGATGAATACTTTGCTCCCCAGTTTTTTGATCTGGTTTTTTATAATGCTTCCATATTTATTATGCCTGACCAGAAGACTTCTCTGGAGTCGGCTATCCGGGTGCTGAAACCAGGAGGAGTAGTTGCAGCCAGTGTCTTATTGGGTCTAAGCGAATTGGATCATACTCCTGTGGAAAGTCTGCCGGCTTATGCAGGAATTATCAAGAACCAGGAACTGCCCGAGTTGTTTAAGGAATTGTTCTCCCCATCTGATGCTAAGATGCTTCGTATTCCATTAGCTCCGGAGACTCTGAGGGAACTGTATTCTATTACTGCGCTATCTTCCGGCTTGTTCCCCAAGCTGCCTTATGAAGAAAGGCTTTCTGCTTTGGACCGCTTAATTGAGGAAGTGAAACAGAAGGATTTGACACTGACTCAGGATTGGCTGCTGGTATTTGGAAAAAAGACCGCATAGAAAGCAAATTTTTGCCTGCGGTCATTTGCTTGGGTAAAATAAATGGGCTTTAGGTTCCTGAAAGCATGGATAACCGATTTCCACTACCCTGCCCCTGGTAGTGTGGTTCCTTTGCTTTAGGGGTCCTGAAGCCCATTGGGTTATCATTATATTTTTAGGACTTTGGCGGCTGAGACTAAAATCTCTGTAGCCGAGTACATATTAGTTACCTTTCCCACTCTTAGTTTGTCCTTTAATTGATAATAATCCAGGCAGGTGCCGCAGGATAATATTTCAACACCCTGTTCTTCCAGAATCATCAAATATTCAACGATACTGGAGCCTTCAGTAGTCAGGAAAACGGCACTGTTCATAAAGATCATGCATTTTATTTTGTCCTGGACTTGAGTAAGGCTATAGATAAATCCCTTCATCAACACATTCCCCAGTTCTTCATCCCCCTGACCAAAAAGGTTGCTGGTTACCAGTATAGCAACCTCTGCCCCACTGTCCCGTTCATCTTTAGCTGTTTCAGAGGTTCGCATGATCCGTATAAAAAATTCCCCTTCTTTATCTTCCACCTGATAGTCAAACCCCTGACTCTTGACTAATCGGGATACATTTTCCAGAGCCGTCTGGTTATCGACTATGGTGATAATATCTTCCGTTCCACCTGCATCAAGGGCTTTTTTGGTTAAGACTACCGGATGGGGACAGGTTAGACCCCGCGCATCAACAATTTTGCCCATGTTGTTTCCCCCTTACCTATTATTGGCTATAGCATAAACAGCCTGACAGGTCTTTGCAATGTCTTTTTCCGTAGTGAAAAGTCCCGGACTGAACCTGCAGCCTCCAGCCTTTAGGGTACCGATGGTGCGGTGCGCCATGGGAGCACAGTGCAGGCCAGATCTGGTGATTATTCCATACTTATGGTCCAGCAAAGAGCTGAGTTCTCCGCAATCCATCCCTTCCAGATTAATCAGCACAACAGCTGTTTGCCGGTTGCTATCCCTGGGACCATAAAGGGTTACTCCTTTTATTTCCTGCAGGCCGGTAATAAGCATATCAGTCAGCTTTTTTTCATGATTTCTGATTTGCTGGAGCCCGGTCTCCCGAAGGTATTGCAAACCGGCCAAGAGGCCGGCAATACCCGGTGTGTTTAAGGTGCCGCTTTCCAGCTTATCCGGCATAAAATCGGGTTGAACTGTGAATTCGGAGAGAGAACCTGTTCCTCCTTGGATTATTGTTGCAATGTCTATATCAGGGTTTACATATAGGCCACCCGTTCCCTGCGGCCCTAAGAGCCCCTTGTGTCCTGCAAAACAGAGAATATCAATATTCATTTGCTCCACATCTATAGGAAGGACCCCGGCAGTTTGGGCAGCATCCACAATAAATACTATGCCGCGGCGGCGGGCCACTCTGCCCACCTCTTCCACCGGCATGATGGTCCCGGTTACATTGGAGGCATGCAACATACAAATAACCCGCGTGTTTTCCCGGCAGAGGGCTTCCATGGCAGCAGGATCCAGGCTGCCATCAGGTGCACATGGAGCCAACGATATTTCTACCCCCTGTTTTTCCAGCCAGAAAAGAGGCCGGGCCACTGCATTGTGTTCCATGCCGGTGATTATGGCATGGTCCCCCGGTTTTAGAATACCCTTTAAGGCCATATTTATGGCCTGGGTCACATTAAGGGCAAAAGCAATATTATTGCTGTCGGCAATGTTAAAAAGGGAAGCCAGCATATCCCTGGTCTCCACCAGTATCATCCCGGCTTGCAGTGTATTCCGGTTGCTGCCGCGGCCAGGGTTGGCGCCCAGATTCCGGTTAAAATCATCTATGGCTCGGTACACCTGCTCAGGCTTGGGCCAGGTGGTGGCAGCATTGTTCATATAGATGGAATCCGCCATGACTGTCTCCTTTTATCGTGATATAAAGCTTTCCCATTCAATAACTCTAAGTTATAATATATCTAAAGGTTTTTTATGCTATGGATACTGTAATGGTAACATTTTTGGTCCGCCAGTGTAAATAACCAATGAGGAACCAGGAGAAGGCTGGCCGGAAATCCTGCCGGCTTTAACAGGCCGAGGAGAACCGTCAGTTCGTGTGAAAGCTGTTTTTACAAGTTTCGGTCCCCATAGGCGGAGCCAACTTAACCTTCCCCCTGGTCCCGGTTTTATGTTTTTGGGAGGGACAGTATTGGTTGATATAGTAAGACTAGAGGATTATTGTATTTTTACTTTTGTTTCTACCTCGCATGCGCTAAAGGCGGAAAAACTAATGAAGGAAATAAAAGCCGCTTTTGAGATTATTCCAACTCCCCGGGAGGTTTCTACCAGCTGCGGCGTTTCTATAAAGGTTAGACCTGATGATTTTAGTTCCTATTATTCTCTCTTGACCGAAAACCGGATCAAGATTGAAGGAGCTTTTAGGCTTAGCAAAAAAGAGGATCGTATGTCAGTTTGCAGTTTGATCAATTAATCATAAATAAGTGCGAAAAAGAAAAGGAAAGCAAAGGCCGGTAAAGTCCAAAGTATTTTTGGTACTTTCCGACCGCCAATTTACTTCCCTTATATTATAATACTCCGATAAACCGATTTTATTCTCTACCGGTTAAAGGATAGGGTTAGAAGGGCAACAATCAAACCCGAAAAACCGATAATATATCCCCAAACCGTCTTTTTCCCTTCCTCTTTTCCTTCATTCTTTCCCTCGGCAAGATCTATCCGTTTTTCACATGCAAAGACCCTCTCCCGTAGTTCGTTGTAATCTCGGATTATTGTTGTAACCTGTTTTATCTCAATGAGCAGTGTCCGCATCTCCTCTTTCATCTGCTGCATCATCTCGAAGAGTTCTTTATTGGTATACCATTGTTCCTGGGATTGATCCAAACTTATCCCCCCCAACAGTATTAACATAGAAGAATACCTTCCAGGTCCTGAAAAAGGACATTTCTATTAAATGGGTTTACTCGGCCCTTCCCCTTCTCAATTATATGGTTTTTATTTCCAAAAGGTTACTTGTTGCACCGTGTTACACGGGGACGGCAGACTGTGTGAAAACTATTTTCCCAATTTCTTTCGTCCCACTTAGGGTTTAATAAATGGTGTGTTTAGGGATTAGCCTAAGAAACCCTCTGATTTTTTATAGGGTCTCTCCATCTAAGTAATTTGAATTCATTCACACCGTCTGACGGTCCCCACTTGCAAGTAACAACAGCACCTAACAGCCATAATTTAACAGGTAATCCTGTGATGCAGTGGCACAAAATAGTGATATGGGAAAGAGATTTATTATCTATGGCCTGATCGGATGGATTGCTGAAGTGGTATTTACCGGAATAGGTTCCCTGGTGCAAGGATCAGTTAATTTAACCGGTTACACTTATTTGTGGATGTTTCCCATCTATGGCCTGGCGATTTTCCTGGAGCCTGTCCATGACAGGATCCGGCCAATACCCTGGTTCATTAGAGGTACCATCTGGGCTGCCATCATTTTTAATATTGAATATTTAACAGGGTGGATGCTGAGTCTGGCTATAGGGGCCTGTCCATGGGATTATTCCAATCTTACCAGCCTGTCTGTAGATGGCTTTATCAGACTGGACTTTTTCCCGGTATGGTTTGCAGCAGGGCTGATTTTCGAAAGGATCCACGATTACCTGGACAGCATAAGGGTAACCACATAAAGTTTTCCTTCCTTCGGTTACAGGAGGACGCTCTTAGGAGACGCACAAGGCGACACAAGGGGGCGGAGACACACAGAGACAAACAGGGACGGTTCTCTTGCGACACACAGGTGCGACACACAGGGACGGTTCTCTTGTGTCGACTTGTGTCCTTAAGGGGGCGAAACAAAAGAACCGTCCCCTTGTTTCTCTTTCCTCTCTCTTTTCTCTTCAGGTAACACTGTAACAATGGATGGCTCGCGGATGCACGGATATGTGCCAGGGCAGATCGGGTCCCTTTTCGCCATCCAGGTCAGTGGTAACCTGGGGCAGTGCTTTTATGGTAAACTTTTCTCCCGAAAACCGAATGGTACTATCTTTTAGCAGGCAAGAGTCTTTTTTTAGATAATAAAATACCTGGGCCAACTTGGGCAATGGCATAGACTTAATGGCCAGGAAATCCAGTCTTCCATCATCAATTCTGGTTTCCGGGCTCAAGCCCAAAAACCCTCCCGCCACCCCTCCGTTGAGCACCAGAAAGAGAATGGCCTCAAACTGGGTTGATTGCCCGTCCACGTTTAATTCAATTTGAAGTGACTTCATTTGGGGGATCTTTTCTATGCCCTTCATATAGTAGGCCAGCTTTCCCAGTACATTTTTGAGATAATAGTCTGCCTCATGAGCGGTGTTGGTTAGAAAGCCGGCAGCAGCCACATTTACGAAATAGCGGTTGTTTACTGACCCTAAATCTATTGGCTTTGCGGACCCCTTGGCAATCAGATCACAGCATTTCTTTAAATCACTGGGTATACCCAAGTAGGCAGCTAAATCATTGCAAGTTCCTGCGGGGATAATGGCCAGCGGTATATCTATCTGGTTTCTGGCCATAGCGTTAACAACTATATTAACGGTCCCGTCTCCCCCTGCAACTGCCACAGAATGATATTCATCCGGGTTTATGCTTAACATGGGCCCATCAAGGGACTGGTCGGGAGTAATCCTCCAGGGTACCGCCTGCAACCCGCATTTTTGCAGCTGATGAAAAACATCGTCAAGGCGCAATTTAAATTTTCCTCCGCCGGCAACGGGGTTATAGAATAAGGCAACTTTGTTTTTCATCAGTTCTCCCTCCTTGGCCACTAGCCCGGATTTAATCAGCAGGTCTTACGGCTTTAAAGACAGCTCCCAGAGCAGTTGCCATAACCCCCAGGGATATGAGCCATCCTACATAAGGGGCTTTTACTGCCAGCATTATAACTAAAAGGGCCAGCAGAAACGCCCAAAAGCCCCTAATTCTTCGGTTGCTGCGCTCTGCCATGAATTCCCCCAGGGCCTCACCCACAATAATCTTACTGATGGACAGCAACAGTATATATACGATTAGCAGGAGCAGAGCAAAGGGAATACCTATAATGGTTAATAAAAAGATGATTACCAGTACGGGTGTTGCTAATAGCAGGAGCACCCCCAGCCCTAAGCTGGTTGAGAATTTTTCTTTAATAGGCCGGGCCATTTGCGTCCAGGCCTGGTTATTCCACAGTTTCACAGCTCCCCAGACTAACAAGAGGCTGCCCAAACTAAGCAAGAAAAAGAATATGCCGATGCCTTCTACCTCTTCTGTTTGGGCTGTCGCTTCAATTTTGGTCCACAGTTCCTGGCCGGTTATGGTGGCCTGGGGACTGATATTAGCCCTGTTGCTGCTGGAGTATTTCAGGTCGCCTCCGATATGGGCACCATCTTTAAGGTTGAGCTGGTTCACATTGTATAACCTGACATGCTGGCCCACCCGGTCGTGGATGGTAATTAATTGAGCTGCTCCGTTGAGTTTGCGTCCTATTGTACCATATATTTGAGCATCCCCAACCACTACAGACAGATCACGGATAATTTGGGCATGCTCTGCTATGACCAGCTCCCGGCAAGCAACGGCTGCTGATCCTTTTACCTCCTGTTCGATTGTCACTCTTTGCCCGGCCAGTCTCACATCTCCATATACAGGGCCATTTATCAGTATATTTTGCCCGGCAGCAAGAACATCCCCCATGACCCGGCCTTCAACGATGATGTCACGCCCCGTGGCGTAAAGGTCCCCATCCACGTTGCCTTTTACAATAACTTCTCGGCCGGAAATAAAGGTGGCTCCGGTAAGGGTTTCCTCAGGCACAATTATCACCCGGTCCCCAGAATAGGCATCCTCCGATGCCCCCACCGGATATCCCGCCAATACCAATATAAACAGGACTAATATGGCAATGATTCCCTTTGGCTTCATTTTTTAGCCTCCTGATATAAAATTGGGCTGCCCTCAAAACCCCACTTAATAGCCCATTAGTTTACCGGTCGGCATATAAATATTGGCCCAAGTCCGGCCTAGAAGCTTTTGCTTTCAAGGTTTTTAAAGCTAGTCTTATAATACCATTTATTGTGCCTGGATTAATAATGATTATCTGGCGATTTGATTTTCTGGTATTCTATAAGGCGTAATCGGTCAGAAACCTGGCTCTCCCTGACTCTTTGGTAGCCAATCTTTTCATAAAAGTATTGGTTTTTTCGATTTTGGCTGGATGTATGGAGGGTCCACAGGGTGGCCTGGGGATATTGTCTTTCAATAAATTCCATAGCTTTGGTGCCTATGCCTTTATTTTGGTATTTGGGATAGAGGTATAATTTATCGAGGTAGAAACGAAAACAGTTTTGTTTTACTACATGAATTCCCCCAATGATAAGGTGGCCATCCAGAATATTATAATAAATATGATTATTAATGGCATATTGGATTCGTTTAACATTCAGATGAGCAAGCATGGGAAGGCTTTGGCTGCCATACATCTCGATATCTTCAGCAAAGGCAGCCTTGATGATTTCAATAATTTTTTCAGCATCATCAATTTGCGCAGGAGCGAAAACAATGTTGATGTTGAATCCCCCTCCTCTCGTCTTCATAATATTGTATGAAAAAATGTTTTTTATGGTCTATCCAAATTAGACAAATCACGGGGACAGATACTGTGATTCATTGGTAAAGAATCAAGGTATCTGTCCCCGTGATTCAGGGTCGCCATTGTACCTTTTTAAAAAATAAAGCTATGAGGAGCTATAACCATCTGTTCGGTGCAACGATGGCAGATTCCCCACTTGGTTTCTGCAGTCAGTTGTTTTTCATCCTGCATGAAGGATCTGCCACATATAGAACAGGTGTCGGAATACCTTTCACCGGTATTAGCCATGATTACCTTCCTTTCCAGATAATATTTTTATTAGCTTGATAAAAATAGAAGTCAAATATACCTTTTGGCAACTGAATTTTTGCTGTAACACATAAGCCCCTTTCCAGGTTTTCCTGGATAGGGGCTTGCGGTTATATAAAAAGGAGGTGTTGATGACCTTATACATAGGCTGATATGCCTAATACGTTTTTGCCGATGATCAGGCGGTGCATTTCACTGGTTCCATCCGCCATGGTGAAGTAGCAAATATCCCGATAGTATCTTTCAATGGGGTAATCTTTGACATAACCGTACTGTCCATGGATTTGCATGGCGTCCTGAACCACTTTTTGTATGGCTTCACTGGCGAATAGTTTTGCTATTGATACTTCTTTCTGACAGGGCACTCCTTTATCAACCAGGTAGCAGGCCTGGTAACCCAGAAGCCTCATTGCTTCGGTTTGCACAACCATGTTGGCAATTCTCTCTTGTATCAATTGAAATTTGGCAATAGGCTTGTTAAACTGGATACGTTTTTTTGCAAATTCAATTGATGCATCAATGCAAGCCTGCCCTACCCCGGCACAAACAAATGGTACAATACTGCGCACCACGCTTAGAAAACTCATGGCTAGGCGCAGTCCTTCGCCAGGATTGCCTAATCGGTTCTCAACCGGCACTTTGGTATTTTCGAAGGTGAGTTCAGCCATAGTGGCACAGTTGGTTCCCATTTTGAATACCTGCCTGGCTTTATATTCCGACACGCCCTTTTCTACCAGAAAAGCGGTAATCCCTTTTGCTCCTTGGGAGGGATCCGTTGAGGCAAATACCAGACCCAAATCTCCATCCAGACCACAGGCGATATAGGTCTTGGTGCCATTTAGCACATAGTAGCCATCTTTCAGTTCTGCCGTCATTTTTATGCTGCCGGCATCTGATCCGGCCTCGGGCTCGCTAAGGGCAAAATAGCCTATCATGTCCCCGTTCAACAGTCTTTCCATGTATTTCTTTTTGTGGTCTTCGCTGCCGTACCGGTATATATAGGTAAGCAATAAATTAGAGCCTGCCACCATAATACGCAGGGAAGGCCATACCCGTGAGAGTTCTTCGATCATCAGGGCGTAGGAGATTAGGTCCAAATTTCGGCCGCCGACTTCCTTGGGCAATAGTCCGCCTATATAACCAAAAGGCAGTACTTTTTTCATCAGTTCCTTAGCAATTATTCTGCCCTGTTTTTCATATTCTTCCACCAAGGGAGCTATGTCCCGGTCCAGAAAGGCGCCAACTTCTTTTTTGAGAGCAATTTGTTTTTCACTAAGCTCTATTTGCATGCTATCACCTCCTAGCAAATCTTATTGGTTCTTCTCCAGAGCTTAATTTTTTCGGCTTCAGCGATTAGTTCATCCCGGAACTGGGGATGGGCAATGGATATTATTGCTTCTGCTCTTTCCCACATGGACTTGGCCTTAAGATTTACTTTGCCGTATTCCGTAACCAGGTAGTGGACGATAGGACGAGGTGTGGTAATAGTCCCGCCAGGAGTAATGATGTGTTTTATTCTAGATACTAATTGGCCTTCTTTGGTAGTATAGGTGGAAGGAATGCAGATAAATGCTTTTCCCCCTTCTGACATGTAAGCACCCCAGTGCATTTCCAACTGCCCACCTGAACCGCTGATATGTTTGGTTCCAATGGATTCGGAACAAACCTGCCCGGTCAGGTCTACTTCAACAGCAGCGTTTATTGACACGGCTTTATCGTTTTTGGAAATAATCCTTAAATCGTTGGTGTAATTTACGGGGTAAATTGCCAGAGCCGGATTGTCATCAATAAAGTCGTAAAGTCTTTTGGAACCTAAAGCAAATGTATAAACCATTTTGCCTTTGTCAATTTTTTTGCGCAGTCCTGTCACTTTTCCGGCTAAGTACATGTCCAGCATTGCATCTACCAGCAATTCTGTATGAATTCCCAAGTCCTTGATATCGGATTCTGCGATCAATCTGCCTACAGCATTGGGCATTCCGCCAATACCTAATTGCAAGCATGCTCCGTCTTCAATTTCCTCTACTACATGTTCGGCTATTTTCATCTCAACATCGGAAATAGGTGAAGCGGGTATTTGTTTGTATTCTACATTGCCTTCGGGAACATCTACTATATAAGCGACTTCGGATATATGAACGGCCTCTTCCCGTCCTCCCAGAGCTCTGGGCAGATTATGGTTTACCTCCACTATTACTTTTTCAGCCTTTTCGCAGCAGGTTTTAAGGAAAACCGCCGAAGGGCCAAAATTGAAGAAACCGTGTTTGTCCATGGGCCCAACCTGAATCATTACTACTGTTACTGGCCGGTAACCCCTGGCAAACCACTCGGGATTCTGCCCAAAACAGGACGGTACATAGGATCCATTAACTCCCATGTATTTTCTCTCATTGGCAGAACAATGCCCAGTGCTGTAGATAAAGTGTTCACCTTCAGGATCAGCTTCAGCAAAATATAATGTAGATAAGGTGTTGGAACAATGAATATTTACGTTATATAGCTCATCCTTTCTTCTGGCCAGAGCCATGTCCAGGGCAATCGGCTTGTTTAAGCAGTATCCAAATTCGACCCAGTCACCAGGTTTTATCTTCGCAACAGCTTCATCTGGACTGATTAGTTTTTCTTTATATTGTTCAAGATATGATTTCATTACAATTCTCCCTCCCAACCCGGTACTTAACATAGCCATGAGCTCCTTTTGTCAAAAGTACCCCGGTATTAATTTTTTTGAAATAACTAAACAGTTTCCGCAGTTTCCTGCGGAAACTGCAACTTCTACATCCTTTCCATAACCACCGTTAACGACTGACCGCCCAGGGCGCCTACATTAACCAGGCCTAATTTAGCTCCGGTCCTCTGTAGCCGGTAGATCATATTTACTGCCATTAACGTCCCAGTTGCTGCGCCGGGATGACCATAGGCCAGGCTGGAACCATCAACATTTATCCTGCCTTTGGCTTCTGGTCCTAGCAGGTCGCTTACGATTACTCCATAGGCCGCTGATGGCTCATGCAAGTCTAGGAAATCTACTTCATACAGTTTTTTCCCGGCCGCTTTTAATGCTTTTTGGATGGAATCCACAGTCGTTCTCTCCAGCAGGGTGGGATTACCTGCGGCTACGCCGAATCCCAGCACCCTGGCCAGGGGTTTGCATCCGCTGTCCTTGGCTTTGTCAGCTGTCAGCATAACCAGGGTGGCTGCTCCGTCAGCCAGGTTGGCGGTGTTTTTCTCTGTGGCGCTTCCCCACGGGTTTATGCTGGGTAAGCCCATCAGTTTTTCTAATGTAGCTAAGCCCGGGCCTTCATCTGTGGCAATGGTGACTTCTGTCTTTTTTACTTTCTTTACTACTGGCACTATAGCTTCTTGCATTAGCTCTTTCTTTGCTGCATCTACGGCCCGGGCGTGGCTGGCTGCAGTGTATTCATCTATGGTTTGCCTGCTTAATCCATAGTTTTTGGCTATGGTGTCTGCCAGGGTGGCTCTGGTTAATTCCCCATACAGGTCTTGTGGCTGGGCATTGGTTTCTATTTCTATTTTGGGATCATGGAAGCAATAGCTTGGAGGCCCGAATTGATATCGGGGATGGAATATATAGTGCTGGGCCATGCTGAAGCTTTCTACTCCGCTTACTGCTATGGCCTGGTATTCTTCTCCCGCCAGTTTGTTGAAACTGCTGATCATGGCCTGCAACCCGCCGGCGCAAAGTGTGTTTATGGTGAATCCGGCGGTGTCTTCGCTCAATCCGGCTAATAGCCAGCCGTGCCTGGCTACATTGGCCGGCAAGCTGCTCTGTAATCCCTGTCCGCCTATGCTGATCTCTATCTCTGATGAATCAAGGCCCGCTCGTTCAACTGCTGCTTTCATGGATTGGGCGATTAAGTCCTGGCTCCTTTGTTGTCCTAATTGCCCTCTGTATTTCCCTATTGGGGTCCTGGCTCCACTTACAATTACTACTTCTTTCATTTTTTGCTTCCCTCCTTTGCTGATGTTACTGTATCCGTTCGATGATTATGGCTGTACCTACTCCGCCGCCGCAGCATAAGGTGGCTAATCCGTATCTGCCCTGGGTCCTTTCCAATCCATGCAAGAGTTTGGTGGTTATTATGCAGCCGCTGGCTCCTAAGGGATGGCCTAGGGCTATGGCTCCACCCCACACGTTGACATGCTTATCTAACCATTCATCATCTACTCCCCAGTCTGCTTTCCATTCGCAGAATACTGCCAGGCTCTGGGCTGCAAAGGCTTCGTTCAGTTCAACAAAGTCCATGTCGGTTAGTTTTAACCCTGCTTTTTTCATGGCTACTGCGGTGGCCGGCACCGGACCCCGTCCCATTATGGTAGGATCAACTCCTGCGCTGCCGCAGCTTATTATTCTGGCTCTGGGTTTTACCCCTAATTCATCAGCTTTTTCTCTGGACATAAGGAGGGCAAAGGCGGCTCCATCATTTCTTCCCGATGAGCTTCCCGCCGTTATGGTCCCGTCTTTTTTGAACACGGGTTTTAGTTTGGCCAGATCTTCTATAGTAACATCTCGGCGGGGGAATTCATCTACTTCAAATATTCCTGTGCTTCCATCTGTTTTGGTATATTTTACTGGCACTATTTCGGCTTTGAAGTCCCCGTTGTCTATGGCTTTGACGGTTAATTGCTGGCTCCTTAAGGCAAAATGGTCCTGGGCTTCACGGGATATATTGTGCAATACCTGCAGGTTTTCGGCGGTTATGCCCATGGGTATATGGCCATACTTTTCTACCGGTGCTGCTCCCGGTCCCCCGGCTATTATGGAGTCATGCAGGATTACATCTTTGTTCCCAAAGGCATGGTTGTCGGCGTCGGATAAGAAGTATTCGCCACCGCTCATCCATTCAACTCCACCCGCCAGTATTACATCAGCAAATCCGTTTTTGATAAATTCGTAACCTTCCATCATGGCCAGCATTCCTGAGCCGCAGGCTACGGTCTCTGTAAAGGCCGGGGTTTCTTCAGGCAATCCGATCATCAGGGCTATGTTCCTTCCTGCATTGGCGCAGCTGGTATTCTGTTTTACCTGCCCCAGAATCAAGTAATCGTAGTCTTTTGCCTTGATTTTACTTTTGTTCCGGTCTACTACCGCTTTGGCCACCTGGCTGGCCAGGTCCCAAAACGGCAGGTCTCTCAGGGTGCCGCCGTGTCTTCCCGACGGCACTGCGTGCCATATCCACTATTACTACTTCGCGCATCTGTTTTTACCTCCCGTCCCCATTTGGGTTATTTTTTTACCAGCGGTCTTAAAGTTTGATATCGGTTCTGGGTTTCTTTTCTCCGGATGTGTAATCATACCAGCCTTTTCCGCTCTTGCGTCCTAAGTCCCCTGATACGACCAGTTTCTCCAGTGTCATGTTGGGACGCCATTTTACGTCTTTGTACCCTTCATAAAGGGTTTTGGCTACATTGAGGCCCAAATCCAGTCCTGTAAAGTCCATGAGTTCAAAGGGGCCCATGGGATGCCTTAATCCCAGTTTTAATGCTTTGTCTATGTCTTCGATACTGGCTACTCCTTCTTCCATGCAGGCAAAGGCTTCGTTCCGCAAGGCATTGTTGATACGGTTGACCAAAAATCCCGGTACGTCTTTTACCCGCACGCTTTCTTTATCCAGCCGGGCTACTATTTCTTCCGTTACTTTGATGGTTTCTTCCGATGTTTTTATGCCCCTTATTACTTCCACCAGTTTCATTACCGGTACCGGGCTGAAGAAATGCATACCTATGAAACGGTCAGGACGGCTCACCGCGGCCGCCAGTGTGGAAATGGGTATGGATGAGGTGTTGGAAGCAAAGATTACTTCTGGACCGCATATACCATCCAGTTTGCCGAATATTTCTTTTTTGAGTTCCGGGTTTTCATATACTGCTTCAATGACAAAGTCTGCTTCTTTGCCATCTTCCAGGCTGGTGCTCAAGGCTATCCGATCCAGTATTATATCTTTGTGCCCAGCGCTGATTCTTTCTTTCTTAACGCTCTTTTCCAGGTCTTTCTTAACGGTTGCCAAACCACGCTCTACGGCTTCCTTGTTTATATCGTTTAGAATTACCTGGTACCCTGCCTGAGCCGCTACCTCTGCAATCCCAGCCCCCATCATGCCAGCTCCGATTATCATTATTTTTGTGACTTCCATGTTTTACCCTCCTATTTTTCCGCATTGCGTAACAGTGTTCCGCATTTTACGCAAAAGAATTGCCGCTGGATTTACCTTTTCTTATACACTGGTTTGCGTTTTTCCAGAAACGCTCTCATTCCTTCTTTTTGGTCTTCATCGGCAAAATTCATACAAAAGGCTAAGGCTTCCAAGGCGTGGGCAGAGCATCTATCCAAATCCATACCCACATCGATTGCGACTTTTGCCATGTGCAGAGCTACCGGACTGTGCCGGGCGCATTTTTGGGCCATTTTTTTTGCGGCCTGCAATAGTTCCTCAGGAGGAACTACCTGGCTGACCAACCCGATCCTCAGGGCTTCCTGGGCATCTACAGGCTGACCGGTGAATATTAATTCTTTGGCCTTGGCCCTGCCTACCACCCTGGGCAGTCGTACACAACCGCCTCCTCCGGGAATGATCCCTATGTTGATTTCGGGTTGGCCAATTTTGGCATTGGATGCTGCTATGCGTATATCACAGGATAATGCTATCTCGGTTCCGCCGCCGAAACAGTATCCTCCGATTGCTGCTATTACCGGCTTGGGCATATTTTCGATAATACCACACAGCTCCGGCAATCTCTTGCGCCAGTACATATCCATGGCACCGGCTTCCACCATAGCCTTGATGTTAGCTCCAGCAGCAAATATATCTGGACCGCCGGTGATGATCACTGCTTTTACCTTTTTGTTTTCTTCCATGCTATTGAATGCTTTTATTAACTCCAGCCTGACTTCTTCTTTTAGAACATTTTTGTCTTCCGGCCTGTTTAAGGTTATTATTCCGATTTCTTCTTCGGTTTCCACTTTAATATATCCGTAAAATTGCAAAGTTTCGGCTTGGTGCGCAACAGTATTTATTTCTGTTTCGGCTTTCATGATACCGCCTCCTCGCTCTGGTTGGGTGCTGGCTGCAGTACAGTTTTCCGGCGATTTCTCCAATAATTAGCAAGTGAAACTACTGCCAGCAAGCCTATTCCTATAATATCGGTTAACAAGCCCGGCTTGATTAGGCACAGAGCCGAAGCTAAGGCCATTAGCCTGAACAGTGCCGGGACTTTGGTAAATTGGACACCAACGATACATATGGCCAGAGCGTATACACCAAGGATAGCTGTTATTAGACTTAGAATTATTTCTCCGGGACTTCCTATCATCAATAAAGTAGGACCATATACAAACATAAAAGGTACAATGAATCCGGCTAAGCCCAGTTTAAAGGCGGCTACTCCGGTTTTCATCGGGTCTGCATTGGCAACTCCGGCTCCCGCATAAGCCGCTAGCGCAACCGGCGGGGTAATTGCTGAAAGTATGGCAAAATAGAACGCAAATAGATGAGCTGCAATGGGTTCGACTCCCATTTGCACCATTGCAGGAGCGATCAAAACCGCCACAATAATATAACAGGCCGAGGTAGGTAAACCCATTCCCATTATAATTGAGACGATCATGGCCAATACCATTAGCAAAGGCAGAATTCCTTGGGATATTTCGACTAAGATTCCTGTAAGGGAGAGTCCCAGCCCCGTTCTCATCAATATTCCAATTACGATTCCGGCGCAGGCACAGACTACAGCTACTTCCAAGCCGCCAATAGCTCCTTGGATAAGCGCTTTAACCGTTTTGTAAAAACCCATTCTGGTGCTGGCCCTAAAAGCGGCCACAATAAACAATACGATTATGGTATAGAAGGCTGATTTTTGCGGTGAATACATTACAATTCCCAAAAAGTATATTAGGGTAAAGATGGGAAGCATAAAAACCCAGCCCTCTTTCAGGACTTTTTTCCAATCCGGCAGATCTGCTTTCTTCATCCCTTTTAGCCCGGCTTTTACGGCCTCCAGATCGACCATAAAGAACAGGGCCACGTAATATAATAAGGCGGGGATCGCCGCTGCATAGACGACTTCAATATAGGGGATCTGTAGGAATTCCGCCATAATAAAGGCCGCTGCTCCCATAATCGGCGGCATTATCTGTCCTCCAGTGGATGCCACCGCCTCAACAGCACCTGCTACTTCCGGCTTGTAACCCGTTTTTTTCATAAGTGGAATGGTGAAGGTACCTGTTGTTACAACATTGGCAACTGCGCTGCCGTTGAGCATGCCCATCAAACCGCTGCCCACAGTCGCAGCTTTGGCCGGGCCTCCGCGCATCCAGCCAAACAGGGCATTGGCAATATCAATGAAAAATTCCCCTGCTCCGGCTGCCTGCAGGAAGGCTCCAAAGAGAATAAACAGCATTATAAAATTAGCCGTTACAGCCACAGGAGTCCCGAATATGCCTTCTTCACCCAAGAATACTGATGCAATTATCATTTCCAGATCCAGGCCCCGGTGCTGAAAGGCTCCCGGCATATATGGTCCGAAAAAGGCATAGATTAAGAAGACCGTGGCGATTATAGGCAAGGCCCACCCGATTTTTCTGCGGGTAGCTTCTACTACGATCAATATAGCTGCCACCCCCATTATTACATCCATGGTATTGGGGATGCCGCCGCGCATCATTAAGCTGTCCTGAATGTTGGCCATATAGATAAAAGGTATGGGTCCTACTATAACCATTAATACATCCAGGACGCGAAACACGCCGCCTTCTTTCTTAGTAGGATACAGAAGATAAACGAGAGGCATAACTAATATTAAGAGAATGCTCCTTTGAATAAGGGCCGGTAAACTTCCAAAACATGCAGTATAAAGGAAAAAGGTGGATGTTATTATGGCTAAAACAGCTACTATTTTTCCCTTTGTTCCCTTTAATCCACAATCTTCGATTACTTGGCCAGCGCTTTGCAGTAAATTGCCCATTGGTTCCCACCTCCTGATTATATAACAGTGCACTTATTTTTTTGGAAGGTTACAACTTAGGGGCTGTTTACAAAACAGCCCCGATCTGTTCTATTGTAGCTCTGTAATCGGAGCGCCGATTTCTTTATAGTATTTTTCAGCTCCGGGATGCAGGGGTACCGGTATGTTTAGCGCAACAGTGTCTTTAGTTGTAACCTTCCAAGTAGGATGGATGGCATCTAACTCAGCCTTGTAATCGAACATAGCTTTGCAGATGTTATAAACTAAATCCTCAGGCAGATCAGCCTTTATGCAGATAGCTGTGGCAACAGCCAGAACATTTATAGGTTCTGTAATACTTTGTGACCAGCCGGGCTCCAAAGTGGCCTTCAGGTAATATGGTTTTTCGGTGTTAATCTTAGTCAGTACTTCGTCACTGAGTTCCAAAAAGCGAATATCAGCCGTTGTATCAAGCTCAACAATGGCCGGTGCAGCTCCTCCGCTTCCAGCCACCACATAGGCGAACATATCAATGTTGCCGTCCTTTAGTGCTTCACACATCTGGCTAACGCCTGATGGGAACGGCTGCACATCGTCGTAGGACATTCCGTGGGCTTTTAGTATTTCTTCAACAATAATGTAATTAGAACTGCCTGGAACTCCGGTTCCTAATTTTTTGCCTTTGATGTCTTCAAATTTTTGAATGGGGGAATTTTCTTTGACTATTAATGCCATGTAGGTCACATCATTCATAGCCAGGGTTTTAAATGCTTGATTTTTTTCAAAACCTTCTAGGCCACGGTACATGTTATATGGAACATCCGAGGTGGCATAACCGATCTCCATTTTGTTGTTTTTAATACTGGTGAGGTTTTCAATAGAAGCCCCGGTAGGCATTGAATTGGCTTTGCAATTGGGTACATAGTTGCTAATTACGTTGGCCAGGCCGCCTCCCATGGGATACCAGGCACCTCCAACGGTAGCTGTTCCAATGGTTATCAGTGTTGGGGCAGCAGGTGTTTCCCCGCCCGATTGTTCATTACCTCCGCATCCTGCTAATCCGAAAGTTCCAACAAGAGCCACTATCAACAACAACGAAACCCACTTTGATTTATTCATTCTCTCAACTCCCCTTTATTCTTGTATTAGTTGTTGTTACCGTTGTTTTTGAGCCTTATCCTCCTTTCATGTATTTTTTACTCCTGCCATACAGATTAACAATCATTACGCTGTGCGGTACGGTGTTTCATGTTAATGAGATGGCAAGTAGTTGTTGCGCCCTAATTGAACTTACATATGGTTGTGTTTCGCATTGCGTTACATTGTTCCGCTAACTTGAGAAAAAATTACGCCTTGTTGTTGGCAATTTAAAATTGCCCACAAGGACTACGCCGGCTATTATGTTCCGCTCTACGTAACACTGTTTCATTATATGTTTAAAAAAAAGATCAAAATGTCAATATCTTTAATTAATTGAATAATAACATACTTTTTTTTATTAAAAAAGGGCTTTCCAGGTGAAAATGTTCACGTTCTGTTACCCGGGGACGTTGTTACAAGGTATCTCTCCCCCTGATTTTCCCTTTATTTATTTGAAGCATTTTTACTATATTGTTAGTATAAGGTATGAATGTGTATATTAGCCCAGCTTCATGTTGACACAGCAGGATATTAGAGTTTTATATTTCGACATTACCGTTGGGGAGGAGGGGTGTTTAGGGAAAAAGTGGACGTAGCGTGTTGACTGCAATTTTGATTATGGGAGGAGACAGCACAATGGAGAGGTATAATATAACCTATGACGAGATTTATGAATTTGTAAAGAGTAGTTGTACAACAGTTTCCCCAGACTGCCTATATTTATTGAATGATTATAAGAATAAGGAAACCAACACGGCTGCCCGGGAACTGCTGCAATCCATGATTGATAATGTAGCTCAGGCCAACCAATTAGACAAACCTGTTTGCCAGTCGCCTGGATATCCTACCATCTATATTCGTTTTGGTGATAATTTCTTTCCCCCACAGCTTCTGAATTTCTTGACTGACGCACTAGTTTCAGCAACCAAACAAGGTTATCTGCGTCCCAGTATAGTGGACTCGCTGTCCCGTAATAATCCGGGGGACAACTCCGGGGACGGAGTGCCTAATTTTGAACTTCAATACCGGCCGGGACAGGAGTACCTGGAAGTGATCATCAGCTTTAAAGGCTGTGGAGCAGAATTGGGCAATGTAATGAAAATAATGACCCCTGCTCAGATGGGCAATAATCTATCCGGATTCGAACGCCTGGTTTACGCCACGGTTGCTGAAGCCGGCGGAATACCATGCCCTCCTATTGCTCTGGGAATCGGGATAGGGGGACAAATGGATGTAGCCTGCAAGCTGAGCCGTGAAGCAATCAGCACCCGGCACTGGCTGGACGAAAATCCAGATCCCCGTTTAAATGAACTGGAAAAGAGGCTGCTGGAAGGTATTAATTCTTTGGGTATTGGGCCTGCTGGAACAGGTGGCCGAACCACTTGCCTGGCAGTAAAGATTGGCATGAAGGCAACCCATACGGCGATTTTCCCCGTTGCTATAAACTTCCACTGCTGGGTTGCCCGCAGGAAGGGTGTCCGCATTTATGCCGACGGCCGTCGGGAATACTTGTTTAACGGGGGGCTTGGCAATGAGTAAAATATATCATATAAAACTACCTATTAGTGACCAGGAAGTTGAACAGCTGCAAACCGGCGATACGGTTTATTTGACCGGCCAGGTTTGTACGGCTAGAGATATGGCTCATTTAAGAATAAAAGAGTTGTTGGAAAAGGGTTCTCCCCTGCCTGTGGACTTTAAGGGCAATGCGGTCTTCCATGCGGGACCGGTGGTGAAGAAGAATGATGACAAGTGGGAATTGAGCGTGATTGGACCTACTACCAGCATTCGTATGGAGCCCCATGCTGAAATGATGGGGCAATTGGGAGTAAAGATGATTATTGGTAAGGGGGGCATGAGTTCCGGCAGCCTGGCAGCTTTCATGAAATACAAACAGGTATACCTGCAGGCGCCTCCGGGATGTGCAGTGAAGCTCGGTTCTGCTGTAAAAAGCGTCATTGATGTACACTGGCTGGAACTGGGTATGCCCGAGGCTATGTGGGTGCTGGATGTAGAAGAATTTGGCCCCTTCATCGTTACCATGGATACTGCCGGAGGAAATGTTCATAGCATGTTACGGGAAAAAGCCTACGAACAAATTGAATCTTTGGTTCCCTCTAAATAATCTAACCGTTGCACGAGAGCCAATTTGTTACACGGGGACGTCAGGCTGTGTAAAAAGTCAAAGAATTAAGAAGTCAATTTACTTTAGTGGAGAAAAACTAAAAATCAGAGGGTTTTTTGAGGCTAATCCCTAAACCCACCAGTTATAAAACCCTAAGTGGGACGAAAAACTTTGGGAAAATAGTTTTTACACTGCCTGACGGCCCCGTGTAACATGTCCATCAATTGAAGGGATTCATTAGGATGGACAGCCTTTCGCTTCCGTATTTGACCAGACTGGCAAATCTGGTTATACTCTGGTCGGTTAGGGCTGCTACAGCAACAATGGATATGGACCCAAAGGGCGTTTTGTTGGAGCTGAATAGCGGGGCACTTACCGATAGATAATCCTTTTCCAATTCCCCGTTGCTTATTGCATACCCATCTTTTCGGATTTTCCTTATTTCTTCCCACAATAATTCCTTGTTGATTATAGTGTTGGGTCCGATTTTTTTCAGGGGCACCCTGTTTAAATAATCTTCAATCTCTTCATCAGAGAAAAAGGCCAGGATCACTTTGCCCGATGCCCCGCTGTAAAGGTATGCAGTCTGCCCGATGTAGGGAACAATACGAACGCTTTTTTTGGCTTCCACACACTCTACACAAACACGCTTGTCGTCATTTAACAAATTGACTATTACTGTCTCTCCGCTGTCATCTCTTATGCCTTCCAAGAAGGGCATAATGGATTTGTTGTTGGTTATGCCCTTATATACTTCAGACCCTAAGAGCAGCATTTTCAGGCCTAATGAATACTTGAGACTATCCTCATTTCTCTCTACAAATCCGGCCTTTTCCAGGGTGCCCAGAATTCGGACCAGAGAAGTCTTGGACAGCCCCAAATTTCGGTGCAGTTCAGATAGACTCAGTGGCCTTTTTTCTTTGTGAAGTTCTTCTAAAACTGAAATTGCTCTTTGCAATGACTTGATTTCTTGCATTTTTTACCTCTTTTGTTCCGAATGGCGTTTTAGTGTTTCACTTAATTTTAATGAGTCTCAAAAAAATTCGCAAGATAGGTCTTAGCTGAAAAATTTTTTTTTGCACCAAGATGAAGAAAAACCCGAAAGATGTCTGCAGTTCTCAAGGACGAATCTTTCGGGTTCTTTTGCAAGGTTTAGTAATGTCAATGTCTATATGGATAATGGCTCCTTTACTTTTTAATAGCTTCGTTCAGTGCTTTCACCATGGCTTCTACATCTATTCCATGAGCTAGTGCCCCCTGTTCCACGGTTTCCCACATGGCGCCGCTGCAACCCAGGCAACCCATGTTAAACTGGCCAAAAACGTACAAGGTTTCGGGATGAGCTTCAACAACATCTTTAATAAGCATATCCTTGGTAATCATTTTTTCACCTCCTTTATAGGATAAAAAGCTCTAGTTTATTATTCTCATTAACAGGTTTTTAATCTCATACTTTTTACATCTTAGTCCGAAGCTGGGCTGGCCCATTATGAAAAACTTGTCATTTATTTTAAGGGCCGAATTAAAAAGGATAATTGTTCACTTCCCCACTTGATGAGTCTGACAAATTCTTGTATGGTTTCCTCGGTTTGGGCGGCCACGGCAACAATGGATAAGGAGCCAAATGGCCGATTGTGAGGATCAAGCAAAGGGACGCTTACTGAAAGATAATCCCTTACCAGTTCGGCTATACTAGTGGCATAACCTCGTTGGCGAATTATTTTTAGTTCTTCAATTAATGCTTGCTTGTCGGTTATGGAATTGGGACCCATTTTTTTCAGTTCAATGTTATTTAAGTAGTCTTCTATTTCTTCATCGGAAAAATGGGCCAGGATAACTTTTGCTGATGCTCCGTAATATAAATCTGCCGCTTGTCCTATGTATGGCACAATACGAACGCTTTTCTTTGATTCTACGCATTCCACACAGACCCGTTGGCCGTTGGCCAGTAAGTTTACAAAAACGGTTTCTCCGCTTTTATCCCTAATTCTTTCTAAAACGGGTCTGAGGCACTTGTGGTTGGTAATATTCTTGTACACATCCGAACTGAGAATAAGTAACCGGAGGCCTAAGGAGTATTTGAGGCTATCGAGGTTTCTTTCCACAAATCCGGCCTTTTCCAGGGTACCGAGCAGTCTAACCAGGGTTGTTTTGGAATAACCTAAATTGCGATGTAGATCAGATAAAGATAAAGACCTTTTTTCATTATACAATTCTTCCAAAATAGAAATGGCTTTTTGCAGTGACTTTATTTCTTCCATCCCCAAAACCCCTTTCACCTGGAATACCCTTATCTCTATATGATATTGGTTAATGAACAGATACGCAAGGATGCATATATATAATACCTCTATTTAAACCACAGTGATCCTTCAGCCATCTGGGAACAATCAGGCTCCCGGCACAGATTCATAATTCCTTTTTTCATAATTAGATACTCTTGATACACATCGCCTGCGTCCCAAAGCAGTATGATAAAGGGGCCAATACCTGGCCCCTGGTAGGGAAATCATAATATTTTCTTAATGATCAATTATGAGCGCTTCCTCAGGGCACTGGAGGACACTGGAATCCGCATTGGTGATTATATCAGTCAGCTTAAAGGCCATGGGCAGGATGTTGTTTAAATAGTATCTGGTAGCCGCTATTTTTCCTCGATAAAATGGTACTTCAAAATGATCCCCAGGAAGTATCTCAATTTTTTTGCCGGCTACCAGCGCTTGTTCCAACAAGCACTGGGCTGTTTGAACTTGGGCAAACAAGAATAGTACTCTGATGGCATACAGGGAAATTAATTCTCTATGGTGGGCCTGGCTGTCGAACCAGTCATCATATGTCTCTTTTACCCTTTGCATACAATCACAACCCGTTTTCAAAAGCCGCATTTCATTTCCTAAACTGCCGATATCCCAGTTTTTCTCAGCAAATTCCCGGATGTTGTTCATCCAAAATTTAAAAGGCTCGCCTCCGCCCATCCTCATTTTCCGTCCCACCAGATCATTGCCATGAATAAATGAGGTACCTTCCCAGATAGTTAGTATTTTTGAATCTCTCAAATATTGTTCTATCGGATACTCCCTGGTGTAACCCACTCCTCCCAATACCTGCATGGCCTCAGAAATCAAGGGAGTACACATTTCACTGCCATAACATTTGGCCAATGGAGTAATTATGGCTGCCTGGTCACTGCATTCCCTGGCTTTTTGAGGATCGGCAGAATTCTGCGCCAGGTCCAGGTAATAAAAACCTTTGAATATCAAAGCTCGGATACCTTCAGTATGGGCTTTCATATCCAGCAGCATTCTTCTTACATCAGCATGTTTTATTATGGGTACTCTTTCACTCCTGGGATTATTGTCTATCCTTCCTTGTATCCGTTGGGCAGCATACTGGGAAGCATACGCATAAGCTGCTGAGGCCTGACAATTGGCATTATGCCCGGTTCCTATACGGGATTCATTCATCATGTGAAACATCATGGCGATACCTTTTGATCTGCCATTTTGGTCAGGCGGCGGCCCCAGCCTAAGGCCATAGCATTGGTCGTTTTCCCCGTAATTTATCATACAGGTGGCAGATCCGTTCAGTCCCATTTTGTGCTCAACAGCAATTGTTGTAACATCATTAGGGCATCCCAGACTGCCATCTTCATTTACCCAAATTTTAGGAACAATATACAGACCCAGTCCAGCTGTCCCCGGCGCTCCGCCTGCAGGCCGGGCCAGCACCATGTGAATGGTGTTTTCACATATGGTTCCATCTCCGCCGGTAATAAACATTTTGGTTCCCTTAATCTTGTAAACCCTGGGATCAGCGGTAGGAATGGCCTGGGTGCGTATATCACCCACATCGGAACCTGCCTCTGGCTCAGTCAGATTCATGGTTCCCTGCCAGTCACCCTTGAGCATTTTGGGAAGAAATCTTTTTTGATCTGCTGGGCTGCCAAATCTGATTATCAGATTGGCTGCCCCCGAAGTTAATTTGATATTCGAGGCAATGGCCGGACAGGCACCAGTAATAAGTTCAAAAACTGCTTTGAACAGTATTAAAGGCATTCCTCCTGTTATACCGATACATTCGCTGCTTGATCCCCAACCATTTTCCTGCAGGTATTTGTAAACCTCTTTATAGCCGGGTGAAGATATAACCGTATGGTTCTCCAGCTTGACCGGGTTTTGATCCCCTTTTGCCTGCAGGGGGCTTACCATTTCCCGGGCTATTCGGTAAGCCTCTCTTATTATGGGGTCAATATCATCCATACTATAATAGTCCCTGAAACGCTGAAGATTCAGTATATCTTCAGTTGGCAGCCATTCTTTCAATATAAACTGCAGATCACGAATAGGGTACCTATAGTCCATAGCTTACATCCTCCTAACGAGCACTTTTTTGCGCAACATTATCCATTTACCACCCGCTGGCAAATGGACATTAACTACTCGCTAGGTTTGCTGGGGACCATACCGCACAGTATTTTGATTTTTAATCCTTGGGCCGTAAGCCTATTACTATTATAACCTAATATTACGAAAAACTTAAACAATACCAGGAGTTGGCCGGCTGTTCGAAAGGCTGGAAAACCGGGAATGGTCCCCTGAAGTGGTGAATCCGGGCTGTTTTAGACGTGTGGCGACAACTACCGAATAATGGCCATGCAACCAAGAACGAGAATAAACCAGGATTCGGTGCCATGCGGGCAAATAAAAAAGAGGGATAGTTTTGTTACTAACCCTCTTGAGTATTAAGAATTATCTGTAGCTACGGCTGCGGTTTGCCTGGTAACAATCCCGGCAATATACCGGCCTACCACCACTGGGCTCAAATGGTACGCTGGTCTCTTGACCACAAGCAGCACAAATCGTCTTAAACATCGGACGATCTTCATTGTAACGTCTTCCGCCGCCAAAGTTATTTCTTTGCTGCTTCCGTGCCCTTCTGCAATCAGGGCATCTGCCGGGTAAATTTTCAAAGCCCTTTTCTGCGTAAAAATCTTGTTCAGATGCTGAGAATAAGAATTCATTACCACATTCTTTGCATACTAGGTATTTGTCTTCCGCCACACGATCATCTCCCTTCAGGTAATACTCTTGACTGAATTCCCCAAAAGGAGATATCTTCAAGAACAAGGCATTACAATTGTAATTTAAACAAGCATAAATGTCAAAAAAAACATGAAAATTGAGTTATGGTTTATATTAGTCCCGGCTCTAGTTCTTCGTCCCTTTCGGAATTTAACGCTGCTTCCAGCCCTTTAATCCAATATTCGGTAAGTTTCCGGCCATTTATTATTTCAATATTCAGATCCTGGGAATATTTTTTGGCCTGGGGAGAGAAATCACTGGTAGTAACTACGAATCCGCCCTTTGCCCCCCTTTTGACCATTTGGGAATGTATCAGTGCAATGGGGTCATAGGGTACCAGCTTATCAGGATCATAACACATTACCTGGCCTAAATATTGACCATCTTCACGGTCATGGATGATGTGGATCCCATAATCGTCTGAGTTATTAGTTACAGTTGTTGTACCTCCATAATAATTAACCATAACTTTGGCTACAAATTTTTCGAATCTATATGAAGTTTCTATGGGACCGGCTTCGTCAGGTTCCTGCTTAAACCTGTGATAAAGGCCTACTGCCATGGTTTTATGCATTTCTTCACTGCTATTGACGATATGCAGGTTCAAGAAACGGAAGTACTGGAATTCTTTCTTGTATTTAATAATATAATAGCCGCCCAGGGTCACTACCAGGATAATTGCCGCCAGTTCCAACACAGCCATTAACAAATTATCAATCTCCTTTGTACAGCAGATGGGGTTCAGCTCACGGCAACTACTGCCGGATTGCCAAACTGCCAGTTTATTAAATTATTGACTGCCCAAGGAGATAATATACGTGTTGAAAAATTAGACTCAGCTGCTGATTATACCAGGCAGGATTGGTTTATAAGACGAATTTACCCAATGATCATTCCCCCCATCGATCTGTTGTGGCAAGAACTGATCATTGTACCTATTCCCTCATAAAAAGTTAGCCCCAGATGAGAGGTTCTTCTAAACGGCACATCCCTTATTGGTCCACCAGTTTAATGTAATATGATCTCAGCATTTGTAATTTGTCCAGTTGCTGTAGTAATTGTTTCCTCTCCAGCTCATCTTCTGTTTGGACAATTTTCTGTTTCACTGTCTCTATCCTGTCTATTATATTGATTAACGATTTTTCAAGCTGCCTGGCCAAAACTGACTCCTGAAAATTTATTTTAATACTATATTTTATTTTTTTTATTAGTATCTGTGAATACAGCAATTAATTGCCTGATTTTACCTCTTCCCGCCAAGCGCATTTTGGGGTCCGCCTTGCAAATAGCTGCTTTTGCTAGTCAAAATTCTCTGAACATAATTAAATGTTCATAATGAAATAATAAAAATGAATCTAAAATAAGGAGGTAATAATATATGCACGGAAGAGTGCCAAAAGAAAAACGGAGTTTGCAGGGAGTCAAATGCTGTGTCAGCAGTTGCTATTATTACGGCGAGGGTGACCATTGTATGGCAGCGCAAATTGAAATTCAACCACCCGATGCCAGGAATACCCAAGATACAGACTGTGCCACTTTTATTTCCAAATAACTAACCTTGACCAATGGGCAATTGGCATCTGTTTATTACCTGGGCCTGAATGGTTGGTTATAGCTTTATAACAGTCTGACGGTTCTGTTGGCACCAAGGGGGGCGCATGTTTGCGCCCCCCTTGGTGCCAACAGAACCGTCCCCTAGTCACGCTGGATCAAACATGTCTTTGGAAGCGCCGCATACCGGGCAAAAATCGGGAGGTTCGGGCCCCTCATGTATATAGCCGCAGACCCGGCATTTCCAGCGATTGCCGCGTTTCTTCCCGCTGCTGTCCCGGCCCCAATTCTGTACTGATGGAGTAGTGTCCACCCGGGGGGCAATGATGATTTCTCCCACTAAAACCCCATCTTTAAAATAGCTGCGCTTGAAGAAGTCCTCCACCGGATCTTTGACTTCCACTATCCGGCATTGGTCGGAGGGCAGATTGACGTCTCCGATGGAGAATATCTCCATATCAAAAGCAGCCAGCATAGTTGACAGCAGAGGGGCCTTATATTCCAGCCAATCACCAGCAGCCGCAGCTCCGGCTATCCTCCCCATCTCCAAAGAAACCGGCCAAAGTCCCACCAGCCGGTCCCCAAACTGGGCACAGTCCCCAGCGGCATAGATATTGGAAAGATTGGTGCGCATGCGGCTGTCCACCACCACCCCTTGAGCCACTTCAATGCCAGCCTCCCGGGCCAACTCCACATTGGGCCTTACGCCGGTCGATAATAGCACTAGATCCGCTTCCAACAGCTGCCCGTCATTGAGACGCACGCCCTGCACCCGGCCGTCGCCCACGATTTCCTCGACCCCCAGGCCCAGGTACAGCTTCACTCCCTTAGCTTCCATCAACTGCTGCAAACGCAGGGAGGACGGTTCGTCCAACTGCCGGGGCATTATGCGCTGGCTGAACTCCACCACCGCTACCTCAACTCCGCTGGAAACCATTTCCCATACCGCTTCCAATCCCAGCACGCCCCCGCCAATAACCACTGCCTGCTTGGCCGACTTAATGGCTTCCTTCAATAGCAAGGCGTCGTGCAGGCTGCGCAGGCTATAAACACCGTGGTTTTCCAGCCCCTGGAAAGGAGGGAGGTTACTGCGGGATCCGGTAGCGATGATTAATTTGGTGTAAGGGATATTCTCCCCCTGTTCTGTAACCACTAACTGCTGGTCTGGTTCAATCTTGGCCACCCGGGTTTTAGTCCTGAGTTCCACTCGGTTTTCCTCATACCAGGCTGAATTAAATACATACAACCGATCATCAGGCAGATCCTCACTTAGCAGGTCTGATAAAGCCGGCCGGTAATAGGGTTTATATTCCTCTTCACTGAGCATCAGGATGGCTGCTGTGCGGTTGCGCTTGCGAATGGCCTGAGCAGCTGACAGGGCGGCAATACCCCCGCCAACAATCACGAATTTATCCTGGGTGTCGTTGATAAACTCATCTTCCTTGGACTCGCGCACAAAGTTTTCGGAACCTACTCCACAGGCCGGGCACACCGCAGGCGGCTTGGCCCCGACATGAATATGCCCGCATACCAGACAGCGCCAGCGCTGCATGGATTTATCCTGTCTCTTTTCCATAATGGCCCGTCCAAAATCCATGCCCAGCATAAAGGCATCCTCCAGGCTGCCGTCACCTGGTTTGAACCTTACCCGCAAGCCTGGCATAACCTGCATGCGCAAGGCCTGCAGACGGTTTTCGATGCTGGGCACCGCTTCCCCGCTCCAACCATAGGAACCGAAGGCCATGGCCACTTTATCCCCATGAGATATAGGAGACAAACGGCTGAGCAGCTTCCAGACCTGGGGCAGAGCATCGCCATTAACGGTATTCGATCCGATTAAAAACCCACTGGCATCTAAAAGATCCTCCGCCACCCGCTCCAAAAGCTCCGGATCATCAAGTTTATCTTCTATCAAGCGGTATCGCCTGATATCAAAATCTCCGATGCTGGTTATACCATCAACGATGCTGTTGGCCAGCTTTTCGGTAAAACCGTAGACACTGAGATAGGCCAAAACAATCTTGGGCTTATCGCTCTTGGGAATAGGCTCTCGTGTGGACCACTGCCGGTACAGATCGATATAGCGATCGATGTCCTGACGCAAAACCGGACCGTGCCCGGGGGCTACCATAGCCAGAGGAAGGTCTTGGATCTTGTCCAGGGCTTCTAAAACGTAAGGTTTGAATGGCCCCATAATAGCGTCAAAATATTCCTTATAAGGGGTGAGAAAATTGCTTTCCATCAAATCATTGAAAAGGCGTTCATCCGGGTAATGTGAGCCGAATACATCGCAGGTGAAAAGGATTTGATCCTCTTCCAGATAAGTAATAATGGTGTCCGGCCAGTGCAGGAATGGCGCACTGATAAAGCGCAGCGTCCTCCCGCCCAAATCCAGCCGGTCGCCGTCATTTACCTCCTGCGCTTGGAACGGTTTATTGGTGATTTCCCGCAAAAAGCTAAGGGCGGTTGGACTGCCCAGGATCGTCAAGTTAGGTACAAGGTCGATCAATTTGGCAACTGCTTCGGAATGATCCGGTTCAGTATGATTCATAATCAGATAATCGACATCGGCAAGGTTGGCAACGCTATTGACATTGGCTACATACTGGTCAAAAAACTTGTCCTCGCACACCTCTATCAGCACCGTTTTTTGGCTGCCTTTAATCAAGTAGGCATTATAGCTGGTGCCGACGTCAGTGGTCATGACTGCGTCAAAAATCCGGAGCTCGGGGTCGCGCACGCCCACCCAATAAATACCATCTTGCAGGGGTATTGCTGTCATAGGCCAACTCCTTTCCATTCATAGACTCCAGCCCTTCTGCTGGGTGCTCTGCGATCCTAATTTCGCTCAATATTTTGCCGTATCCCAAGAAAATTCGTATCATTATTAAAACCAAGTTGTATTTTGTCGCAGGCTTGGCCCAATTATAATCCATCACGTTGGAACAAACCAGACACAACTTTACGCCATCAGCCGGATTATTTATGACTTCACTGTCTACCGCCTTTTGGACATTGCAGCTGAACTCTATTCTATAATAGTATTCACCCAGTCTGCCGTCCCTGGCACTAAAATACGGTATTATCTGAATATAAGGATAAATTAACAGCGGGGCTCTTATTCCCTGCGTAAAGCCTCGATGGGATCCAGCTTGGAAGCCTGGTTGGCGGGGTAAATACCGAAGAAAAGCCCTACTGCAATGGAAAAGGCGCAGGCTATTATGATGGTCCACCAGGAAACAAAGGGGGGCCACTTGGCCAGTGCAGCAATCAGGAAAGCTCCGCCATATCCCACGATTATACCAATGAAACCTCCTAATAGGCAAAGCACAACGGATTCGATAATAAACTGGACTAGTATATCTTTGCGGCGTGCGCCCAAGGCCATCCTAATACCTATTTCCCGGGTTCGTTCAGTAACCGAAACCAGCATTATGTTCATTACCCCGATTCCTCCCACCAGGAGGGAAATTCCGGCAATACAGCCTATTACCAGGGTCATGATGCCGGTAACCTTATTGGCAGCCTCCATTTCCTGTTCCATACTGTAGGCATAGTAATGATTAGGAGCATTATGACGCCTTTCCAGTACCTTTTTACTCAGATTCATAGCCGGGTCTACTGCTTCTTTGCTGACTGCGCTTCCCATAAACTCATGAATTTCTCTCCAATCAGTCAGCTGAGTCCAAAATTGCCAGGGTACATAGGCAATCTGCTGAGAATTAAAACCAAGCATGGAACTGTCACTCTTTATGACCCCAACAACAACGGCCGAGTTATTCATCAGCATTACTCTTTTGCCCACCGGATTTCCGGGTCCTAAGAGATCCCGGGCGGTTTTCTCATCCAGCACCACTACTCTCCGGCCGGCATCCGCATCATCGTCTCGTATGAATCTCCCCCAACGGGTCTCCAAGTTTCTAACATAAGCGTAATCAGCAGTGGTTCCTATTACCTGTACTGCTTTTTCCCCTTTTTCACCCCGAAACTGCATTCGGGCATAGCTTACCGGAGCCAGGTATTTCACCTCGGCAACCTTTTCCTTGATAATGTCAATATCAGCCATGGTCAAGTCTCCGGGGCGCCAACTCTCCCCCTCCCGGTAGTTCACCCATATACCGAAAAGGTTGGTGCCGAATTTCTCCATTTCCTGCATCAGCATGGCTTGCCCGCCCTGCCCAATGCCCACTATGGCTATTACCGCGGCAATTCCTATTACAATACCCAGGGTAGTGAGAAAGGTCCTGAGTTTGTTACTTCTGATGTTGTCAATAGCTACTAGTACCAGTTCTCCGATATTCATGCCTCGTCCCCCGGTTTGGCAATTGATGGTCTGTATTGGGCTGCATCAAGGGGAGCAGCCACCTTTTCGTCTGCTATTAAGAGCCCATCGGCCATACGCAGAATTCGCCGGGCATGGCGGGCTATATCCGGTTCATGGGTCACCAGCACAATAGTGGTTCCATGGCGGTTAAGCTCTTGAAAGATACTCATTATTTCCAGACCGGTTTGGCTGTCCAAGGCCCCGGTAGGCTCATCAGCCAGCAAGATGGCCGGGTTATTGGCCAGGGCCCGGGCGATAGCCACCCGCTGGTTCTGTCCTCCGGACAATTCACTGGGAAAATGATGTATACGATCTGCCAGACCCAATCTGGTCAATCCTTCTATGGCCCTCTTTCTCCGTTCAGCCGGACCCACGCCGGCATAGAGCATGGCCAGTTCCACATTTTTCTGGGCATTCAGCCGGGGCAGAAGGTTAAAAGCCTGAAACACAAAGCCTATTTTTAGGTTGCGCAGGCGGGCATATTCGTCATCATCCAAACCTGCAGTATCGATCCCGTCCAGAACATAGCTGCCTCCGCTGGGTCTATCCAGAAGTCCCAACAGGTTCATTAAAGTCGACTTTCCAGAACCGGAAGCGCCGGTAATGGCTACAAATTCCCCCCGAGCAATGTTGAGGGTTATACCCCGCAGGGCTGGAACATGGAGACTTCCAGTTGAATAGGTTTTGCTCAGATTATTTATCTTTATCATGATCGGCTCCTGACCTATCCTTAACTTTTTGACCGGGCAGGAGGTTCACCGGGGGACTTACTATTACCTGATCACCCGGTTCCAGACCCGAGATTACAATATCCAGCAGTTCATTTCCCATCCTGGTTTCTACCTGCTGTTCATGGGCTATTCCATCCTTAACCACAAAAACCGTCTTGCCATTATCCTTTTCCACAATGGCTTCAACGGGAATGGCCAGAACATTCTGTTCACCCGGTATGTTTATGGTGAGATCCACCGTATAACCGATTTTAAGTTCTTCAGTTTCCCCTTCCAGCTTTACGGTTACCGGCACATTAACCAGTTCTCCGCTATTGCTTCTCTGGATAACGGCAGCGCCGCCTACTTTATAGACTACCCCCTGGTACTCTTTACCCGGCAGGGCCAAACAGTTTACCCGGACGGCCTGTCCAGGTTCCAGGCTGCCAGCATCAATCTCATTAATATTGGCTGTAACCTCCAGTACCTCTTCGCTGCACAATTCCAGCAATGGAGTGCCTTCCATAACCCGGTTGCCTTCCTGGGCATTCACACTGGTTACCACTCCGTCAAATTCAGCAATAAAGGTAGCCATATCCAGACGCTCTTTGGCCTGCTCCATTTCCTGACGTGCCAATTCTGCCTGAGCCTCCAAGGAAGCCTTCTGTTTGCCACCGGCGCCTTGTTCTAAACGGATTTTAACTTCATTATAACGGACTCTGCTCTTCAGTTCTTGAAGCTGAGCCGATTCCAGTTCCTCCTGGCTAACTGCACCTGCCTCGTATAACTGGTTGATTCGGGTTAGGTGATTCTTGGCCAGATTGTATTCCGCTTCAGCCTCCTTAAGGTTAAGCTCATCACTAACAGCATCAGCTTTAGCCAATTCAGCTTCCCGGGATGCCAGTACAGCCATGGCCTGCTTATATTGCCGGGCCAGCTCCAGGCTGTCCAACCTTCCCAGAACATCATCTTTCTTAACCCGGTCACCGGCTTTCACATTTAACTCCATAAGGGTACTGTTTACCGGGGTAAAAAATTCCTGACGAATAGCGGCCTCCAAACGGCCATTGGCCAGTACTGTTTTCTCTATATCCTGTAGCTTTAATTCGGTTACTTCTACCGGTATAGGCTGGTTACCGCTCCTCCAAGAGAAAAATCCCACACCAGCTGCTACTATCAATATTGCTGCTATCCATTTGGTCCGCCTCGACAGTTTTCTCTGTTTTAGTGCCTGACCCAATTTGGAAAAATTGAATTCCACTTTTCTACCCCCATTTATCCTGTACCCGTTTAAAGACCAATCTGCCTCGAGGCATTAAGATAATACATCCTGGAACTTGTTTTACTATAACAAATTACGGGTATTTTTTACAGCATTCGATTTGTTCACCGAATAACGGGGACAGGTGCCTTGATTCTTTTCAGCTAGGTGCGATGACGTCCATAATTTTTCCAGAAGAATCAAGGTGCCTGTCCCCGTGATAATACCTGTCCCCTTATCTATTTTTAAAATAGGTTACTGTGGAATGGGCAACAACCTTTCCTGCGGAATTCTTTATACTAACGTCCCCAAATATGTTTCTTCTCCCGTTTTTTATTATTCTGGCCTCTGCATAGAGCTCACTATCCTTGTTGGGACTGAGGAAATTTGTTTTTATCTCTACTGTGGAAGTATTCCCTGATGTATCCAGCCCATTTAAGCTGGATAAGGCCAGGAAAAAGGTAATATCCGATATAGTCATAAAGGTTCCACCATGGGTGTTATGCCACCGGTTGGTAAGAGTGGGGTTAAACGGGGTCATGGTCTTGGCGTAACCTTCACCAATTTCCATTACCTGAACATTGAAGTGTTGATTAATGGGAATCTGGTTAACATATTCTTGAAGCTCTTCTACCGAAAGCGGTATCATAATATCCCTCCCTTTTACTATCCAATTAAATATGGCTTAGAGAACTCCTTGGGACCAAGGAACCTCCAACATGAAGTCCACAGGTATGAGCCTGGCTGCCAAATTTTAAACATACTCCACTTAACCTGTTTCCTTCATCCGCCGGTGAAAATAAAGCCACCGCTCCCAGGTATGGGAAATCTTCTCTTCACCTCCCTGCTCGGATTCACATGTATGAATTTTATTCGTCCTATTAAATCCTGGGCTGCAATTATTTGCCAACTAGAAATATACTTAAATGAAATAGTATTCTATACCCTGTTATGGAAATCCTATCAATTATCCGAAAATTCCTGGCGATCAATCACAGGTTACTTTATCCATCTCAGCTAGGTACCGAGGGTTCCCATATCAAGGTACCTACTCCGGTGATTAGATTAATTGGACAGCGACTGCGGTAAGAGGTAAAATAAGTGAGATTTATTTGCCAGAATCGAGGAGTAGTAATGGTTGCACCGAATTATAAGCTAAGTCAAATTGGAGTTCTAATCCTGGTATTTGCCGGGTTTTTCTTAACTGGTTATTTCTTAGCCGGACATTTCTCTGGATTATCATCGGTAGCGGACAAAATGGAAAAAGCAAAGCCGGTAAATATTTTGGTAATGGGGATTGACGCCCGCGACGCTGAGGAAAACTCCCGCAGTGATACTATGATATTGGCCAGCATTGACCGGAAAACTAAACAGATAGTGATGGTATGGATACCGCGTGATACCCGGGTAGAGGTTTCCCCCAACCATTATGACAAAGTCAACAGCGTCAATGCCTTGCAAGGGCCGGAGGAAGCTTGCCAAGTAGTTGGGAGACTTCTGGGCACCCGTATTGATCATTATGTTGTAACCAATTTTTTCGGTTTCAAGAACATCGTAGACATACTGGGCGGGGTAAATATTGAAGTGGAGTCAGCTATGACCCATTATGATCCCAACCCTGAATTTAGTATAAACTTGTCTCCGGGACAACAGCGTCTCACTGGTGCCCAGGCGCTCAGCTATGTCAGGTACCGGGGAGGACCTACTGCTGACATAGGCCGCACCGCGCGCCAGCAGAAATTCATAAAAGCTTTGGCCAGGGAAATGTTTAAGACCAGTACCATTGCTAAACTACCTGACCTTATTCCGGAAATAAGTAAACATATACATACCAATATACCAGCTTCCGACCTGCTGTTTTTGATGCAGGTGGCCAGGAGCTTCGATGCCACCGGCATAGTTACTCAGACTCTGCCTGGCTATCCGTTTACTGACCCGAATACGGGAGCTAGCTACTGGGAAGCTGACCAGGATATAGCCCAAAGGATATTGGCCGACTTGTTTGCCGGAAAAACTTATGATGTGGCCCAGGATCCGCCCCACTGGGTACACCCTCCCATACAGCCGGTAACCAATGAGATGCTGGAAGAAGAAGTTCCTCCTGAACCGGCCGAAGATCCGTCAGAGATGAATGACCCTGAGGGAGATATTACCTCGGAAGAAGGCGGTACTGAGGAAGACCTGCCCCCTGGGGAGGACACCGATCCGGAAGAAGGCAATACTGACGAAGATACTCAGCCCGAACAGGAAGATGATCCCTCAACAGGAGAGGATGGAGATGGTACTTCCGACCCGGAAACACCCGAGTTAAACGCTTCCCCAGGAGAATCAGATCCCGGGGAGGGCACAAATGTGGAGGGGGCAGGGGTTAATGCAAATCCTGAGAACTCCCGAACTAATAACTCCAGAAACATGTAGTTGCTTGAAATATGAATTAGCCATCCTTGACTGAGAACTGGTATACACCGGCAATAACCAAATTAAAGATCAGTATTTTTCGAATGCCCTCGGATCTACCTTGGGCCGGGCAGATCAATTCTAAGGATGTTCGTTTTATTTCTTATTACATCCGTACTATAGTGCCCCCTAGTAGATCTGCTGTTTCTGGGCTGCAGGTAGTAAAGATAACCTGATGCTTTTCGGCAAACTTTTTGATTAGATTAGCGGCCGCCTGCTTCCTGTCCGGGTCCAGGTCAACCAGGCAGTCATCCAGGATTATAAAACCCTTATGGTCTCCAAATATATAATCGGCCACAGCCAGCCTCAAGGCCAAGGCAACTGCGTCATAGGTCCCGGTAGAAAGCAATTCAACCGGTATATTGATATTATCATCCTTTTCCAGTTTCAGTTCGAATTTATTACTGATATCTCCAGATGTAAAATTGCCATTGGTTAATGTCACTACATACCAAGAAAAAGCATCAGCCACTGGTTTAAAGGAATTATCATCAATTTTGGCGCAGGCAGCTTCAAAAGCGGCTTTGACCTTGAGCAGTTTTTTCCCTTGCTCCAGCTTATGCCTGAAATTATTTTCCGCCTGCTCGTAAGCTTCTTTAAGATCTTCATAAGATAATTCGGGAAGACTATTTTCAATATCTAAGTATTCTCTATTTAAATCTGCCAAGGCATCCCGGTATTGGTCATATAATTTGCGTAGCTCTACCAGCTTGGCTCTGAACATATCTGCATTTTCGAATTCAACCGGCAGGGGGGCCAGTTTCTCGATCTCTGCTTCCAATTCTTTCTTCGCCATTTTTATCGCAATTATTTGCTCCAGTAACCCGTTGATATCTTTATACTCACACTGCCAGTCAGAGACTTCCTTTATTAATGACTTTATGCTAGCCCGCAGTTCAACTTTTTTATCATCCAGTGCCTCCGTGGCCGCTTCCAAGTCCGCAATATCCCTAACACTGCCTAGATCACCGTAAGCATTGAATTTTGCTGCCAAGCTTTCATACTGATCCCCTTCCAGCAAATCAGTGATCTGTCTTTCCAGGCGCAATATTTCATTTTGAATATTATCATACTTCTCTTTATGCAATTTGGCTGTTTCAATATCGTTAACACCCAGTTCTTGCAGCAGTGTTTCGAGGTTGGTTTTATTCTCCTCATAATGCCTTCTTATCTCACCAAAATCCATATCACCGCTTTTGATCTCCACGGACAAATTGCCGTTTTCCAGCCTGATAAAGCCGTTAGCCTTAAAGGTGTCGCCGGGTCTAATAATTACAGGTTGTTCCAGATCCCTCATAATGGTTAAGTCGGTTTCCCCTGTATAGCGTATCAGCTTCCCCATCATGACCCCGGCCTGCATTTTATCTTCAGCACTTCGCATACCCTGCCAGTATTTATCCAGGGCATTTATATTTTCTTTGGTTATCCTGGTTATACTCTTGGTTTCTTCTCTCTTCTGCTCCAGGAGCTGCTGAAGCTTTCGGACCTTGTCCAGTTTTTTCTCTAAAGCTCCTTTTTCCTGGGCTTTTGCCACCAGTGCCTTTTCTTCCCGCAGCTTTTTATCTTCCTGCTCCAATTCGGCCAGCTGTTTTTCCAGATATTCCAGTTCTAATTCATGCTTGGGCCACTTCCGGTTAATTTCCATGAGTAGGGTCAGATCTTTTTCATACTGGGTTATCTTAGGCTCCAATTGGGATCTTTTTATTACATCTTCTTCGATCTGCTCCATTTGTCCTTTTTGCTGCTGAAGGGCCGCTATCCGACATTCCAAATCTTTTAATTGGCAAGAGATCTGTTCATAATGCATCTGCTTGGATTTGGCTTCCTCCATATCCCGGAGCAGGCTTTCCTTCTCATAATAATGGGCGAGTACTTCCCCTATCCCGGTTCTGTATGGATTATTGATACCCCGGTTGTTTTCAGGATAGTCTTTTTCAACATCCCATCTTTTCAGCAATCTGTCGATCTCTTGATCAATTTTCGCTCCCAATTCATCAACGGAAACCCCGTCTAGTTCCATGATGGCCTTTCGCAATAAGGTACTTATTTCACTGGTAGTTTCTGGGCGGTTGGTTATTCTCTCCAGCGCTTCACGGAAATGAGTTTGTTTGGAAAAAAAGATATTGCTAAAAGTTCCTTCTCCAAACATTAATGCTTCTTGTAGGGCCTTCTTCACTTTTTCTTCGCTGACAAATTTTTCTGCCTTGGGGGTCAGGAGCTCTATTGAGGGATTGGCACCCCATTCTTTAGAAATGGTATATTCACCATCAGGACAGACTAAAACTAGCTGGCTGTCAATGCTGTCACCGTCAGGTAAAGGCATAAACTTGGAATAAAACGTTTTATCCGCTACCGATCTTCTGTCCTGCTTAGTTGCCTTGAACATAGCTGCATGAATACCTTCGATTAGCGTACTCTTCCCTGACTCATTGTTACCCAGCAGAACATTGAGCCCTTCTTTAAATTCATAAGATTTATCCTTAATTCCCGCAAATCGCCGGCAGCGGTATTCTCTGATGATCATTTTCTCACCCCCATGATCAACTCATAAGCAATTTCCATGGCATCTTCGTCATCAGACAATGCAGCTAGAAACTGTTGTGGGAACGATCCCTGGGTAAATTCTTGACTAATCTTTTCCGGGGTGATTTTTACCCCCAGGTTGAAATCATCCACAATAAGACACGCCAGTTTCTGTTCTAAAGTATTAATTACTTCCTTGCGATAGCGATAGGTGTATTCCGGGACCCTTCCTGCCAGGCGGATTCTGGCTATGGTAGTCTCCGGTCTGTCTTTAAGCAGGTTGGCCTGCAGCCGATCCAGATCATCAGAATCGGTGATGGTGTGGTTTTCATCCAAAAAACGGTAGGTTCCTGTGGGAATCAGATTGGCCGTTATCCTCTTTTGCTCATCCAAGTTAATAATCCATGCATGTCCATGGTGCCGGCAATCCAAGCCATCCGGTTCCGGTGTTCCCGGATTGAATACCTTCCAGTCTTTTGTTGATTCATTAGCAGGGTAAGCTACATGGGTATGTCCCAGCAGCCATACATCCAGGGGCAAGTTCTCCAGCTCCTGCAAAGTCATGAAAAAATAACTGGAATCCATATCAGGTGAAAGGCCCTGCAGCGAACCATGGGCAATACCAATATTTATATGTTGGTGATTCACTTCTTGTTCACTGATCCAGCCGATATTGTTGGCGGCGCTGTGTTTGGAATGGCAGGGTGCCGGATATACTGTGGCATCCAGCCCGTAATCTGTCAGAGCAACAGGGGCTTCCCGGTTTAAGAATATGGTTTTATCCCCGGCATTTTTTTGGAAGGTATCCCACAATTCTATCATGTCGTTATCGTAATCATGATTGCCGGGCAGAATCAAACACCTTCCCCCTGAAATTCCTCCATGTATTCGGCGGTTTGAACAATAGTCTTTTTGTTAATACCCTTGATGTTGTGGAATAAATCACCGGCTACAACAAACAGATTGCAGTTTTCCTCATTGGCTTTCAACAGCATCTTCTTCAAAACCTCCAACCTGACCTGCTGCAGCTTGGTTCTTATCGGCTCCTGATAGTTGTTGAATTTCATCCCTATATGTAAATCGGCAGTATGAAATATTTTGATTGGCATCTTCCTTCTCCTCCCAACTCTAATAAGCTATTGGGTGAACACCCTCACTTGGAATCCACCTTAGGCAAGCTCAGCAAAAGGTATCTTCTTACTTCTGGTTGGCTATTCTGCTTTTTACCATAATACATCTTAGTTAGGCATTCTGAAGCCAGTTTGAAGCAAGACTTGGCCAAATGCAGAAGTCATTCTCCCTCATTTTCAAAAGACTCTCTGCGGCTACAAAAAACCGGATGTTTAAATTCAACAGTTTTTGGTGTGAATGGCGGCAAGGAAATGCTGAGGTATAATTGAAGAATGACGAACACATCTGCTTCCTTTAACTTTTGGCCTTTATTATATCAGATTTGAATATTTCCAGCCCACTGCTAGCCTGGAAAAAAGGACTAATAAAAAAGAGGCAGGAGTAAACCTGGCTTAACAGAATATATACAAAAATCTATTGGCCAAACTACTTGTTATGTTGGATAATATTGTTGAAAATACGCGGATAAAAATTGACCCAAGGGTATACTTCGGATTGCAGATTACAGGCTCGTCGAGGAGATAATCCATGCACAAATTGATGATTTAGCGGGGAATAGAAAGAGGGCATTTGACGAGCTTGACAAGGGTCCTGAAACGAAGCCTTTATTCCAGGTAGGACGGGAATTATCAATGAAAATATATAGACATCTATAACCATCATAGAGGCTTTGAAGAAGAAGGGAGGGAGAGAGGATGACTGATAGAGAAATACTTGAATTATTACTAAAAAACCAAACCACCATGCAGGAATCCATAACACAGGTTAATACTCGTTTGGATAACTTGGAAACTAAGATTAGTAAAATTGACGCCAGCCAAGCACGCATGGAAAACGAATTTACTGAAAAAATCAGGGCTTTATACGATGCACGGGAGGTACAGAACGATGTAAACGAACGAATAATTAGCACTCTCGGCCGCATTGAAGCTAAGATAGATGTACTACAGCTTGAAACTGCCCACTTACGCAGGGTTAAATAATTAACATTTATTTCATCATGTTTGCTAGTAGGAGAGAGGATAATGGACAATGTCTATCTACGTTACATATCTTTGCCACCTACCGTAAAAGGTTTAACGGGCTTCCCCGTTCGCCGGCTTGACCAAAAAGGTAGTTGCCAAAGCTGTAAAGCAAGAAAAGACTATCAAAATAGATTGAGACAACCCGGAGGAATGCAAAAAAATAATAGCTGAGAACATTTTTTCAGCTATTATCCTGCCTAACGGTTTAAGTATTGTATTGAAAATCCAGTTACCTGGTGCGTTTAATCATGGTGTCGGAGGCGGGACTTGAACCCGCACCCGGCTAAGGATACGCCCCTCAAACGTACGTGTCTGCCCGTTCCACCACTCCGACACATTTCCATTTGGTTATTCTGACAAAGGGTATTATACAATACTAATAACTCAAATGTCAATGAATCGCCAAGCAGCCATTCTGTCACGGTGCTTTTCAAAAAATAAGCACCGTTGTTTTTCAATAGTACCAATAACTGCTGATTGATCTTGTGGAACGTGATGCTACGGTTCTGTTTTGGGCTGCTATTATTTCGGTAACGGGAACATAACTCAAGGTACCTGTCCCTATGATTCGCCTAGCTGGGTACTTCTGAGTGATATTGTATGTAGCGTATCAGGTTAGCAATAAAAGTTCGGATGGGATTATAGAAAAACAGAATAACCGCTGGAAGCAACAGCAAGAAGAATCTGCCAAAAATCGTATTGGCAAATAGAATCAAGGCTCCCAGCCAGCGGCTTCTGTAGGTGAAGACGCCATAAATCGCTTCACGGGAAAGGCTTTTTTCCATAGCCCCTACCTGTGACATAGCCGGATAGCAATCAATATCCACTATATACCGGTCGTCCTCTTTTGCCATCACTCTTTCAACATATACAATTTTATTGTCCCGAAAAAGGACGACATCTCCTGTCTTTATTGGTTCATTGCGATCTACTCTTCTAAATAAGGCAAGGTCGTTTTTCATTATGCAGGGTTCCATGGTATCTGACTGAAAAATATAGGGAATATGATCAAATATCGTAACCTCCTTACTAAGCTGGGAGGCAGAGGAAATAAGAACAAAAAGATTTAAAACGAGTGTAGAACAAATAATAACCACAAATAAAGAGGTTATAACCAGATCAATAATTCTACTGCCATCATACTTGTCTTTAGGCCCGAGATGGTATATTTTCTTCACCGAATCCTCAATTCGGAACACAGAGGCACCTTCCGGTATTATGTTAACGTACAGTTCCTCCGGCATGGTGTAATATTTGCCAATGTTTTGTGCCCTAAAAATGCATATTAGGGTACAAGCAAGGATGATAGCAGCGGAAAAGAGTAAATACGTCGTTTGTGAAAAATCTATAAGATTTAGGGCGTTTTGCATTAAAATCCTGTTGCCTGTTAGCGCTGAGTACCCTGAAAGGGATTTAGTCATAAGTAAAACAACTGTGAAAAAGAAAATAATATATCTTGCGGTTTTGGTTCCATAGATAAACAAGGATAATGTAATAGATACAACACCAATGACGATTATATCAAGCAAACCCGCAAGATAGAGGGCCAGCATATATTCGTGAATAAATGTATACTTTATCAGCATTGTCAGCCCAATAGTAAATATAAAACCACAGCTATACATAAACCAAATTGAATAAATGAATGCGGCCAGCTTGGAAAAAACCATGGAAAGAGGTTGATAGCCCATTTTGGCAAGCAGGTACCACCGATTTTTTCTAATTTCCACAAAGGAAAGATAGTCATAATAAACAATATAATACAGGGTATATAAGTAAATTGATACTGTCATATATGTATACAAGGTGGAGAAGTAACTTGGTTGAATAAGATGGGGCATTATATCTGCCAGTATGCTTTCCGACATAGTACGCAGAAAAAAATGCACCGCAAAGGAAACGAGTCCTATTAAAAGCGCATAAAGAGATTTTCTTTTGGCGCCGATAGAGTCGTCTATGTAAGCTTGTCGCAGTTCTTTTTGAAAGTAGCTGTTTTTATAAATCATAATGTTTTATTATTTGCTCGCGCGCGTTTTTAACATTTTTCTTGTTGATTTGAATTTTTGCGGGAGCAAACCCTGACTCAATAATTCTTTCGTAGATGAGATTCGGATTTTCTTCCTCATCCTGGCAGGAACGTACAATTAGGTTGCCTGCTTCCAGATCATACTGATAACCGGGAAGCGTCTCTCTGAGTACTTTTGCAATCTCCCCAGCATTATTATCTTGTATGGTCAGGATGTTTTTGTCGTACTTGTGGCAAAAATGAAGAACATCACCCTGGTAGTGTACGGTGCCATTCAGTAAAAAAAGAATGTGGCTGCAGGCCTTTTCAATTAAATCAGAAGTTCTGGTTGTTATGACTAAGGTTTTTCCTTTTTCTGCAATGAGTTGGGCAATCTGCTGTATTGCTGGAATCAGTGTATCATTATAATAATAATCCGGTAGATTATGGACAATAAGCTGACTATCTGAGTAGGCGGCCACCAGCATGATTATAACCGCTTTTTGCTCTTTGGAAAGCATATAAATAGGAGACAGGGATATCCTTTTAAGTCCGATGCTGATTAAATACTCAAATAACTGCTCCTGGTGGTCTACCTTTTCTCCGGGAAATTTAGCTGTAGCAAACATTAAAAATTCCAGCACGTTCATATTATTGTAAACCATCTCAGTACTGCCGATGTAAAAGACATGGGGAAGGATAATGCGTTTGTGCCTCATCATGCCACGTTCGAGAAGAACGCACTTCCCGGCGCGATAAGGTTTTATATTGGCCATAATTTCCGCCAGCAGTTTGATTTCAAACAGATTATTCCCGGTTATACCCCACACTTGACCTCTTTCGAATGATAGCCCAATGTCATACAAAACAAGTTGAGGAGCCCCCTTATCTTTAAGAAAGAACTCACATGAAGTAAGTTTTTCCATAAAAACAACGTTCTGAGCATCCTCTACTGGCGTATTTGCAATCTGTTCAGGTACCATAAGGTTTCTCCTTTTTAACAGCCATTATGTTAAAGGAATTTTAGCAATTACCCTGGCTAAGATTTGTTGCGGATCCAAAAGCTCCCGATCCGGAGAATTGATGGGGTTATCACCTTTGGTACGGTATTTGACTTGTCCACCTTCGGTCTTTATGACCTCAATAATCCTATGCGTAACTATCGCACCATTGGCGTTTTTAAATGTTACAATGTCCCCCACATTCAGCTTGGAGCTGTCCTCAGGGGTTTTGGACAAAATAACTGTCCCGGTTTTGAATGTAGGCGCCATGCTATTGGATTTAACCACATAGAACTGGTAGCCAACCAAGCAAGGAGTCTCACCTTTGCTTTTAGCCAGCAACACAGAATACAGCGTGGATAATAAAAGCAGAACGATTACAATGAAAAAAAACCAGCCGGCTCCTTTTATCAGCACCCGTTTTGCGTCAGACTGTTGCATGCTGAAAATACTACCACTTTTTTTATCTTTTTTTTCTTTTGCCTGCCGAAGTTCCTCACGCATTTTTTCAATCTGTTCATCTGTTGTGTAATTCATCATCTCCCGCATAAAGCACTGCTCCTCTCTGTAGTTTGGTGCAAGGCTATGCGCATTGATAATTTCAATGTTGACAGACTATCAATTTTATTTTTTCTCTTCTGTTCCACAGTAAGATGGCAAAATCTGCCTTGTTCAAAATAGAGGATTTTTCCTACCCAAAAGCCTTTTGAACCACCTGCCCAGCAGGTGGTTCTGCTTTACAAAAACAACAGCCGTCTTATCTGACAGCTGTTATTCATCAACTTATTTTTGAGTTCCGGTAACAGATACTGTTACTGCCGATCCGAAATCAGCCCCGGCAAAGTCAATATCTACTGCGTTATTGCTAGGCCATTCTATTTTAACGTCATAGGTATGCTCCTGGCCTAGTTCACTCAATGTGAACTCGTCTACAAAGGTAAGCGTACCGGTACCAGTCTTAGTGCCAAGCACATTTTCACCCTTCATTACGGTAACCTCCAAGGGGTCAATTGCATCTTTTCCATCAGCTGCGGCAATTGTAACAGTGAAGTCAAGATCCATTGCAGTTTCAGAAATTATTGTTCCATCATAATTTTTTACGCTAAAGCTCATAGTTTTAGTTTCGGTTGGGGCAATTTTCACGTTCTCTGTAAAACTGTCAGTTCCTCCCTCTACGAGTATGAATTCTTTAGCCACAACACTACCTGCAGCAAGTGTATCAATGGTTGTGGTGTATAAGGCAAAAGTGCCGGAATTTACACAAAATGCAATAAGTACCAAGAGTGAAAAAATAAACAATGTCCTTTTCATTTTAGAAAACCTCCCTGCAATCTTAATGAAATATGCAATATATTTGCATTGGCAGCTGGCTATCCTATCCGCAACGGACTTAGACCCTATAGCTTTGTGCTCCGAACTTTCGCCCGGTTTACCATTACAATGCATTTTCAACTATATCGCATGGAGTTAAAGTAAACGACTGTATAAACATCAAGCAATTAAGTTGTTTTCATTTTTATCCCTCTCTCCCTCCTTTTCTTAATTGCACTATTCAGCTTCAGCAGGCGTTTCAGGAGTATCTATAGTCTCGTCGGGGCTATTGTCAGTTTCATTAGAGTCCCCCGCTTCTGCATAAATATCATTAGTCTCTTCAAGGGTTTCCAGTTGCGCTGGTTCGTTGCCGGATTCGCCCAAGGGTTCATTTTCTTCGACGTCTCCATCCGTTTGCTCAGTTCCTTCCACAGTGCTATCATCAGATGTTGTGTTAGTGTCCTCCTGTTCAGGTTCAGTTATGTCTGACATTTCATCAGGGCCAGGTACCAAATTGAGATCGGATTCTGGCTTGGGTGTTTCCAAGGCTAATTCCTGTTGTCCAAGCATCTGGTTTTGCAAATACACATTATATCGGTCTTCAATAATAGCGGAATTAGGCCCCACATCTATTGAAAAGCCGGAATCTGTATAGTATCCTGAATAGGTTTCTTGTATAGAAGATATAAGAACAGAGGATACCAGGAAAATAATAAAAATAATTTTTGCTCTCATTTTATATCCTCTCCGGGCTGCTAATAATCAAAATATCACATTGTATTCACAGGTCACTTCAGCATTTTGGTTGTTTACCTTGACAGATGTAATAGGAGTATTTCCTGTACCGTTAATTATGCCGTTAAACTGTACGCTGCCGCCGCTGGGAATGTCTTGGTTATAGAACTGGGGATGCAAGAAGCGATACTGTCCAACAGGTAAACCACTGTAGTCACCCCTGGCTTCATAATAGGAATCGATAATATCGTTCAACAAAAACTCAATTTCCCAATTGGTTATCATCTCAGCAGTGTTGTTGGTGATTGTAATGTAGAAATAATATTTATCAACTCCACTTTGGTCCCACGGTTTTCCTGCCTCAAATAGAACCGCAATGCCGCTGGGCTCTGGGGGCTCTGGAGGATCTACTTCTCCTCCCCCGAAGGGCAGTTGTGATGCAGCAGCAGAGACATTGATAGTAGTTCCAAAATTATGGCCGGCATAATTAATATCAGTTTCATCGTTGCTGGGCCAGTATATTTCGACTGTATAAGAGGCACTCTGACCAGTTTCCGACAAAGGGAAGCTCCCCTCTACATCAAGTGTGCCTGTTCCTTGCACTGTACCCACAACAGTGCCAGCCCCATCCTTGATCTTGATAATCAGAGGATCAATAGCACTTTTGCCGGGGGTGGCAATTACATCAAAGGCTAGATTGTAGTATAGATCGGTTTCTGTAACCAAGTTGCCGTCATAATTTTTAACTGCAAACTGCCAGATGATAGTCTCAGTCGGTGCTATTTTAATATCATCCTGAAACGTGTCGGTGCCGGACTCTAGAAAGATAAATTCCTTGCCCACAACGCTTCCTGAAGCAAAATTATCCAAACTGATAGTATAATTAGCCATCGTTCCGGCCAAAAGGGAACTGCACATGGCTAATACTAAAACTAATATAATAAACGCTTTTTTCATAAATAACCCTCTTTATATGCGTTAAAAGTTGGCATAAAATGCACAAGCAGTATATAATATGCTGCAAATTTTAGCTTTGTTCAATAACATTAGATTTGTTTTTGTAATTTGGAGAATGCAAGATGTACTGTGAACCAATAATTACTATATAAGTTTAACACTATAATAAAATATTGTCATTAATTTTAATTAAAAAAAGGCTTTGCCTGAAAATTTATTTGTTTTGGGCTATAAGGCCTAAATCTGCTATTTTTCCCGGAATTCAGTATTTGACTTACATCTTGTAAGCATGATGAAAAACCTGATTGGGATTTCATCGGTTAACCAGGTAGCGTAGTCCTTTAGGCTCTATATTAAGATTTTGGCTTTGGGTCCTACATCTTTAAATACTTTATTTATTGGAGGCTGTTTTTATGCTCTCTAATTTTGCCTGTTTTCCCCCAGGCTGTCGGCGGCTGCCTGGCTGGCTGGCTTCAATTCCAGAGTAGCCCAGTTGATCATTCCCATATTATCAATATCTAGTTTCTTCACATCTTTTCCTATAAGCTTGGCGGTTTGCCCCTGGAAAAGCCATAAACAGGGGGCATCATCAACAATTATCTGTTCCGCCCGGTTCAACAGTTTGATACGCTCCTGGTGGCTAATCACCTCAGCCCGGGAGGTATCCAGTATTTTGTCTACCTGGGGGTTAAAGTATCCGGTGAAATTACTCATTCCGGTCTGGCAACTGTGAAAAAGGCTATATAAAAAGCTGTCAGGGTCAGGATAGTCGGCATACCATTCCAAACGGAAAAGGGTTAGATTCATTTGTTGGAGCTCCTCTTTGTAAGAGTCCCAATCCATTGCCTGGGTTTCCACATTCAAGCCGATGTCCCTTAACTGCTGGGCAACCGACTGGGCCACCAGCCGATGCCCCTCATTGTTATTGTAGACAAGGTAAAGGGGTTTTTGTTTATCGGCTTCTGTGAGCCCGGCCTCTTGAAGCAGTTGCAAAGCCTTTTGCGGGTTGTAGGAATAACCGGGCATTTCCCGGTTGTATCCGGCGACTCCTGCAGGTATTGCACTCTTAGCGGGACGGGATGCTCCTCCCATAACGTTTTCAATAATGGCCTCCCGGTCAACTGCATAATTAATGGCTCTTCTCAACAGATAGTTGCCGGCAAAGGGTGCTTTATTTAAATTAAAACCGATAGAATACGTTGAAAGAACGGGTTTTTCTATTAAGCGCTTTTGGTACTGGTCATTATTCCGGATGTTTTTAATTTCTTTTAGGGGTATGGTGTCCAGATAATCCAGTTTCCCTGCCTGGTATTCGCCCAGAGCCTGATAATCATTGGCAAATACAGTGATATTGATTGTTTCCAGCAGTGGTGGGGCCAGATGATATCTCTCGTTCCGGGACAGAATATATTTTTGGTTGTTTTCGTTTTTTTCCAATATAAATTGTCCGGTACCAGGTGCCGGTACCACCTGATCATCAAGGTCGTAAACCCAGAACATTGGATTGGTGAGCATGTAAACGAAAGCCGCATTGGGCTCATTAAAAGTTATCTTCAGGGTCTGGTCATTTACCACCTCAATTCCTGATATTTCCGGGTTCTTGCCCTCCAGCAGATCACGGGCGCCGGTAATTGTAAGGAATAGGCTGGCATTGGACCATTCTGACGCAGTTACAAAGTTTTGCTCCCACGCTTTTTTTACGTCCCCTGCTCCCAGTTTTTTTCCATTATGAAATAACACATCCGGTTTTAAGAAAATAGTAAGGCTTTTTCCATCTGCGGAATAGTCCCAGCTGTGAGCCAACAATGGTTTAACCATACTGGCATTTTGCTCATAGTAAACTAGTCCTTCGTAAATAGCTGAAGAAATGATACGCTCCTGCATGGAATTAAGGATGGCTGGTTCCAGGGTGCTTATCTTCCCTACCAGCCCCGCATTAAATGGTCGAGAGGCAGGCCCGGATGTAAACACAGCAATCCTATTTAAAAACAAAATACCGGCCACAATTAGTGCCAGTCCCAAAACCGATCCTATCAATGCTAATCTCCGGAAACCCAGGTACATAATGTCCCCCCCTCAACAAGGTTTTTCTCAAGGACATTATATTAGACATGCATGGAAATTATTCTTTTATCTTAACCGGTGCTGCTCAGTGTTGCGGTAAATAAATGGCTTGGTAGGCCTCATAATTTTTCAAGACATTTCTTACATATTTCTGTGTCTCGTTAAAGGGAATTTTCTCGAGTTCCTGGGGATTGCCATCCCATTGGTCATTGATTACCCATTCCCTTACATTTCCTCGGCCTGCATTGTAGGCGGCAATAACTAAAGGCAGTCTCCCATCAAATTCCTTGCTTAGTTGAGATAAATACCAGCAGCCAAAACTAATATTAATGGCAGGGTCCATGAGCTGATCAGCCCGGAAATCCTTAATTCCCCGTTGTTCAGCAATCCATTTGGCAGTATCAGGCATAATCTGCATCAAACCCAGAGCACCAGCAGACGATTCGGCATTGCTCTGGTACTTGCTTTCAGCCCTGATTATGGCAAATACCAGGTAGGGACTTACGTTATTCTGATAGGCGTTGGATATAACCAATTCCCGGTGGGGCTGGGGATAAAAAATTACTATCCATTGCGGAAAGGTTAGGACCGCCAACAGGAAAAGAATAATACTGAGCCAAATAAAAAGAGGGAAACGCCGTTTGGGGTAGCGCGCCACTGGCAACAACCTCCGTGGTTTATTAATCTGTATTACATTATTATTTAAGCGCGTGGTATTGTTGCTTTGTAATATCTGGTTACGCAATCTAATGTTTCCTCTATTTTTCCGCTGTTGTCAATTACCACATCGGCCCGCGAAGCCTTTTTATCCAGCGACATCTGGGAAGCAATACGTTTAAGGGCAGTGAGACGGTCAAGCCCGTCACGCTGCATGAGCCTTTCAATTTGGGTTTCACGATCTAGCCACACTACCCAAACTTCATCAGTCATTTTGTCCCACCCGGTTTCATACAACAGTGGAATGTCCAGAACAATAACCCGGGCTCCAGCATTTTTCAATTGTTGGATAGCTTGCAGTATTTTCTCCCTTATATGGGGATGAGTTATGCTATTCAATTGCTTAAGCCTGGCAGGATCATCAAATACAATTTGCCCCAGTTTTTTCCGGTCAATGGTATTATCATGGGAAAGAATACCGGTGCCGAAAGCCTCCACAATCTCTTTCCAGGCCGGTTGCTGTGGTTCAATTACTTGATGAGCGATCTCATCTGCATCAATAATAGCCGCTCCCAGTTTTTTCAATTGCCCGGCCACAGTACTTTTGCCGCTGGCTATGCCGCCGGTCAAACCAATTACCTTGACCATAATACCACCCAGCCTTAATTATTAGAAGACTTCCCAAACTCCCAGCATGATAAAGATTAATCCGGGAACGAAAAGAGAGACATTTCTAAATATTTCCCCTGATATAATGCGCCCCATAAAGACTCCGGAACTCACTAAAATAAATTTTAGCATACCCACTGTCACTGCAGTACAGAAAATATCAAAACCTGCCAAGGCTATTCCGATACCGGCTCCTAGAGCGTCCAAGGACAGAGCCAATCCCAGGAAGAAAGCTTCTCTGGTATTTATCACCCCGGAAGCATCAAAATCAGCCCGGGCAGGTTCTTTTAATATCTGGATGATTATCCCCAGCATTCTGATATTTAAAGTCACTAAGGGTTTTTCCTCATCTGCGGCAATATTATTAATACTCTCCCGGCAACCCCGCAAAAGGAAATAAATACCCATTAGTATCAGGATGGCCGCTCCAATCCTCGAAGCCCAATAATCAGGTACGGCGAAGATTAATCCTTTGCCTATAAGCATGGACATGGTGACAGCGGTGGCCGAAGCAATAGCTATAACAATCAATGACTTGAGAGGGATAACAATTTGCTTTATTCCGTAAGCAACTCCCACGGCAAAGCCGTCCGCACTAACGGCCAGGGCAAACAGCACTATGGTCAGATAGTCCAAACCATGTCACTCCCATCCAGATTACAAGCTTTCCTGCTACGAGTAGATATATTTCTACTATATGGATGGAAACAACAAAATGTTAACCTGCCAGAGAAGCTAACCAGCAGCTATTTCTGGCAATGGCCGCAGAAGTGGCTGCTTCTTCCCCCAATTTTGATTCTGGTCAGCATCTTTCCGCAATTAGGACAAGGCAGTCCCTCTTTTCCATATACTTGCAGGTGTTTCTGAAATTCCCCCGAGCGGTTTTGCCCGTCCCTATAATCCCTAAAGGTGGTCCCTCTGTACTTTATGCCCTGGCGCAGCACCTTTTTGATAGCCTGGCAAAGCTGTTTTACCTCATCATGGGTTAGGGTGGTAGAAATTCGGTCAGGGCGTATTTGAGCCCGAAATAATGCTTCATCTGCATAAATATTGCCAATTCCGCAAACCTGATCCTGGTTCAGCAAGAGGCTCTTTATTGGAATCTTTCTATTTTGAATCATTTTTTTCAGATACCCACAGTTAAACCCGCGGGATAAAGGTTCAACACCCAGGTGGGCAAAAAACCGAGAAATATCTTGGACCAGCCAAACCCCTCCAAACCGCCGGGCATCTTGATACAACAGCTTATACTCATTACCCAGGGTAATAACTAAATGAACATGGGGTTCACTAATAATGTAGTCATAACTTGCAGAGAAAAAACGGCCGCTCATACCCAGGTGAAGTACCATGTTTCTCCTGGGTCCGTAGACTAGAATTAGGTACTTGCCCCGCCGCCATATTTTTTCTATGGTGGAGCCCAAAAGATCTTCGGGCTCATATTCCCTGAGCCTTACAATATCCGGCCGGGCTATATGGATCTGGGTGACTGTAGCTCCCAGGCAGGGCTGCAATGATTGAACAATTGTCTCTACTTCTGGCAATTCGGGCAATAATCGTTCTTCCTTTCTATACTATAGACTTCAGTGATAAACTCCTATCTATAGGGTTTTAGGTCATACCAGTTCTCCCCTATTTTTATGGTTGTATCCAGGGGTACTTTTAATTCATAAGCATTTTGCATGCAATCCTCTAATAGTTGAGCTACCCCATCCAGCTCTTTCTTGGGCACTTCCAAAACCAACTCATCATGAACCTGCAGCAGCAGGCGGGATTCCAATCCCTGTCTTTTCAATTCCCGGAATACTTTAATCATGGCCAGTTTAATAATATCGGCTGATGTGCCTTGAATGGGGGTATTCAACGCCATACGGCGGGCAAAAGCCTGTACATTTTTATTGGAGGCATTAAGATCCGGAATATATCTGCGGCGTTTTAATATGGTTTCCACATAGCCGTATTTTTTCCCAAAGGCAACTATGTCTTCCATGTATTGTCTAACCCCGGGATAGGTGTCCAGGTATTTTTTTATGTATTCTCTGGCTTCCATCCGGCTGACTCCGGTATCCCTAGCCAAACCGTACTCACTGATCCCATAAATAATGCCAAAATTGACCGCTTTGGCCCGGCGCCGCAAATCCTCGTTAATCTGATGCAGGGGAACATGGAATATTTCCGATGCTGTTCTAGCGTGGATATCCACCTTTTCCCGGAAGGTTTGGATTAATACCTCATCTCCCGATATATGGGCTAAAGAACGCAGATCAATCTGGGAATAGTCAGCAGAAACCAAGAGCCACCCATCTTGCGGGGCTGTAAAGGCTTTTCTAATTCTGCGGCCTTCTTCCATTCTTATAGGAATATTCTGTAAATTGGGCTCAACGCTGGAGAGCCTTCCTGTTGCGGTTTGGGCCTGCTTAAATATGGTATGTACCCTGCCTGTATCGGGATGAATCAGGGCCTGCAGAGAATCTGCATAAGTAGATTTTAACTTGCTTATTAAACGGTAGTCCATAAGATATGGGACGATCTGGTGCTTGCCATACAAGCTTTCTAACACCTCAGCACCTGTGGAATAACCGGTTTTCGTCTTCTTGCTGGCCTTTAGTCCCAAATCTTCAAATAACAATTTGCCTAATTGCTTGGGAGAATTGATATTAAACTCATATCCGGCCAGGTCAAAAATGGCCTTTTCGCATTCCCGGATTCGGGATGCCAGTTCTATTGAAATTTCGTGCAGGGTGGATTTTTCCACTTTTACTCCCCAAAACTCCATATGGGCTAATATGGTGGATAAGGGCTGCTCCACTTGGGCCAACAAGTCTTTGAGTTCCTGGGGTATACGTTCCAGTAAGGCATTATACAGTCTACGGATATTGGCCGCAATGGCTGCCGGCCGGTCTCCCGGGTCTATACCCAGATACCTTTTCATGCTGTTCACAGGTGATTCGCCATCAAAAGAGGGGTCATCAACATAAATAGCCAGCAGGGTGTCGCCATAAATTCCCTTAAGCTCGATTCCCCAACGCATTAGCAGTACTTCGGCAAATTTAGCGTTATGAAATATCTTTTTTATTTGCTCGGACGCCAGGAAAGGCCTGACCCATTCCAGCCTGTCCCGGGGGTTATCCTGCAGGGGCAATTGATACACCTGATCCTGCCATTCCCAGAACAAACCGATAGGTTGCGCCCACATAGGATGCCGGTGGTCAACTTCAAAGTATACTGCCACCTTATCCCCGTCCGGTATTGTGTCAATAAGTTCCTTTACTTCCCTTTCCGAGTTCAGCCTTTTTATTTCTATGGTTTCCTGGAACTCTACGGGGTCATAGACCCGGTGGGCATCCTGCTCTTGCAGCAGTTTTAAAAAATTGCCAAACTGGAGTCGTTTGTACAGCTGCATCAGTTCTTCTCTATGGGGTTCCTTCACATTAAAATCTGCTAACCTGCAATTGAGGTTCATATCCCGTACAATAGTAGCCAACTCCCTGCTCATATAGGCCTGGTCTTTGTTTGCAGCCAGCCTTTCCACCAGTTTTTGCCCTTTCACCTGGCTCAGGCTGGCATAAAGGTTCTCCAGGCTGCCAAATTCCTTGATAAGCTTAATAGCGGTTTTGGCACCCACTCCGGGTACTCCAGGTATATTATCGGAGGAGTCCCCCATCAAAGCTTTTATATCTATCATCCTATCCGGGGTTACTTCCCAATTTTCTTTTACCTTGGCTATATCGTATTTTTCTATTTCACTGATGCCTTTTTTGATCATAATCACTTGGACTTTTTCAGATACCAACTGCAAAGCATCACCATCGCCGGTCACGATAATACAGTCCATTTCATCGTCCTGGGCCATTTGACTCAGGGTGCCAATAATATCATCGGCTTCGTATCCCGGCACCTCCAGGTAATCCACGTTAAGGGCAGTCAGTACCTCACGCACCAGCTGAAACTGCCCCTTTAATTCCTCCGGGGGCGCCGAACGGTTAGCTTTGTAGGCGTCAAATAGCTGGGTCCGGAAGGTTTGCCTGTCCTTGTCAAAGGCCACCACTATATGGCTGGGATTCTCATTATCCATTACCTTTTTAAACATGGTCAAAAAACCGTAAACAGCGTTAGTGTAAACACCATCACTGGTGTGCAGCAGGGGCAAGGCATAAAAGGCACGAAACAGCAAGCTGTTTCCATCTATAACTAAGAGCTTCTTTTGATTCATCTTGCACCACCTTTGGTTATTATTATGTCCATTATCAAACATATACTACTTGACCAAAAATTCAATAGGCAGGGACCATATCCCTGCCTGTAAGGCCATTATACCTATGGTACGATTTTTCGTCCTTAAGGGATCAATACTGTTCGGCAAAATAAACATAGATAGTTGAAGTAGTTAATAGCTTATCCAACTCAGTTCGGTGATTAAGGGCTTCCTGCAAATCAATATTCAATTCTTGCAATCTATCCTGATCCTCTTTCTTTAAATCTCTCTTCCTGGAGATTTCAATAAGTTCGCCGGCAATGGATTCCAGTTTCTTGTCTATTTCCAAATATTCATCGGACATGTCCACTATTTCTTCACCCAGGTCAGTAACGGCTCCCATTGCTTCAAGCTGGGTGAAAAAGCTGCTCTCTTTCTCCCTGTCCAGGGTGACTATTATTCCGCTGTACTTTTTATCAGGATAGGATGCCAGCAGTTGTTCAGGCGACAGATAGGTACATGAGGCACCCAAATCAATAGCAATCTTTTCTGCTCCTACAACAGCTTCAGGTATATCTTTTACTATTATTTCCTGGGAAAACACCAGTCTATTTTTCTCAATTGCCTGCTCCGTGGAGGCGTCGGGCTCCTCCTCTGCTTCCAACAGAGTCATGGTAATGGGATTCTCTTCTGCCAGTTCAGGGGTAGTTGGGGGATTTTCCTCTGCTTCTAAAGGAATGACCGGATCAGTTGTTTCGGAACCACCTGAGTTGACGGGCTCATTCTCCTGTGGAACCGTTCGGGTGGCTACTTTCACTTGACTTTCTTGGGCATTATCCGTCTTTTCAGACCCGGCTTCCTCCCCTTTTTCGTTGTTTTGTAAAATGTCGGGAAGATTAAGACGGTTGAGTATATCGTCAACGGAAATATTAGTAGCAGCTTTCTTCTCTGGATTCTTCTTGGCCCACGCAGCCGCTATTTTTTCGCACATCTCACCAAAATAACTGCTGGTGCCGATACCTACCATCAGGGCTATTGCGGCCACCGCAGCAATAAAGCCTCCGGCCCTTTTACGTCCCTTGGTGCGGTTAGAAGACCAAAGTCCATATTTTTCTTCCCGTAAACGGTTCATAACCAGCCGGGAGAAGTCAGGCGGGGGCTGTATTGATTCCGTTTTCTGCAGGCTATCAATTATTTTCTTTAATTGTTCAAGTTCTTCGCGGCATTTTGGACAAACCGCAATATGAGCTGTAACAGCATCATTTACGGTTTCATTGGCCTCTTTGTCAAGATAAACAGAGAAAAATTCTCTAATATGCCTGCATTTCATTAAGTATATCCTCCTCGTTTCTTTAGACGAGGTATTAAGGCAAAAGTTCCCTCTTTAACAACTTTTTTCTTAAAATGGCCCTGGCGCGATTAAGACGACTCTTTACAGTGCCTTGAGAACATTTCAAAATTTCTGCTATTTCCTCGTAACTAAAACCCATCATGTCCCTTAATACGATGATTGCCTTATAATCTGGTTTTAACTCGTTAAGTAGTTTCTGTATGTATAATGAGAGCTCTTTTTTCTCGTATTTGTCATCCACCGCTGCTGAGAGATCCGGTATTTCTTTGGGTAGTTCCTCACCCTGGGATGTAATTACCGGCTCATCCAGGGAAAGGCATTTGATCCGTCTTTTCCTTCCTCGCAGTTCGTCCAAGCATAGGTTGCTGGCTATACGGAACAACCAGGTGCCAAAACCTGATTCCCCCTTAAATGAGGATAATGATCTAAAAGCCTTGATAAATGCCTCTTGAGCCAGATCATTAGCATCTTCTTCATTACCTAGGTATCTATAAGCCAGTGCATATATTTTATCCTGATAAAGCAATACAAGTTCTTCAAAAGCCTTCAGATCTCCCTGACGGCTCTGCTTAACTAACAATTCTTCCGATATCATTCCTAACTTCTCCCTTATGATAAATTGTCAAGAAATGGGGAGACAAAATCCAATTTACTTGATATGTTTCGCCATTAACCCTCAAATATCCTTTATCCCAAATCTGCCTTCTTATGACAGCAGGTACAGCTTATGCCGCCCTTTAGGTGATAGAGCGAATCTTTGGTTGACAAGGGTTCAGGGGACAATTATAATAATGGTTGCATCGGAAGTGAATAAATCAGCCAGAGTGTCGGAATTGGCAGACGAGCGCGACTCAAAATCGTGTGCCGCGAGGCGTGTGGGTTCGAGTCCCACCTCTGGCACCATAAGAGAATAAGTAATCGTGTGCCGCGAGGCGTGTGGGTTCACCCTCCGGGTACAGGCGAGTCCCACCTCTGGCACCATAAGAGAATAAGTAATCGTGTGCCGCGAGGCGTGTGGGTTCACCCTCCGGGTACAGGCGAGTCCCACCTCTGGCACCATAAGAGAATAAGTAATCGTGTGCCGCGAGGCGTGTGGGTTCACCCTCCGGGTACAGGCGAGTCCCACCTCTGGCACCATAAGAGAATAAGTAATCGTGTGCCGCGAGGCGTGTGGGTTCACCCTCCGGGTACAGGCGAGTCCCACCTCTGGCACCATAAGAGAAATAAGTAATCGTGTGCCGCGAGGCGTGTGGGTTCACCCTCCGGGTACAGGCGAGTCCCACCTCTGGCACCATAAGAGAATAAGTAATCGTGTGCCGCGAGGCGTGTGGGTTCACCCTCCGGGTACAGGCGAGTCCCACCTCTGGCACCAGTAAGACGGGCCGCGAGGCGGGGGCACCCTCCGGGACAGGCGGTCCCACCCGGCACCTGGCGTGTGCCGCGAGGCGTGTGGGTTCACCCTCCGGGTACAGGCGAGTCCCACCTCTGGCACCATAAGAAAATAAGTAATCGTGTGCCGCGAGGCGTGTGGGTTCACCCTCCGGGTACAGGCGAGTCCCACCTCTGGCACCATACAAGAAAAATAGAGGGTGTGAGCCCTCTTTTGTTTTGGCTATTTTGCTGATTCACTTTACTATATCGCTACTCCCAATCACTTAGCTCGGCTTCCAGTTCTTCTGCAGGGATAACTGCCACTACCAATTTATAATGATAACCTTTAAATTCCTGACCCAGACCAATTGTCGAGTAAAATCCTCCAGTGAAACGATAATCCCCAAAGTCAGGGTACTTCGCCTTTGGTCCCATGAATATACTTTCCCACTCTGTGTCAGTAACAACCAAGTCATAGGGTTATTGTTGACCTCTGGTTCCTTGGCAAGATCGAATTTATCAAGTGTGGATACATGTGGTTAGCTTGTATTTGTAAATTGCCTGCTACACAAATAGGACATAAACAGAAAAGCAGAACATTATTGTCATATTTTAAATGCGCCATTATTGGGCTTTTCCCCTTCATTGCGGATAAGTTGAATTTTATTCTTGTTCTGACTGACCTATTATATTAGGGTTAAAGTAAGAATTGGAAATCAGGAGAATGACCGGATGAAAAATACAATATTTAGTAAAACAGCGGTTTTTATCAGTCTTATGTTGTTAGTGATAAGCGGCTGTGAAAATTCAGTTGTGCCAAGTGTATCCGATATACCAGAGGGCAGCGCAGTGGAGGAAACACAATTATCTGATCAGCCTGAAACTACGGAAATTGTGCCTGTGGCTATTGAGGCAAATGAAGCTGATAACATGAGAATAACTGAATCAGATCAAATACCGGGTTGGAAAAAGCTGGAGGCCAGGGTACCCTTAAGCGAATTAACGGAGTGCGGCTCGCAGCCGCTGCAGGACAGTGAAGAGCTTGTGTTTTCGCTTCATTTTCCGGGTAATTGGACCATGAGCTACACAGTCTTTTATGACGACAATAGTCAAAAAGTAGCTGAAATTCCGCCGGTTGTCCTGCTTAAGCCCGGACAGGAAGCCGAGTTCTTGACTTATAACCCGTCAGCAGTCGGTGATGGGGAGCTGCTGACCAAAACGGATTTTCCGGTCAGTTCCTATAAAGGATCCAGGACTGTAACTAGAATTGCCACTGAAATGGGCAGCTGGCATCCTCATGTTTATCGCATCACCTATAGTAATTATGGTTTTTCCATAGTCTTCTACTCCCACACAATTAATGACGAGGACCAAGACTTATTTGACAGGATTGCAGGTACCGTGAGGTTTTGGCCTCATGTTTCATCTAGCTGATCTTGCTTACCTATTCCAGCGGGACTGCTCCAACTGTGATACACCATCCAGATACAACTGCCAGCCTATGCTGATATAATTAGGACCAGCTTATGGTTGGTTTAAGGATGAAGAAAATACGGCAGAATCAAGGTACCTGTCCCCGTGATTACTTTTAGGCTTTTGTGCCTGGTGCAAGACGGGATTTTATTAAGGCAATTAGGTATAAAAGAATGGGAATCAGTACAAAAAAGACTCCGAAGAAGATCGGTGCGATTTTTTCCAGGATGCTGAAAACCCAAAAGGTATTGGGGCTGATGAGAATAGAGCCAAAAGCTATGATTATGCCTGCTGGGGCAGCCAGGAAGCGGTAATCCTTCAGATTAAAAACTTTTTGAGTACAATAGCAGGCCATAAACCAGAAAATGGTTACGGATATGCAAATACCCATAATAAATGAAGAAATAAAGAAAACTTCTAAATTGCGTATAAAGCCTCCAAGTTCGATATTCCTTGCTATTTCGAATAAAGGAAAGGACTGAGTGGCAGTCAGGTCAGCCCCCAGTACAATAAGAATCACCAGCATTTCTGTAGATAAATAAAGGACCAGAACAAGAGTAACCCTGATCAGCATAGTTTTGATTACTCTCACATTTTGCTGGCAAAAACTATACAGGGCCAGAATTAGAACCATATTACCAACATGCCAGGTATTCAGATAAACTGCCTCCAAAAGATTGACAGGACTGATGTTAGTTAGGGGCAATAAGTTGGCAAAGTCAGGCTTTTCTGTCATTCCCGCTAAAAGGAGCAAAATCGCCAGAGGAAAAGCCACTATAAAAACAATTTCACTCACCCGGGCCATTACCTGGGTACCACAGTAAATAGCATAGAATCCCGGAATAACAATAATCATCAGCAGTGCACTGACCGGGCTGCCCAGAAGTACATTATTAATAATGAATTCTTCGTAAAAGCGGAGATAAAGGATAGATAATAGGGCAAAAACAGCAATATATATAATGGCCAGGATCTTTCCGGCAATTTTACCCAGATGCTCCTCAAGCATTATAGGAAACGTATTTGAGCTTTTTTCCAGTAACCCGGTATAGACCATTATCAGGAACAAACCGGGGATACTGGTTAATATTACTGTAAGCCAGGCATGATTAGCGGAAACTCCCGCCAATATAGTTGGTCATAAGGCCCCAAAACAGGGTGCAATGGTCAAAAATAATATGCAAAATAATTGGTTATTGCTAATCTGCAGCATTAAACCCTCCTTTTTTCGCCCAGGGTTTCCTTAAATTTGTGAAGCCTGTTTGGCCGCCAATTCTACCATGCATTAATAAGCCGTCCCTTGGCAGTGTTAGAATCTCCTTTAATTAAAGTTAAAACCTTGTCTCTCCAGATAGATTTTTCTTAAGTGACAAGTAACAGTAACATTACTTTTAACCTTAGGAAATATGTTTTCATCCCAATGTTCTCTCATTAATTTCCATTCCTGTGGATTTTTGCGTTTTATGGTCAATCCCCAGCCAAAAATATCACTTTTTAAACTTTGCGCCTTTTCAATACAAGACATTACGTCTTTTTGCAGTTGCCGAGCAGCCTCCCTTTCTATGGCTCTGACTGTGTCAAGGAAGAAAACATCTTTAGTACTACTTCTCTCAATGATATTGACATCAACCTCTATTTCAATATTGAAGGTAATCTCGTCGCCATTGATCCTAAACTCGGTTTTTGGCTGGTAATCACCTATTTCCAGGGCAATTCTCTCATATATGGGATTTCCGTGTTTATTGGCAAATTGGGAACTACTAATATGGATAAGACCCATACTTGCTGCTCCCGGTGTTAATAAGGCTAATCCCCGGGATTGCTCTGCATCTAAAGATCCTACCATTCGGCGGTTTTGGAATATTGCAGTACCTGATAATAAAAGGGTTTCCCGCCCGTCCTGTTTGGAAACTGTTATCTGGGGAATTATTGGCTGGATGCCCTCCGCAGCTAATTTAACTAAGAAATCCTTTATTTTAACTGGAGTATAAATCCCGATTATATTTCGCTGGATATCAATTAATTGTTCCAGTCCGGCGCCAGCAGACTCTTCCGGTGGAATGGGCACTTGGAAAATTTCCTCGGTGCGTACCCCTTTAGCTAGAAAAAATTGAGTATTATACCGTATGCGGGGATTACGCACAACTGAATCAATATATAGCACGGCATCAGTTTTGGCTACTTGCTCACTCACCACCAGAACATCAGCCATTTCCCAGAGAGGTTTACGGGGCAAACTCAGGTTCATTGTTCGGGCAGCCTCAGTGAATGTGGGACCACGGCGGGATACCACCACATATTTGGAACTGGCCCCACTGCCAATTGATTCTGATGATGTTGGTTGGGGCAGGGCTATCTGTGCTGATAATATTTTATGTTCACCATCAATATCCCAACCGTAAGCAACTACGGCTACTGTATCGTCTATGTCCACAAAATTGAAACATCCCGGCAAAGCTAGACAACTAATGATGATCAGGCTTATGATAAGGGATTTGCTCATTCTACTCACCGTTACCCATGTCTTTAATATTCTGTCTCTTTTTATTCTCCATACCTGGGGTATTTGGCCTCATGGCATTATTAGACCAGGGTCGGCGTACTATGATGTCAGTCATTTGCCGCAGGTTAAGAGGTGATAAAGGCTCCAGGTAAGGCTGTCCCAGGTTTTGAATAGAGGCTGTTCTGATTATTATCAGCAGTAAGAACATTATTATACCAGGCAAACCAAAAAGACCAGCCGTCATTAATATACCAAAGCGGGTAATGCGGATTATCAGGCTGCCGTTATAAACCGGAACAACAAATGAAGCAATCCCAGTAAAAGCTACCACAACTACCATCAAAGAAGAAACCAGTCCCGCACGAACTGCTGCATCACCTATTATCAATGCTCCCACTATGCTAACCGCCGGTCCTATTACTTGGGGTAGCCTTAGTCCGGCTTCCCGTAACAGTTCAAAGGTTGCTTCCATCAATAATGCTTCAACTATTGCAGGAAACGGAATCCCTTCCCGGCTGGAAGAAATGGTTAGATAAAGATTGGTAGGGAGCATTTCCTGATGGAAAGATATAATAGCTACATATAGTGAAGGCAAAAACAGGGCAATTACAAATGCGCCAAAACGTAACAAACGAAAAAGAGAGCCGGTAATAAAGTGTTGATAATAGTCTTCCGCTGCATTTAGAAACTGGGGAAAAGAAGTAGGCAAAACCATAGCCATTGGTGACCCTTCTACCATAATACAAACTTTCCCTTCCAGGAGCATACCACAGACCCTGTCCGGTTTTTCTGTATATTGGACCTGGGAAAAGATACTAAACCTGGGTTGGAACAGATACTCTTCCAGATAACCCGTATCCAGTATGCTGTCAATATCAATGGCATTCAGGCGATCTTTAACCTGGGCTAATACTTCGGGAGGAGCAATCCCTTCCAGATAGATTATGACAACATCAGTTTTGCTAATTCTACCCAAAATGGTGGTTTCCATTTTCAGCTGGGCAGATCTGAGCCTGCGCCTTAACAGGGCGGTATTTACACGCAGGGTTTCAGTGAAACCTTCCTTGGGCCCCTGAATAGTGCTTTCGTTATTGGGGCTTTCAATGGCGCGGGTTTTCCAGAAGCGGGTTCCAGCTGCCAGGGCCTGCTTGTATCCGTCAATCATTATTATGGCATCGCCGGAATTCATGGAATGAGATAGCTCCTCAAAGGAGGCCACTACTTTTATACTTGACAAGCTCAATACTCGTTCCTTAATAAAATCAAGGAGAGATCCCTCTTGGGTAAGAGAGTCTTCATTTAACATGTTGAGTTCCATCAGGAGGTTTTTTAGTATATGATCTTCGATTTGCGCTTTATCGGCCAAGCCGTCAAAATAAAGCAAAAGGCATTTGGTGGTTTTTTTACTGCCAAAAGCAAAAGGCCTCATTATTGCGTCCGAACATTTATCCAGCAAAATGTTCAGGTTACTTATGTTCTGCTGCAAATCCGCAGACAATGATTGAGAAAGGATTTTGTTGGGCGTCAGCGTCATATCAGTTGCCTGATTCCTGGTGCTTAAATAGCGCATAAAGTTGTCTCCTTAGTCCCCTTCTTTATTAGGCTGGTTTAGAATAGTTTGCCAGATAGAAGGTAGTTTATTCATTATGATCCAAATAAGCCTAAACCTGTACAATTGCATCAAATAGTGACCACAGCCGATACATGTAAAAAAGCCGTTTTCATTGGCATGATTACATCAGCCTGGTAATAACGCCTAACGCCATCCCCTTGCAAATAAACTTTTATATATCTGCGCAAAATATATGTAAAGGAGGTTGGCTAAGAATGAGAATCAGTGATCCTAATAAACTGGTGGGAAAGATTATGAAAATAAAACCAGGGCATGATATTACCGAAGTAATTATTGATATCGGCGATCGCCCCGTTACCGCTACAGTAACCAATGCAGCTGCCGAAGCTATGAACCTGGCTGAAGGCAATGAAGTTTTTGCTCTATTTAATTCAACTGATGTGACTATTATCAAGGATTCCAAAGAAGAAAGGGATTATGGGGTGTAAGAAATGTTAAGGGGCAGCATGTTCTGCTGCCCCTTTATTTTTATTTTTAATATTTGAAGAAGCCTTCGCCGGTCTTGCGGCCCAGCTTGTTGGCACGAACCATTTTAGCTAACAGCGGGCAGGGACGATATTTGTCATCGCCGAATTCCCGATGAAGAGTCTGCATAATGGCCAAGCAGATATCAAGCCCGATCATATCCGCTAAAGCCAAGGGCCCCATGGGATGTCCGGCACCAAACTTCATGGAGGTGTCCACATCTTCGGCATTGGCTACGCCTTCCATTACTGCATACATAGCTTCATTGAGCATGGGTATTAATAGCCGGTTTACTACAAAGCCAGGAGCTTCGTTGATTTGTACCGGTGATTTGCCCATTTGCTCGCTTATTGCCTTTACCTTGTCAAAGGTTTCCTGACTGGTTGATGCGCCCTTTATAATCTCCACCAGTTTCATGGCAGGAACTGGGTTGAAGAAATGCATTCCGATAACTTTGTCGGCACGGCCGGTAGCCGCCCCTATTTCGGTTATGCTGAGGGCTGAAGTATTAGAAGCTAAGATACATTCTGGTTTGCAAATTTCATCCAGTTCTTTAAAGATGGTTTTTTTAATTTCCATATTTTCAATGGCAGCTTCGATAACCAGGTCAACATCTTTGGCAACCGCCATATCAACTGTCCCTGAAATTCTTCCCATAATAGCATCTTTGTCTTCGGCTGCCATTTTGCCTTTAGCTACACTCTTTTCGAGATTCTTGGCGATGCCCTGGATACCCTTGTCAACGAATTCCTGTTTAATGTCTCTTACAATAACTTCGAACCCGGCCTGTGCAGCTGTTTGCACTATGCCTGCCCCCATAGTACCTGCTCCCAGTACCATAATTTTCATCACTTATTACCTCCCCTTTATTTTGCTTGTTATTAAATGAACTATTTCATTTTTTCTACATGCTGCTGTGATTTTCCTTTATTTTGGGGTCTCCTAAGCTTCGATACTTTATTGGAATAATCGACAGGTTTCTACACAACCTGAGCTATTCCTTTGTAAATTTTTCCCCGCGGGGTATCAACGGTAACCGTCATTCCCTCCTGCAAAACCTGCACCGCATTGCGTGCTCCCACAATTACGGGAATGTTGGAGTTAAGTCCTATGATAGCCGCATCTGATGTTAGACCTCCCTCTTCTGCTACCAAGGCGGCAATTTTGTCAAGATAATCGGCTAGTTCGCTGCTGGCTCGGTGGGTTACTACTATGTCACCGGCCTTAATTTTGGAGAGATCTTTGCGGTTTATCACAACTACCACCGGACCGCTTACTGATTGGGAACCAATTCCCATTCCTTCTACTAAAATTTCACCAATGGTATGGACTTTTAGCAAATTGGTCCCCCCGGAAAAACCGGTAGGAAAGCCTGCAGTTAGAACTACCATATCGCCGTTTTTTATCAGGTTGGCCTTTAGCGCACCATTTATGGCGAAATTAAACAAGTCATCAGTTGATGTTGCAGTATTTATCAGGACCGGATTTACTCCCCACACCAGCACCAGCTTGCGCAGGATTTTTTCTTCCTGGGTGGCGGCCACTATATTAGCCCGGGGCCGGTATTTGGCTACCATCTTGGCGGTTTGCCCGGAATTGGTAACCGGAATGATGGCTGCAGCCCCCAGGTTCATAGCTGTAGCACAGGTAGCAAAGCTGATAGCATCAGTAACCGACAGTCTACCCTGGAAGCGCCTTTGTCGGAGGACTTCCTGGTAAGGATAGGCTTCCTCAGCTTTTTTGGCAATACGAGCCATGGTTTCCACAACTTCCACCGGATACTGACCGGCAGCAGTCTCACCGGAAAGCATAATGGCATCTGCCCCCTCAAAAATGGCATTAGCTACATCTGAGACTTCTGCCCGGGTGGGGCGGGGATTCTTTATCATGGAATCCAGCATCTGGGTAGCAATTATAACTATTTTGCCATTAAGGCTGCATTTCTCCACAATACTTTTCTGCACCAGAGGGACCTCTTCGGCCGGGATTTCAACTCCCAGATCGCCTCTGGCCACCATTATTCCTTCTGTGACTTTTATAATAGCCTCCAGGTTTTCCACACCCTGCTGGCTTTCGATTTTGGCGATTATATCTATATCAGCACCTTGCTTTTCCAGAATTCGCCTGATTTCCAATACATCCTCAGAGGAGCGCACAAAAGAGGCAGCAATAAAATCTACTCCATTTTCAATCCCAAACTGAATATCTTCACGGTCTTTGTCACTGAGGAAGGGCAGGTTTATTCTCACTCCGGGCACGTTGATACCTTTTTTTTCTCCTAATTCGCCTGGATTAACTACCCGGCAGATTATGTCCGTTTCTGTAGTATCTTCTACCTGCAAACTGATTAGTCCATCAGCCAGAAGGATGATAGTCCCTTTTTCCACCTCCCGGGGCATTTGTTTATAACTGATCTCCACTTCCTTTTCATCACCGGCAACATTACGGCTGGTGAGAATAAACTGCTGACCGGCTTTTAGATTTATTTTCTTATTTTTTAGGGTTCCGGTCCTAATTTCGGGGCCTTTGGTATCCAGCATGATGGCTATGGGCTGGCCGGTTTCTTTGGCTGCCTGGCGCACGTTTTCTATCCGTTGCTTATGTTCATCATGGGTTCCATGGGAGAAGTTTAAACGGGCTACATTCATGCCCGCGGCTATCATTTTTTTCAGAATTTCCACTTGTTCGCTGGCTGGCCCTATGGTGCATATTATTTTGGTTTTCCTCATAATTTCACCTCGGTATTTTATATTGATAGTATCCGGGCTACTTCAAACATATCCAGCTCGGGAGTCTTTTTGCCGTTAATAACCTCCTGCAAGGGAATAGAAAACACCCTGCTGCCCTGCATGGCCACCATAACATTTTTGGTCCCTTGCACTATATAATCTACAGCCGCTTTGCCCATACAGGAAGCCATAATTCGGTCAGCAGCGGTAGCCATGCCTCCTCTTTGAATATGGCCCAGTATGGTAACCCGTGTATCTTTACCGGTTCTTTCAGATAGTACTTCCTTCAGTTCCATTATGGGAAACACTCCTTCTGCTACCAGGATGATACTGTGGAGTTTACCTCTTTTGTTCCCGCTGTTGATTTTCTCTACCACCTGGTTGATATCCGGTTCAATTTCCGGGATCAGAATGGATTCGGCTCCCCCCGCAACACCTGCGGCTAATGCGATTTCACCGCAATCCCTGCCCATTACCTCTATAATGAAAATGCGCCCATGACTGGTAGCAGTATCTCTTATTCTGTTGATGGACTCCAGTACAGTGTTAACAGCAGTATCAAAACCAATGGACCTGGTATAAACGATGTCATTGTCAATGGTGGCAGGAATACCAATAACATTAATTCCCAGCTTGGAAAACTCGTACCCGCCGCGGAGACTGCCGTTTCCCCCGATTACCACCAGGTTTTCTATTCCCAGGGCATCCAGCTGTCTCTTGGCTGTTTGCCTGCCTTCCAAGGTCTCGAAAGTTTGAGAGCGGGAAGTTTTCAGGATGGTACCTCCGCGATGAATAATATCAGCTACGGAGCCGGCTGACATTTTTTTAATATCACCTTCGATTAACCCTTCAAAACCCCGATCAACTCCAAAAACTTCCATTTCCCGGTAAATGGCGGTTCTCACTACAGCCCTAATAGCAGCATTCATGCCTGACGCATCCCCACCACTGGTTAGAACGGCTACTTTTTGCATATTTCTACCTCCTTAATAAAGCCTATTCTAGTTTCTTCGTCAGGCTTTTCTGGAATCAGAGTAGCTTTCGCTGATAACTGTTCCAAAGCGGTGTTGAATTTCAGCTCGTCCCCTTATCTTCATAGCGGAAGTGTGCTCGGTAAATTGCAGGACCATAACCTCGCCTTTGTCAAGCTTTTCAGTGTGATGGAATTTCGTATCCTTTCCTCGGGTAAGGCCGAAAATGGTAACGCCGTTCTCGAGAGCTTTAACCACAATATATTCTTCTCCCATATATTCCTGGTTCATGCGACTCCCCCTCTTTTAATATTTATCAACTAAACCATACATTGCCTTTTCCACAGATTTCGGTTAATTCCTCTTTTAGCTGCAGTTCCCTGCTGGCACTGAGTTTTTCATTGAGCAACAAAACCTTTCCGCCTTGCAGGTGCAAGTATACTCTTATTTTGCCGGAATTGGCCTTTAGAATTCTAACCAGCTCTTTTTTCGTATCATCATCATATAATTCTTTTGGTATGCGTATGTGCAGTTCTTCCACCTGGGGCATGAGGGGTGCAATGTTTCTAAGGATTATTTTAGGCTGTTCATCATGGGTATCATATATTCCTTCAACAATCACCGCCTGGTCTGATTTTAACTGGGAGGCATAATTACGATAGGCCGACGGAAAAACCATGACTTGCATCCGGCCGCTGAAGTCTTCCAGGAAAAAGCTGGCATAGCTGTCACCCCGGCGACTAACTTTGCGGCCCAGGTTTAACATTATTCCGGCTACCCTTACATAGGAATCACCATCCGCCGCCGTCAGATCTGCCAACTGGTGAGTAATTATTAAAGGGAATACCTGGCGATACTCCTCCAGGGGGCTCTGGGAAACATAGAAACCCAATACCTCTTTTTCTCGAATAAGCTTTTCCATGATGGGAATTTCTCCTGTCACCACAGGCCTGGGTTCCTCGATCAGCCCTTGGTTATCCCCGAAAAGTGATAATTGCATGCTTTGTTCCCCCTGCTTGATTTGCTGGGAGAGTTCTATACATTCTTCCATAATGGAGAGGGCCTGTTTTCTAGTGATTCCCACCGAATCGAAACAGCCAGCTAATATCAGGTTTTCCACCATGCGTTTATTAATCTGACTTAAATCTACCCGGCGGCAAAAATCAAAAAAGGATTTGAAAATACCGTTTTTTCGCAATTCAACAATGTTCTTCACCGCATTTAACCCTACATTTTTGATGGCCCCTAAACCGAATCTGATAGCATCTCCCGCTACAGTAAAATTTTCGAAGCTTTCATTAATATCCGGAGGCAGGACTTTTATTCCCATTCTCTGGCATTCCCGGAGATAATACACAACTCGGTCCTGATTATCGATTACACTGGTCAAAAAAGCGCACATATATTCTACCGGATAGTGGGCCTTCAGATAGGCAGTTTGGTAAGTAATTACTGCATAAGCTGCTGAGTGGCTCTTATTGAAACCATAGCCCGCAAAATTCTCCATAAGGTCAAAAAGTCTTGCGGCTATCTGGGGATCAATATTGTTTTCACTGGCTCCCTTAATGAATTTCTCCCTTTGGGCTATCAGTTCATCCGGTTTTTTCTTGCCCATAGCCCGGCGCAGCACATCAGCCTCTCCCATGGTGAAATTAGCCAGGTCGCTGGCAATCCTCATTACCTGTTCCTGATACAGAATAACCCCATAGGTGCCTTTTAGAATGTCCTCCAGAAGGGGATGCAGATACTCAATGGGCTGGCGCCCATTTTTGCGCCTGATAAAATCTTCCGTCATTCCGCTGCCTAAAGGACCCGGGCGGTAAAGAGCGATTATGGCGATCAGATCCTCGAAGCGGTCAGGCTTCATTTCCATCAGTATACGCTTTAAGCCATCGCTTTCCACTTGAAATACACCAGTAGTCTGGCCTTCTGCCAAGAGTTTGTAAATGGCCGGATCATCAAAAGGGATCTGGTCAATATCTATTTTTTCTCCCCTGGTTTTTTTTATTATATCAATGGCCCTTTCAATTACCGTTAAGGTCCTCAGCCCCAAAATGTCCATTTTGAGCAAACCGATATCTTCGACGGTTTCTTTGGTAAACTGTGTCACCACATGCCCTTCAGGTGTTTTCTGGAGTGGCAGAATCGTATTTAGGGGTTCCTTCCCGATTACCACTCCAGCGGCATGGATTGATGCGTGGCGGGGCATCCCCTCAATAGCGCGGGCTACATCAATTACTTTACGGGTGTTATAGTCATTTTGATACGCTTGAATTAAATCGGCGGAAATCTGCAGGGCTTTGTCTATGGTTACCCCCAGTTCACCAGGAATCATTTTGGCTATCTGGTCAACTTCGGCATAAGGGATATCCATAGCTCTGCCTACATCCCGGATAGCCGCCCGGGCTGCCATGGTTCCGAAGGTGATTATTTGGGCTACCTGGTCACTTCCGTATTTATTGATGATATAATCAATTACCCGGTCTCGCTTTTCGAAGCAGAAATCTATATCAATATCAGGCATACTCACTCTTTCCGGATTTAAAAACCGCTCGAACAAAAGATCATATTTCAACGGATCAATCCCGGTAATATCAAGAATATAGGACACCAAGCTCCCTGCTGCCGAACCTCGGCCTGGTCCCACGGGAATCCCTTCTTTTTTGGCCCAGTTGACCAGATCCTGAACGATTAAAAAGTATCCGGCAAATCCCATTTCTTTTATTACCTTTAGTTCGTATTCCATTCTCTCGGCTATTTGCCGGTCTTGCTGCGGATACTTGACAGCGAACTTTTCTCTTACCATTGCTTCCAGATATGATTCCTCGGTATATCCCTCAGGTATTTGGAAAAAAGGCAGATGAAATTCGCCAAAGGAAAATTCTACCTGGCACTCCTCAGCAATTTTTAGGGTATTAGTGATGGCTTCCGGCAGATCGGGGAAAAGGGCTCTCATCTCGGACTCAGTTTTTAAATAAAATTCACTGGTAGGAAAACGCATCCGGTTTTCATCGTTGACCCTGGCAGCAGTTTGAATACATAAGAGTACGTCATGAACTGCCGCATCATTTTTATTAACATAATGCAAATCATTGGTGGCTACCAATGGGACACCGGTTTGGGCACTTAAGGTAATCAGCCCTTGTACCATTACCTTTTCCTCTGGAATCCCATGGTCTTGTATTTCTAAATAGAGATTGCCGGGACCAAAAACCTCTTTAAAATAATTGACAGTATCCCTGGCTTTAGAAAGATTGCCACTAATGATCAGCTGAGGAATCTCTCCGGCTATACAACCGGTCAGGGCAATCAATCCCTCATGGTATTTTTCCAGCAATTCCCGGTCCACTCGAGGCTTATAATAAAAACCTTCAAGATAGGCCTGGCTTACCATCTGAACCAGGTTTTTATACCCTTCATTATTCCTGGCCAAAAGAACCATATGGTATTGGGCATCGTCCAACCGGGGTTCCTTATCGAACCGGCTGCGGGGAGCTACATATACTTCACAGCCGATAATGGGTTTTATGCCCTGCTTTTTGGCTTCCCGATAGAAATCAATTACTCCGTAAAGAACCCCATGATCAGTGATGGCAATAGCGGGCATGCCCAGTTCACTGGCTCTGGAGATCAGGTTTTTTATTCTGCAGGCACCATCCAATAGGCTGTACTCGGTATGATTATGTAAATGAACAAAACTGCCTGTCATACTTTTTCTCCTGACTTGAATACTCTATTAATTACATACTCGGCAGGGTTTTCCTTCAGTAATACGAACCAGTTCCTGGTAGCCGATAGGTAACGCAGTTTTGGCTGTTCCTGCCGCAGTGTATACTATATCGTAACGTTTGAGGCTTTCATCCAGATAAATCAGAATATCTTCTTTCAAGGCAAAAGGGCATACTCCCCCAACCTTAAAGCCGGTCACTTCTTCCACTTCTTCAGCCCGGGCCATTCGTACTCTGCTCCCTACCAGATCTTTCATTAGTTTGGAGTCAACTTTCACATCGCCTGCTGAAACCACTAAAACAAACCCATTCTGTTTAGTTTTGAAAAGCATGGATTTGGCAATCTGCCCCACTTCCGTACCCAGGGCCTGGGCGGCCAGTTCTGAGGTGCTAATGTCCTCTGCCAATTGAATTATGTTTAACTCCGGATTTCTTTCTTGTAAAAATTCTCTTACTTTTTCAACTTCCTGCATCCTTTTCTACCTCGCCTGTTTAGTTTAAATCTTAACAACAGAGGCCGGTTTCTTATTTGCGCTTTTTATTTTGCTACCCCTGTTAATTCCCTAATGAACATAAAGAGATGATCGAGGCTGCCACGCCAGTCGGGAGTAAAGCCTTCACCCCGATCAATCAGGAGGTTTTCCACCAAAAAGGTTTTCATGCCAAGCTTTGAAGCTATTATGTCTTCACCTACATCATTTCCCACCATCAGGCATTGATCAGGTTCTGTATCTATTATTTGGCAGATCTCTTCATAGTACTGGATTTGGGGTTTGCAAAAATGCATATTTTCATAAGAAGTAATCAGGTCAAAGGGAAATTGCCCCAACCCTGCCCACTCCAACCGCTGAATAAGTGCTGTCATGGGAAATACTGCATTGGTGGCAATAACGACTTTATATCCCTTATTAAATACTTCTTCCAACATTTCCGGTACACCGGTAAAGGGTCTGGTATATTGTTTTAGCTGCGGAAACCCTTCACGGTAAAACCGTTCAAAGAATTTCTGAAATTCATGGTGAGGGTAATGCCAATGCTGATAAAAGTCTCTTTCAAATACTTCCTGGTTACGCAATCCAGGATCAAGGTTTTTTATCATGGCATCGGTAGATAGCATTATTTGCTGTACTAAGCGTTCTACTCCTGTAAATCCCTGGGATACTGCCATTTCCTGCATTTTACGAAAATACTGTTTGAGGAACTGGTCCATATTAATATTTAATAGGGTTCCATCAAGGTCAAACAACACTGCTTTAAACATTTAATTTTCTCCCGTTATCATTGTTTAGAAGGCATTCAGGGCTGTTTTAATCACATCCATTCCTGAAACGTAATAAGCCAGTCTTACTGTTTCTTTGATTTCTTCTTCACTGGCTCCGGCTGCTCTCGCCTGCTTTGCCAGGACTTTGACTCCCTCTGGGGCACCTTTTAATACATCAAGGGCCATCAGGATCAAATATCTGGTTTTTGGGTCCAATGCCCTGGTATTGGTGGATGTTTCAGCCATTGCTTTGATTACAGAATAAAACTCTGCATCATTTTTTTCGTAATCTTTGACAAACCATGGTAAACCTTCACTCATACTTTCACCCCTAGTCCAGTTAGTCTATCCATATTATAGGCAAAAATCAATGTTCAGGGAAAATTTCTCCTGGAAAGTCGAAAATTTATCGGCAAAATATTAAATATATGTTAATATTCTGACAATTGGTTACAGAAAATTTGCTATTGGTTTTTTGAGGAAGGAAAAACCATCTGTTTTGGTGAAAACAGCCTTTTGTACTGAGCACACAATATAATATTCTCCTATCCTGGTAGATCCTGGACTGCTTCTTGCGGTCTTTTGTTCTGTAAATCATTGGAGGCGGGTTATGAAAAGTAATACAAACTTGGCTTTACACAAAATAATTAGATTTTCCAGGCATGTAACAACCAGCTGTGCACCCGTCATGTTGACTCGACGCGATTTAAACGTGGAACCCGGCTTGGTAGGAACAGAAGGGATTAACGATTTTTATTTCGGAAATACCAATAATATTGTTGCTTTATACAACCTTACAGACAATCGGTGTATTTATGTAAACCCTGCAGCAACCGCTATTTTGGGCTACCCAAGCCGGGAGTTGATTAGCCACAGGGTTTTTCGTCATATTCACCCCCAAGACTTAAAAAAACTTAAGAAAACCATTGCCTGTTTAAAGGAAGGCATCAACAGAACTCAGGAACTGAGATTTTGTGATAGGTCGGGAATGTGGCGCTGTTTAGAAATGACCGGCCGACTTTTAAGCGGTCCTCGTATCGCTGATCTATTAATTCTTGAGTTTAAAGATATATCCAAACAAAGGCTGGCAGAAAGCTTTTTTAGGTATTGGGAAAAATTTGAGGAAGAAATCGCCCATGCTAATAATCAGCTGCACAAGGAAATTGAAACCCGCCGACAATTGGAAAAGCAGCTGCAGTTTGTTGCCTCCCATGATCCTCTGACCGGCTGCTATAATCGTGCTTTTTTTGAAAAAGCTGTACGAAAACTAGAAGAGAATAAATGTGCGCCACTGGGCATGCTGGTATGCGATATCGATGGATTCAGGCTTATAAATGATGCTATGGGTTATGATTACGCTAATAACCTGCTGACCTTAACAGCGCAAATAATTAAAAAGTTCCTGAGCAAAAGAGATATGGTAGCCAGAGTAGGCGGAGACGAGTTCGCTGTTCTCCTTCCCGGAATTACTGAAGATGGTTTAAAAAAGATTCGTTTGCAGATTAAAAGGTGTGTGAAAAATTACAATTATGCTCACAAGAGTTTTCCCCTCAGCCTTTCCCTGGGCTCTTCTATCAGGACCAGCTGCAGCCTTTCCGTGACCGATCTGTTTAAAGAGGCCAATGACAATATGTATAAGGAAAAACTATATAGTAATCAAAGCACGCGTAATGCCATCGTTAATACACTGATGAAAGCACTGGGAGAAAGAGATCATATGACTGAAGGACATGGCTGCCGGCTTCAGTCCTTGGTAATCGCTATGGCCCAACAACTGAAAATTTGCGAACGCAGATATACCGACTTGAAACTATTTAGCCAGTTTCATGATATCGGCAAGGTTGGTGTACCCGATTCCATTCTCCTCAAGCCGGGGCCTTTAGCTCCTGATGAAGCCAGAGAAATGATGACGCACTGTAACAAAGGGTACCAAATAGCTCTTTCCGCTAAAGAGCTGACCCCTATTGCTGACTGGATTCTCAAGCACCATGAGTGGTGGAACGGGGAAGGCTATCCCCTGGGACTGAAAGGAAGGGAAATACCTCTGGAATGCCGTATGCTGGCCATTGCTGATGCTTACGATGCCATGATCAACGATCGCCCCTACCGTAAAGCCATGATGCATGAGAAGGCTATAAAGCTTATCATTAGAAGCTCAGGTACCCAGTTTGATCCAGAGCTGGTTCCTATATTCATTTCGGTTGTTGATAAAATCAAAAATAAAAGATCCTAATAAAAGGAGGAAAATCTGGAAAAATATAGAAATCATCCTTTGTTTAATTCTAAACAGGAGGATGAGTTTGATGTTTTTTACCTTTGTTAATAAACATGCCCCCCATTGTGTAGACCTATCGGTTTTAAAAAAGGTCAGGCCCTATGACTTGCTTTTTTATTATTATAACTCCTTCCTGGAAATTCCCTTATCCGCTTATTTTGAACTATCCCAGACAATAGAAAAGGAATCTGCCCCATTATCTGCCCAGGAATGGTTCGATATGCTGCAAGAGGAGATCGAATCCAAAGAAAACCTTCTAAGTTTCGCTGCCAACCCGTATCTGGATAAGATTGGCCCTTATTATTTTCCTAAAACCAATACCCAGTTTTACTTCACCAAAAAGGTTCCCCCCAAAGACCAATTGGTCTGCGCTGAAGATCTAAACCACCTTAGGACTTTGGATAAAATACCCCCTTTGGACAGGGAACTGCAAGCCTACTACAAAAGTAGAAAAAACGGCAAAAAGGCAGCTCGCAATAAAAATGAACTCCTTAAAGATGTACAAATGTGCATATGCTGCTTGGAAAAAACCGAAAAGCTTAACCGCCATCTGAATTACTTGAACAAACTTCTGGAAGGGCGTTATGCCATTGTAGAACAGGAAGAGTTGTTTCCTCCGGAACCAGACACCCTGCCTGAAAAACCAGCCAAGCAGGAGGAAGCTAACAGTACTTTGAATAACCTGATTCCCTTCCGCAGCCGCCGCAAAGATAAGGAAACTGACGGTAACAGTTTTAATCACGATATAAAGGTCTATTACATCCGTTATCGGGAATATGAAAAAGCCTGTGACAGATACAAAAAGGCCCTGGAAACCTGGGAGGAAGATTGCAGAAATTTTATCGATGATTGTTGGATGGATATTGATGTTGCCGAAGAAAAGCTGCAAGAAATTAATCGCAGCCTGGATATTTATAATGGAATAATAACAAAATCCTTTATTCACTTTGACTATCAGGATATCAACACTCTAAAGACTTTTAAAACCTATCTGGAAACCGGCCGGGCTAATGATCTCCAGGAATGCATGAACCTCTTTGAAGAGGAAAGATTATGGTCGGAAATAAAAGCCAGCCAGGAGAGAATTGAGAACACCATTCACTTCCTGAAAAACAGCGAGGAAAACAGCGAGTTTATTGAGGAACAAATAAATCGTATAATTAACGGTTCAGAAAAAGTATCTTTTGCCTCGGGACCAAGGCTAGTATAAAGGATAATGCTCACGGCGGGTTAAGAAAAAGCGGTAGATAACCATACCAGTAAGAAACCCGCCAATATGCGCCCAGAATGCAATGGGGCCGCAGGCGTTTGATTCAATAAGCCCAATAGTACCGCACCAGAACTGTGATAAAGCCCATAATCCCAGATAAATCCAGGCGGGGAAATTCAATATAAAAAACGGCGGCACAAAAGTCAAAACTTTGGCATGTCTGAACATCAAGAAATATGCGCCCATTACACCAGCCACAGCTCCCGATGCCCCCACCACCGGTGTGGTTGAATCAGGGTTAATATAATAATGGGTTAGACCAGCCGCAACTCCTCCTATTAGGTAAAAGGCCAAAAAACGTAGTTTTCCCATTCTATCTTCAACATTATCTCCGAAAAGCCATAATACCCACATATTCCCAATCAAATGCATCCAGCTTCCATGTAGAAATGTGGAAGTAATAAAAGTGATATGGCCCGCCGTATGCCCTGGAACACTCTGATAAGCAGGCACCATCCCAAAATAATAGGCTAGTTCCTGCATCCCTTCCACGCCCATGGAGACTTCCATCAGGAAAACAACAAAATTAATAATAATCAGGGAAACGGTGATTATCGGATAATGCTCACTGGGTTGACTATCTCTTAAAGGTATCAATTGCTCACCTCCAATTTTTGTGCCCAATTTCATTACGAAGGGCGAAGAAACTTACTCCTCCTGATCACTGGTCATAATAGGAGATAGTTTATGGTTAGATAACTAAAAATTACAGTGAAAAACAATTTAAATACATACGGTTTAATGCGGGTGCTGATGTAAGCCCCCAGCTGGGTCCCGCCAATAGCTCCCAAGCCCAGTAAAACTCCAACCGTTAAATCCACATAGCCATGGTATACTTTAGCCAAACCTCCAAAAAGAGCAATAGGCACCATGGCCAGCAAGGTAGTTCCCACCGCTTCATAGGGAGCAACAGCAAAAAACCAGATAAGCGCCGGTACCATCAAAAACCCGCCCCCCAGTCCCAGAATACCTGTTATGGTACCAGTTAACAACCCAACACCAATTGCCATATAATCAGGCATTTTTTTACTGGCAGGCAGGTCATTATTTTTATTATTTCTGGTTTTCCAGGCACTCACTGATTCCTTCCCCATACGCAGGGCCATGAAAAAAAATAGGGTTCCCAGCAGCAATTCCAACAAAAAGACATGTTTACTAAAATATTCCTTAAAGACATAGGAACCCAGGAGAACACCGGTTATCCCTCCGGTTCCCAGTAAGGCCGCCATCCTGGGTTTAATATTTCCTCTGCGCAAATGTCCTAAAGCACCCGAGATGGAAGTAAAGATAACAGCAAAAAGGGTAGTGCCAATAGACATCACCAGATCTAACCCCATCAAATACTGGGTAGCCGGAAGCATTATAACTGCTCCCCCTACTCCCAACACGGCGCTTATTACTCCGGTGACTGCACCTATTAATACTATCAGGAATGAATTCATTTTGTGCTCCCTATCACGGTGTAAGTATTAAAACCGGCCTGACCATTTCTATGTTTTCCATAATACTAGCGGAATAATTATAAATTGTTGACAAACATATGTTCCCTTTATAAAATATTGGTAGAACAAATGTTCGCAGTTAGCATAAGGGGGTTTAATTATGTTCGAAAACTTTTCAGCCAGAGAATTGGCAAGGACATTTTTCTTGGTAAGCTGTACCACCATCATTATGTACCTGTTCTCTGTTAGCGTTTTTCTACTCTTTTAACTTATATGAATTATTCGGCAGCATTTGTGCCATATCCCCTTCAGGCCTGGAAATTCTTTTAAGAGCTCTGGAACCAAAGTAGCAGAGAAGTATAGCTACAGCTATCCTGGCCAGCTGTATGGGAATAACCTGAGCACCAATGGCTGCCCAAACCAGAGTATCTTCTACCAAGCCATGGCACACTACCAGGAATAGGTTGATTATATAAATATCTTCCCATGACATTTTTCCACTGGTGGCTGAGTCAATTATTATGGCTCCTGAGTAACTAATACCAAAAACGCTCCCGGTTAGCAAGGGAAGGTTGGCTTCAGAAGATATGCCTAAAAACCGGGAAAAGGGGGTTAACAAACTGGTTACCCGGGAGATTATGTTCAGATGCTTCAGTACCTCCAGCAAAACCATTATCAGAATAAATATTACAGCCAGCTCAGCTAAAAGGATTAAGCTGTTTTTAAGGGTATCCAAAAGCAAACTTATCATGGGTCCTCCTACATTACCATATTTATCAGCCAACCTGCTGCCAAGGCGAAAAACACCCTGACAGCTACCAGCCATAGTACGGGGCTCCCCGTCTTTTTATTAATTGCCGTTTCTATGGGAAGTTCATGAGCAAACAATACCATGGCAGCTACAATTGTCAGTTCCTTGGTATTGAATCCCAGAGGAAGTATAGCTCCGATACCTGCATAAACATTTACCAAAGTCGCCAGGGAAAGGGGCAGGGCAGCCTCTCCCGGAAGGCCTACAAAACCCATAACCGGGGTCATAAAACGGGAAACCGCTTCAAAACCTGAAGTATGACTGAAAAGGGTCATTATTATGTAAACCGGCAGAACAACCTTTACCCCAATTTCCATAGTAACATTGAGGCCTTTGCTTGCTCCCCTTTTTATCGCCGCAATAATAAGTCATTCCTCCCGAACGTTACTTTTCTCTTACGTTAATTTATGTTTAATTAGGTCCATTTTTATATAATAAGATATTTGGCTAATAATTGTCTTTATTTTTACTGTTTTGCACGCAAATAAAAAACCCCGGGATCAAGCCGGGCCTTTTAAGATGCTTAGTCAGGTTATCATGCAAGTCAAGAACCGTGCCCACTTGCGTCCAGGGGGACGTTCTAAATTTAACACCAGTGTTACAGTAAGAACGTCAGACTGTATGAAAAGTCAAAAAATTATGAAGCCAATTTACTTAAGTAGAGAGATACTATAAAAAAACAGAGGGTTTTTTAAGGCTAATCCCTAAACACACCAATGAAAAACCCTAAGTGGGACGAAAACATTTGGGGAAATAGTTTTTATACAGCTTGACGTACCCCTGTAACAGCGTCAAGGCATCAAGAGAGCGGGTAAAAAGGTGGCTATACCGGGAAATACCATCAGTATGCCTATAGCAATCATTATGACCAGGAGAAAGGGCCAGATGCCCTTATAAATTACTTCTAATGGTATATCGGGAACCACTCCTTTTATAACAAAAACGTTCATGCCCACCGGGGGGGTAATTACTCCCATGGCAACTACCAGCACCACTATTACACCGAACCAAATGGGATCATATCCTAAAGTATCAACCACCACCGGATAGAATATGGGAACCGTTAACAACACCAAGGCCAGGGCATCAATAAAGCATCCCAGTATCAGACAGATAAGCAGGATCAAACCTACTGCAGCACTGGGAGGCAGTGGAATTTGCCCGGCCCAGGTGGCCAGTTCAAAAGGAATCCGGCTAATAGCTATAAAACGTCCGAAAATCATAGCTCCCGCCACTATCAGCATAATCATGGCAGTCGTTTTCGTTGTATCTATTAGAGAATTCTTAATACCTTCCCATTTCAGGCTTCTGCTCACTAAGGCAACTGCCATTACACCAGCCGCTCCAACTGCACCTGCTTCGGTAGGGGTAAACCATCCCTTAAACAGCCCGCCCATTGACAGGGCAAATACTGCCAGGGCTTCTAAAAGACCGCCTTTCAGAGCCCTAATACGTTCACCCCAGGTGGCCCGAGGTCCGGCCGGCCCCAATTGCCTGCTCTTTAAGGTCAGAAAAATTATTACAGCAATATATAGCATCATTAGAAGCAGGCCGGGTAAGATGCCTGCCAGAAATAGCTTACCCACCGATTGTTCAGTGGCAATACCGTAAACAATAAAAATTACGCTGGGAGGAATCAATACTCCCAGGACCCCTCCGGCGGCCACACTGGCGGAGGCCAGGGAGTCGTCATAATGGTATTTTTTCATTTCCGGCATGGCGATAGCTCCCATAGTTGCTGCTGTGGCAGTATTGGACCCGCATATAGCCCCAAAAACCGCACAAGCTACCTGGGTGGCTATAGCCAGCCCGCCAGGCCAATGGCCGATAAGCTTGTAAGCCAAAACATACATCCGGGAGCCGATCCCTGATTGGTAGGCCAGAAACCCCATCCACACAAACATAGCTATAACACTCAAAGAATATGAAGAAAAAGTTGAGTAGATTTCACCAGCTACCATGCTTAATCCGGCAGAAAAGGAGGTCAAAAAGCTGAACCCCGCAAAACCCACCAGAGCCATAGCATAAGCAATGGGCATCCTAGCCAACAGTAGGCCGAAAAAAGCTATAATTCCAATCACACCTACGGCTAAAGGACTCATTGTGCACTCCTCGCCCAGGCCTTAATTTTATCAGGTGCCCAACCCAGACTTTTTTCTTTAATCACTATCAGGGCTCCCATTTTACTGAATAGGACCAGGCAGAGAACCAGAAAACCCAGGGCAATTAAGAACACGAAAGGCGCCAGGGGAATTTGCATAGTCGCTGAAACCATCCCGTTATTAATCATGCTGATGCCATAGCGCAATAAACAAAAGGTGACCAATGCCCAAAAAGTAAAACCTAAGAAGTTGGTTATAACGGCAATCAAACGCCTTTGGGCGTCGGACAGCATATTAACCAGGTAATCTACTGCTATATGCCCTTCCTGTAATGCACAGTGGGCTACCGCCAGGCCAATGGCCGCAGCAGTCAGCATGCAAACCATCTCATAGGCTCCTACAATAGGCCGGTTAAAGCACTCCCGCAGAAGAATATTGGCAACTACCAGGAGCATGGTAAGAAAAATGCATATTCCAGCTACTCTGTCTAAGATGCGGCATATTTTTTGTACGTTTGATTCAAACTGTTGCATGATAGCTCCTCCTATTGAAACTGCTGGTTAAATTCGGTTGCCAATTTTTTTACCGTATCTAAGATTTCCTGACCGTTAATACCGCTTTGATTCATTTTGGCCACATACTCCTCTTGGACCGGTTTTACTTTTTCAATCCACAGGTCCTGTTCCTCCGGAGACAAGGAGATTACTTCGATCCCTTGTTCTTTTACTGCCCAGTCCAAGGCCTCTTCATTCTGTTTATCCCATAAACTGGACGCTACTTCGGCAAAAAATTGATTATTGGCATCCTCAAAAATCTTCTGGGTTTCGGCATCCAGTGAATTCCATTTATCCAGATTCATGGTTACGAAGAATACTGTGTTGTAAAGGAACGGGGTCTTGGTCAGATAATCGGTTACTTCAGCCTGTTTCCAGCCCTTTAAGACTTCCACCGGCCCTAGATTCCCATTTACTACACCTTTGGACAGGGATTCATAAGCATCGGACTGGGGCATAGCAACCGGGGTAGCTCCTAAGATTTCCAGGGTTCTGGCGCTCAAACCCGTTGCTCTTATTTCCTTGCCCTTTAGATCGGCCAGATTTCTTACCGGTTCCCTGGTGAAAATATCCCCCGAGCCGGTAGTTAACACCATCATTAATTTGGTATCCTGAATTTCAGCCGGGTTGATTTGTCTAATGGTTTCCCATGCCACATAGCTGGCAGCTTTGGAATTGTCGTAAATAATGCCGGGGAGCTCTAATACCTCTAATACGGGAAACCGCCCCCGGGTGTAAGCAAAACATGATAAACCAATATCAGCAACGCCGGTTACTACTCCTTCATAAATAGTATCAGCTGATAATAAGGTCTGGTTGGGGTAACTGATAATCTTCACTTTACCCTGAGTAGCCTCTTCGATGGCTGCGGCCCAGGGCTGAATCAGCTCTTTCTCAGCCGGGTGATTGGCCGGGAAAAAATGGGCCAGTTTTAATTCAACTGTGTCCTGCCCTCCTTGATCAGAGCAACCAGATGAACTAACCACCAAAATACTGATTAATAGTACAGATAAAACCATCCTACATGACCTGGGTATCCACCGTCCTACCTGTGGCATTTTAACCCTGCCACACCTACACTTTGTTTCTTTCACTGTTTCTCCTCCTTTTATTTATGAGCAATAAAAAAACTCCCGCAGGAGTTGAATCAAGAACAGGCAGACTCCCTTTAAATCGTAAAGGAAGAAGACCCTGCTCCTTATTCCTACCATACTCGCCTTCCTACCATTTAATAAATTGTCAGACTAAAGCTATCCCACCATACTACTAAAGTATATATTTCACCTATTCCGATTATGTCTAAATAATTCTGCTGCTCCCTCATGGAGTTAGTTAAAGTTTAACCCAACGATGGAAATGCTGTCAATTAAAATTATTTGCCCAGGCAAATGCTAAGGTCTGGTAATAATACCCGGTTGCTAAGGAACCACCCCTGGCCTATCACCTTTCCAAGTATTACTGGAGGCTGTGTTCTATCAAGCTGATGGATAATCCCCAATTTAAATTTAGATAGACCGGTATGAATAAGGTTATTTTAGGAGTGAATCCCCACATATTGGACAGGCTGGATTCTTTGACACCTTGATTTCCTGAATGCTCATCCCTAATCCATCAAAAATAAGCATGCGGCCAGTAAGAGGCTCTCCCACTCCCAACAGCAGTTTAATGGTTTCCATGGCTTGAATGGTGCCAATAATGCCGGGAATCGTTCCAACTACTCCTAATTCTTTGGGGCTCTTGATTCCCAATGAGGGCGGCTCGGGGAAAACACAGCGGTAACAAGGCCCTTGCCCAGGCAAAACCACCATTACCAGGCCTTCAAAGCCTGCAGCACCGGCCACCACCAGCGATTTATTTAGCCGCACACAGCTATCATTAATTAGATAGCGAGAGGCAGAGTTGTCTACTGCAGCAATGATTAAATCATAAGCAATTAACAATTCTTCCACATTCTCATGATCGACCTGAATAGGATATGTATTGATGCGAATACTCGGGTTTAAATCAGTCAGGGTTTTTTTTGCTGATTCAACCTTGAGCATGCCTAACCTCTTTGTATTATGCAGGATCTGACGCTGGAGATTGGACATATCTACTCGATCATAGTCCACCAGGCCAATTTCCCCTACCCCGGCTGCAGCCAGATAATAAGCTGCCGGTGAACCCAGTCCCCCAGTGCCTATGATGAGCACCTTTGATTGTAATAGCTTCTTCTGACCTGCTTGGCCGATCTGATTAAGCATTATTTGCCGGCTGTAGCGGTTAAGATAATCTTCGGTCAGTTCTGTCATTTCACCATCCCCTAAAATAGGCTAATGGCCAAAATTATTAGCATCATTCAACAGGTTATTTACCACCCCATACTTGTGCAGTTTGCGAACTACTGTGGGCTGGCTGACCCCTAGAATTTCAGCCACCCGATAAGTGTTTTTGTATTGTTTATATGCTTTAACAAATAACTGTCTTTCAACCTCTGCTATGGCTTTTTCAACGGGCATTAAGCCGTTTACCGATACATTGCATATACAGCCCTGTCTTCCTGTCAACTGGGCTGGCAAGTGTTCCCGTCTAATAACTTCTTCTTCGGTAATTAGGACCAGCCTTTCGATCAGGTTTTCCAGTTCTCTTACATTACCTGGCCATGCATATCCTTCCAGAATATCTATGGCATCCTGGTTCAAAAAATGATTTTGGGAGTATTTATTATTAAACTCTTTTAAAAAATGCCTGGCTAAAAAGTAGATATCCTCCGGCCTTTCCCGCAACGGAGGAATTCTAATTGGTATCACATTCAAACGGTAATATAGATCCTCCCGAAATTGCTTTTCCTCAATAAGTTTAACCAAATCACGGTTGGTGGCAGCAATTACTCTTGTATTCACCTGGATGGACTTATTCCCCCCAACGCGCAAAAAGGTTTGATCCTGCAAAAACTCCAGGAGCTTAGGTTGCAAGTTCAAAGGCATATCACCTATCTCATCCAGGAAAAGAGTCCCCCCGTTAGCCATTTCCGCCAGGCCCATTTTGCCCTCTTTTTTGGCCCCGGTAAATGAACCTCCTTCATATCCAAACAGTTCAGACTCAAAAAGGGCTTCTGGAATAGCTGAACAGTTTATCTTAATAAATGGCTCTTTCTTTCTATTGCTATTATAATGTAATAACTTGGCAATCACTTCTTTCCCTACCCCCGATTCACCGGTAACCAGCACGGTTGAATCAGTTTTTGCCACCCGTAAGGCCAATTCCAGTATATTTCTCATTTGCGGGCTGCGGGAGACAATGTTATAATCTCCTTGCTGCATCTGCAAATTTTCTATCACGTTCTGATAGCGGGAATTTATCCTTATGTGATGCTCCAGCTGTTCTTTAAGAAAATTGAGCTCAGTAACATCAATGCAGTTGCTTACAACGCTGGATATATTATCTTCTTCATCAAATATTGGAACGCTCTCCACCAGGATCCGCCTACCGTTGCAAACATTGGTCAAAATACTGACCGGGCATTTTCTTTTCAAGACTTCTGTTGTGGCTGAATGATTAATTACCCCTTCTGTAACCAGTTGAAATATGTTCTTGCCAATAACCTGTTCTTTGGTTACTCCTTTGATCCTACAGGCAGCCTGATTGGCTATAATGGTTACCCCTGTCCTATCGGTTACCCAGATTCCAACTGAAGCTAAATCGATAATAGTTTCCAATTCCTTAATCAGCTTCTGAGCCTGGGCTAACTGTTGAGTAAGCAAAATATCACTTGAATCCTGATCCGTTAGCGTATTAGCAGTCATTCTTTTTTCAGGCCCTTGATTATTCACAGTGACCTACTCCTTTCTAATACCAATGCCAATTAGCAGATAGAACCACGCCCAAAAGTATTTCTAATTCATTATTGAATTATATATTCTAAATATATCACAAAATTTTGATAATTGTTGTTAAATGTCGACTTTTCCAAATGGGTCAGGTTGCTGTGTTAAACCCAGACTGCTTTTCCCTTTCTGGTAGCCCATAAAGAGAGAGGAATCGCTGTCAGGCTTATTATCGCTAAGATGATCAGGGCAGCCTTATAATCGCCCGTTAAATCGTACATCAAGCCCAATATAAAAAATCCCAAGGCACTGCCCAATGACTGGAACATAGTGGCATAGCCAACCATGGTACCATAATCCTTTGACCCCATCGCTTCTTTCGTCAACAAGGGAGGTAATACTGTTCCGCAGGCCAAGCCAAAACCTGCGAAAGCTGCTGCCAAATATACTATAGTAACTGATCTTTCGGTTATCGCAAACATATATAAGATTACTCCTGCACAGAAGCATAGCATAGAACTAATAGTAGATAGATCCGAATTCCATTTGTCTTTTATTGCACCCAGGGCAATTTTCCCAATTGTCAATCCGATCATTTGCGTAGATACAACCATTCCGACTGCCAGAGGCGCAAATCCAGCATCTCCCACCATGGCTGCAGCATTACTGCTTAACGAGAGCATAAAACCAAAGAGTAAAGAAACCAGCAACAATAAATAAAAGCTCACATGAATTTTTGCTTCTTTTAGCGTTAGTCCTGCCCCTTCATAAGTTTCTTCAGCCGTATACCCGGCATTCTGAAGGCCATGAAGTGCTGTTCCATAAGGCAACAATCCAACTTCGCCGGGGTGATAGTGCAATATGGTGGTAGTGAAAGGTAATGCAAAAACCAGCACAATTACCGCCAGAATAAGAAACGCTTTTTCCCACCCATATCGGTCGATGAAGGTGGTCATTATGGGAGCCAATATGCAGCCGCAGATGCCAGAGCTGGCCATAGCTATCCCCAGGGCCGTACCTGTTGCCTTTTCAAACCAGTTGGTTATTAGTATGGCCGTAGAAACCATGGCAAAGGGCAACATGGGTCCGATTATTAGTCCAGCCATTTGAAACTGCCAGGCCTGGGAAAAGGTGGACATTAAAGCCAATACCAAAGCCTGAATAATTATCGAAAGACTAATAACAAATCTTGTCCCTAGCTTTTTAAGTGTTCTGGAGACAAAGGGTTTGAAACACATAGCACCGATAGAAAGTAAAGTGAAGTACATCATCATGGCTGTACGACTAATCCCTAATGAATCGGTAACAGGTTTCACAAAAACCGAAACACAGGTAGTAGATACACCATATCCCATGGCCATCAACAAACAGCAACCTACCATGACTAACCATGCCCTGTGGTTTATTACCTTCTCCATAGCCTGCCTCCGCTCAAATAAGAACTAAAACCAATCAATAATTGCCAGGACCAATTTATTACTTAGGGGCTCAGCCAACTCTCACTATTAAACTCAAGGCTTATGTTACTGATTTCTTGCTAACTACCCGGCTGGTCTAATAAATCCCCATCCCCGTTGAAGATTTGTCCTAGTAATCCCGCTCTGCGGAAAAAGAAAATTGGTGCAACGAATTTTGACTGCCCGGACCACCGATGCCCGATGACTGACGGTTTAACAGCCCGGGTAGGCACTGTCAGTATCAGTCATCTTGGTTGATTCGCGGGCTGCCATCAACCCGCACTAGGTACTTTCACCCTCCACACTGCGCCCATGGCGGGCGCACTTAAAACATTTAAGCACCATTATGGTGCTTAAATGTTTTAGAGAGTGTTAGGGAGGTATAAAGGTTTGATATTTATTATGTTTAAGCTGGTATTAGCGCTGCAATTCCTCCCTATTTGGATAATCCTAATGCTTTATGCTGCTCAATTAACCTGGGAGTAGCCTCATCGCATACTTGGCGGAACTCTTCACCACTAATGTACTTAGGTGTCAAACCCACCTTCTGCATGATGTCTATAAAAGCAGGATCTTCCAGGGCTTTCTGAAACGCTGCTTCCAAAGCTTGCCTATTTTCGGCCGGAGTTCCTTTGGGTACTGCCACAGCGATCCAGGATTCAATGGCTATGTCATATCCCAAATCCTTCAATGTTGGGATATCAGGCAGCTCTGGCCAACGCTCGGCATCGGCAACTGCCAGAACTCGCATTTCCCCACTTTTTACAAAGGGCAGGGTATCATTTACATTTTGCAGCATCGCATCAACGTGTCCCCCTAACAAGGCTGTAGCACACTCAGGTCCTGAGTTATGCGGCACAAAAGTAAATTTAACTCCCTCTTTATTCCCTAATTCTATAAAAGGAATTACGTTGGGGAATCCAGTACAAGCGTAGGAGACGTTTTTGGTTTTAGCTGCTGCAACAAGATCCGCCAGAGTCTTGTACGGTGAATCACTTTTAACAGCAATGGCATATTTATACTTTCCATAGGTCCCCAGGAATTCAAAATCATCAATGGTATAAGGAACATTCATGGTATGGGGAGACATGGCCGCAGCCATAAATGTTACTAGACCAAAAGTGTAACCATCATTGGAAGATTTGGCCAGCTCGCCCACACCTATAGTACCCCCGCCTCCGGTTTTATTAACCGGGTTAATAGGTTGTCCCAATTCCTTTTCCATTGCTGTGGCTATGGTTCTTGCACTAAGGTCTGTCCCGCATCCAGCCGAGAAGTTTATAATCATATTAAGTGGCTTGGATGGAAATTTCGCTTCCTGACTATCACACCCGGCAAAGATCATGGTTGAAAATGCAATCATTAAAAAGACTGTAATAAGTATAGGTTTTCTTTTCACTTTAGACCCGCCTCCTTTTTTTATTAAAAAGAAAAGTGCCCTTTAGATTTCTTTGTATTCATATCGCCCCCTTGTAATAATTTGTAAGCCACTTGCATTTAACTGGCTTCAGAAGCCTCTGCTTGTTGACTTTTCTTTCCGTCCCGCCTGCTGTTTCGTATAATGGTATAGACTGAAAATGCTGTAATAATCCATAAGACTATACAAATTGGGCTACTGAAAAATATGTCCACACTGCCGCCTGAAACCAACAAAGCCTGCCTCATATATCTTTCAAATATAGGCCCAAGAATAAAACCGATTATCATGGTAGCGGGCGAAAAACCGAATTTAATCATCACATATCCTAAAATAGCGAAGCATAACATTACCCATATATCACCGATATGTTGATTAATGGCATAGGTACCGACAATGCAAAAGGCTAGTATAATTGGATATATTATGTTTGTCTTTAAAGAAGCTACACGGGCAAATTGTTTAGCTGAAAACCATGCTATTACAAACAAACATAGATTGGAAATGATCAAGCCAGCATAAACACCATAGACTACATGAGGTGCTTCCCGGAAAATAAACGGGCCCGGGGTAAGTCCTTGGACCAGAAAAGCCCCCATCAGAATGGCTGCCACCACATCACCGGGAACACCAAAAGCCAGCAAGGGAATCAGGTTGGCACCGCAAACTGCATTGTTAGCGGCCTCCGGCCCAGCCACCCCTTCAACAATACCTGTCCCAAATTTTTCGGGATGCTTGGATGCCCGTTTGGCCATATCATAGCCAAGAAAGGCGGCTAAGGTTGTTCCCAAGGCAGGGAGACAACCGATGAAACATCCAATGAGAGACGACCTGCCAATAGTGGGCAGAATCCTTTTATATTCACTGGGCAGAAACCGCGAATCATCTGGATGTTGCGGGGGCGGCAGATGAGCACTAACCTGACCTTTGGCTATCTTTTCAATTTGCACAAAGATTTCTGATACTGCCAGCAAGCCAATGAGCATTCCAATCAGGTCAATGCCTTTGGTTAGGGTTGGTATATCAAAGGTCAAACGGGGTAATGCTGTCATAGAGTCAATTCCTACCAAGCTTACCAGGACTCCTAATATTCCCCCCAAAAGACCTTTGCCAAAATTCTTCCCTACCAGGGATCCTATCATAGTAAGAGCAAACAGCATTAAAACACTGTATTCTCCAGGGCCAAATTCGAGAGCAAATTTAGCCACAGGTCCGGCTACCAGTATTAGAACAATACAACTGAATATACAGCCATGTACAGATGCCACCAGAGCAGTCTTTATAGCTTTAATCCCCTGCCCTTTTTTGGCCATCTGGAAACCGTCCGCCACAGTGGCGGCAGCTGCCGATGTACCTGGAGTAGCCAGAAGAATGGCTGCAATACTACCTCCAAAAATGCCTCCATTATATGCCCCCAACAGCATAATCAGAGACGTGGTTGGATCCAAGGTCATGGTTAAAGGTATGACTAAAGCAATCGCCATGGTGGCTGATAGACCTGGTATGGCACCTAGTACAATTCCTACACAAACACCGCCTATTAAGAAAAGCATATTCTTTATGGTCAGTACGGATAGAAATCCGGCAGCCAACATTTCTAACATTTAAATCCCCCCCTTGCCAAAAGGTTGTTATATTAAGGAAGCTGCATTTTTAGAGCATAAGCAAAAAATATTCTTATCACAATTGGGAAAAGGATGGCTATAGCAGCCACCAATGCTATTCTTCTCTCTCCGTACAGCCACATCAGGGTACCGATTAATAGGCAGGTGGTTACAATGTATCCCACGTATTCCAGTGCTATGATGTAAAGAGCAATTATCCCAATGGTAATCAGGATAAGCCTGGTATCATGGAGATTTATAATATATTTGCCATCTCCTATGTAGCCTTTTTTCTTTACAAATCCCTCAACCACCAGCCAAATGCCCAGGAAGCCAATAACCCCTGCCAGTATTTCGGGCAAGAATCGAGAACTTACCCCAAAGTCAGTTATATCCGCAATAGTGCTGGGAATAATCACGAAGTACAGAATTAAAGCAAAGACTATAGCAATCACTCCCGAGACCATAAGCACTTGGTATTCAGGATATTCGCGGATTTTCAAAGTGCCCAACCTCCTTTTAAAGAATTTGCTGCCCGCCTTTTCTTGGTCCTTTTTTCTATCTTCTGCGATCATCGATACATCAGGTTCCACCACAGAATACCCATTGCCTCAAATAACCACAATGGATTTAATTTCCGTGCTTTGCCCTGATGCGATTTCTGCGATCTTTTCCTGGACCTGTTCAAGATTTATATGGCTGGTAACATACTTGGCAATATTAATCCTCTGCTTGGCCAGGTGATGTATACATTCCTGAAAAACGGGTATGCCACTGCCATATGATCCTACCAGGGAAATTTCGTTGGCCACCAGCGGCCGGCTATAAAATGGGAATGGCTTGTAGTCTATTCCCACGTACATAATCCGTCCACCTTTTTTAACTGCATCCAGGCTAAGGGCCAGTGCACTGCCCTGGCCCGTGCATTCAACTACCTTGTCAAAACCGCCCTCTGCAACTGCCTGCAGCTTTTCGACCAACTGGTCATCTTTCGCATCAAATACGTCGTCCACCAGGTTAAGGCTCCTGGCATACTCTATTCTGCTCTTATTGACTTCCGTCATGGCAATATAATCGACCCCGGCCAGCCGCAGCCATTCGGCCATCAGCAAGCCTATCAAACCTGCTCCGGTTATCAGTACTTTTTCGTTTATCTTGGCTTCTGTAAAATGAAAAGCCCTTAGAGCCACAGATGCCGGCTCTATCATGGCAGCTGTGTCATCGTCTATGCTGTCGGGGAGTTTTAATACATTGCCGGGCTTAGCCGCAAAATAGTCCGCATAGGCTCCTGGCAAATCCACAAATACCCCCCTGCCCTGAGGATAAACAACTACCCGGTCTCCAGTTTTTAATGATGTATTGGAACCCGGATCGGTTACTACCCCGCAAAACTCATGGCCCATAATTAGCCCTATTCTGTCATCAGTAGCCCACATATGCACATCAGATCCGCATATTCCTACCCGGGAAACCTTTATAATGACATCTTCTCCATTGGGCCGAGGAGCAGGGATATCTCTCATTACCAGTTGTTTAGGCTGCTCTTTCACTAAGACTCTCAAGTCATCAACCCCTTTATTATCAATTCAATACCGCTCCGCCATCCACATTCAGCGTCTGCCCGGTTATATGCCGAGCCCTGTCGGAAACCAGAAAAGCTGCTGCAAATCCTATATCCTCAGGGGTTTGGTCCACTCCCTGCGGAATCTTATCCAGCGCAAAACTCTGCCAAACCTCTTCCGCTGTCACCCCCATGCGCTTGGCAATAGCCGAGAAACGTGACCCCAGCATTTCTGTATAAATGTATCCAGGACATATGCAGTTACAGGTAATGCCCTGTTTGGCGTGAGCCCTGGCAACTGATTGGGTCATGGATATAATCGCTGCCTTGGATGACGCATAGTTGGCTCCGGCTCCGTTGGCACTGGCCCGACGTCCGGCAATGGACGCCAGGGTAACAATTCTGCCATAATTTTGCGGTATCATATAGTTCAAGGCTGCCTTCAGACAGTAGCCAGTGCCAAGTATATTGACCTGCACAATTCTCTGGGAGGCGGTGGAAGGAGAGTCATAAAAATTGGCTTTCTCCCCTGATTGGGCAGAACCAACTCCTGAGGCTATTATGACAATATCCAGAGAGGAAAAGTCATCATGAATCTGCTTAAAAACCGAATTAACCTGGTCTTCATCTGCCATATCCAACTTGTACGCTTTTGCCTTCACTCCGTATTTTTCCGCCGATTGTTCAGCCACTTTTTGAGCCTCAGGCAAATTTATATCCACAACAGCTAGACTGGCTCCGCACTGAGCGAAGACCTTTACTATGCCCTTACCTATACCACCGGCTCCTCCCAGTATTACCGCTACTCTTCCATCGAATTTAATTTCCAGCATAATGCCTGCCTCCCATTTAGTTGAACCGCGAGCCACCGTCTACGTTCAGGGTTTGACCCGTAATATGCTGGGCCCAATCAGAACATAGGAAGGCTGCCGCATTTCCAATATCCTCAGGAGCCTGTTCCACGCCCTGGGCGATGTTGTCCAGAGCCGCCTGCTGCCACATCTGTTCCACCGTTAAACCCATGCGCCTGGCCGTATCAGGCTCAAGTTCCTTCCATAGGTTTGCCCGTATATACCCGGGGCATATACAATTACAGTTTATCCCCTCCCTTGCGTGAGCCATGGCTACCGACTGTGTAATGCTTATTAGGGCTGCCATAGATGCTGCATGGTTGGCACCATTGGGAGTACCTATTCTGCCGGCTATAGATGCAACAGTCACGATCTTTCCCTGCTTGCGGGGCAACATATAATCAAGAGCGGCTTTGATGCAATATCCGTTACCCAGAACGTTAACCGACATAATTTGCTGAGCCGCCAATGATGGTGAGTCGTACAAAGTGGGCCCCTCACCAGGTATAGAGGGATCGGCATTGGCTACCAGCATGTCTATCTGCCCAAAATCATCGTGTACCTGCTGAAATACGCTGTACACTTCTTTCTCATTGGCAATATCCAATTGGTATCCTTTGGCCTTAACCCCACAATGGTCTTCTATTATTTGGGCAGCCTTCAGCACTGCCTCCAGATCAGCGTCCAATAGGGCGATATTGGCTCCAGCCTGTGCAAAAATCAGGCCTATGCCTCGGCCAATATCTCCGCCCCCGCCGGTAATTACAGCCACGCTGCCTTTAAAATCAAACCCCTGCATAAATCGCTCACCTTCCCTGATATCACAGCACCGCTAATCTTTCACAAAGCTGCATTGTTCGAGATTTCCAGCCTGACAATTCCACCACCGACCTGGTTTACTTTTTAACACCGGCAAAAGAACGGGTCCTGGGGCTCATCTCATGCTCATTTACTTGTACGTTAACAATTCCAGGCTTGCCCGATTCGTAAACCTTTTTGATGGCCGGAATAATCTCATCATAGTGAGTAACCCTCACACCAACACCGCCCCACATTTCGGGCAGTTTCTCATAAGCCCGCATATAGGCCAGTTGGTTGGCACAATGACCATGTTCCTTTATATATTCCGGGAATTTCAACTCCTGGGAGAGTTTGATCATACCCCAGGCCGAGTCGTTAGAAATGACACATACCACTGGGACCCCATGCCTTACGAAGGTATCGAATTCCATGGAATAAAATCCGAAACTGCCGTCACCGGTATAGTACAGGACAGGCTTTTTATCCGCTGCCCAGGCACCGGTGGTAAACCCTGTACCTGCCCCGATGGTTCCCAGTTTGCCGAATTTAATAACCTGTCCCGGATAGTGGGCCTTGGCATTATAGTGAATCCATTGGGCAGCATCTCCGCCATCACAAATAACATGCCAATCCCGAGCCTCGGTGTCCAAAAATTTTGCCACTTCGGCAGCGCACCGGCCGGGGTGGATTGGCATAATAGTTGAAACAGCTGCCTCGGCAAACGGAGCCATGGCTTTAGCTGTAAGGGCTCTGGCCTCTTCGACCCAGCTTTCATCTGTAACCGGTCCCATCTTGGCCTTTACGGCTTCCAGCAGTTGTTGGGCAGCAGCACCGGTTCCCGCCACTATACCTACATCGGCCGGAGTATTATATCCAATCATGGTCTTGTCTGCATGTACCTGTATGAATTTGGCATCTTTATTAAACTTGGGCGCCCTGCCTTTGCCGACATGATGCGAATTGTCCACACCCAGCTCCAGGACCACATCTGCCTGGACAGCCGCTGCTTCACCCAGAACAAATAGTTCATTTTCGCTTTCATCGGCAAACAAACCCCGGGCCGGTGTAACGGCAAATACCGGCATCCTAAGGTAGGTGGCCAGTGCCTCCACATTTTCTCCGTACTCCGAGGAGAACCTGGCCGACTCGCCAAGGACCATAACCGGCCGCTTGGCATTGGCAAGCAGTTCCGCTGCCTTCTCTATATAGGCGGGATCTCCAAAAGGCATGGCATCAGTACGGTAGTCTCTGGGGAAATAAACCGTGTCTTCCTCCACCTGCTCATGTACGGTATCAGTAGCAACTTCCAGGTACACCGGCCCGGGGCTTTCATCCAATGCTTGTCTGAAGGCCATTGACACATACTCGGGAATTCTATCCGTGTGAATGATCTTCTTGGCCCATTTACAGAATGTGGACATGCACTCCAAACTTGCTACGTTTTGCATAGCACCGCTGTCATTCTCCCGGATGGGCGATGCTCCACCGATATGAATCAACGGCATGCCGGTTTCAGCTGCCTCTGCCATAGCGGTGGTTGCATTGGTAATTCCAGGTCCGGCTGTAGTAACAACTATACCCGGTTTGCCAGTTACGCGGGCATAGGCATCTGCCGCATAAGCTGCAGCGCATTCATGTCTAAAGTCGATAACCTTGATTCCCTCTTCTCTGCAGCCATAGAAAATTGGCATGATATGGCCACCGGAGAGTACGAAGACGCATTCAACCCCCTCTTTTTTCAAAGCCTTTCCGAACAACTGCCCACCACTTATCTTGGCCATGCTTTTCACTCCTTTTAAAAATTGTTTGTTTGGTTCGTCCAGATCAAGACCGCGCTTAAAAATCAAAAATTTTATCGCTCTCTTCATAGCTCACATCGTAGACCAATTGCGCTGGGGCCAATATTTCGGTTTTCAGGTGTTCCGGAAGCCGGTTATCATTGGCAACGAAGCCAGTTCTTTGATTAAAAACAATCTCTTCCCTGAGCACCTGCCGCCCCATCTCCAATACGCCTTCCACAGTTACGGGGCGGTCTAAAGCTGCTGTCAACAACTCACTGATCTTGGCCATGGTATCCGGCATCGGCCCAACAAAATTGCATAGCCCCAAAGCATCCAAAACAGTGGCAGCTATTTGAATCTTTCTGGAAGCCAGTACCTGACCTTCGGGATTATGAGGATCAACCCCATAACGGCCGGGCAAAAGGTTACCAGCAGTGTGATCTGCACCCATGGGACTAGTAGCATATGTCACACCGGTACCTTTTAGAGCCCTGGGATCATAACCTGCGAAAGCCTGTCCCTTAACAGTATGTACCCGGGTAACACCGAAAACTCTCCCGGTTATTGCTGCACCCTGTCCGATGATTCGCCCTAAAGGAGATCCTTTGCCAATCTCTGACACTACCTCAATGACTTTATTGGCATCACCAAACTCAATAAATCCAGCCTCCATCAATATTCCTACTGCATGAGCAACATCAATGGTATCAACCCCAAAGTCATCACATAAACGGTCCAGTTCTGCAATGGGATCCAGATTGCTTATCTCCAGATTGGGGCCAAACAAAGCGATGGTTTCATATTCCAGCCCTGAGGTGAGGTATTCTCCGTTCTTGTCATTATAAATATTGGAGCATCTGATAACACAGCCGGGAGAACAAGCATGGCCGGTTTTTCCGCCTCTTTCCCTGGCCAGCCGTTCCAAAGCAACCCCATTGATATTTATTGCTCCGTCAAAATTGCCCCGGCTGAAGTTGCGGGTAGGCAGGGCACCTATGGCACTAGCCATATCAACCAGATTGGCGGTTCCAAACATGGTCAGGGTTTTTCTTGTCTCTACCAGTTCTTTTGCCCAGGCCTTGGATATTTGGTTAAATTCTTTAGAATTGGCAATATCTATTAGCCGCTGATTGCTGTCAGAATCATCAATTACTATAGCCTTTAATTTTTTTGATCCCATAACCGCACCCAGACCACCTCGGCCAGCATGCCGGGAAGGAATCCCTTCCTGATTGGTAACCGCTATACTAGCGGCTGACATTTTCATTTCCCCCCCCTGCCCAATTGCCATAATCTTGACATTCTGGCCAAAGACGGCTCGTAACTGCTCACAAGTTCTATAAGTTCCTAAACCGGCCAGATGCTGGGCAGGAGAAAGGTAAACCCTATCTTTGTTTATAACTAATACAAACCATTCATCTTTTTTGGGAGTCTCTTCAATAATAATTCCCTTAATCCCCAGTTTAGCTAAAGCCCGGGAAGCACTTCCTCCCACATTGCTCTCTTTGATGCCCAGAGTTAACGGGCTTTTGGCCCCTATAGACAGGCGGCCGTTACATGGGACGGTAGTGCCGGTAAACAGACCCGGCGCAAAAACCAGTTTATTATTGGGACCAAGAGGGTGACATTTAGGGTCTATTTGGGTGGCTATGACATGTGAGGTAAACGCTCTACCGCCTAACAGTTGATATTCTTCCGGAACATTCTCGCATGTCACCAGCAGACTACCCATATTGACTCGGATTATCCTGTTCACTACTTCCACTCCTTTCTCGCTGAATTGTCTTCCGGGCTGAATCAGTTAATACAATAATTCGCCTAACAGGGTCCTCACCGCAAATCCCTAAATCTACTTTATCTCCATGGATCTTTCCTTCAGATTTTAATTCACCAGCGAATTGGACCAGTATGGATACCAGTCCGGTATTTTTATCCGCCTTCAATGAGCGGAAATAACTGCACATCATCCTGGTCGTGGAGAATCGTTTCAACCTTCCTCAAGGATCCGTTTATTACCGTTAACCCCACTGCTTGAACGGGAATTCCTAGTTCCGTGATTAGATCCTTTACCGATACCTCCTCTGGGATAGTCATGTGTTTAGTTTTCCCATTGGGCATATCAGGCGCGTATTTACTAAGAATCCCATAAACCCGTACCCTTATTTCCATGGTGACCTCCACTGGAAAATAGTTTTTACTGCGTCTTTTTAACATTGTCCAGGGCCCAACTAACCTTCTGGAACTGATAGAGTCAACCTTTTCGAATCCTGGGTGACATTGGAATTCCTTTTTTTCCTTTTCCCTTTCATGGATTGTGGCTTATTGCCGATGGTAGTATTACTTCTTAGGGCTTGCCATTGTCTGGATTAAGGTTGTAATACTACAGCCTTCTCAAATGGTGTTATTGGGTACTCTACATTTTTATATATGCAAAGATCATGCCATGAAGATAGCTAGAGAAATTTTTTCCCCACTAATGGTCTCAAAGGCATAGTAACATCATTCATGGCAGCGGCTGCTTTTCATTAATAAAACTTTTTTCCCAGTCTTTTTGAACAGCGCATTTGGTTTTTATTAAATATTTGCAGCCAAAAAAGATGCACCCGGGTATTAGTGATGCATGGGTGCATCTTTTTTATCAGACTGTGGAAGAAAATGCCCTGTGCATACCCTGATATTAATACAAATACCGCTTTTAACCTTTCAGCTAAAAGCGGTGTTCGTATTCAGCCTAAAAAATGCACGGCTGAATCATTCCTTTATCTTTACACTAGGTGGCATTTAACAAGAAGCCATAGATACTTCTTCTATGGCTCCAACAATTCCAAGGTAATGGACGGGGGTTCATCAGTGCAAGTATTCCCAACGGTTTGTATTGACAGCGGGGAAAAACAGCACCTGAATAGAAGCCATATCTTTAATCAAACACCTTATCCTGTTCCATTTTTAATATTTCTTCCTCAGTAAAGCCAAGTAGCATACGGGCCGGGCAACAAGGTGGAGAATTCTAATACTTTTAATCCTGTCAGTGGTCCCTTTTTATACATCCTCCTTAAACAACCTAGGTCCGTTTAGACCGTCCCGGTTTATAAGCTGCTAATAAGTCTCAATAGCCTAGCTTCCTGCTCTAAAAATTCAGGGCTGTAGAAATCCCGGGGTTCAGGTAAATCCACTTTGAACTCTTTTATTATGCGGGATGGAGTAGAAGAAAGCACTATGATTCGGTCAGCTATATACAGAGCTTCTTTTAAATCGTGAGTTATGGCTAAAATTGTAAACCGTCTTTTTCTCCATTGCTGTAAAAGCTCATTAAAAATACTCATCTTAATTGGAAAATCCAGAGAGGTAAAAGCTTCATCCAGCATTAGTAATTCCGGGTCAGTTATAAGAGCCCGGGCTAAATTCACCCTCTGCTGCATGCCCCCGGAGAGCTGAGCCGGATAGTACTCCTCAAAGCCGCTAAGCTTTAAAGCAGCTAGCAACCCGGTTACATCCCCGCTGTCGCTGACAAAACGCAGATTTTCATACACCGTCCGCCATGGAATTAGCCGGGGCTCCTGAAATACAAAACCGATCCGGGCCGTCCTTATCTCAATACTGCCGGAGGTGGGCTTTTCCAAACCGGCTAGCAACCGCAAAAAAGTTGTTTTGCCCGACCCGGAAGGCCCTAGTATTACCACTTTTTCCGCTTCTTCGATGGTAATATCCCAGTTTTGTATTACTTTAAGATCGGCAAAATTTTTATTTAAGCCTTTGACTGTCAGGCTTGCTGCCACTTCTTAGTTACCCTCTTTAACCATAGTTTTATGATCCGTTCGGATATGATCCCCAATGCCACAGCAATCAGAGTAATGGCCCATACTTTGGAAATGTCAACACTATAGCGGGCATTGATAATCTCAACTCCCAGCCCGCTCTTTCCCACCAGATATTCTGCCACCAGCACCACTTTCCATACCTGCCCTATGCTGACATCGATTATCGCTACTACAAAGGGCACCAGGGATCCGACATAAATATCTTTAAGCACTTTGGAAAAGGGCACCTTATATACTCTTGCCATTTCCAGAAGGTGCTGATCCAGATTCTTTACACCGGAAACCGTAGTCAAAATGGCCACCGGCATAACGGACAGAAAGGCAATCAAAACCGGCCCCTGCCAGCTGGGTCCCCAGGTAAAAAGAACCAGGGATAACCAGGAAATAACCGGTACGGCCTGAATTATCATTATTACCGGCCGGGACATTTCATAAAGGGGCTGGATCATCCCTAGAACCAGCCCCACCAGAACACCCATGAAAAGTACCAAAACCAGAGCCAGCAATACTTTCCAGGCAGTTTGCCCGGCCGCCGCCCATATCATTCCTTTGGCCAGGAGACTTCCCATTACCTTAAAAGTCTCGGCCGGAAAGGGAACTATTATGCTCTTTTGCAGAACCAAGGCTATGGACTGCCACAATAAAATAAATAAAGCTATACCCAGTAATGAACGCAGTAACGATTTCATTGCGCATAAAATCCCTGGTCAGGCAGTTCTGTGATTCCTTCCGGATAGAGTTCTTTGGTAATCCTCAAGAATTCTTCCACCTCCGCCCGGGCCTCGGCAATAGGTACGTAATAAAAGTCAATCCTGGTCAAGGCCTCTTTCATAACCGGCGCAGGAATGGGCAGGACTTCTCCTGCTAAAGGCAGGGCAGTATCCACATTCTGATTGCCCCATTCCGTGGAGCGGGCTAACAGATCCGCCACCCGGGCTGCTTGCTCAGGATGCTCCTTTAAAAAATCCTTTTTGACAAATAAACCTGCCACAGGGATTCGGTCTTTCTTTCCGGACAATTCCTTGTAGTATTCCTGGAAATCAAGCACCAAACGACCGCCGCTGTCCTTTAAGGCCAAGGTTATAAAGGGCTCAGGAAGTGCCACAAAATCAGCCTTTCCTGCTTTGAACAGGGCTACCGCTTCCTGCGGCGGGGCATATAAAATCTCCACATCCCGGTCCGGATCCACACCTATTTTGCTCAGTGCCGCACGCATTAATATGTCCACTGTTTGCCCCTTGCCATGGGCTGAATAAACGGTTTTTCCTATTAATGAGGACCAGTCTTTAAACTCTACTCCTTCCTTGGCCACCAGGTAGAAGACTTTCCATTCATGTACTCCCAAAAGGGTTATATCAATTCCCTGGGCATAAATATTGGCTGCAGTGGTAATCGGCAAAACAGCAAATTCCGCTTGGTCAGCCGCCAGGTAGGCAACAGCCTCATCTATGTTTTTCCAGTATGTAATACCTACCTCAAATTCTTCATTGGTAACATTCCCGCTGTCTATGCCCAAAACTGGAACCACCACCGGCCCGGTGGGATTGGTTATAGTTACTTGCGGAACCGGTTTCGGAGCCAGGATGAACTGCCATGCTAAGACTGCCAGTATCCCAATGCCCGCAATAATAATCAGTAGTTTTTTCATAATCTCTTCCCCCTAACTCATAGCGCATTTTTTATATATGATGTACTTTTATGTAGAGTAAATCAAATATCCTTATGGCTCAAACCTCCAACACATTTTCGGTTACAACTTGTCCCTATAAATTCATGGAAAATTTGTAGTGGAATTTATGCATGCCCTCACGTTGGTAAAAATGATGCGCTTTGGTTCGCAACTGATTACAACATACTTCGATTTGCAAACATCCATCATTCTTGGCCTGTTGACAGGCTGCACGGAAAAGTGTTCTCCCTATCCCCTTTGAGCGGAATTCTTTCTTGATACAAAATTCCATAATTTCTGCAATTTTGACGCAGTGGTGCAATTGGTATTCCATACGCAGGTTCAATACCCCTATTACTTCACCACTATTTTCAAAAACTAAAAGCCGCCTATGGTTACTCCGTAGATAGGTCAGAAATATTTTTGTGAATTTATTCTTATCAAGAATCTTTTCCTCCAGGTCACATAGCAAGGAGTATATGGATTCCATATCCTCTTTTCGTGCTCTTCTTATCATTGGTTTATTCTCCCTGGTCTTTCCTACCCGTATTATAAAATATAAGCCAAGGTAATTGAATAAGCAGGGTTCAATACTTGGCTGATTACCGTCCCAGACCATCGGACCACCCCACCCAGACTACCAGACCCGTGTGGCAGCAGCCTTCAGTTCCCAGTAATTTCCGATATTGCCGAAGGTTCAAATTTTATACGTATATTTAGTATTTCCGGCCGGTTGCCGATTCGAATGGGCGGACCCCAGGTACCATAGCCACAAGACACAATCAATTGCAGATGGCCTTTGCGCAAATATCCACAATCCTGTTCGAAAACCGTCCGGGTAATATAGTTATTAGGCCATAGCTGTCCTCTATGCGTATGTCCCGATATCTGCAGATCTATCCCCGCTTGTTCAGCATTCTCCAGATCCACAGGTTGATGATCCATTAACAGAACTGGCAGGTGATCTTTCTCCATGCCTTTCATAATTTCTGAAAGTGCTAAACGCGTAGTTCCACCATAATATACTCTGGACTGATCGTCCCTGCCGATCAGATAGAGACTGTTGCCGATTTTTATCCATTGATCACGCAATACTACAACTCCTGCCCTGTTCAGGTAAGCTTCAGCTTGGTCGGCGTTTTTGCTGATATATTCGTGATTACCCATAATTGCATAGATCCCCAGATGGGGGTGCAAAGTTCGCAATACTTGAGGAATCTTTTGCTCCGCAGCCAGATCAATTCCTTCATCAATAATGTCCCCGGTCAGCAAAACCAGATCCGGATTAAGTTCATTAATCATATCAGTCAATATTTTCATTTGTTTGAGACCATTGATCCATCCCAGATGAATGTCCGATACAGCAACTACATGCAGTGTTTCCAGGTCGCTGGATTTTTTGTTTAAAGTTACTTCATAGTCCCTGATAACCGGATGATTGGCATTCCAGGTCCCATAAATTACAAGGACGGCAACAGCCAGCATCACTGCCAGTCCTGTCATAGCCGGGGTGTTTTTAAGTATTGCCGGCAGGAACCCAGCCCATCTGTCAATGATGCGGACAATATCGATAGCAAGGAGTATGATCAGGAGATAATACATGAAGGCCAGCCAGTATGATCCGATGAAAATCACCATTCTGGCCGTTTCATAAGGCAGCCGGGGAGCCAGAAAACGGGCTAAAGGATATGAGCTGGCCAAAAAAGCAATAAAGATGATCCAATACCAAATAATACGAGGGTTGGAGAACAATCCCTGAAAGCATTGCCAGCCACGTAAACCTATATAGTAATGTATTGAGCCATAAATCAAGATGAATAGACCAAAAAACATTATCAGTTTAATATTCATTCTTCATACCTCAGTCTGATTATAACGAAAAAAGAGAGCGGCAGTAATCGTATCAGTCCCGAGCTTTTACTATGTTTAAGGGAATATTTCACTGCTGCTAGACAGATGACTGCTTTAAATATCCACGCCTTTACACAACGTTTTCTATAATCCTTATGATAGAATGCATTGATTTGTACAACAAGCTTGAGGCAGCGGAAAAGCAGTGGGTGAAAGGAAATACTGGATAGAGACACTTCTCTAAAGGGCATGTTTCTGGACAGGCTAACGGGGATTTTTTAAGTAAAATGGTCGGGATGACAGGATTTGAACCTGCGGCCTCCTGGTCCCGAACCAGGCGCTCTACCAAACTGAGCCACATCCCGACGCACCAAATATCTTATCAAGAAAATCGCATTCCGTCAAACTAAAAGAATAGTTCTAAGAGCCTCCTTCCATAGCAGCAACAGTAAGGACTATGGAATCCGGCGTATTGAATAAGATTTGCTGTTTCTATAAAAAAGGGAACCCGCTTGCACAAGCAAGCGGGAAGAAAAAGATTGGGTTCGATAAACTTATTCAGGGATTCCATGGATAAAGGGGGTCTACTGGCTTTTCTTGTCTAAACAAAAAAGGCTGCGTCAAAGGAGACACAACCTTAATAAACCTGCCAATACCACAGATTTATAAAAGCTTCTCCTTTCCAAAACGGGAGGCGCAACCGTTTCCAATTACACCCATCGGCCTTTAGCCATAGAAACCCTTAGGCTATAAAGCTCGGAGATATTTATCAAATTTAAATTAATAATACCATATTTCGCTATAATGTCACAATAAATTTAGATTTTCTCTATTCTCGCTGCTGACACTTTATATTCTGGAATCGCTGCTACCGGGTCAAGGACATCGGCATTAGTCAGCTGATTGGCTGCTGCCTCTGCGAAATGGAAGTAGGTAAATATTACATTCTTGCGAATGCCTTCCAACAGCTCCGCCTTGACTTCTATGCTGCCCCTGCGGGTAATAACCCGTACTTTTTCCCCATCGACAATGTTCATTTGCCTGGCCAGTTCAGTATTGATCTGCACTACATTTTCTGGCATGTGGACATCTAAACCTTTAGCCCGACGGGTCATGGTGCCGGTATGGTAATGATAGAGGCTGCGTCCAGTAGTCAGGATTAATGGATATTCATCATCCGGAAGCTCAGCCGGTTCTTTGTATTCAATAGCATGGAAGAGTCCTAACCCGCGATTGAATTTTTCCTTATGCAAAATCGGGGTTCCAGGATGATCTTCGTTGGGACACGGCCAAGCCAAACCTCTTCCTTCCAGGCGTTCATAAGTCATGCCTGCATAAGAGGGGGTTAAGGTCCTAATTTCTTCAAAGATTTCTTCCGGCGAATTATAAGACATGGGGTATCCTAGCCTTGTAGAAAGATCACAGATAATCTCCCAATCCTGCCGTGACTCGCCCACATTTTTAATAGCTTTGCGTACCCGCTGAACTCTTCTCTCGGTATTGGTAAAGGTTCCGTCTTTTTCCGCAAAGCTTACTCCCGGCAACACTATATCAGCTTTCTGAGCTGTTTCGGTCAGGAAAATATCCTGTACCACAAGAAAGTCCAACTTGTCAAGAGCTTCATCTACATGGTGGAGGTCAGGATCACTTATCATCGGGTTTTCGCCTATTACTATCAGACCTTTGATTGCACCTTCATAGGCTTTGTTGATGGTGTGGGTTAGGGTAAGTCCATTGACTCCCGATAGTTTTACTCCCCAGGACTTTTCAAATTTTTCCCGGACTTCATCATTGGTAACTGCTTGGTAAGCAGTGAACACTACCGGCAGGGCTCCCATGTCACAGGCACCCTGAACATTATTCTGGCCTCTCAAGGGGTTGACCCCAGTCCCTGGCCTACCCAGGTTTCCAGTCAGTAAAGCCAGATTGCAGCAGCTTTTGACATTATCGGTGCCAGTAGAATGTTGGGTAAGTCCCATGGCGTAGCAAATTGCTGAGGCTTCTGATTCAGCATACAGGCGAGCAGCCTTAATAATATCCTCCGCATCAACACCACAAATTTCTGCTACCTTTTCCGGTGTATATTCTTCTACTACCTTGGCCATAGCTTCGTAACCTTCAGTGCGGTTTTCAATAAATTCCCGGTCGGCCAAACCTTCAGATATAATCACATTCATCATACCGTTAAACAGGGCCACATCGGTACCAGGATTAAACGGCAGATATACGTCGGCTAATTCAGCCAGTTCTATTCTCCGAGGATCGGCTACAATCAGCTTGGCTCCATTTCTCAATACATTTTGCCTTATCTTATAGCCAATAACCGGATGGTTTTCCGTTGTGTTAGTTCCAATCAGGAAAATGCACTTGGCATCTTTCTCCAGTTCACTAATGGAATTGGTCATTGCACCGCTTCCGAATGCTGCCCCCAGACCGGCGACAGTAACGGAGTGTCAGAGACGGGCGCAATGGTCCACATTATTGGAACCTATTGCTGCTCTCATGAGTTTTTGAGCCAGATAATTCTCTTCATTGGTAATTCTGGCTGAGGCAAACAGAGCTAGGGAGTCAGCTCCGTACTGGTCTTTTATAGATTTGATCTTTTCTGCAGCCAAGTTCAAAGCCTCATCCCAGGAAGCTGGCCTAAATTCCCCATTCTCCTTTATAAGAGGGGTTGTCAGTCTATCCGGGGAATTAATAAAGTCCCAGCCAAAGCGCCCTTTTACGCACAAGGCTCCTTTGTTGACCGGGCTTAGGTTTTCATCCCTTACTGAAGTAACTCCTACCACCTGATCATTCCGCACATTAAGTTCTAAGGTACACCCGGTTCCGCAGTAAGTACAGGTAGTAAGCACTCTTTTATTTTGAGCCGGTTTCCCACGACCGGCAGCAATCTTACTGTTTAAGGCTCCTACCGGACAGACCATTATGCATTGCCCGCAGAATACACAGGGGGAGTCTTCCAGATTACCGTCAAAGGCAGTGGCTATACGGGCATGGTGTCCCCGCTCCATGACATCGATGGCCCGAGCTCCTGTAATCTCGTCGCATGCCCTGACACAACGTGTACACATAATACATTTGTCATAATCCCGTTCAATAAAGGGATTAGGGTCATCCTTATACAGGCCGTGTTTTTCGCCGACAAAGCGGGATTCTGTTACTCCATAACGGTAGCAATAATCCTGCAGTCTGCAATCTCCGTCCTTCTCACAGGTATGGCAGGTCAGTTTGTGCCGGGCCAGCATCAGTTCAAGAATTACCTTGCGAGCTTCAACAACTGAAGGGCTTTCCGTTTCGATGACCATACCATTTTGGGCGGGGGTAACACAGCTGGCTACCAGGTTGCGGAATCCTTTGGGTTCTACTACACACATTCGGCAAGAACCAGCCAATCTTAGGTCCGGGTCATAACAAAAAGTAGGTATATCAGCACCAGCCATCCGGCATGCATCCAGCAGCATGGTACCAGCAGGCACTGTTATCTCTTTGCCATCTATAGTAAGTTTAATGTCCATTCTTCTCCCTCCCTTCTATCACATTAATTTCCTGTAATATTCGTGTTCAAAGTGCTGCAGGGTAGAGGTAATGGGAATGGGAGCCGCCTGCCCCAGTCCGCAAAGAGAGGCTTTTTGCATAACCCTGGCCAGCACCTTAAGATTCTCAATATCTTCGGCATTACCTTTACCGATGTTAATTTTTTCCATAATCTCTTTGCACCGGAAAGTACCTTCACGACAGGGAGTACACTGTCCGCAAGATTCATGTTCAAAGAATTTTGCGATGCGGTTGATGATATCTACAATATCCCTGGTTTCATCCATGACAAATACAGCACCTGATCCCAGGGCTGCACCTATGCTCGCCATAGAATCGAAATCTATCGGGGTATCCAGATTTTGCGGAGGAATAAAGGCTCCAGAGGTTCCGCCTACCTGGACCGCTTTTAATCTCTTACCGCCTTTCACACCTCCGCCCAACTCGTATATTACGTCACGCAAGAGGTAGTCAGTTGGTACTTCAAAATAAGTGGGGTTTTCCACATCACCAGTTAGGGTCAATACTTTGGTTCCCGGATAGCTTTTAGCCCCGAGCCCTGCAAACCAGTCAGCTCCGTTAGTGAGAATATAGGGCAAACAGGCAAAAGTCTCCACATTGTTTACAACTGTAGGCATGCGCCATAAGCCTTCAACTCCAGGAAATGGGGGCTTGAACCTGGGCTCTCCGCGATGTCCTTCTATGGATTCGATAAGAGCTGTTTCTTCGCCGCAAACATAGGCTCCTGCTCCCATACGAACTTCGATATTGAATTCCCCTAAAGCCCCTGATTCCTTAGCATCAGCAATGGCGTTTTTCAGCAATTCAACTACAAAAGGATATTCACCGCGGCAGTAAATGTACCCGTTATTGGAACCAATAGCGTGACCGCAAATGGCCATCCCTTCCAAAAGCGCCTGAGCATTTTTCTGACATATAATTCTATCTTTATAGGTTCCTGGTTCTCCTTCATCCAGGTTGCATACTACATACTTGGTCTCCGGGTATTGCGGAACAAAGCTCCACTTCATGCCAGCATTAAACCCTGCTCCCCCTCGACCTCTAAGCCCGGATTTTTTTACTTCTTCAATTAAATCCTTGGGGTTCATACTGCGTGCTTTTTCCAAACCCCTATAGCCACCAACTTTTATATAATCGGCAGCCTTTTCAGGATTTATTTGATCGGCATATTTAAGCAAAACACGGTATTCTCCTGCCATCTTCTTCTCCCTCCCTTCCTTTTTATTTGCATCCTGCCAAAATTTCCGGTACCATCTCTGGTTTAACCCCAAAAATTGGCTCGCTGTTAATGGTAACAACAGGTGTGGCCTGGCACTGGCCTACACATTCAGTCAATTCCAGGGTAAATTTCCCATCCGGAGTTGTCTCTCCCACCTTTATGCCCAAATGAGCTTCGAGTGCTTTTAGGACCTCATCGGCTCCTGCTACATGACAGGGAGCACTCTCACACATGCGGATGATATATTTACCTCGTTTCTCTACTGAAAGATAAGAATAAAAGGTAGCTACACCGAAAGCTTGCGCCTCTGATAAATTAAACACTCTAGCTGCTTGTTGCAGAGCTTCTTGAGGTATATAGTTGTATTCTTCTTGTATCAGATGGAAAGCTTCAATGATGCCGCCCTTTTTATCTTTGCAACTGGCAATTATGTCAATGTAATTGGCCACTCAGTACCCTCCTTTCAGGGTTCTTTATTGCCCTTATTCCGGGCACGGTTTGCAGTTGGGGTGATGATATATACAACTCCTTTTTACTAGTGCTCAACGCAGACATCAGTAACATCATCCTTCAACCGGTCTATTAAGCGGCTTTGTCAGTGCTCTTGGCAGGAGCCTTTCTCACAAAAGTGTAATAATAGATACCGCCTACAAATAAAGCTCCGCCTACAATATTCCCAAGGGTAGCCGGGATTAAGTTGGCACTAATGAAGTTGCCATAGCTAAAGAATGATACAACTTCTGTTGTTGACATGTTGAACTGTGCAGCTACGAGAGCAGGTGCTTGATTGGCTATTTGGATACCCATAGGAATGAAAAACATGTTAGCTACGCAGTGTTCAAATCCACTGGAAACAAAGCCCATGATCGGGAAGAATATAGCGAATATTTTGCCTACAACATCCTTGGCTGCAAAGGCCATCCATACTGCTAAACACACCAGCCAGTTACAGCATATAGCCCTGAAAAATACTTGGCTCCAGGTAAGCGACATTTTGCCCTTGGCAATAGCCAAGGCTTTAATGCCCTGGTCAGCAAGAGCGGCTTCACTACCCCAGAAACCGCCATAAAAAATAATATATACCAGAAGAACCGATCCCACAAAATTGGCAGTCCATACAACCGCCCAGTTATACAAAAGGCCTCCCCAACCTGCCTGTCCGTTCAAAGCAGAAATAAAGCAGGCCATGTTGTTGCCGGTGAAAAGTTCTGATCCGGCAATAACCACCATCATCAATCCTATAGAGAAGGTTGCTCCAAATAGGAATTGCCCCACTGAAGTGCCAGAATCCGCCATAGAACCTATCTTCGTTGCTAAGTTGGCTCCAAAACCAATATAAACTCCAGCTAGTATCCCAAGAACAAATAGCTTTCCAAAGGCCATTTCAGCTTTTGTTTTTCCAGCATTACAAGCTGCTACAGCGATTTCTGCAGGTGATAAAAAGTTCATTTGTTCACTCTCCCCAATTTAATTATAATTTGTTGGAATTGGTCTCCCTTACCCTGGCTCTCCTCTCCCTTCTAATTGTGATGTTTATTCAAATAGCTGACCCCAACTAACAAACATCCCAGCTCGTAAATTGATGATGGTACATGTATTAGTCTGTATAAATTGTGAAAATATTTACTTAATCACACCTAACATGTCCATTGACATTATTATATATTTTAGGCTTATTTTCAATAGACAGCGACGGCTTTGTTCCTAAATGCACTTGGAAATTTATTAAGCATTTAGGAATAAATTTGTCGTTATGCTTTTATTTACTTAACATCGGAAGCAAAAGGTTATAAAACTATTTCCCCAGGATTGCTCAAAAGAAAAGCCCGGCTGTACCGGGCTAAAGACCGTTCTTGGCATTATGAGAGCTGCAATTAAGGGGAGTTTCGCTTCCTCTGATTTATGTGGCTGCTAATATTAAACATAACTCTGCATTTCCATATCAACACTATATTCTCTTTGAATCTGTGTAACGTATGGTACCCAACTATTGAGACGCTGGTGCACCTCGGTGTCTTTTACCTGATCCACTATCAGTACCTGGTCTTCATCAAGCTGAATAGCTATGTTGTATAAGCCACGTTTAGTATCTGAGCAGACAATAATCCCCTCGTATTCTTCCTTGGCATACTCTCCGCTTTTATAAAGGCTGTTTTTGTTTACTATCATACCTTTTTTTATATCCATCATTATATCCTCCTAATAGTTTTAGTATTAAAAATATTTTGTCCTATCCGCATCTTTTTATTACCTCTTTGAGGCTATCGGAGGATATAAGATTTTTAGCTGCTTAGCAAGCAAAGAGGGCTCTTAGCCCTCTTTGCTCACTCGCTGATATTTCGGCACCTTGCTAGGGATACAGCCCCCAAAAGTCGTTTGATAAGTTATTTAAAAACGCTGATGGGATACTCTTAACGGGAGTTTAAATTTATGAGTGATAGTATTTCCGATTTCTTCAATATTATTAAGAGTAACATCAATTACCAGACATTTCAGTTTAGCATATATGCAGTAGGCATTATCCAGTTCGTCGGTAATCAAAGCATCTATGGTATCAATGTCAGCTGCGGATCCATCAAAACTCCTTAAGCGTTCTTGGCGCAAACTTATAAGCGTATCCATGTCTATAGTCAATCCTACCATGGGCACCCTGCCTTTGAGCTTTAGAATTTCCTCGGGAATTTCCGTTTCTGCCGCAATAGGATAATTGGCCACTTTAATCCCCAGATTAGCCAAGTGCATAGATAAGGGAGTTTTTGAGGTTCTGGGCAGACCAAGAATTATCAGGTCTGCTTCGTGTATAGTATCCAGATTCTGCCCATTGTCATGGTCTATGGCAAACTCAATAGCTTCAACTCTTTTAAAATATTCAGTGTCCATTTTTTGGGTTAAGCCGGAAACATATGCAGGCCGTAACCCTGTTTTAGATTGTATTACCTCAAAAAGGGGCTTCATTACATCAACTGCCATAACATTCCGTTCCCTGGCTTTTTCACCCAGGAAGTTGGCCAGTCCGGGTTTTACTATGGTGTAGATGATTATAGCATCTTCCTTTTCCGCTTGGTCCAGTATTTTTAACACATGCTCTTCGTTGGTTATTCTGGAAAAGCGAGTAATACTCCGGTCAACTTTAAACTGCAGCAGGGATGCAACCGCAATTTTTTCAGCAGTTTCCCCAACCGAGTCGGACACAGCGAAAATGTGTAGTTTTGTTGTCATCCAAACCATCCCCCTTTTATAAAACTGTGTTTTAAATTTTTGTCCTAACTAACATATAAGGTTCGATAAAAATCTTTGTTTAACCTTCTTTTTTGGCAACATTTGCAGTATTGTCACCAAATGGCCACGAAACATCAAAAATAAACCCTGTTGATCTGTTAATTTTAGTAAAGTGCAAAAAGGATCATTAAATGATATTATGAGCATGAGGAGGCAGGAAATACCAATGGAAGATTCAACAACTACATTTGTGCTAATTCTGATGGCGTGCTTGGGATTAAGCCTGATTTTGGCAATTATTGGAATATTTTTATTTTATAATTGGTGGGATAAGTTTTAATTGCTTTCTTCTCTTTCTGAGTCATGGAAGGACTAAATAGGGCTTAAGATGGACATATTCCTCGGCTCCCAGGTAATTTGCTGATGAACCATTTTTTGCATTACCAACAGTGGGACCTGCTGATACCGGCTCCAAAAAATCAGGCAATACTGCCGACGGTCTGACCATCCCGCTATCTTGCTTGGTTGCTGAGACAGATGCCCGATCTTGTTTACTATACACTCCTTTCATGTAATCGCGCCAGAGCGGAGCAGCCAGGGTTCCGCCCCAGGTCCCATAACCCTCCACTTTACTTCCATCACTGTTGCCAATCCAAATAGCAGTGGATAGCTCCTCGGTATAACCTGCATACCATATATCCCGACTATCACTGGTAGTTCCTGTTTTTCCCCCGCATTTGTATTTTATATAGGCGTTTTTACCCGTTCCCTGCCTCACCACAGCCTGTAACATATCGTCCATTATTTGTGCTGTTGTACTGCTTATTACCCACCGATACTTGCCGTTATGTGCGAATATGGTTTTGCCGTACGAATCCACAACCTCTTCCAAACCATACCCTTCATGGTACCTGCCGTTATCGGCAAAAACTGCCAACGCTGCTGCCATCTGCAGGGGAGACACTCCCTTTTCCATACCCCCTAGGCCAATGGCCATATTCCTATCCTGCTTGGTTATCGTGGTAAAACCAAACTCCTGCAATTTCTTAATAGCTTTGCTGATCCCTACCTTTTCCAATACCTCCAATGAAGCTACATTATATGAATGAATCAACGCTTCCTTTACAGTGACCAAATCAGGTGCCGCAGCATAGTTTACCGGGAAATAGTTGCCAAAATCCCTGGGTCGGTTATTCACCATACTATCAGGAGAAATGAGTCCTTCATCCAGAGCAGCTGCATAATAAAAGGGTTTAATAGCCGAACCTGGCTGGCGGGGAAGCAGGGCCATGTTTACCTGGTTTTTACCAAAGTCTACGCCTCCAATGAATGCTCTGATTGCACCACTATCCGGAGAAACAGATACCAGAGCCATATCGCCGGCTTTTATCCTCCGTTGGGCCAGCCAATGGGAGTAATATTCTGTCACCTCCTCTGCTGTTTTTTGAATATCCCTGTCCAAAGTGGTATAGATTTTAAGGCCGGGCTTAAACAGTATTTCCTCACCAATACAGCTTTTTAATTGTTCTTTGAGATATGCTACAAAATAGGGATGTGCTACCATTGGTGGAGTATAAGCTTGGAATTCTAATGACTCAAAATCCAGACCGTCCCTGTCTTGGGCGCTAATAATTCCCTCTGCTATAAGAATGTTTATAACTGTATCGAAACTCTGCTGCAGCAGCTTTAGGTTTCCATCTGGAGTATAAAGCTCAGGAGCTTTAATCATTCCAGCCAGAACGCATATTTCCGTATGGCTTAACTCGTTAATGCTTTTGCCGAAATAGGACTGGGCTGCCATGGGCATCCCGGAACAACCTCTGCCCATATATATTTCGTTCAGATACATATAAAGGATCTTATCCTTGGAATACTTCTGTTCGAGAGCCAGAGCTAAAATAATTTCCCTAATCTTGCGAAAGTAAGTTTTCTCCTGGTTTAGAAAGAGGGTACGAGCCAATTGCTGGGTAATAGTGCTGGCTCCTTCAGTTTTGCCTCGGGTCAAAATATTTTTATACAAAGCACGGCCTATACTGATAATATCAATTCCCCGGTGGGAATAGAAGCGCCGGTCTTCCACGGCTACTACTGCCTGCTGTAAAAAAACCGGGAAATTTTCGCTATGCAGCCGCGCATATCCGATTCTGCCCATTTCTTGTCCATCATAGTAATATATTACGCTTTGTTCCTGCGGTATATACTCCCAATCATCAATATCAGTCAAAACCATACAAAACCAGGGAGTAAGCCTCCCCAGAGAAGCTCCAGCCAGGAAAAAAAGAGCGAATAAAACTATAGTCACCAATAGCCGCTTTTTAAGGTCTTTCTTTATCATATGTCCATACCCAGTTTTAGCGCTTCTAATGAAAAGCCTTTTTCGGTCCCTAAGGAATTTTTCAAGTCTTTGGGTGAGCCATCCACCGGCAGCAAAGAATTTTATGTTCTGCGGGGCTTATTACCTAGTATGCCGTAGCAAAGCAATAGTTATCAGCTTTTTTGTTTACCGGGGAGCAGAAGTCTAAAAGTGGCTATGGCATCACCTCACACTTATTCATAGAATAGGATAGATTACTGCAGAGGGGGGAATTTTATTGACTTGTACCGATTTTGGCCTGCGCTTATTACAGGTAGGCTGTGCAGGCACTGATGTAAGTATCCTGCAGTGGCATTTAAATAAGCTCTCTGGTCCCATTATGGCATCGGTTGCTGTTAACGGAAATTTTGATAATAAAACTGCGGAAGCAGTAAAACTATTTCAGAAGTTTTTTTATCTTACCCCGGATGGGGTGGCCGACAAAAACACCTTTCTCCTGCTAGGACAAATAACCGGTTCCTACCTGCCCTCCAAAGCAAAACCCTTTGGTTCACGGATTCTAAAAAAGGGCTCCACTGGATTTGATGTGTGGGTAATGCAAAATCGATTGGCCAGCACTAGGAAGAAATATGCCCTGGCCCTGGGGGGACCTGCTGACAGTGTCTTTGGGGCTCAAACCCAGGCAACCGTAAAGCTGTTTCAGAAGGATCACGCCCTGCCGGTAAACGGCATTGCGGATCAAGATACTATTTATTCCCTGTTTCTGCATACCTTTATGGGGGGACGCCTTTTGCAGAGAGGACGCTGGGATCAAAACAGGGGGTATGATGTTTACTGGCTCCAGGTTCATCTTAAGGAACAGGGTTTTTACACTGAAAAGCTTGATGGCTATTTCGGCCCCCTTACCGAAAAGGCTGTAAAGGAACTGCAAAAACTATGCGGAATCAGGCTTGATGGCATTGTGGGCCCGGAAACCTACTACCATCTGGCCACAATATGAACAGGAGTTCCTAGGGCTGAAAAAAGGGAGTATGGCCATCAGATAGGCCACACTCCCTGCGTTTGATAATAATCACTGGGCAGAATTGAGTCTCCACATAATATATGCACACTGGGCTCTGGTAGCCTTTCCTTCAGGAGCAAAATCCGGATACAAGAGTCCTGCCTCCCTAGCCCTTTCTATGTAGGAGGAATACCACTGGGATCCCGGCTCAGAGTTTCCAGAAGCTATACCTTTTAATCTGACTGCCACGGCTGCCAGTTCAGCTCCGGTAAGCTCCCTATCAGGATAAAACAACTGATTATCAGCTCCCTGCAACCAGCCCTTTTCGTGGCAGAAGAGTATTTCTGCACTGGCCCAGTGGTTTTGCTGAACATCGGCAAAAGGAGTATCCCGGTTCGCATCTGTAAAGGGCTCGCCGCTGCTGACAGTTAACAGTCGGGCGAACTCAGATCTTTTAATATTTTGCTCAGGTTTAAATGTATGGTCAGGGTACCCGTTCATTATTCCCCTTTGCTGTAATGCCGCTATGGCTTCATATGCCCAGTAATGGGGATTAACATCCACGAAAAAACTCTTTGGCCGGTTTTCCATCAGCCGTTTATAAACACTTTGGCCTGTCAACAAATCCCCTACTGCCAATAGTGCTTGCTCGGTAGCCATAACATTGCCCTTTCCTCCTGGAAGATGGGAAAAGGACCCGTCTTCATTCTGGTACGATAAGAGAATATCAACCAGGCCCCGACCGTTTCGGGAAAGAGTATCTGCTTGCGGATCAATTCCCGCTGTAATTAATGCTTGTATGACCATGGCCGTTGATTCAAGATTTTCCTCATTGAAACTGGCAAAATGGCCGCTTTGGGTTTGCTGGCTGAGGAGGAACTCCATAGCCCTCTTTAAAACCGCATCATCTGCGGTCGTGCCCGCCATAGCCAGGGCAATAACCGCACTGGCAGTTACATCAACATCCGAATAGGGAATCCCCGCCATGAAACTAAAACCGCCATCGGGGTTTTGGTTTGCTGCCAGCCACTTCCATGCCTTATCACTATCCCATCCATCAATCCCGGCGGCCTGTAAAGCTATGATAGACCAGATGTGGGCGTTCACCAGATCCTCGCCCCCGTAGGTAGTATCATCGGGAAATTTGCCCGAAGGAAGCTGGCTGGCAGCCAGGGACTGAGCCAGGTTTTGGCCGGCAAAGTTATGGGGATCAACTCCGGCCGCAGTCAGTACCAAAAGCAGCCTATCCAGGTCGGTAGTAATTGAACTATTAAAACCTGCACCGGTTTTCACCTTCTGCTCGAACTTGGCCAATGACTTGTCAGTAATATCTTTTAAGTTTCCTAAACTCTGTTCCGCCCCATAAAAAGCCAGGAAAGTCCAGCCCATAAAATCCTCCCATTCCTGTTCCCTATGGTAGGATTGCAGGAATTCTTGGGCTTTATGGGCAGATGCCTGCAAAAGCTCCTTGTAACCCGAGTCTGAGCCAGCCAGGGAAAGGCTCGGGTTAATAATCAGCACAGCAAAAATAATCAAAATTACTTTGGCCACTTGGCCGGGCCATTTTTTTATCACTACTCTCACTCCTTTTTTATTGTCCCGGTAATGAATAGCAGCCAGACTCGTCAACGAGCATTCCCCAGGCAAAACGGGGTTCTATGGCATCTCCTAATAGCACCCCTAATGCTTTTTCCAGTCCTGGAAGATCAGCACCTATTACAAATAAAAGAGGATTATGGTCGCCCATCCCGCTGCCGGTAATCCCTATACCGGCTCCGCCATTGGAGACCCTTTTGCCGGTAGCTTGCAAATCCCTGTTGAGAGCAAGCATCTCCCCGGAATCTATTTGAAAAAATAGCCCCGTTTTACTTGGCTGCTGAAAAAATGACATAACCTCCGCATAATCATTAATCTCCTCTAAAAGACCCACCAGGATGGTGGGTTGTTTTCTATTAATAACCTCCCCACCCGACAATTCCGCTATCTCGGTGTGGCCTGTAAGCTTTGCCTTGATAGCGTGGGCTTGGGTACTGCAGGAGGGACTGAATAAAACCAAAGCCTGGCGGGAAAAGGGCTGTGGATAAGCCCCCAATATGGCCGGGGTAAAAGCGCTAGTGCCCCAGTTATGATAATCCCACCAGATGGTATCGCCATCCTGAACTTTTATTTCATCAGCACCGGTACCTGAAAGTACTCCATTAATAAATAAAAACCAGTCCTTTTTCTTGCGGGCACCGCCCGACTGGCCCGTATACCCGGAGGCTATTCCGTTTATGGAATTTACAAAACCGCCTCCATAGGCTTGTTCCACCTCCAGATGCCTGGAGGTAACATCCATAACACTGCTGTTGGCCAAGGCTTTAACCCGGCTGTCAAAAACCGTTTCCTGACCATAATCGCAAGAAACTACCAGCCGAATGGATGCCTCACTGTAGCCCGCTTGTGGGCTGCCCGAGTTTTCCTGAACCGGCGGCTTAGTCTCACTGCTATCAGGTGGTTCCTCCGGGCTGGCAGGAGGCGCCGCTAGGCTAGCCGCAGGGGAAGATTCTACAGGTATTTCTTCCCTCTGCCCTTCAGGTCGCAGGTCCGCAACCTGGGAGATATCTCCTGCGCACCCCGGCCATACTATAAACCAGCAGATCATCATTATTAATGCTATGGCCGGTTTTTTCTTCATGGTAATGTCCCTGCCTCAGTCAATTTTTCGGCAAATACTTGCCGGCCGTGCCTAAACCCCACAGCCTTATTCACCCTTTATGGTTTTGAGGTTTTTATGTACCAGTACAGCTGCTTCAGCTCTGGATAGGTAATAGTCACCCTGGAAGGGTGCATAGCGGGAGAATAACCCTGCCTTTTTGGCATACAGGGGCGAGTCAGGAGGCCACCTATGGTGGTCATCACCTGCTATTTTTTCCCCATTCGTCCGGGCGGCCGCCATCCGGTCCAGGACAGCGGCGGCTTCATTCCAGGTTACAGGCTGGCCAGGTTTAAAACTGCCATCCGGGTAACCTTTAACCAAACCAAGGGCATAGGCCTTTTGAACAATTGTAAAGAACCAGTGGTTTTCCGCCACATCGCTAAAAACGGTATTACCCCGCACTGGATTTTCAAATTCACCGGCTCTTATCAGCAAGGCCAGCATTTCTGCCCGGGTAATATCACGCCCCGGTTCAAAACAACCATTAACCCCTTTTACAATATCCATTTGGGCTAGTACTTCAATAGAGTCCTCAGCCCAAGAAAATTCAGGCCCTACATCGCTGAAAGTCTTTTGCGGGGGCATTTTTTGTACAACCGCGTATTGGGAAAAATGATCGGTATTAAATATTACCAGGCCCTCTTCAAGATCGATAACCCCCGGAAAAGGTATCCACTCCCCTATTTTTCCGTCATACCGGGCAGGGGTTAATCCCTCCAGTTTATCTTGATCAGACAATGGGCACTTTATAATTATGCTGACAGGCTGGTCAAACTGGGTTCCTTCCGGGCCAAACTCATAAACTGAAGATCCTATTCTATAGCTCCGGCTGGTGGGCTCTTTCCCGGGATCAAGCTCAGTTACGGTGATCTGCAGGTTCTTCTGCAGGGCTTTTTCAGGTATGAAAAGCAATACTTCACCCGCTTCATCAGACAGAAAGGTTTCATTGGGGCCTGCCAACCCACTGAGCCTGACCTGGTTGGCCCGAAACTGCTCTCTTAAAAACTCCGCCTCTTTAAAGCTCATTATTTCCTTAGTATTGAGAAAGATACAGGTTTCGCCCAGTGATCCCAGTGCATTGGCATATCTTGAAAAGGCAGAAGAAATATTATTGGTATTTAGCACTGGTTTCTCCGGTTCCAGGTAAGCAGGAGCTCCCACATCCTGTCCCCCATCCAGGGTATAAATAATATCTATCACATCTCCGTCCTGCACCATATAATCGGCAGGACTCACACCGGGGAAAACCCCATTTACTCTGTAAAGCCATCCGCTCAAAGGATGCCCCGGCTTCTTCTCCGTTAACCCGTCAATACTTTTTATATAGGCTCCCCCAACTGCCAATTGGAAGCTTATTCCTTTACTATTAAGAATGGAGCCTAAAACATCAGTTACCGAGTGTCTGCCGCTGGTCCATTTCCATTGGGTTAGGCCCAATATGCTTCCTTTTTCCGCATCACCTGTTACCGAAATAAAACAGCAGCATTCGTCTGAAGGATCAATGCCTCCCGAATTACCATTTCCTCCAGGATCCGTGGGATCAGCGGTAATTATTATAGAATCCACGGCTGCTGTTTGCCCCCGCGAGGAAATGCTGGCACTGTAATTGCCCTGGTTCAGGGTAAAAACAAAGGCAAAATCTCCAGCTGCAGATGTTCTCTGCTGGCCGATGTAGGCCCTATTTCCGTCTACTCGCGTAACCATCACGGTCACCCATTGGCCAGAAAGACCTTGCCCCGTCAAGGTTACCTGGCTGCCTTCAATCAGTGGCTGATCAACAGCTAGATCATTGCCCAGCGCCATTCCCGGGGAAAAAGCTGTTAAGAGAAGTATTAGGATAAATAGAGCCGTTCTTTTCTTATTCAACAGTCACGCACCTCCTACGGCAGCCGGATAGCACTCGGACTGAGAAGAGGCTGTTGATTATTCCAGTTATCCCATACAAAAAATCTCACTTCATATTCCCCTTCATCGGGAATGGGAAATCCACAGCCCAAACAGAACCCGGAGCCGGCCTTAATCTCAGTAAACATAGAAATATAAGTCACCATATACTCGTTGGCCACATTATACAAGGCTGCTACTGCCAGGACTTCCGAGGCATTATCACCTGAATTATGCAATACCAGATTAAGGGCCGCATCATGCCCCAAGGCCAGGGACTCTTCTCCGTCTATGGCCAGGCTCCAACCGTTATTGGGGGGCATGGGACTCATATATTTGGACCGGTTGTTAACCAGATCGCCCAGAGCCAACAAAGCATTCCAGGTAGTCATTGCATTCGCTTCCCCCGGGTTCCAGGGAGAGAAAAAAGCTCCATTATCCAGTTGGTAACTTAGGAGAGCCTCTACCATGTTGTTCTCCTCTTTTAACCAGGATTCAGCTAGGGGATCCATATTAAGAGCAGTAAGAGCTTCCAGTACCGCCGCTGTGGAATCCGGGCTTTCGCCCCAGTTGTCAAAAGCTCCGGAGTCCAGCTGCTGATTGCGCAAATATTCCAGGGCTTTGTCAATCACGGCTGCTTTTTCCTCTTTATCCGCTGCCAGGGCAATTAAAGCATGGGCAGTTGAATCAACATCAACACCCCACCCGCCTTCATTAAATCCGCCGCTGGCATCCTGCTGGCTGCAGATATAATCAACGGCTTTTTCCCTGTCATAAGCAACAGCAAATCCGTTATGGGCCGCAAAATCCAGGGCGATTACAGCCCAGATAGTATGATTCAGAGTGTTGTAAACATCTTCGCCCACGGTAATATTAAAATGGCCTGCCTCCTGATCCTGCATCCCCTGCAGAGTACCTATGTAACTGTTTACTAACTCCCCACCGGCTCCGCCGGCTATACCTCCCATCAACGCACCAGCATAATCAGCAGGGCTTTGCAGATTATCCTTTATTCTCAGCTTGGACCGGGTATCCGCTCCCGCCCAGCTAATCCCCAGGGATTCCCAATTATTATACTCGCCCTGGAAATTATAATAGCCCAGGGCCTTATCTATGGCCTTTTGCACCTGGGATTCAGTGTCGGCCAAAAGTCCGGTGCAAAAACTGCCCACCATTATTATGGCCAGCAATATGGTGAGAGAATATTTTACCTGTGGTAAGTATTTCATCTTATTTCCTCCTATGATTTGGTTTGTAAAAAACAAAATTCGCCCGACGCTTAATTACGCAGGCGAAAGTCAAAAAGTCCCTTTCCCATGTATAAAGCCTCCCTTCTAATTCCCCAGAAGTTGGTTATTTTATTAAACCGGCAGGCAAGTCTCCTGACTTATGGTCATCCTAATCCCTGCACCTTCCCATTTGCGCTAACAGCAAACAGTGGATTAAAGCAGGTTTCGTCCCAAACACAGTAGGGGGAACTGTAGCGGATTCGCACCGTTTTCCTTTTTAAAGCAGCCTAGGCTGCTACCTGCGCTGTTTTGGTTAATATTATACCCCAATAATCATCTGCTTCCACACAGAAATAAAGCCTGAGGCAAACTATACAGGAGGGTTGATTTATAATTTTGCAGTTTTGGTTAATAATTTGATATTTTTAAAATGAATATATAGCCCGAACAGCAGTAAGGATACGTATAGGAGCTTGGCCGTTCAATATAAGATCTAATGCTGAACGGTTCTACACAAGTACAGTGGTGAATTTAAGGCCAAAGTGAGTTTAGGGAGGAATAGCCATGGGAACTATAAAATTTACAGAGGAATCAGCAGGAATGGCGAATAAGCACAGTGATAAGGGGTTAATATTCGTGCATACCGGAAACGGAAAGGGAAAAACCACTGCTGCCCTGGGATTGGTCCTGCGCGCCGTAGGACATGGACGCCGGGTATTTGTGGCACAATTTATGAAAAGCGAACAATACGGTGAGATTAAAGCCATAAAAGATTACCTTCCCAATGTGACCATAGCTCAATTTGGCCGTAATACCTTTATCAGTAAAGATAATCTTTCCCCCGTTGATGTGGAGATGGCTGTTAAGGGACTGGAGAAAGCCAGAAAGGCTGTGATGTCAGATAAGTATGATTTAGTCATTCTTGATGAAATTAATGTTGCTATATATTCTAATTTAATACCTTTAAAAGATGTGCTGGAATTAATCAAAAGCAAGCCTGAACGGTTAGACCTGGGGTTAACCGGTAGATATGCCCCTCAGGAAATAATTGACATAGCTGACCTAGTTACTGAAATGAAAGAAATCAAACACCCATACGCAAAAGGAATTCCTGCCAAAAAGGGATTTGAGTTTTGAGGCTGTTGTTCGGGAATTTTACCCCATTACATGGTAAAATTTCCGAACACCTCCCATAACCCATTGACTATAATCCCAGATCCTCATTTACCAAAATTACTGTAACATCGCTAAATTCCGGCTTGCGGTCCAAAATTACTGTAATTCGGCAAATTCGATCTTTAGAATCGCACTCATTGCAAAAACCAGTAACCGCACAGGGTGTTTTCTTGTTTAACCTGCGTGCATTGGGTGGAGCAGCATAATTTTTTATTCTTTTAATAGCAGCCTCGGTATCTTCAACTATTTTGTTCCGTCCGGCAACAATAATCACCTTTTCCGGACCAAAGAACATAGCTGCCGTTCTGTTGCCAAAGCCATCAATATTTACCAACTGTCCGGAAAGGGTTAAGGCATTGGTACTGGATAAAAACAGATCACAGGTAAGCTGGCGCCGTCTTATAACCAGCTTCTCCTCCGGTGATAAATCAGGAAGGTTATGAATAAGGGTTTCCTTTCCCATTTGTTTCATGGCCTCCTGCAGCCCCAGTTGGGTTGTAGTAACAGATCCACCGAATCCCACTGTATTTGCATCCCGGGCAGCAGCCACGATATGGTCAAAAGCTTCCTGTCTGGTCCGGCAATAAACAGCGTTAAATCCATTTTTCTTTAAGGCTTCCACGGTTTTGTGGCATTTTTGCTCATACAGCCAGTTTATAAGATCTTCCCTCATTTATTTACCTCCATTCTACACACTGAGTAATTAAATTATATTTTAATTTTTATTCCATTACTAAGGTATACTTAAAAATTAAATCAGTTGTATTTATTATACCGCCATTGAACATTACTTTGCACAAGGAGATATTTACCCCATGATTACTAAATTCCTAAGTACTAACTGCCTTTTAAAGAGAGGCTCAGACAGTTATATAAAAGCTCCTATAAGACTCAGTTGGATCTTAGTTAGATTTTTTTCGACATTTATCAACAAATTCTATTGACACCTTTTGTGAAAGATAGTACAATCACAATTAAGAACCGTTTATTCCTATTACTTTGTGAAATTTGTATCAAATCTAGACTGCCACCAGATAACAAGGAGGAACTGGAAAAAAAATGCGTAACAATGCAGCAATGATGGCCAAAAATGCCAAAAGCTCGAATGAACTTTTTAACAACCTTAAGGCTTTACTGAACTGCCCAACTTCTCCCAGCGCGGCTTACAAAATGGGCATTGATATGGAAAACCTGATTGAGAAGATATTTCATGAAATTTCACTAAACTGCCAGAATTCCTCGGTCGCAAAAGCAATTGATGACTTCATTGCTCAGGCCCATTCCAACCGGATTTATTACTCTGATAAACTAACCTATGCTCTTAATTGCGAGCTAAACTTTTTCTACCAGTCTAAAGGCATGCAAATCCAGCGTGAAGAACCAGTCTTGGGGGATAGCGATTTATATCTGAAGACTTTTTACAACCTGATGGAACGTATTCAGGAACGTGTTTCCTTGCCCTTTTATCAAAACACAGCAGGTATCTACGCTCTTGCGAAAAGTCTTAGAAATGCTTCTTTCGAATTGTTAAATCACTTAAAGCTTTGTATGCCGGAAGGCAGTACCCGCCAGGCCCTTGACGAAATGGCCAGGAGACAGCACCAGATACAGTATATGCAAAATATTCACTAAAAACCGTCCTAGCCATCCTCCAGGCCCGCATCCTCCGGGACCTAATCGTAAAGCACCTTGCTGATCCCCAAGGTGCTTTACGTGTTTTTTCCTAATTCCTTATGGGATATAGCATACTTTTTCCTAGGTAATAGGTATATAGGGCAAGAGGTTAGTACTAGCCTTGGCTCTTGCCTGTTGTGAACTATCTAAAACCCTAGCCAAGTAGAAACTTTATCCAGAGGCTCCCTACGGCTGGATAATTGGTTGGCTGGGAAATCGGGGTCAGGGTATCCTAAGGCTATGCCTATTATTATGTCTTGGTTTTCAGGTATCAAGGCGTGCTTTCTGAGCACACTATGGAATTTTACACCCTGGTCTTCAATACAGGTACCAATACCGTAATGCATTGCTGCCAGGCATATAGTCTGGGAAATGGCACCGATATCAAAGAGCGACCAGGAACCATCCAGGCTTTTGTCGACGGAGATAATTATAGCTACGGGAGCATCAAAAAACCGGAATCCTCTATGCGACCACTCTTTACGTTTAACTTCATCATCTCTCTTTATGTCCATAAGGGCAAAAATATCTTTAGCCAATTCTACACGTCGCTGTTTGAATACTCCGGCATACCTGGAGGTCCTATCATAAGCAGGAACTCCCGCCAATAAGCTCTCTACGTTTTCGTGTCTGATTTTGTCTAATACTTCCCCGGTAACTATGGTAAACACCCATGGTTGATTATTGACTGCCGACGGTGACCGCAAAGCTGTCTCCAGGATGGCCCTGATGATTTCTTGGGGAACCGGATCTGGCAGGTATCCCCGGATACTTTTGCGGGTCTTGATAGCTTCAATAATATCCATAATTCTCTCCTCCTCCATAAAAATAGTCGCCTTTGACTTTCATTATACAAGATAATAACTGCCTGCTTTAAGCGTTTAATCTTATTGCGTAAACAGAGGTATGCAAGATATACGGGTTTAATAATCATAGTTACTGATGTCACCGTTCTTTAGGCAGTTGACAATAGTCAGTCTCTGAATTTCATTTGTGCCTTCATAAATTTGGGTGATCTTAGCGTCTCTCATCATTCTTTCAACCGGATATTCACGGGTATACCCATACCCGCCCAGAACCTGTACAGCTTCAGTAGTTACTTCCATAGCTGCATTTAGGGAAGCATAGGTTCCATAAATTGGCTATAATAGAGCTGGAAATAAAATAATTTATCATGGCAAAAGGAGGATGAAACAAGCTTTATTTTACGAATTGGTTGCTTACTTAGTCTTAGAGAAAGGAGAGTAGCTATGATTAAACAAGTATTACCGGATATTTATAAGATTGAAATTCCCTTGCCTAAAAATCCCTTAAAAGCAACTAATTCCTATTTCATTCGCGGTAACGAGAGAAACCTGCTGGTTGATACTGGTTTTAACTGTGAAGAATCCCGCCAGGCTATGGTAAACGCATTAAGAGAGTTGGAGGCTTCTATGGAAAACACTGACCTCTTTATTACCCATTTGCATTCTGACCATGCCGGTCTGCTTAGTTTCCTGGCAACACCACAGACAACTGTTTGGATAAGTGAACCGGATGGTTACGTGGTAGGGGGAGGACAGAAAACTTCTCACTGGAATTTATTTAAAGCCTTTTTGGTTAACAGTGGTTTGATTGCAGATGGAATAGAGAATACCATTGAACGCCATCCTGGATACCGGTATGCACCAGAAATGTTTGATGATTTTACCTTTGTAGGAGATGGCTACAGTATAAAAGTGGGCAGATACAATTTTCAATGTATAGCAACCAAGGGGCATACCCCCGGGCATATTTGTCTTTATGATAAAGATAAAAAATTGCTGTTGTCGGGAGATCATATCTTAGGAAAGATTACGCCCAATATAACCCTTTGGCAGTTAGGCGAAGATGTATTAGGCGACTATCTTAACAGTTTAGATCGCATAGCCGCCTTGGATGTTGAATTGGTTTTACCTGGCCACCGTTATATAATAGAGAACTGTCAAGGACGCATTAATGAATTGAAGAATCACCATAAAGCTCGCTTGCAAAATGTCCAGGATATATTGGGGGACCGTTCCATGAGTAGTGTCGAGGTAGCCGCACAGATGAAATGGGACCTTTCATTTAAGGATTGGCGGGATTTTCCCTGGGGACAGAAATTATTTGCCGCAGGAGAGGCGATGTCCCATTTATACCACCTCTTTCAGAAGGGGATACTGCAAATAAGTTGTGATAACGATATCTTTTACTTTAAGAAAAGATAGTTAAAAAGGACACGTTGAGTTTATAACAATTGTCAGCAGTAGAAAGGATACGATGAATGAAAACGCTTAGGCCTGGGATGGCGCAAGAAATCAATATGAAGCAGATTATGTAGGGTGTAGCGCGGGGGGCCATGTCAGCCATATTTTATCAGCCAGATTAAGCTCCAGGCCTTTGGGGTGGTGCAGAATAGGAGTGAATCAAATGGCAAGATTAAGGGCCTTCGAAGCCAATGGTGTTGTAGTGCATAATTTGTTGTTAGCCAAAGACGAAACAAATTGAGCAAGGCCAGGCAACTTAAACTAGACCAGGAAGTCTTAAAGAAGAGAAACCAGGTGCACTAATGAACCTTTGGAAACATAGCTATTTTAAACAGAGGAAAGAAAACCGCAACGGCACAATTCTTAAGATTAATTAGAACCGCCGTTATCAAAGGGGATTTTTGTTTTCAAAAAAACCCAATTAACTTGACGCGATCCTATACCGGGGAAAACTTGACATAAACTGATCTTGCCAGTAACATAGAGACTAGATAAATTTACCAAAACATTTAAGAAGGAGTTTTTCATTGAAGCCTTCGAATGGGGCAGATGCCTTTCCTTCTGTACAATCGGTTGAGCGAACATTTAATATTTTATCCCTTTTTTCCGAACAACAGCCAGAGCTTTCATTAAGCCAAATCAGTCGCTCCCTTAAAGTTTCGATGCCTGCAGCACTAAAACACCTTAATGCTCTTACTACCATTGGAGTTCTGCAAAGAGACCCGAATAACAAAAGGTATTCATTAGGACTTGAGTTAATTAAGTTGGGTAATCTAGCCAAAAGGTCCAATAATATTAGGCAAGTTGCCGTTAAAATCATGACCAAATTGTCAAAGGAAACAGGCGAATCAGTACATCTATTTGTTCCTGATTTATATCGTTATCAGGCTGTATGTATCGAAAGTGTGGAAAGCCCGCAAACAGTTATTTCGAAAGTAAAAATGTCATTACCACTACACGTTGGGGCTTCAAAAAAAGTGATCCTAGCCTATTTGGATGAGAATTACCTTCAATCTTTTCTGTCAAACTACAACATGGTTCCGTATACGAAAAATTCAATTTCCGACCCTGAAACCTTACTGAAAGAATTGGATATAATACGAAGCCAGGGATATGCCACCTCGTTTGAGGAAACAGCATATGATATTTGTGCTGTAGCAGCTCCAATTTTTAGATCCTCTGGTATTGCTGCTAGTATTGCCATATATATCCCACTGTACCGCTTTGTTCAGGAGAGAATGCCTTTCTTGATTGAGAGATTGTTAAATGCCACCGGTGAAATCTCGAAAATATTAGGGTAATATTAAAACTCAAATCCTTTGGCATCCTTTTGTTTTAAAGATGCTCAAATTGTAACCGTCCAGCAGCGGATACCTTACTTATTTATCTTCACTTTAGGCTTACCGATAAAAAGAAAACAGCAGACATTAAACCCGCCGTTTTACGGTATAAGTCCGTAGCAAGCATAGGTTGCTCCCCCATTGCCTTTTTATGTTAAAGCAAAAGTATTAACAAATCTGAGGATGATTACTCCGTTTACGAAAATAAGTGGGTGGAGAATACTGCTTTTTCATAACCCCTTAATGAAGTAATTAGAGCAGAGGCGCTCCACGTTTTTCCTTTTAGGGTATAATCAATGCATCTTCAGGAACTTCTAAGACAGTATTATCTGCATTCTTAATAATTCGAGCCAGGGTGAACACCTCAGGTAACACATTGTGGACATAGTACCGTGCACTAGCAATTTTACCCTGGTAAAAATTTAAATCAAAATGATCATGGGACAATCCTGTAATTATCTTATTACATACAACAGCTTGCTCCAAAAGACACGTGGCCACGTATAGCTGGGCAAAAACAAACAATACCCTAATGGCGTAGAGATTGACTAACTCACCTTTTTCATCCTTGTTAGCCTGCCACGAGATAATAAGTCTCCAAATTATCTCTGCGCATTCGTAGGCCTTTTCCAAAACAGCTGTTTCCTTCTCAAAACCAGATGTACCTTTATTGGTAGTAATAAAATGCTTGATACTTTCCATCCACTTTTTGAAAGGCTCACCTTTTTCCATGTTCATCTTGCGTCCCACCAGGTCCTTAGCTTGAATAAAAGATGTCCCCTCCCAAATGGTTAAAACCTTTGAATCGCGTAAGTACTGTTCCACTGGGTATTCCTTGGTATAACCAACACCACCCAGTACTTGCATGGCTTCACATTCCATTTTAACGGCTGTTTCACTCCCATAACACTTGATGATTGGAGTTAATATGGCAGCTATGTCAGCACATTCCTTAGCCCTGGCTTTATCGCTGGAATTTTCCGCTATATCCAGGTTGTAGAAACCTTTAAATACCATAGCCCTTATGCCTTCGGTATGAGCCTTCATGTTCATTAACATTCGCCGACATCAGCATGTTTTATTATAGGTACTCTTTGACCCTTAATGTAGCCCTGGACTCTATTTAGGGCATATTGAGCCGCAAACAAATAAGCGGCAGTAGCCTGAGCATTGGCATTGTGGCCGGTTCCGATACGAGATTCATTCATCATATTAAACATCATGGCTAATCCTTTGGATTTACCCTTTTCATCGGGGAGATCGCCAAGCATAATGCCATAGCATTCATCGTTCTCACCGAAGTTCATCATACAAGTAGCAGAGCCAAGAAGTCCCATTTTATGCTCAACTGCAATGGGAACAACATCGTTGAATTTTCCCAAACTGCCGTCCTCATTAACCCAATATTTGGGGACTATATAAAGACCCAGACCCGCCGACCCCTTGGCACCTTGGGGGGGACGAGCTAGAACCATGTGAATAGTGTTTTCGCAAATTGAACCGTCACCTGCAGTGATAAACATTTTATTGGCTCTGATTCTCCATATTCTGGGATCACTGGTGGGGTAGGATCTGGCCAGAGCATCTCCTACATCAGATCCAGCAGAGGGTTCGGTTAGATTCATAGTACCCTGCCAATCACCGCCCAGCATCTTAGGAAGAAATTTTTTCTTATCTCCCTCGGATCCAAATTTAATGATTAGGTTAGCAGCACCTGAAGTTATTTTAATATTGCTTCCCATGGCCGGGCAGGCCGCCGTAATCATTTCAAATATAGCCTTATACAGGATAAGCGGCATTCCGCCTTCTATCTTTATGCATTCACTGCTGGATCCCCATCCGTTCTTCTGAAGGAATTGGAAGACTTCTTTATACCCGGGAGAATTATTAACCACACCATTTTCAAACTTAACTGGATTCTTATCACCTTCCGCGTTAATGGGGTGGACAACCTCACGGGCAATTTTATAGGCCTCTGCCAATATCATATCAATATCTTCCATACTATAGTTATCTTTAAATCTCTCATAGGAAAGTACTTCTTTGGTGGGAAGCCATTCTTCTAGAATGAATTTAAGATCACGGACATTGTATTTAAATTCCATAATAATTCATTCCTTTGTAAAATAGTTAGCAATTTATAAGTTTTACCTTTGCAAATTTTCGACTAATACAGCCATACCCTGCCCTCCCCCTATACACATGGTGGCAATCCCGTACTTTGATTTACGGCGGCCCATTTCGTATAGCAGAGTTGTGACTAACCTAGTCCCAGTAGCCCCTACCGGATGGCCTAAGGATATCCCGCCTCCGTTAACATTGGTTTTTTCCTCTGTGTATCCTAATTCATTGATACATGCTATGCACTGGACTGCAAAAGCTTCGTTGCATTCCATTAAATCAATGTCAGACATTTTTAGGTTAGTCTTAGCCAGTGCATTTCTTACAGCTGGAATCGGACCTAGCCCCATGAGCATAGGGTCAACGCCCGCTCTTGTGATGCCCAGGACCTGAGCCATCGGCTGTATTCCTAATTCTTTTACTTTCTCGTCAGACATTAGGACTACCGCCGATGCTGCATCATTGCGACCGCAAGCATTGCCGGCTGTTACTGTCCCATCCTTCTTAAAGGCCGGCGGCAGTTTTGCCAGCTTTTCCATAGTCACATCTGTTTTGGGATATTCATCAGTATCAAAAATCTGCACACCCTTTTTTGATTTAACCTCAACCGGGACAATCTCATTTTTAAATTTGCCTTCGGCTATCGCTTTGACCGCACGGCGTTGGCTCTGCAAAGCAAAACGATCTTGATCCTCTCGTGTAATATTAAACTTTTCAGCAATGTTTTCTGCTGTCATCCCCATGGGCACGGCCCCGAAAATATCTGTGGGATGGCAATTGGTAACAGCCTCCAAATTTGTATCTATTAGCTTAAGAGGCCCATCGCCCCAGCGCCCATTACTGATATAATGAAAGGCTTGGCTCATATTCTCAACACCACCGCTAACGATAATATCTGCATCGCCTATCATGATTTGCTGGTATCCGGAATATAGCGCCTGCATTGACGACCCGCACAGTCGGTTTACAGTATAAGCAGGTAGTTCATACGGTAATTTAGCCGCCAGGACAAGCACCCTGGCTATATTAGCAAAATCTGAATTCTGCCGTACTTGACCCCAAATAACCTCATCAATTTGATTGTTCTTTATTCCTGCCCTTTTAATTACTTCGGTTAAAACCACTACCGATAATTCAAGGGCCGAAGTCGTCCTTAGCGCCCCTCCTATTTTCCCAATAGGCGTTCGAACTGCGCCAACGATGTATACCTTTCGCATAAAATAAGCCTCCTTTTTAAAAAAGCCCAGGAGCTATCTGCTACGGTCTTAAATTAATCATTCCAGGTTTAGTACTAAGACGTGGTTGTCTATGGAGCCAGTATCGGAAATTTGCGGTTAACATTATTGATTAGCCCGCAGCGGGGGCATTTAATCTCTAATTGTTTACCTCCTAAGTGTTTGCCCAAAAGCTTATTGCATCTCTTGCATCGAAATTCCGCCAACATTTGACACAACTCCTTTCATATCCGTCCTCAAGCCACCATTATTACTCCAGTTGTGTCTTTGTCAGATACTATTTTTAGTTTATTTGCCCGCCCATTTTCTTTTGAGTGGTTTTAGCTTCAAGAATAATACGTTCAATCAGTTCTGACACTGTTGGAATGTCATTGATAAGACCTACTCCCTGCCCTGCCGGTAAAAGTCCTTTTTCTTGGTTGCCATCTTCTATCGCAATACGAATAGCTTCAATTCCTTCTGCCAAATGAGCTAATTTCATGGACTCTTTAAGTCCAGAAGATAATGTTTGCATCAAAAGTTTTATATAGGGAACGTTCATCTCTTTTGCTCTTTGGCGAGAACTTTTGTAAGCTGCAAAAACATCCATACCCTTTTTTAATTTTCTTCTGGCAGCCTCCGTGTCCATAATCCGGCTTGCCATACCGTCAAATCCATCGGAATATATGGTATCGTATATACTTTTTTTCAGGGACAATTCTTTATAATAGGTGTGTAGGGGGCTTTCTTGCGTAGTCATGAATCTGGTTCCCATAGCTATTCCTTCTGCCCCCAGGGCTAAAGCAGCAGCAAGACCCCTTCCGTCAGAGAAGCCTCCGGCAGCAATTACCGGTATTTTTACAGAATCTGCAATACTCGGAATGAGAACGAGACTGGTAATGCTCCCACCATGCGCACCAGCTTCGTGACCAGTAACAATCAATGCATCAGCGCCGTAATCTTCGGCCTTTTTGGCATGGGTATGATTAACAACTGTGGCTATAACCCTTCCGCCATATTTATGCGCTTCTTCTGCAATCCAGTCACCCTTCCCCAGAGATACATTTATTATGGGTACTTTTTCTTCCAGAAGTACTGCAGCTTTTTCGATTCCCCCCGGTAATTTAAGCGATACATTCATTCCGAACGGTTTATCAGTCAGTGACCTTATCTCCTTGATGGCCTTCCTGGTATTTTCAATACTAAGAGGCCCAGTAGCTACTAAACCTAGACCACCTGCGTTGGAAACTGCAGCTGCCATTTGCGGAATGCTAATAAAGCTCATCCCAGAAAGGAGTATTGGATATTCAATCTCGAATAATTCCGTTATACGGGTCCTCATATAAATCACTCCAGAATAAATAATACTCAAAGCAGGTTTTGCAACCCATTTTCCTTAGTTTTTTAGTGTATTTCATATTAGGGTACCAAAGAATTGGGTACCCTAATAGCTGGTTGTATGAACAAGGCTGTATACCAACAAACAAATGCCAACCTAATGAACTAACCTTTTTCATTCCCTAAAATGACCAATGCACTTACTTGAGGAGCACCTCCAAATGTATGAGCAAGTCCCCGGCTAACATTCCTAAGTTGCCGTTTAGGATTATCGACCTTGCCTTGTAGTTGCTTATAAACTTCATAGACCATACGCAATCCGCTAGCTCCCACAGGATGGCCGAAGCATTTTAGCCCCCCGTCGGTATTGACTGGCAGACCTCCACCTAGTTCAAAGAAACCTGATTCTATATCCTCTCTGGCACCACCCCGCGGACTAAAGCCGAAGTCTTCATATATAGCCAATTCGGTTATAGAAAAACAATCGTGAACTTCAGCCAGGTCTATCTCTTTTCTGGGGTTCTTGATTCCAGCCATTTTATAAGCTTGGGAAGATGATTGCACTAAAGCATCAAAGCTGGTCCAGGAAAATTTTGGTCTGGCATTAGGAATTAACGGGTCTACAGCCATCCCAAAACCCTTTAAATAAATGGGATCATCACGATACTTTCTTGCTAAATCGGCATTCATGACAATAGCACATGCCGAACCGTCACTATTGCCGCAGCAATCATATAAACCTAACGGATAGGCAATTATAGGTGCCTTTAAGACATCCTCAATGGTAATTTCGTTGTGAAAATGTGCCCTGGGAGTAAGGCTTCCATTATGATGGTTTTTTACCGCTATCCTGGCCAATAGTGTTCTTCCTTCTTCCATAGTTAGCCCGTACTGTTGGAAATAACGGGTAGCAATCATACCAAAGGAACCCGGAGCGGTTCTACGCGCTTCATAAACCGGATTCATACCCCTACCGGCACCAAGTCCAGGATATCCACTGTCTTTTAACTTCTCAACTCCGATAGCCATAACAATATCATAAGCACCACTAGCTACTGCCATACATGCCTCGATAAGGGCAACCGTCCCAGAAGTACACCAATTCTCATTGCGGATCACCGGTATCCCTTTTAGCTTTAATGCGTCAAAAACTGTAGAAGCGCCAATACCTGTTAAAGGTTGTACAAGTTGCCCAACAAAACATGCTTGGATATCTTCAAGGATGACCGAGAAAGGTTGCTTTTGCAGTACCGGTACCCAACAAAACATGCTTGGATATCTTCAAGGCCTATGCCAGCATCATTTAAAGCTTCGGATGAAGACTCAATTACCAGATCACTAAAACCGCAGTCCCATCTTTCACCGAATTTTGAACAACCTGCTCCCACAATTGCTACTTTATCCTTAATCGACATCTTTAATCACCTCTGTTTCTTATTCTTCGTTTCTTACTGGACGGCACTTCCAAAAATAATTATGAAAATCGGCTCCTTCATAAAACCTTCTGAAGGTAAACTCTACTTCCATACCGATTGTAACCTCTGACGGATCGCAGTCAGTCATCAGCATATAAAACCTAGTCCCGTCATCAGCATCCACTACTGACTGTACAATTGTCGGATCGTCACTGCGCCCGGCCAGATTATCTATGGTATAAGTAAACATCTTGGCAGTTTTTTCAGCACAACTAATTTCTTCGTACTGGTCTACTGACCCACAGCCATTGCAAACTCTCTGGATGGGAAAAACAGATTCACCACATTTTTTACACCTGCTTCCATAAAAGCGTAAAATACTTTTTTGATCACGCCAATAAGGAGCATTGGAAGGGAGGGTTCTAAAAGGTTCGCCTGGCTCACCTTCTAACAGCCCACGGAATGATAGATATTTTGTATATGAGGGCAAAGACATCTTGGCATGCAGGTATTTCTTCAGGCTATTTCTCCCGGTCACTTCTTTGATGTTTTCGGTTGCCTTAAAAATAAAGGCGTCGGCTCCGTTGCCATAGGCAGCTAATAGAAACAGGTCGCCTGGTTCGGCTTCTTGAAGAGCTGCTGCCAAAAGCATTAAAGGTTGTGCTGTTCCGCAGTTTCCGACTTCCAACATTAATGCATCCTGCACCTTTTCAGGTTCAAAACCACATTTTTTGGCTATCTTTTGATATGATTTCATATCAGGAGTAGAAAGAATAATCTTTTTAAAATCTCCAGGCTTATAGCCGGTTTTTTGTAAAATCCCATCAACAACCTGTTTCATGCTCCGATTATAGCCTTCATCCATAATAAAACGGCCTTCACCTATTCGGATATAGGTATCTTCAGGATTCCTCCACATATCAACTATTTCATTATTAACTGAATAATAGGCCTCAAATGATGCGATAACATTGTCGTTACCGACAGTTAATGAAGCTGCTCCTCCCGCGCCCGATCTGATTTGGGATAACCAAGTCGACAATCTGCTGCTGCCACCAGAATGTTTTTTGCTGATCCGGATGTAACGGTATCCAATGCTGCTTTTAAAGCCGATGTTCCGGCGCGCAAAGAATTAGCAAAATCAGCTGTTATTATTTCGTCTTTCAAATCACATGCTGTTGCAGCAAGTCCCGCATTTGATTTTTCTTTATACGGCGCCGTTGTTGAGGCAAAATAAAAGCCATCCATCTCCGAGCGATTAGTGGTACGCAAACAATGCATTGCAGCTTCAACTGCCATAGTTACCGAATCTTCATCACTATTGGCCACACTTCTTTCACCTTTTAGGGCACGCCGCCCCCATTCTTTAGCTATTATGCTGCGGCTTATCCTACGATAAGGAACATAAACCCCTAAACTTGTTATACCGATCATAATTAGGTACCTCCTATATGCTAGACTGATCAATTAAATTTGGTAACAAAAACTGCATATGCTTAGTCCATAAAAAAGAATCCTTTGACCGAAGGTCACCACCAGAAAGCAATTCGATTACTAACATTTAGTGTAATCATATACTCGCTCTCGTTCTAACCACTTGATCTGCCCTATTTAGGTAAATATAAATAAGGGATAGTAATTGATCAATATGGTCATAACAACTATAATTTAAACAGTCATTACAAGTTTTTCTTTAACATTCTTATTTCTTATTTCCGGTTAAAAACCGGATTTCTTTTTTCAATAAATGATATAACCCCCTCTTTATAGTCTTCTGTCTGTTGGCACATATTCTGGACATATATTTCGTATTCTAGAGAATCATTAAGATTGTGTGTAGCCCCGTAGTAAATAGCCTGTTTTGCTGCTCCCACAGCTATGGGCGCATTATGGCAGATTTCTTCACATAACTGCTGAACCGTTGACTCTAATGCTTCGGGTGGAACAAGATGATTAATTAATCCTATTTTTTCAGCAGTCCTGGCATCAATAGTTTTACCCGTCAATACCATTTCCAAGGCATTACCAATACCTACTAAATGTGGCAAAGAAAATGAGCACCCCCAGTCAGGAATTAAACCTCTTTTCACGAACATCAAGCCAAAGGTTGCTTTCTCTGAAGCGACTCTCAAATCACAGGCCATGGCCAGACTGCATCCGGCTCCCATGGCCGGCCCATTAATAGCGGCAATTACAGGCTGATCAAGAGATCTTAGTTTATTTAAGATAACGGCCATTCCATTACGTAAAATATCGCGCTTTTCCAAGGATGTCTGTTGAAGGGTATTGACCATCTATTTCCCTTATTAGACAGATTTAAAAATTTGCACAATAATATCGAAGTAGATATATATGTTGGTCTTTGTAATCAAATTATTGACAGGGTAACTAGCAGAGAATCACATTTCGGGATTCTAAAAACAGGTACTCCCACCTATGTAAATCCTTTATTTGTTTCAAAGGTCGTAGAGATTGATGAAAATATCCTTGTTTTTTCGCCCCACCATAAGTTTTCCAGACGGGAAGAACTTACACTGGCCGAAGTGAGCAAAGAACCCATGATTGCTTATGGAAAGAAAACTAATTACTGGGATCAAATTTTAGATATTTTTCATAATGCCGGCTTGAGTCCTAAAGTGTCTATGGAAGCATATGATTACCATACTATCAAGCTGCTTCTTAAAACATCCTTGGGGGTTGCTATTTTACCCGATATTTGTGTCAAAGAAGAGCTTGACATGGGTACATTTAAAACATTACCCATAATAGATTGTCCCCCCATAAAGAGATATTCTATATTAATTTACCGAAAGGATTTATTATTTACCGACTTAACGAAAGGCTTTTTAGATTCGTTGTTACGCTTTTCCGAAGCATCTTTACAGAGTAAGTTGAGTATAGTTAGCTCAAAAGAAACAACCAAGCTAGGCCAAACCATAGGTTAAAGCTTTTACTCACCAATAATCACCAAAGCCATGGTTTAAAAAGGGTCATAGTATTTCACTTTTATAGATTCCTGCCAAGGTAATTTTTTGTGATAATTGTCTGGGGCACCTAATCGTAAAGCACCTTGGTTGATTCCCCCAAGGTGCTTTACGTGTTTTTGTCCTAATCCCTTATGCCCACTTTTTCAGAATGGCATAAATGTTTTTGTATTTGGGGGTACTTACCCCCAATTTTTCACCTAGATCTATAATGGATTTACACAAAGAATCCAATTCGGTTTTTCTTCCCAGTTCAAAATCGCGATGCATTGAGGTCATACCATCGTAAGGCATCTGTTCAATGGCGTCCAGGGTTTTGTCCACGATTTCTTCAGACAATCCAATCCCAGATTTTACTGCCGTTTCAAAGGCCTCCATCATTAATCCCCGCAGGAGAGCATATTTGGTGGGTTCTTCCATTATCTTGCCTATTGTTTCACCGTAAAGAGAAGTAACGCAGGCCAAGGGAGATATGAGTAAGAATTTGGTCCATACTTGTGGCATGGGGTCTGGTTCCAGGTAAGTGGAAATGCCGCTACCTTCCATAATTTTTTGTAAAGGCTCCAACTTGCTCAGAGCTTCCTGGTCTTTGCCCATGATTACTTTGCACAGGTTTGATTCCTTTTTAATCACACCAGGGCTCGCCACATGGGAGAAAATGTAAATACAGCCTTGGCCCACCAGGCTATCAGGGAAATGAGTTTCAAGAATCTCTGCGTTTTGAATTCCATTCATTAATGGAATTACAATGGTATCAGGCCCTGCTATACCCCGGTACTGGGATGCGGCACTTTCCAAATCATACGACTTGACACAGCACAACAGTACATCTACGGTACCAACCAGTTGAGGATCATCTGTAGCCAGATAAGGTACCGCAGTAAATTCCCGGTCACCATCAATAACTCTGATTCCACTCTCCCGTATTTTTTCCAGGTGAGTTCCCCGGGCAATAAAAATAACCTGGGTATTTTCTTGGGCTGCTGCCTGAGCCAGGCGACCTCCAATATATCCCCCTACGCCTCCCATTCCAAGTACAGCTATTTTCACTGAACATAACACCTCGTGTTTCATAATATTTGTTATTAGAAATAAAAAGCTACCTCAGAAACTTTTTGTTAGGACTCTCGTCCCTTTTTTCCTTCCAAATCGTTTTTTTCCGCAATTAGGAGTTTAACCTGACCAAATTTTGCTTTAAAATTAAATAGATGTCAACTTCTGTCTAAAGGAATAAAACTGGATTCATATAAATTGTTGAGGGGGATCTTTGGTGATGGAAGAAAATAGCAAAGAATGTCAGGTAATAGTTGTTACCTCTGGTAAAGGCGGAGTTGGCAAAACTACCACTCTCGCCAATGTAGCCTGCGCCCTGGCAGAAAAAGACTATAAGGTAGCAGTACTTGATCTGGATATTGGCTTGAAAAAGCTGGATTTAGTCCTGGGTTTGGAAAACCGGGTAATTTATGATATTGTGGCAGTAATAGAAAAGGAATGTACTTTGAGACAGGCCTTGGTTAAAGACAAGCGCTTTCCGGAATTGTACATGCTACCTGCTGCACAGACTCGTAGTAAAGACGAGATAACCCCGGAGCAGGTTATCGATCTTTGCAATGAACTGAGATCCCAGTTTGACTTTGTTTTTATTGATTGCCCGGCAGGGATAGAGCAGGGATTTAAAAATGCTATTGCAGCAGCAGATAGTGCCATTGTAGTAACTAATCCTGATATTTCCGCGGTTCGAGATGCTGATCGAATTATCGGTATGTTGGAATCAGCACAGTTTAAGGATATTAAACTGGTAATAAACCGATTAAGACCGGAAATGGTAAGATCCGGAAATATGCTGAGCATTGAGGATCTATTGGACCACCTCTGTATAGACCTCCTAGGAGTTGTCCCAGAAGACAAAAATGTGGTTATTTCAACTAACAAAGGAGAACCAATAGTTCTTGATCGCCGGTCATCGGCTGCTACCGCTTTTAGGAATATTTCACGTCGTATTCTAGGAGAAAAGGTGGAAATACCTGACTATGAAGATACCTCATGGTTGAACAAGCTAAAGGATTTAGGACGCCTTTTTGCCGGCCGTTAAGAAAGGGGTAGAAAAATGCTTAATTTTTTAAAAAGATTCGACGCAAAAAACCCCAGGAACCGGGCCAATGAACGCTTGAAAGATGTACTGGTCCATGACCGTCTGAACACCTCTTCAGCGCAAATGGATAATCTAAAAGAGGAAGTAATTAAAGTAATCTCCAAGCATCTAGAAGTATCCGGCAAACCAGAAGTCACTATTATCAGTGATGGCAGACGCCCCGCCCTGGATATTAATATTCCTTTAAAAGGCAGGTAGGTAATAATTGGCACTAATAAATATTAAAGGCTTCAACAAAAACCTGGTTTTTGTCTTTCAACCCGGTAAATTCGATGATTATGTGGAATTTCTAAATACTGCTTTTAACCGTAACCCTCAAATTTTTCAGGGAATCAGCGTATCGTTTAAAGGCCCCGGGTTAAAAGGCCTGACCCATGAAGAAATGGCTGCACTGCAAATGATGTGCCTAAAACAGGGACTGGTTCTCAATAATGTTGATAATAAGGAAGAACGAACCTCCAATACGGTTGTTTATAAGAATATCCGCAGCGGTCAAAAAGTTCGTTCGGATGGTTCAATTATTATATGGGGCGATGTTCATGAAAGTGCGGAAATCATAGCTGCTCAGGATGTTATTGTATTAGGTAAATTAAAGGGAATAGCCCATGCCGGTTGTTATGGCGACTACAGGAGTATCGTATTTGCCCTTTATTTTGCCCCCGGACAGATAAGGATTGCCGATTGGGTTTCCAGGTGCCCGGTTGATTACGTGCCCAAGGATTGTCCGGAAATTGCCTATTTTGATGGTAGCAATATTTGTATTGAGGAATATTCATCCCGGAACCATAATATACGAACTCATATTATCTAAAATTATCTAAGGATTATGAATGAACTAGGCTCCTTTACAGGAGCTTTTTTATTTAAGGGCTGCTAGCTTGATGTAGGATACCCCATCCCTGAGGCACCAATCATAAAATACCCGCCCAATACTACCAGGAATATTCCGCAAAGCATAATGATGATTTTGTAAATCTGCGGTTTCATTATACTTCTGCCGCTGGCTACCGCTGCCGCTACTAATGAATACCAGAAAAGATCAGCAACTATGTGGCCGGAAAAAAAGAGCGCAATTCCCCCAAAACCTTGTTGCAGGCAAATGTTTAAATAATTCAGTCCAACTGTAGCCCACCAAAGAGACCAGTAAGGATTGGCCAGGCTGATGGTAACCCCGGTGACTATCGGGTGCAAACGGGGTTGGTGGTCACCAAGAGAGTAGTCAATGGATAATTTGCCGGCCAGAGAATCCCGAACCATGGTTGCCCCCAGGAAAATGAGAAATCCGCCGCCCAGGAGGGATATAAAAAGCATGGTCCCGGGGCTGGTTAAGACTGCTGAAAAACCCAGTACCAGGGCTACTACCAGGGCCAGTTCCAATATCCCGTGCCCCAATACAATTAAAGGACCTGCCCTAAATCCCCGCCGGGCACTTTCGGCTATGGTGGCAGTCAAAAGAGGACCAGGCATCATTGCACCCGACAGGCCAATAAAAAAAGAAGTCGTCCAGATAGCAGCGCCTACCATTTGCCATAATCTTCCTATCCATGTGAATTATAAAAAGTACCGGACCGGTAACCAAAGCCTTGGAGTCCGGTCTTATTCAGGGAAAACGAGGCTTAAGATCCGGAAGCCTCTTTATCCATGCCGGGATTTGATTTCCCAAGTCCGGGATTTGATCCCTGACCTCCGGTTTTGAGTCCAGCGGTCAATTATCCTTTTGATTTCCAGCCAGCTTTTTACCCTGGTAATATTAGGGGCATTAACATGGCGATTGTATACCTGATCAAACATTATCACCGGAATCTCCTGAGCTATTTCCAAGCAAAGGTCGTGATGGTCATCAATCATAATGTCGATTTGGTGCTCACGGCAAGATGCCAGCTTACTAAAATGATGCAAATTTTGGGTGGGGTTCATTACCAGGGCGGAATATTCAATATTATTGTTTATTAACCACTTCAAGGTACATTCCCTGATAAATGGGTGATTCCGGTTTCTTGAGGTTATCAGTACCAGGCGGTGGTCTTTCTTAAGTTCTCGTAATACTTCCAAGGCGTCTTTTTTGGGCTTCACATTATCGTAGATATCAACCAGGTATTGTTCCAAAAATCGGTCAACGGTTGGCTGATCCCAGCCAAATACTTCCTCAATCAAATATCCTGACGAGTAATCGGGATGGGGGAGATTGTTTTCATTTATATATTTAAGGCCGTATTCAATAATTAGCTCCCTGGTATCAGTAATGGTATTATCAATATCTATCCCCAGAATCATTTGGTCTCTCCTCCTTAATACCCCCTATTATAACAAAAACCTTTTATCTTGGTTTAAACATTATTATACCCCGCCACTTTTTTGCCTGAGTTTTACAGCCCAATCCGCAAAAAACACCCGTTAGCCCTTCAAGGGCTAGCGGGTTTTACTTCCGTCATAAAACTGCACCTATGAGAAAGATTGGGGATTTTTATCTTAGCATATTTTTGTATATAAGGAGGAGGGTTAAACAACCTTCTGTTCTTGCCGCTAAGAGCCATGAACTTCTACATCTTCAGCACCTTTGTTTTTCAATATATCCGCAGCTTCATTAATGCGTTCTTCTTCCGTCTGCAGAATAACAAGAGTTTTCCCTGCCTGTACCTGTCCCTCGTAAAATCGGCTGCGCTCCTCGGGAATGCCGTAATCCATCAAGGCTCCGGCCAATCCGCCGGTAAGAGCTCCGGCCAATATCCCTGAGATGGGGCCAACAGCCAGAATCGGTCCCACTCCTGGCACCAAAACGGCTCCCGCGCCAACTAACAGGCCAGCTAAAGCTCCAATACTGCTTCCCATCACAGTATTGCCGCCACCCATGGGGTGGTAATCTCCATTGATGGTTTCATCGGCCAGAAAGTTCTCCGAACCATCTTTGGGATTCTTGCGTTCCGGTTTTAAAAGAGAAATATCACCGTCGAATCCCTTATGGCGCAGCTCAGAGACCGTATCTTCAGCCACCCGTTCATTGGGAAAGACTCCAATTACCTTTTTTTTCACCTATTCACCCCCTTTACGACTGCAGTAAAATTATATCCGCCACAAAGCTTATTATTTACTTATTGACTGCTAATATGACTCTAATTTTTAAACAAGCAAAGAAATAACCCTTATCCTGAAAAATAAGGGTTAAAGGGAAAAGGAATAGGATTTTGCCGTTCTATAACAAGCTTTAGGGTTTTTATAAAAGGGGGTTTTATTTATTCTTTCTTATAGAGGGGCGGTGCATAGAATACTAATACTTCAACAGGTTCTAAAACGGTTAATTCATGCTCTACTCCCTGAGGTACAAATACTGCCATTCCCGGCTGTATTTCCTGGCTTTCCCCGCCTACTTCAATTATGCACTTACCTTTTAAAAGATAATAACCATGTTCCAGATCAGGATGGCTGTGGCGGTGAGCAGCACCACCCACACTCAGTTTGCCCAGCACTACTTCAAATTTTTTAGCACCCACTACATCTTCGCCTATTAACCTGTAATTTACCGTTCCACTATGTCCGGGGGGTTCATATCCTTGCAGTTCCTCCGGCCTTACAAACATCTTCTTATAATCCATCGTTCTCCCTCCTTTTAATTCTTTAAACTAAGCTTATCACATTATTTCCGCCTTATTCCAGTTCTTGTTATTTTTAACTATTAGCCCATTGTTTACAACTTTAGCTCTACAGAGGTATATTGCTGTGCTTCTTCCATGGCCGCAATACCTGCTTATTTTGACAAGCTTCCAAAGCAGCGATTATTATCTGCCTGGTATCCCCGGGATGGATTACATCATCAATATCCTGCCGTGATGCCGCATAATAGGGGTTAAGAAAGCGGCGGGTATATTCTTCAATACGGTCATTCTTGGCCTTTTCCGGATCTTCGGCCTCTAAAATTTCCTTGCGGAATATAATGCTGGCCGCCGTGTCAGCACCCACACTGGCAATTTCAGCCGTTGGCCAGGCATAAACATAGTCAGCCCCCATCATTTTGCTTCCCATGGCAATTTGGGCTCCGGCGTAAGCATTCCTTACCATAATAGTAATCATGGGAACCGTTGCCTCCGAGTAAGCGTGGAGCAATTTAGCTCCCCGGGTTATTATGCCGTTGCGTTCTTCATCTTTGCCGATAAGATAGGCAGGACTATCCTGTAAGGTTATAATGGGAATATTAAAGGAATCACAGAATCTCACGAAACGTGCTGCCTTTTCTGATGCCCGGCAATCAATAGACCCGCTCAGAAACAATGACTGATTGGCAACAATACCTATAGAATGGCCGTTAATACGTGCAAAACCTGTTATCATGCTTCTGGCATATTTATCCTTTATTCTGAAGAATTGGCCATTATCAACTATGGCATAGATGATTTTGTGCATATCAAAAGGTTTGCGCGAATTAGCAGCTCCCAGATAGAACCCAGGATCAGGTTCATACCCGGTGTCCTCATAAGGATTGTAGGGCGGCTTCTCCCGGTTGGAAGAAGGCAAATAGGATAGCAGCTCTTTAATAGTTGTTAAACAAGTCTCTTCATCAGGAGTAACAATGTCGGCCACACCGCTGTATCTGGCATGCATGGCTGCTCCTCCCAGTTCCTCTTCCGTGACCTTGTAATGGAGCTGGGTCTCCACAAAAGAAGGTCCGGCAATATACATGGCACTATCCTGGGTCATTATTATGAAGTCAGTCAAGCCCGGAGAATAAGCCTGCCCCCCTGCTACACTTCCTAAAATTGCTGATATCTGTGGTATAACCCCGGAAGCAACTGTGTTGGCATGGAACAGTTCGCCGAATTTTACCATAGGGCCCATTACTTCGTGGAGCCTAAGCCCACCTGATTCTAATAATCCTATAACCGGAGCCCCTGCTTCCAATGCCCGCTGCATTACCTTCAATATCTTATTGCCATGCATTTCACCAAAACTGCCCCCCAGGGCCATAAAATCCTGGGAATATACGAATACCTGCCGCCCATCAATTTTTCCGAAACCTGAAATTACCCCTTCGGCAGGTATATTTCTTTTATCCATGCCAAAGTTGGTGCAATGATGGGTGACAAAAATATCCAGCTCATTAAAGGTACCGGGGTCAAGCAGGGTTTCTATCCTCTGCCGGGCTGTCATTCGATGTTTTCTAAATCGCTCTTCCAGCTGCTTTTCACTGGCATAATTTATAATGCTGGCCTTTCTGGCATTCAACTCTTCAATTTTGGCTTCCATTACTTTTTCTATGTCGCTGCGGCTGGCCATAAGCTTCCCCCCTTCAAAGTTTTTCGCCTTTTCTTCAAAATTTAGGTCGAACCTACATTTCCCGCAATAATTCGTTTATTATCATACGGTCCTGGATCTGGTTGGTTCCTTCCACTATCTGTCCCCGTTTAGCCTCACGCAGGTAACGCTCAACCTTGTAATCTTTCAAATAGCCATAACCTCCATGAACTTGAATAGCATCAGCAGCAGCCTGGAAGGAAATATCAGTGGCAAACTTCTTGGCGATGGAGCATTGTTTTACGGCCCGGACTCCTTTATCAACCAGATAGGCGGCTTGATAAGTGAGGAGCCTGGCAGCTTCTACATTAATGGCCATATTGGCAATAAGACCTTGAATAGCACCATATTCAATTATGGGTTTGCCAAAAGCCTCTCTCTGTTGGGCATAAGCAACAGCAGCCTCCAGTGAGGCCTGAGCCCCGCCAACCGCCTCGGCCGCTACGTTTATCCGGCCCACATTAATCCCATCCGCAAATTGATAGAATCCTCGGTTTTCAGTCCCAATAAGATTTTCCACCGGAACTTTGACATCCTCAAAGAAGAGCTGGCATACCGGTACCGAGTGGAGACCCAGCTTTTTCTCGGGAGAAGCTATGGTAAAGCCGGGCATACCTTTTTCCACTATCAGCATACTCATTCCTGCATAGGGATTGGAAGCGTTTTTATCCGTTTTGCATAAGACTTCATATATTTCCGATTGGCCTGCTCCAGTAATAAAAACCTTGGAACCATTTAAAATATAATAATCCCCTTCCCGCCGCGCAAAGGTCCTCATGGCACCAACATCAGAACCTGCATGAGGCTCGGTTATACAAATTGATGCCATTTTTTCTCCTGCCGCCAACGGCCTGACAAACCTTTCAATTTGATCAGGAGTACCGTAGTTATCTATGGTCCGGGCCACCATATTATGCACTGCCAGGTAGTTCATACCGCGCATTACCCTGCCCATTTCTTCAATAATCAATGCGCCATCGAAGACACTTAGACCGCTTCCGCCATTTTCTGGTTTTACATAGATCCCGGCCATACCTAATTCAGCCAGTTTGTTAAAATTCTCTCGGGAAAAAATACCTTTTTCTTCCCATTCATCAACATATGGAGCTATCTCCTTTTCACAATAATCCCTGACCATTTTCTTAATCATTTTTTGTTCTTCATTCAATTCCAAAATCATAATAAGACCCCCTTTTAGTCTTATACCAGCAACACCTTTCATAATTTAAGGGGGCTCGTAAGGCTCTCTTTTTTACACGGCATCTAAAAAAACCCCATCGTTTTTAAAGATGGGGCTCAAAGGCTCTCAAATATTGTTTGCGATATTTTCAACGGAGCTCAAAGGCTCTCCATGAGATTGCAAGACATGTCCTACACTATTTTGTATTGCGCTAATGACTATATAATGCCGTTTTTTTTTTCTATTGTTTAAACAAAATTTTTATTAAATCGGTTCATTTAAGGCATCTAAAATAGGTATTCACAAAACATTATTATAGTGGTATTATCAAGGCAGTTAACCATATGTTAATACTAGTTATATATGTTTAACAATCACTTCTGCTTATTTTTTAAAAATCCTTCTTTTTTATGACAAACTTTTTTATAAGGTTATTTAAAATTTTATGGCTGATATAGGCGGTTAAAATATTAATTTGTTGGGAAGGGATTTTGGCAAAAATGGAAAAAGACAAAAAAACACAATTACTTCAATCTGCTGAACGCACTTTACAGATACTAACTTTATTTAGCGAACAGAAAAAGGAATACTCATTAACCGAGATCAGTCACCAGCTCAATACTTCCAAACAGGTGGCATTAAAATCCCTAAAAACCCTGGAACACTTTGGCTTTGTCAAACGTAATGAAAAAAGTAAGATGTATTCATTGGGTTTTCAGTTGATCAGGCTGGGTCATATTGCTCAACAACACCTGGGAGTTCGTTCAGTTGCTCATCCATTCTTGGCCAACTTGTCTAAAGAACTGGGGGAATCAGTTTACTTGTTAATCCCCGATCTGCCCTATTATCAGGCTATTTGCATCGATAGTATTGAAAGCCCGCAAACTGTCGTTTCCAGATTTCGTATGGCTGCCCCTCTTTACGCTGGAGCTTCCAAAAAAGTAATACTAGCTTATTTAGGCGAAGACTATCTTAATTCCATGCTGGAAAATATAACACTGGTCAGCTTGACAAAAAACACTGTAGTTGACCGGCAGACGTTGATTGAGCAGTTGGCAGATATCCGTCAAACTGGTTATTGCATTTCTTATGAAGAAACAACCTATGATGCCGGTGCGGTAGCCGCACCTATATTTGATTATTTAGGTATTGTGGGCAGTGTTGCTGTATATGTCCCCCTTTACAGGTTAACCCAGGAAAAAATACCTTTTATAATTAAACGCCTATTATGCTGTACTCAGGAAATATCGGAAAAACTGGGTTATTGGAGTAAAAAAGAAGAATAAACTGTATTAACCTTGTCGGAATAGCTTTTAACTGGCAGACCTCTAATGTGCATATGGGATTGTTTACCATTACTATTATTATAGGGTTTAGTTCTTGAGGAGGGTGGACATGGCATCAAGAAAAATGGTAGACATTGAAGACCACGGCCAATACCGCATTTTGTTTTTGAACAATCCCCCGGTAAATGCCCTTTCCGAGGATATGGTCAGTGAACTGACCGAAATCTTCAGTCATATAAGCACGGGAGGTGTTAATGCAGTAATACTATGCGGAAGGGACAAGATCTTCAGCGCTGGATTAAATCTCAGGGAACTTAGAAATAATAATGCTGAGGAAAACGAGGCACTGTTCGATAAAATCTATTCTTTATTGGAACTGGTTCAAAACACCCCAGTTCCTGTAATAGCAGCAGTGAACGGGGATGCCATTGGTGGAGGCTTTGAATTGGCCCTTTGCGCAGACATTAGAATATTGGATCCCCAGGCTCGTTTAGGCACTACCGGTGTAAATTTGGGCTTGGTCTTCTGCACCCAGAGGCTATCCCGTCTGTCAGGAATTGGTACTGCCAAGGAGATGCTTTTCAGCGCCAGACTCATCAGTGCTCCTGAAGCGAAAGAGCGCAGAATAGCACAACTCGTATCTTCACCGGGGCAAGCACTTAAGGAAGCTATCGAACTTGCCAGGCTAATCGCTACAAAGTCCCCTAGCGCGGTAAGGGCAGTTAAGCAAGCGATTAATTCAGGATATGACCTCCCGCTGGAAGAGGGCTTAAAAGTAGAAAAAGGTGAACTTTTTAGAGTACTTATGACTAATGAATATAAAGGCCGTATTGATAGGTTTTTTGATAAATGATGTTACCAAGGGCATCTTGGAAGATGCCCTTGATTCAGATTAGATGGCAAAAACATGTTTGCCTATTCTCTTAATTATCGTCCGGCTCCAGACCCATTTGCTGGTTGCAGTTGCCGGGTTCCAATAATAGATGGCACCATTAGTAGGATCCCAGCCGCGCAGAGCCGCATCAGCAGCCTGGTAGGCATTAGCATCAGGTGTAAGATAAAACTGCTTGTCTGATACAGCTGTAAAAGCACCTGGCTGGAATATCACTTGCTGCAGGCTATTGCCAAACTTACCAGACTGCAGACGATTTAATGCAACCGCAGCCACAGCTACCTGTCCTTCAAAGGACTCTCCACGTGCTTCGCCATAAACTAACCGGGCCAGATTATATCGGTCCTGTCCGGATATCTTTAATCCCCGAGAAACAGTCCCTTGATTTTGATTTACCTTTTGCAAAATAGCATTAGCAGTATGCACTCCAACTTTTCCGTCAACTGTCAGCCCGTTATTAGCCTGAAACTCTCTTACTGCCTGTAAAGTCTGATTCCCAAAGATACCATCAACCTGTCCAGCCGCATATCCAAGAGTCAGCAAATGTCTTTGTAATTCCTGCACATCGTTGCCCCGCATACCTGGCACCAACAGCTGGTCCCCTAGTTGAGCAGATACAGGCTGGACCAAACCAATCAGAGATGCAACAAAAAAGAATAAAAAGCAAAATGCCGTTAATTTCCTTCTATGCATTATTTCACCTCACCGTAACTATTCACTATTGCCATTGCCATATTATTATTAAATCAGTTATTTGGCAAAGCTCGTACAAAAGCACTAACCGATAAAAAGAAATATGATTTAATAGATAAAAGAATATGTTCCTTGAGGTTTAGTATTTTTAAGCATAGAGGCTATTTCCGGCTCTTCTCCATAAAAATGTATTATTGCCTGGGAATGCTAATAGAAGCTTAAATATGGAAATACTGCGTTTCAGCAAAGTAAATAGCTTGCAAATATTTGCGGTATTACAAAAACTACTATACTATTCCAGAAGCCTTACTCAAAAAAAATGATCCCCCTGGGGGGATCATGTATGTAGCCTATGACGCTAGATAGCTATATTATGATTAAGTTCAACAAATGTCTTCCTGCCGGTTCCGTTAATAATATTCTCAAGCTTATGAAGGTTATTTAGTACCACAGCTCCTTTAGTAAGTGCTACCTCTAAATGTTTATTCGCAATCGCGCGCTCCAAATCAAGGATGGCAATTTCCGTCCATTTTACCAACCTCATATCTACCCGTCCTGCTTGAACTTTAAATATGCACCAATTCCTGTAGATGTTGGCAAAAGCCTTGGCTGCTGTTTCCCATTTTTTCCGGGTAACTCCCGCATTTACTGCAACAATTCCGTACTTTACTCTCGCAAATTCTACTGGTACTGCCATTGCTGATCCCTCCTTAGCCAAACCTTAACTCTTCATCCGCTAATGTTCATCCTCCTGCATTCCAACCCTCTTTTGTGAAAATTATTTTTTTCACATATTAAAAACCGTGACTTGGTTTTAAACCCTTTATTAATTTCATTTGAAAAATTTGTGCAACTTTTCACAACTCTTTATAGATCTTTCTTTTGTGATCCTTTTCTCAATCTCATGATAATCTTTTCACAAGCCTTTAGGCAAGAATGAAAATTCGACATTTTCATAGGATAAAGTCGAATTTTGTCTTGAAAGCTGCCTTTTGCGAGTTATTACTGCTTTTTTTACTTAAATATAATGGGAACTACTTCCTGAAATATACTTCGGTATCCTTTTCTATTTCACCCAGGCGCATGAGCTTTTCCAGATGTTTGGTAATTGCTATTTTTTCCATTAACCCATAGAGCTCATTGCCTTGAAAGCGGTCGCCGTAAAAGATCCTTTTGGCAGCCAATTGGTCCAGGGTTAGAGGTGTTTCCAAAGCTCTTAAGATCTTTTCTTCCCTCTGGAAAATAATATCAAGATACTTTTGTAGTCTTTCTTGAATATTATCGGCTATAATTCCTTTATGAGAAGAAATCAAAAAATCGGGGTTTATTTCCTGACATTTTTTTATCGACTGAATAAAATCTTCCAGGTCGCTGGACACATTTCCATACCAGGGTCCAAAATTAGACAGATCAATATCTCCAGTTAGCAGGGTATTATTTTCTTCTAAATGAAATGCGCAATGGCCGGCAGAATGTCCTGGAGCATGCACCACTCTAAACTTAAGACGCCCAAAATCTAAAACATCCCCGTTCTCAAGTTCACGATCTACAGGGGTTGGCTGCAATTGCACATAATCAAGGAACTCCTCCCCCAACTGGTCTTTATCAAATGCAGTAAACCCAAAGTATTCTTTGAAAGCCTCTCTTGAACTTATGGCCGGGGCATCTAATCGATGAGCCCAGATTCTGCTTTCGGGAAAATCGGCATTATGCAAAATGTGATCTTCATGATAGTGGGTATTAATTATAATGTCGGGTTTTAATTCTTTTAACACGGCCAAGTCTTCCTCACCACAACCGGTATCAAAGAGTACTTTAACATCGCCATCAACCAGCAAGCAATGGCAGTATGGAAATTTGGCCCCGTTAGGTGCGTAAACCAGATACAAATCTTTACTGATGGGAAAAATCATAAAAAAACTGCACCTGCCTATCAAAACTTAAAACAATTTTACACCAGCCTGTCAAGTCCCGGATTTAGTATTGCCAACTTAAAACAAATTGAAGCAAATTATTCTCATTAAAGGTATAATTAAACATTATAATTAAGGAGATCGGTTTTGTGACTGAATATGCCGCAGAGGCAGAAAGTACCGATGATAAAGAAAATATCTGGAGTAATGGAATTATCCTTCTCCTCTGTGCTGGAGAAATCTTGCTGATGATGGGGTTAACCTTCTTGGTTCCCATTCTGCCTAAATTCATAGCTACCCTGGGGGTTCAAGAAAAGGCCATAGGAACTGCCATGGGCTTGGCAGTTACAGCTTTTGGTACAGCCCGAGTCCTAATGGACATTCCGGCCGGCAAGATTTCTAAGCATTTGGGTCGGCGCCTTCTTTTGGTTGGTTCTCCACTGGTCGTTTTTATCAGTGCCATTGGCTGCTGTTTGACAACCTCCTACTGGCAGTTAATAATCTGGCGCATTATGCAAGGAGCTGGAACTGCCGGGTACAGTGTAACAGCTCTCATCGTCTTGGCAGAATTAAGCAAGCCTTCTAACCGTGGTTTGTATATCAGTTTCTTTTGGGCGGCAGCCCTTATTGGAACTAGTTTGGGTCCCTCTTTTGGTGGATTAATGGGAGAATATCTGGGATTCAATGCAGTCTTTATTTCCTATGCCCTGGCGGCTCTTCTAACCGGTATAGCAGTTTTTCTTCGCATTCCTGCCGAAACCACAGCAGCCTGGTCATATGCCCATTCAACCACCAAAGCGAAAAGCTCCAGCAATTTTATATATAATAAAAACTTTATCCTGGCCTGTCTGGTCGCTTTGCTTACCTTGATTACTGTAGGGGGAACTCAAACCACTTTGATCCCTCTCGTGGGTTACGAACTGCTGTCAATTAGTTCTTCCCAAGTAGGAATTGGGCTTACTATAATAGCTGTCATGCAGTTTTGCCTGACACCTTTTGCTGGAAGTATTTCTGACAAAGTAGGAAGAAAGAAATTAATAGTACCTGGTGGTATTATTGCAGCATTGGGTCTGGTCATGTTTGCCCATAGCATGAGCTACTGGTTTTTCATATTGAGTTCTGTAATTCTGGGTTTGGGCAGAGGAATCGGGGGTCCTGTCCCCACCGCTTATGTGGCCGACCTTGCTTTTAAAGATGATTACGAAAGCACCCTGGCGGCCTTCAGAGCCATAAGTGACTTAGGATGGGTTATAGGGCCGTTGGGCTGCGGTTATTTAAAAGATCTGTATGGGTTAGCCCTTCCCTTTCACATTACCGCCGGAATGCTTTTCGTAATTGTAATTCTGTTTGGCATGATTGCTAAAGAGACTATTATTGAGAAAAAAGATAAATATGTTTCTGAAAACTGCTAAACTTGTCCTAAACCTTACCCCCACTTTAGAACTGCCATTAGATTACACTGATAAGATTAAAACTTCACTGACTGCAGTCCAATCCTCACGGAGAGCTTCGGTTCCCATAAGAGTACCAATATGTCCCCCGCCAGTGAGTATCTCGATTACATCATCTTTGTTGGTACTAATATAGTTCTTCAGGGCAAAAGCTTGAGCCGGCGGAGTAATATGGTCGGTTGCACCTGCCATTATAATAACCGGACAATTTATATTGCGTAAATCAATCGGCCTGCCATCGAGAGAAAAACTTCCCGGCTTGGTCAAATTGTTTTCCTTAAAAATGTTTTTTATTATTTCCAGATAGAATCTGCCGGGCAGATATTGGGTATACTCGTACCAATTTTCAAAATGAAGGAATCTTTTGATATATTCTTCATTCTCTTCTTTTACCATTTTCCAAAGCTCCAGGTATTTTCTAAAGAAATGTTCTTCCGCCTGCATCTGCTTAAAACCCCACAGAATATACTTACCATTCATAAGGCCATTACCGGTTGCCACCAGGAACTCAAAGAATTCCATAGGAGCCTGGGCATTTTCAACAATATCTGAAGGAGCTGCCTTCACGTCAATCGGAGCTGCAGCTGTGACCAGGGTGGCTATTTTTTCCTGATAAAGGGACGTATAAATAGCAGCCTGCCAACCGCCCTGACACTGACCAATAAGGTGTATTTTGTAAACCCCGGTACGCTGGCGAATTTCTTCAACGGCCTCATCCGTCAGTCTAATATAGTCATTAATACCAAGGTCTTTATACTTTGGAGTAGCAGATAGCCACTGGCAAACATAAACGTCAAATCCATAGCGGTGGAATACTCTAACCAAGCTCTGAGCCGGAGAATAATCAGCCAGGTTAGAATGATGCCCAGCCTGTGGGGGTAATATTAGTATTGGGCGTTTGTTTTTATCCTGCCGTTGGTTGGGAAAATGTCTTAAACATAAGGTTTGATGCTGGTAAATAATCTGATTGGGAGTTGCCCAGTCGGTTTGTGGATTTAGAGTCTGCCCAATTATGTCCAGGTAACGCTGGGAGTAGTCCAAATACCGAAAATAAGGGGTTTGTTCCCAGTATTGATACCATGTATCAAGTAAACTTTTATGACGATCCTTTAATGACTTCATACCTTTTCCTCCTTCATTGGCCGCCCTGGTCCTAATGGACCATAATATTAGAGCCTGATTCTCCCTTCCTGAATTGATTCGTAAACCTCCAGGGTTAGAGGGCAATAAGTACTCTTTTCCAGGTTAAAATAGTATAAGGGATCTGATATCAATACAGGTGAATAACCTTGCCGTTTAAGGTCGGGCTTATATTTTTCCAGCAATTCCATTCCCTCGAGTTGAGTAATGATGCGCAAAAAGACCGGCCGTGCATGCTCAGGCATACGGCGGTCCAAATAATCAACAAACTTGGGCCAATTAAGTTTTTCACCTTCCAATAGTTTTAATACAGCCATTCCGCATCGTCCTTCGGTATGGGGAACCTTTACCCCGTATACAACAGCATCCTCAACGGGGCCAAAGAATTTCAAAATAACATCGGCCACCTGATCTGCAGAAACGGTTTTTCCTTTCCACCGATAGGTATTCCCCAGCCGATCAACAAATGAAATGTAATCACCGTAATGGAGCTGCACCAGGTCATGGGTATTTAAGTAAGAATCACCTTCATTGAAAACATTGTAGATAATTTTGCTGGCAGAAGCCTCCGGGTCTCCTAGGTATCCGGTAAAACCGCTTATATTGTTTATCTCACAGAGCAATACCCCGGTTTCTCCAGGCAAACACTTAATCGCCTTGCCGTCCTTATCCCTTAACAACTGATTGGTATCATCGGAATCACAACGAACCACCTCTCCCTGCCGGACCCCGCCCAGGGTTAAGTTACCGCACATGCCGGGAATTTCCTGGTGATTGATAAAAAACCCCACATTTTCAGTTGTGCCATATATTTCGATAATATGTTCGACATTAAAACGTTGGCGAAAGGGCTCCATTAATTCCGGAGCAAGGCCATTACAGATTACTACTTGGAGAGAATTATTTTTGTCATCATTATTCTCCGGCATGCTCAATAAGTAGCGGCACATTTCCCCGACGCCTACCAGGTAGTTTATCTGATATTTCTTTACATCTGCCCAAAACTGGCTAACCGAGAATCGTTTCTTTAATACCATGGTACAGCCATTAACAACCAGTCCTCCAAAACATAGATTGAGCCCAATATTCATATATAGGGGTACAGCTACATATTGGACAGTATCTGGACCCATGTGGCAAAAAGCCCCCGCTTGGTGACCTACCAGCAAAAAGCGTTTGTGTTGAATAGCTACCGCCTTACGGGGACCAAAATTCCCAGATGTGTATATATAAGCCAGGACATCGTTACTGTATATATCTCTGGTTGATTCGGGGTTTTCTTCTTTTGCCTGGCGTAAATGATCACATAAATTTTCATAACCAGGTGGCAAATTGATTTCCCGGTCCTCAGTTTCAACCAAGATTCTGGTTGGAGCGTAAAGCCTGACCCTTTTGGCAATACTCTGGTACAAATCAAGATACTCATGACCAACAATTACTCCACGGGCCTGGAGCAGATTAATACTCTGGCACAGAACCTCACCCCGCATCTCGCAGTTGATAAGCCCCACCTTGATCCCGGCTTTGGCCAGACCTGTCAGAGCCATAAGAAACTCCGGACGGTTGGACATCAGAAGAGCAACTGTATCCCCTTTTCTAAACCCCTGCTCAGTAAAGAAATGGCTGTATTGGTTAGAACGGCGGTTTAATTCTGCAAAGGTAATTACCTGCTCGGCAAAAATAATAGCCGTTTTTCGAGGCTGTTCCTGCGCCTGAAGTTCAATTACGCTGCCCAGGGAGCACTGCTGGTTTTGAGAAAAGTATTCCAGGGCATGCAAATGATATCGAGCCAGTTCTTTACTTTTCACATTTTCCCCTCCAAAATTTTTAGTGTGGTTGCCTATTTGCCTTAAACCGGCTATTTATAATAAAAGTCACCCTTACTTGGCCCTTATCTATTAATTCATATGGTTAAATTATACACAATTTAAACATTTTTTGCGGGTAACTATCTTTATATCCTGTCAGGGCATCATCTCGGTTTATTTGCCCATATTTAATATTTAAGGCTTTTCTTTAACTGATATTTTGATTACATTTAAAATACCATGAAAAAAAATCCCTGATTGCTACATGGGTTTTGCACCATAAGTAGTAATTGGCTTTACAAACCACAGATCGGAGGAATATTATGCCGGTAAGATTAGTAACTGACAGCACTTCCTATATTGATCAGCCCACTCGTGAAAAACTTGGTATTAGTGTGGTAAATCTGCGGGTAAATTTTCCAGATGAATCATTTGCTGAGACAAGTGTTCCTTATGATTATTTTTATGACAAAATGGAACGGGAAAATCTAATTCCAACTTCTTCCCAGCCAGCCCCAGGAGATTTTTATAATATTTTCAAAGAAATAGTCGCCCGCGGGGAAGAAGTCCTGGGGATTTTTATATCCGCTCAAATGAGCGGTACCCATGATTCTGCTTTGAGAGCTAAAAAACTGGTACTAGAAAAATATCCCCGGGCAAGAATCGAAATACTGGATTCCAAAACCAATTGCATGGCTTTAGGCCTTCAGGTCATAGAGGCAGCAATAGCTGCCCAAGCAGGAAAGAGGATGGAGGAGGTAATGGAAGCCGCCCGTAACATTGCGGATAAAGTCCAATTTTATTTCGTTCCAGCTTCATTAAAATACCTGCAAAAAGGGGGCAGAATTGGCGGAGCTTCAGCTTTAATTGGTTCTTTGTTAAAAATTCGTCCCATACTCTATGTTAATAATGGAATAACTGATCTACTGGAAAAAGTACGAGGCACCCGGTCAGCTGTAAAACGCATGACTGAAGTGTTGAACCAGGAAGTAAAAATGCGTGGCTTACGGCACCTCCTGGTTCACCATATTAATGATGAACATGCTGGCAAGGATCTGGCCGCCTGCCTGGGACGCGAGTATGGCCGGGAGGTAGCGTCTTTCCCCATCGGCCCGGTTATTGGTTTACACGTTGGTCCTGGGACCGTTGGAATCGTATTCTGTACGGAAACCTAGACCAGTAATACTATTATTTACCTGAAACCACTCTAATAACCAACAATTCCTTAATCGTGCATCGTGTTATTTAAATGGAAGAATATTCTACTGGAATTCCCATTTTAGGCAGTTTATGTTATGGACAAGGAGGTATGGTATATGAAAAAATTTCTATCAATAGTAACAGTTCTGTTTCTGCTTCTAACGTCCGTACAGACTGCAGAGGCCTGTAGCAACACCAATGTAAGCAACACAACGGCAAAAAAAACCCAAGTCAAATGTATAACCAAGCTGGATAATGCTTACAAGTGCTACACCATTCCCTGGGAGAATATCACGGTAAAAAACAGGGACTCCTCATGTTATCCAATTATCAAGGTTTACAAAGTATCACCGAAAGCTCCCAGTAAGGAGGTCCCAGCTCCCGAAAAACCAGCTCCGGCACCGGAAAAGCCAGCTCCTAAAAAACCGGCTCCCGAGCCTAAAGATCCAGTATCACCACCAGCAGAAAAACCGGAACCCCAACCTCAACCGGAACCTTCACCAGGCTTTGAAGCCAATGCCATGCAAGCTGAGATGCTTTCTTACATAAACGCTGAAAGGGCCAAAGCTAACCTTTCTCCGTTAGTTTTGGACAAAAAATTATGCGAAGGAGCGTACCTAAAATCTCAGGATATGGCCAAAAACGGGTACTTTAGCCATAATTCTCCCACCTATGGCAGTCCCTTCGACATGATGAAAAGCCTAGGGATCACCTATCGTACAGCTGGCGAAAATATTGCCAAAAATACCAGTGTTAAAGGTGCTCATGATGCATTTATGAATTCCTCCGGTCATAGAGCCAACATCCTGGGCCAAGGCTATAATAAGGTAGGCTTGGGTTTTTATCAGGAAGGCCGTTACTTGTTTGTTACTCAGTGGTTTACCAATTAGTAGGAAATGAGGCTAAGAGCTCCCTTATTACGAGGGAGCTCTCTTCTATTGTATTTCAGGGATAAGTTCTGGATTCCTTTTGTTGGATTTCCAGCCGTCTTAGCTCAAAGAAAAGACAAAGTCCTGCAATAAGGGAAGATCCCAGGTCAGAAAATGGGGCCGCCCACCATATACCGTTTAATCCCCAAAACACCGGAAATATGAGCAAAGCCGGGATAAATAAAAGGATTTGCCGGGAAAGGCTCAAGAAAGCCGCCCGTATTGGTTTACCAACCGCCTGGAAATAGCCTGAAGTAATTATCTGTATACCAATGACCGGCAGGAACAGGAAGAAAACAATTAGGGCCTGGGTCCCTACTTTTACCAGTTGGGGATTGCTATTAAACATTCCAATTAAATGGCCGGGAAAAAGCCTGGTAACAACAAACCCCAGTGAAAGCGTCACAGTTGCTATTAAAACAGATAATTTAACGGCCTCTTTTACCCGGTAAAATTGCCTGGCTCCATAATTGTAGCCGATAATGGGCTGAACACCTTGATTTATTCCTACTATAGGCATAATTATCAATGTCCCCAGACTGAAAAGGATTCCCATGGCTGCTACAGCGATATCCCCTCCATATATGCTCAGACTCTTGTTCAAAATAGTCTGTTGCACACTATTGGTAACCTGTAAGGCAAACATGGGAAAACCGATAGCTATTATATTTCTCACCACCGAAGACTTTATTCTTAAATTTTCCCGGCGTATCTTAAGCAGGCTATCCCCGGCCAGAAAATAGTGTAATACCCATACCGCTGATATACTCTGGGCAATAATAGTGGCCAAGGCTGCTCCCCTAATTCCCATATTAAAGCCAAAAATAAACAGGGGATCCAGGACGATGTTGATTATTGCGCCAATCAACATGGTATACATGGCTATTTTAGGGTTTCCCTCAGCCCGGATAAAGTTGTTCATTCCCAGGCCAATACCCATTATTATGGTACCTATTAGGATGATACTCAGATAATCTGCTGCATATGGCAACACATCACCACTGGCGCCCAGAAACTCTAGCAGGGGATAAAGAAATAGCAATCCCCATACTGACAAGGTACTAGTAACCAATATCAAAAGAACCAGTGCATTACCCATCACCAGTTCAGCTTCCTTTTTCTTTTGTTCCCCCAGGCGCAAAGATATCAGAGAGGTGGCACCCATCCCTATCAGCATGGCGAAGGCCATGGTAATAAGAATAACGGGAAAACTGATAGTAATTCCAGCGATAGCCAGATCGCCGACTCCCCGGCCTACAAAAATCCTGTCCACAATGTTGTATAAAGCATTTACCAGCATGCCGACAACTGCGGGAACCGAAAACTTTATGAGCAGTCTGGTGATCTTTTCTTCTCCTAATTGCTTTGAATGGTCCAAAATATTTACCCCTTTAGTCTTTCGTTAATTGGCCAGTTGTTTAATATTGTGAACGAAAACCTTAAAGTAATTTAAATATGCAAGGGTTCCGTTTGAGCTAGCGGGCATTAAAGCTTAACCCCCCATAACTAACTGCAATGTTCCTATCAAAAATAATACGGTTTATTATATTCCAGATTGGTTATCTCCACTTGCAGCCATTCGAAATCACCTTCCGGCAGCTGCCACTTTACTATACCCCGGGAAGGTATCCTTATTCCACCGAATTCTTTATAATCACCGGCCCTTACAAACCAGTCATCCAAGGTATACTGTCCTTTCACTTCTCTGAACCTTTTAGCTGTAAAGCTGATTACGTTGCCCTCCAGATCAAAAGTGAAAACTCCCGAAGCCTTGGTGCCCTCATATTCCATGGTTGCCCGGGCTGAGTTTTCATCTATGGTCTCCCATTGTATATATTCACTAAGGGCGGCGGCCGGGTACCAGATGGTTTCAGCCAGGTACCTCACCAATGCTCCCTGATTCATTTCTTTTCCTGATGCATTGGCCACATTGGCTAAAGACATAATCTTAATCAGCATATGACCCTGGCCCTCATAATATTTATCCCTGCCTGCAATATGGACAAGGGGTGCTGGATTAATTCTGGCATACCAGATAAAACCAGGTTTTTCAACGTTAAAATACTGTTGAGCAGTAAAAGGCATCCAGGCTTGATCAGCACTGGTCCGCATTTGGCCGGCTTGGGTCAATCTGACCGTTTTTACCATTTCTTTACCGATTACATTGGATCTTTTTAGCCATCTCTGTACAGGAGCCGGTAGACCGTGCAAATCTTCTTGAGAAACTATGGAGTACTGGGGACCTCCATAATCGCGAAAAAGTTCTTTTACTTCAGCCTTTACCTTGCTTTGGAAACTGTATGAGGCTGTAACAATTATTACAACTGCTAATCCCAGAATCATAATAAACCATATAACAAATTTCATTTAACCGCCACTCCCTCCTATACTATCATTAAGCCGGGCTGTTTGCTGATACAGAATTTATTATAGCAAAAAAGGTCAACCCTGCATTATCTGACAAAGAGTCCAGGGCAGATTTTTCCTCAGCCCAGGCATGGGTGAAAACAAAAAAGGACGTTTTGGTTGGAACACATGTCAAAGATTTGGATCATCCAGAGCTAAATAAAGGTACCAATAAAATGCCTGATTACCTCAATACCGCCTATCACGGCGCCCAAACTACTGCCAATATTGGCTAGGGCAACAACCATGAGAATATGAATAACCTTATTACGCCAGAACCCGCGCCAGGAGCTGATATCATCTGATATGCTTTCAAAATCCTGCACCTTGGGTTCCCTTATCAAAGCTTCAGTCAGGCCGGCAAACCAACCGGCAGCCAAGAGGGGACTCAATGAACTGATGGGTGAGACTACAAAAGCAGTTAGAATAGAAAAAGGATGTCCCAGAGCCAGCATAGTCCCCAGGGCAGCCAGGGAACCATTCCAAAGAACCCATGCTACTATTTGATCAATACCGGCAGCTTTGTTCACCGAGAAAGTAGAGGCAATAATGCCTAATATTAGCAATGGAATAACCCAGCCCAGTATTTTCACATACTTGGAGGTGGGAGGGATGTAAAGCAGCTGCTCCAGATTATGGTCATTGGCCAGTTCCCTTTTTACCCCGGGAACATGGCCGGCTCCCAGTACAGCAACTACTTTATTACCGGGTGCTTCTTTTATTTTTTGAGCCAAGTATTGATCTCTTTCATCAATTAATACGGTTTTGATTTGAGGCAAGGATTGGCCAAATTCATCCAAGGCCGCAGTTAATATATCGCCCTGCTTCATTTTTTCTATCTCTTCCTCATCCATATCTTCAGTGATAAACATGCTCATTAATAGCTGCCCCAAGAGTTTAAATTTCCCCCATATGCTTATGCTGCGCCATAGACGCATCATTGTGGTCTGGAGATCACGGTCAGCCAAACAGAGATCCGCTCCTACTGCCTCGGCCGATTGTATTCCCTGCAGCATTTCCTGGCCGGGCTTTATGTCAAATTGTGCAGCCAGCTTTTTTTGATAAGAAGACAAAATAAGGTTGATTAAAAGCAACAATGCCTTGCCCTCTTTTATAATTTTAGTAATGGTGGTGTCTTTCCACCGGTTGGCATTAACAATATTCTGATATCGTGACTCACATAATTCTACGCAAACGGTATCGGGTTTTTCTTGCTCAATGACTTGTTGTACTTCTTCAACGCTTCTGGGTGATACATGGGCTGTCCCAATGAGAATTATTTTTTTGCCATCAACTTCCAAATGGTGCATATTTCCGTTATTCATTTCATCGCATCCCTAACTTTCTTACAGTCACCATAATAACACATTACCAGTATAAACGCAGGCATTGGTCACAATCCAAAGCTCAAGCCCTGCAGAAAAAGCGGAAAAAAAGGGATGTTTGGTTTGGGAAAATAATTGACTTTCATATTCCAGATCGGTAAAATAAATACAATATTTTAAAATAACGATGACAGGGCTTAGTAGGTGTTTCCGTTGGACACAGAGAACCGCCGGCAGGTGTGAGGCGGCCGATACGGTATACTGAACTCTCCCTTGAGTTGCCGACTGAAATCTCTGAAAGTAGGCTCGGACGGAGTCTTCCGCCGTTAAAAGGAAGGGGATATCGGATCTTTATTCCCGTATCCTGTTGAGTGAGCGGCTCTTAGCCGCTAACCTGAGTGGTACCGCGGAGATTGTAACCCTTCGTCTCAGAAATGAGATGAAGGGTTTTTATTTAGGAGGTGTTTTAGGTGGAAACTGACCTTAGTGACCTATCATTTTTTTACCATATTAGATTATTTAATAGGAGGATTATTAAATGGGAAAACTCTACATTTTTGATACCACCTTGCGGGATGGAGAACAATCTTTAGGAATAACGTTAAATGTTAATGAAAAACTGGCCATAAGCCGCCAGCTTGTAAAACTAGGCGTTGATATTATAGAAGCGGGTTTTCCGGTTTCTTCTCCCGGGGATTTTGAGTCAGTTCAAACCATAGCCCGGCAAATAAAAGGCGTGACCATATGTGGACTTACCCGGGCAGTGGAAAAGGATATAGATGTTTGCGCCGAGGCTTTGCGGGACGCCGAACAACCCCGAATTCACACCGGGATAGCAGTATCTCCGGTTCATATGCAAAATAAGCTAAGACTAAAACCCGACCAGGTAGTTGAAACAGCAGTTGCTGCTGTAAAACGCGCAAAAAAATATGTGAGTGATGTTGAGTTTTATGCCGAAGATGCCTCCCGCGGAGAACCTGACTTTTTAGTCCATATTATTGAAAAGGTTATTGAGGCCGGCGCCACCGTAGTCAATTTACCCGATACGGTTGGTTATATTACCCCCTGGGAATACGAAAACCTTATCTCTCATGTTATGAATAATGTGAAAAATATTCATAAGGCCATAGTCAGTATCCACTGTCACAACGACCTGGGAATGGCCACAGCCAATTCCCTGGCTGGAATAAGAGCCGGAGCCAGACAAATCGAAGGTGCCATTAACGGTATTGGAGAGCGAGCCGGCAATACTTCTCTGGAAGAGGTAATAATGGCCATATACAGTCATCGCAGTACTTTTGGAGTTGATATGAGTATAAACACCCGCGAAATATCCGCTACCAGCCGCCTAGTAGCAAGAATTACCGGTGTACCCGTTCCCAGTCATAAGGCCATTGTAGGAGCTAATGCCTTTATGCATGCTTCCGGAATACATCAGGACGGTGTTTTAAAAAATAGAGAAACCTATGAAATCATTAATCCTGAACTGGTAGGAGTTCCGCGCAACATGATAGTACTCAGCGCCCGCTCCGGACGGCACGCCCTGCAGCACCGGCTCGAGGAACTGGGGTATGATTCGGTTAAAGATAACCTTGATGAAATATATGCCAAGTTTTTGAAACTGGCCGACCAAAAAAGAGAAATATTTGATGATGATCTCCACGTGTTGATGGGTAATGGTGGTGCCGATGTAAATGGTATTTCTATTGTAAGCCTTTCCGTTACCACCAATGGAGCAGCCTCTGCCTCTGCTACAGTAACAGTAGATATAAAGGGGGAAATCCATACCGATGCTGCCTTTGGCAATGGGCCGGTTGATGCCATTTTCAAAGCTATTGATCGCATGGTCGGCAAAACCGTACACCTGGAGGATTATTCCCTGAAATCAGTAAGCCAGGGTTCCGAAGCTTTGGGTGATGCTACAGTCAAAATCCGTCATAATAACGTTCTGGTGGTGGGTCGGGGAATAAGCACTGACATCTTTGAAGCTAGTGCCCAGGCTTATATCAATGCTCTAGCTAAAACAGAACACATCAAGGCATAGAACCACCGGGAAGAAAAATGGGCGGATTTTTCCATGAGAATCCGCCCATTAATGCTATTCCATCATTGCCTTAATGATTATTTTGCATATCATACAAATCAATGATCAGGAATTAGCTCCAAATTACCTGTTCAACCTCATCTGCAGGAGATGGTTGGGGTTCGGGAGCCTGCTCGGTTTTAATATCCAGGTTGCCCAGATCCTCTATGTCTATGGCGTTGCTCAAATCTGGTACCTCAATAGGTTCATCAAATCCATAATAATCATAGGTCCCGCTCTGCTGCATAACCATATCAATTACTTGCTCCTCTCCGGGGTTCGCACCGGGAACTTCGATATTGATATTTACGTTCATTTTAAAATCCATATATTGAGGCAGCAAAGTGTCTTTATCCACCCACATGCTATAGAACAAATCTGCTTTCATATTACCCAGCACCTGCTCAAGAATTTGAGCCATTTCTTCCCCAGCCAAAGGCTCTCCCGGCACCAGGGGTATTTGTTCCATTAGCTGACCCAGATACTTCTGAAAACTTTCAGGCCCCATGGTTACATTGATAACCCAGTAGGATTTACCGTTCTCTTCCTTGTCATTGCCAAAACAGAACAGTACCCCGGCATCTGTAAAATCTTGCAGGGATTTTAAGGGGTCCTGGCTGGCTTCTTCCAATAGAGCCTTTATGTCCATTCCCTCAAGGCTCATTCTTACCCATCCCTGCCCGGGCATAGTAGTATACAAACCCTCCTCGTTAAACACCATTTCCATGTCCATGGCTTCGGCAAGAGTGGGATCCAGGTCGGGGAGGTTGGTAGAAGCAGAAGTTTGGGCATACAGGAGTAAAGGGTCATTCTGCATGGCCATTTCCATTACCATGCCCATTTCCATCTTCTCCGTTTCTTTAGTTTCGGGATTGACTATCTGCATGTACTGGTCAAGGTTTCCTTTTACCTTATAGGTATTGAAGGCTAAAATGGCTTCATTGGATTTTAGCAGCAACTCCTCTGGGGTCATTCCATCACGTTTTTCCTGGAAATTTACCAAGACTGTGTAAGTCTCCCCATTCCAACCGATGGTGGCCCCTAGCGCCTCCATTATTGCGCGGATCGGCACCATAATCTCTTCTCCCAGTTTAAACGGTGCCTGGGGCAAAGTCATTGCTTCATCGTTTAAAGTAGCTTCCGTACTTCCCAGGGTAAGGGCCATGGTTTTATCATTCTTATGTATTGTGATTGACTGGTCTGCAATGTGTACATCTGCACCAGAAATCTTTTCAATCAAGTACAAAGGCACCATGGTGGTTCCTTCCTGAATCTGAGGGGCAGTTGCCGGTGCATATGCATGCCCGTTTATATCCAAGGTTACATCCGCGGCTGCTACCGGCATACTAAAAATTAGAAGTGCCAATAATGTACACAGCCCTATTATCACTTTCCGCATGGGTTTACCTCCTTGCTATATAAATCTTCTTTTATCATACCATAAGTAAGACCGCCTATTAGTTTTCAAAACCGTATTCCATAATATACCAGGCACCGACGCGAACGAGGACGTTTCTTGCCTTGCATTTCAGCACAACATTGGCATGTTGGAAATTGCTCAGCAGAAATGCAAGGCAAGAAACGTCCTCGTTTGTACCAAGTTGCTAGTTCTTTTTCCAGATCAAATATCCGGTAAAGGATTTTCCTCTCATAGTAGTGGGGGGAGTGGCCAAAACCAGGTTGTTATCCTCATCGAAGGAGGCATAACGTACAAAGACCGTGCCGACCCAGTTGGGGAAATAACCTATTTCGATATGATGTAATACTGTATTCTCGTTCTCGAATTCGTATTTGCCCGTATATGTCATAAACCCTTTGGCCAAAGCCATCTTTTCCTCATCAGAGAGCAGGCCGAAATCCAAAGTGGACATATTAGGCCGATCCGTCCGGGTAATGATGGCAGACATGTACCCACTTTTGTCATAAATAATTATACCCTCGGCGTCTTTTCCATAGGGATAAAAGCTGGAACCATCTTCAGCTTTGTATGCAAAAGAAACTAGTTTCCAACTACCCAGAATCTTATCCTGCAACATTTTAGAAAACCCCCTAAATAATAATTTTTGTACTAATTCGCTATATTGGCTAGATTACCCTTCTTACATTGAAAACATTTGCCTTCCTAACGATGATTTTAATTATCAGTATCGATAATATTTTGCTCAGCCACCTATTAGATTACAAGTTAATTTACTTGTATAATTTTATAAGAAGTTGTTACTTCGGTAGTATTAATAATGGACAATTAGTTTAACCAGCTTGGGAGATGGTTTTTTCTGAGACAGTGCAATACTAAATAAAAAACGCAGGGGTTTTTTTATTATGATAAAGTTTTTTAGAACTTTTTTTCTGCTGAGCCTGGGAGCTTTTTTGGATGCGGCGGGTTTTTATTTCTTTTTGGCCCCCAATGAAATAGCGGCTGGCGGCATAAACGGGCTGGCCCTGGTCTTGCATACTTATCTGCCCCAATTCTCCCTGGGCAGTATGGTGCTTATCATGAGCATCCTCTTGCTCTTAATCGGCTTTATTATGATAGGGACAGTATTCGGCTTTAAAACTGTCTATTGCAGCATTCTAATACCATTGATTATCTGGGGTCTGGAAATACTATACCCTCTAAACGCTCCCATGGGTAATGACACTCTTATACAACTCATTTTTGGCGTACTGATATCAGGTACCGGAATAGCTCTATTGTTCAACCAGAATGCATCCAGCGGCGGAACTGATATTGCCGCCCGCATCCTGCACAAATATTATCATCTTGATCTGGGAAAAGGCCTGTTTGTTATTGATTTCCTTATTACCATCACGGCCGCATTTACTTTTGGATTTGAAAAGGGTATGTATGCGCTGCTGGGGGTACTGCTATACGGTCTGGTCATAGATGCGGTCATAGGTGGCTTTAAGGTAAAAAAACATGTGACTATCATTGCCCGGGAAAGTGAACTTATTAAGGATTTTATTGTAAAAGAATTGGAGCGCGGTGCTACTATTTACACGGCCCAAGGAGCTTACACCCGGGAGGAACGGCAAGTAATAATCACTATACTGAGCCGTCGGGAATTCATCCAATTGCGGGACTTTATTAAAAAGAACGATCCCCAGGCTTTTATCAGTGTGCAGAATACCCATGAAGTCCTGGGAGAAGGTTTTGGCACCATAGAATAGCTTTTTATGATAATCATGTACCCCTACTGGCAGAGATCAGCCAGGGGGCGGGAAATGGCTCTACCATTTTTTTGCTGTTGACCCGGGATACCTGTATATGGATGGCTTCAGTGCGCTCCAAGCCGTTTTTGTGCAGCAAAGCAGGAAGAAACGTTAAAATTTCAAAGTCCAAAGTGTAAATCACAAATTTCATGGCGGGATTTACTGCCAAGAGGGTCTTTATTTCGCTGTCTATCCTGGGAGAAGCAACTATAAAGGCGATATCCGGAACCGGCAGCTTTTCCAGGATACCATCATCAAGAGATTCAACAATAATCACATTGTTCAACCCAAATTTTTCAGCATTCTCTGTCATGGTATTAAAGTCCCGGGGATCATATTCTACAGCGATAACACTGCCTTCACAGGCAATCATGGCCGCCTCCACGGCAATGCTCTCACCGGAGATTATACATATATTATCCTGATCCCTTAAATTCAGCTTATTCATGATGATGGCCCGGACTTCCCGGCACACGTACTGTACAGATCCGCAGGTAAAACGGCTGTTCTCTATGCCTATATGATAATTGGTGGCAGCGTTAGGATTCAGAATCAGCATAGCCGCCGGGCAATTGATACCGCGGTTGATCATGTAGGAAACCTTGTCGCATTTTATCTCTCCCGTCGGTTCGGATCCCTCATTATACCAGATAATGCAGTCTCCCAATTCCGCATTCCACATGTCATAGAAAATATCCGGATGCCCGGCATCCGTAAATACCAAAACCGCGCGGTTGCTCATAACGGTTGGAATCAGGTTTTTGTTCTTACCTGTAATATCCAGCATTTTCAGTTTTGCCAGGTTGATGGGGACATTACGGGAAAAATACTGGAGCCAGGATAGAATTACTTCATTGGTAAACATGGTCTGTTCCATAGGCAAAACCCCCCTTATTAATAGTATAATAACATATTTTTTGGTTTTTTTCCCAGCATGGGCTTCAGATTAAGCACCGGTCAGCTCCAGCAAGCGTTCCCATTTTTGATCAACATAGGCTTGCGCTTCTTCAATCATCCACTCATTGCCTTTTTGGAACATATGCCGGAATCTGCCCTGGGGGCGCAGAAAATCTTCCACAGGCAACTTCTTCTTTGGTGTATAGGTTAAGCGACATACTCCTTCCTCTACCTCGTAAAGAGGCCACACACATGTATCCACTGCCAGCCGGGTGATCTCTGCCAGTTGGGCCATGGGGTAATCCCATCCCCGGGGGCATGGGGATAATACGTTCAAAAAGCACGGGCCCTCGGTATAGATGGCTTTATTAGCTTTAGTGTGCAGATCCCTGAAGTTGCCTACGGGAGCAGTTTGAGCTACATAAGGGATATGATGGGCTACCATGATTTCAGTTAAATCTTTTTTGTGCTGTTTCTTGCCCGGCACCAGGGAACCTACAGGAGTAGTGGTGGTGCGGGCAAAACGGGATGTTGAAGATGAACGCTGAACTCCGGTATTCATGTAAGCCTCGTTGTCATAGCAGACATAGACCATGTCATGCCCTCTTTCCATCGCTCCTGACAGGGACTGAAACCCAATATCATAGGTGCCGCCGTCACCGGCAAAAGTGATAAATTTCACCGTTCCTGTAACCTTGCCCCGGCGCTTTAAAGCATTATAAGCAGCTTCCACTCCCGAACAGGTAGCAGCGGAGTTCTCAAAGGCAGAATGTATATAACTATCCATATAGGCAGTATAGGGATACATAAAAGTGGAGACTTCCAGGCAACTGGTAGCATTTACTACTACTGCCCTATCCTCTTTATCCAGAGCTCGCAAGACTCCGGCCACAACTACCCCGGCGCCACATCCAGCGCAGAGTCGATGCCCTCCGGTGAGCCGCACCGGCTTTTCCACTTCCCGTTTCAGATTATAGACTTTGCTCATGCCATTTCCTCCTTTGACCTGTGTCCCATATGGGAATATGCCGGGTGGATATCGCCATTGTCAGCTATGCTCGCCAAGCGGTTATAAACTTTTTCAATATCCTCAATTCTTACATCACGGCCCCCCAGACCGTAAACGATATTAATCAGATAAGGGCGTTCCTTTAAATCATAAAGGGCACTGCGGGTCTCGGCAAATAGAGGACCGCCGCCTCCGGAAAATCCCTCGGATTTATCCATTACAGCTACGGCCTTGGTACCGGCCAGAGCCTTGGCCAGTTCCTCTCCCGGGAAAGGGCGAAATACTCTAACTTTTATAAGTCCTGCTTTTACCCCTTGTCTTCGCAGCTTGTCAACAGCTGCCTTGGCAGTTCCGGCCGTAGACCCGATTAGAACTATAGCCAGCTGGGCATCCTCCATCCTATATTCTTCAAACAACCCATAGCGTCGGCCGGAAATTCTGGCGAACTCGGCTGCAACCTCGAGAATACGGGCTTTGGCTGCTTTCATGGCCTCAGCCTGCTGGACCTTATGTTCCATATAATATGGACTAATATCGTAGGGGCCTACCGCCAGCGGGTTTTCTTCTTTCAGCAGATAGTGCTCCGGGTTATATACCCCTACAAACTTACGCACAACATCTGTTTCCAAAAGATCTATATTTTCTACGGCATGACTGGTAATAAAGCCGTCCATACAAGTCATGACGGGTAAACGTACCTCTGGGGCCTCGCCGATAGGGATGGCCATGATAAAATTATCATAGGCCTCCTGATTATTCTCGGCATAGATTTGAATCCAGCCAGAATCACGAGCTCCCATTGAATCAGAATGGTCATTGTTTATGTTAATCGGTCCGGACAGGGCCCTATTGACACAGGCCAGAGTAATAGGCAAACGGCAGGAAGCCGCCACATATAAAAGCTCATACATCAGGGCCAGCCCACAGGATGAGGTAGCACATACGGATCTGGCTCCTGCAGCCTGGGCTCCAATGCACACGGACATTGAACTGTGCTCAGATTCTACGGTTACGAATTCTGTGTTTACCTCGCCATTGGCCACATAACCTGCAAAGTATTCCGGAATCTCCGTGGAAGGGGTAATGGGGAATGCTCCCATAACATCAGGATTTACCTGCTTCATAGCATAAGCCACAGCCTCATTGCCGGAAAGGCGGTTTATCATCTGGACCCACCTCCGGACACCATTATTATTGCCGGGAAGGGGCAAACATTCTCACAGATGCCGCAGCCCTTACAGTGCATATAATCAAAATCAAGTCTTTTGCCGTTCTTAACAGGAATGGCGCTGTCCGGGCAGAAAGGAACACAAAGCATACAATGTTTACATGCTTCCTCATGAAAAATTGGGGTATTAGTCCGCCAAGTGCCAGTATTGAAAGCCCGTGCGGTTCCTGGTTCATAGATTTCTCCGCCGGGAGTCAGATCTTGCCAAGGGGTATTTTCGTTAATATCCTTCGCATAAATCACCCTACCTGCACCTCCTCCATAGATTTTCTCAGTGTTGCCATATTCCCCTGGATCATCTGAGAATTATCACCGAATTTATGTTTAAAGGATTCTTCAATATCCGCTAAAAAACGTTCGGTGTTGAGAACCCCGCTCACCTGCACGGTAGCTGCCAGCATAGGAGTATTGGGCAAATTCCTGCCCAGTACCTCTTCCGATATACGGCGGGCATCTAAGGTACAAATTTTTCCCGGCCAGCCCTGAAGTTTCTGGCGCATCTCCTGGGGAGCGACGGGTGTGTTGATAATAATTGCCCCATCTTTTTTCAGTCCTCCAGTAACATCGATGCTTTGCAACAAACTCTCGTCTACTACCACCACATAGTCTGGGTAATAAATATTGGAATGGATTGTACACCGTTTTTCGCTGATACGATTATACGCTGTAATAGGGGCTCCCATACGCTCGGGTCCATACTCCGGGAATCCCTGTACATATTTTCCTTGTAAGGCAGCCACATCGGCCAGCAACAGGCAGGCCATCTTGGCTCCCTGTCCGCCCCGGCCATGCCACCGAATTTCTACCATATCGTTGATTGCCATTGATTTTTCCTCCTGTCCTTATCATTTGATAAAGCGGATCTCCCCTAGGGTGACCCTCGATGATTCGCTCTGGTATCCAACCACCCTATCCCAGGCCTAAAGAGGAGATGATAGGGTAATAATCTAGGATACAATTAATTTGATAAAAATCTGTCGCCATGGATCGGCCTTATACCAGTAAGGGATGAGCTGCAGGCAAAAAAGATCAAGATATATGAAATTCTACACATCCCATAAATTAAAAAGGCCTTCGTCCCGCAAAGGGACGAAAGCCCGAATAGACATTCGCTGTACCACCCATAAGCGCATACCATCATATGCGTTCCCGGTGACGGGGGAAAACCGTCGGAGCCTACTGGACTATTCGTTCGGTCCGCAGCTCAGGAGTGATTTTCGGGTTCAGACTACTAGTACCGGGCTTGCACCGTCCCCGGCTCGCTCTTACGTTCAGCTGAAACGTACTCTCTCCGTCATTGCTTTTGGGATTTTAAATTATAAATAAATATACTAACTCAATTGTATTTTGTCAATCACTGAATTTATTGTCCAATTGATAATCTAAGCTGGTTTATTATACGCCTTGCTTAATGAGCTGTTTATCCAAATGTTGGATTAGCCCCTTTAACTGTCTCCCAATTATTTCCCGCCCATCCACTATTTTCTAGAATTTTATCCGTATGCTTGCAACCCAGGATTTTACCCCCTTCAATGCCTTCCTCATCCAAATACCGTTTAATTACCCATATTTACCAAAAGGTAGTAATATATTTGGATCGAATTTACTTTATTAGACGCCAAAGAAATGTGCAGTCTTCATATCCCTGATTTTAGAAAGGATGATGAAAAACTTATGCTAACATTACGTCGCAAAATACTGCTGGTGGGCATTATTTTAGTCTTACTTACGGTGGCTTTTATGCCTTGGTCGGCTTATGCCAGTGATTATGGCACCAAAGACTTAACTCTGGGCAGTCAGGGTTCAGCCGTGAGTCAACTGCAAAAAGATCTTGCCCGGTTAGGCTTTTATAAAGGCAGTATTGATGGATGGTTTGGTCCCAAAACTTTGGATGCTGTAAAGGATTTCCAAAACTCCCAAGGGCTAAAAGTTGATGGCCTGGTTGGTTCCAAAACCAAGGCCGCACTTAATGCTGCACTTGCTAACAACACCCGTGATTATGGCGCCAAAGACTTAACTCTGGGCAGCCAGGGTTCAGCCGTGAGCCAACTGCAGAAAGATCTTGCCCAGTTAGGCTTTTATAAGGGCAGTATTGATGGATGGTTTGGTCCCAAAACTCTGGATGCTGTAAAAGATTTTCAAAAATCCCAAGGGTTAAAAGTTGATGGCCTGGTTGGTTCCAAAACCAAGGCAATACTTAATACTGCACTTGCAGGGATTGTGCCCTTATCCATATCGGCCACTGCCCAAGCTCCTACTGCAGCCAGCATTAAACAGTATAATAGCCATGAAAAACCCATAATCGATTCTTTCCGGGCACATTATAACGGAAGCCTGGCTGAGGCATTAGTGGGCCGTGCCATCTGGTACATGGAATATGGTTTTATGAAGTATGGACATACCAAGTACGCTAATACTGGATACATAGACTGCTCTAATTTTGTGTCATTGGTATATAAGGATTTCGGATATTCCATTACCTCTGCAGCCAAAAAGTATGACCAAGTTGGAGTAAAGGTTAATGGGGTTTACGGAGCAAAAATACCCGGAACCTCCAAATACCAATTGGTTGGTATTGAAAAGCTAAAACCTGGAGATATATTTACCTACTGGAACACGGACGAACCAGCTGGGACACATATTGGTCATGTAGCTATATACATGGGAAAAATTAATGGCAAACCGTGCATAATCGGTACCTGCAGCGGCCGTCCAACTGCCATAGGGATAGTCAATAGCTTTGCCTATTGGTACGGCTCGGGTCTGATTGAAGTACGCAGAGTGCTGCCAAGCAGTGCATTTGAGCCAAACGCCCCAATTAAGGCCAGCGACCCGGTAATTCCTGCTGTATACCAAATAAAACCTAACCGCCCCATAATACTCCCCAAATATCTTAAAACCGGCTTCTAAAAAACGGGCGACCAGGGGGCCACCTGTTGCTCCCCTTGGTCACCTAATTTGGTATCAACCACTACATATGTCATTCCCTCCAATTATCTCTGATGGGTAAGGATTGGCAGTATATAACTATTTGCTTTCATTTTGCGACAACTTTACCATGTTGCCGGATTTTGCATGGACTCCCCCTTTAGCCCGGATTTCGCAATGGGACAATCAGAAGCCTGTTTTTATACCGTCGTTTGTGGTCCACTCTTAATCCGCGCATATCATTATTAAACATCCCCTGTGTAAAACAATACCACCCCTTCTGAATGAAGCCACATAACCTATGTAGGCTAATATCCACCCAGTTCCACAATCACCAAATTTTAGGAGGCTACATAATATATGGTATATCACTTATAAAGGAGAGATTATCGTTGTCAAGAAGAAGGATTTCAGCTTCAGAGTTTGTGCAGCAGTCACTTGACTTGCATCTTTTTTTCCTGCGTATCATGAAGGAACATGCTTTTTTCCTCCAAGCTGCATTTTTACCTATAAACCAAAGGCTAATCGATCGGGCAGATGAGTTTAGAAGAACTTTCGAGAGATTGCTGGAGGAGGCCGTTGAACTGGCTGACGGTAATGTTAGCGCAGATGTACTGAGGTCTGGTGAGGTAGTAACTAATAATACTATTCGAGCAGAAAAACGGACCCAGTTCTTGTCAGGTATTCCCTTTGATATTGGACTTACCCGCAGAGAATTAAGGTTAACATCCGGAAGAGGAAACTCAAACCTAGAAAGGCGCATAGAGCGGTTCAACGATCGAGTGATCCGTGAAACCATGGGCCTGATAGATTTAAAAACCGATATTCTTAGAGGTATGCTTAACTGCACCCTGTTTACCTTTAATTTCCCGCTGCTGATAGAACATATCAGGCGTGAAGCCCGCTTTTATGTTCTTCAGCTGCAAAGGCTGCAAAGACGAATAGAACTGGATCCAGCCGAAGAATTAATTGAAGAAAAGGTATTCTGGGATCGCATTATGGCAGAACACTCTTTGTTTATTGCTCACTTGCTTGATCCCACTGAAAGAGAGCTAATAAGGACCGCCGACGATTTTGCCCGCAGATTTTTCCGTTTGGAAGACCGGGCCAGAGAAGTTGGAAGAAGAGACTCCTTCGTGCCCAGAGATTTGATTAGAGATGAAATCAGAGCCACCAGGCAGATCAGAGATTTCAAAGAAACGGCTAATGAACTTATTCTGGACTGCCGGATCAGGTCCATCATTATACCATTGCTAGCAGATCATGTTTTGCGGGAAGCCAATCATTTCTTGGCTCTCCTCAAAGGCCCTAATATATTTCATAATTAAACAGGGTGGCGACTGCTCTTGCCCTGTATGGTACCAGAGGCCAGGCACAATCACCATCTCCTTTTATAAATCGAAAGAAAAAACAGAAATATAGATACAGGAATAAGCAAGATTAATAGAGAATATCCCTTTATGATTTCGCGGCCCGGAGGTGGTAATTTGCTGTATACAATAAAGCTTAAAACCGATCAACATCAGCAGATGATTAACATTACCGCTCAAGTTCAAGCCGTAGCCAATCGGGAAAAAATACAGGAAGGTACTGTACTGGTATATTGTCCCCACATTACGGCAGCTATTACTATTAATGAAAATGCTGACCCAGACGTTATTCATGATATGTTAATGAGACTGGAGGAAATATACCCCTGGAACCATAAACAGGACCGCCATAGTGAAGGTAATTCCGCTGCCCATCTCAAAGCCAGCACCATTGGATGTGCAGAGGTGATCCCCCTATCTGCAGGCCGCCTGGTTCTAGGGACCTGGCAGGGCATTTATTTCTGCGAATTCGACGGACCACGGCAGCGTTCTTTTTATGTGAAGGTTATGCCTGACTAGAATAAATAGGATCGTGGAGGATCAAGCTTCTCCACGATTCCTCTTTTATAGCCCCCATAATGAAAAAACCTTCTCCTGGATTAATACCCAAGCAATGGCCAGCCACCCAATCAAGGCTGCTGCCCCCAGGAATTTATCAAGCCGAGACATCTCTGCCCTTTTGGCCACCATGTAAATGATCATAATAATTACATAAAAAGCGATTAAACCAATAGCGATATAGAGCAAAAGTCTCCATTCGGAAAATATCCATCCCACTATAAAAGCAGCTATCAGAAAGCTGATCTCCAATATTGCACTGCGCACAATTTGTCCCCCCAGCAGAATTGTTTAATATGATGAATCAACAGACCGGTCCCGTGATTCCCTGTTGCAAACATTGTTTTATAGCCTTATTCCTTTATAATATAATAAAAGATGGGGTTAGCAACGCATAATCTGCTCTCCCAGATGATATTTATTGAAATATGTTATCAGTTGCCCAAAACTATGTGACACAGATAGTTGTCATAATAATGGTTATAGAAAGGAGCCAAATAGCTGATTTACCATGAGTTTCCGGTTTGATAATAAACCACCCAGCCAATTAATACGCGATGCAATTAACAATAAAGATCACACTCTTAAAGTGGAGGATCTTTTTAATGCTTATGGCTCGCAAAGTTTTGGATTGGTATTTGTAGTAATGGCGCTTCCATTAACAATCCCTTTACCACCGGGAGTGGGTTTGATCCCTGCAGCTCTCCTTTGTATCTGGTCTATACAACGAGCATGTGGAGGGACCCGTTTATGGTTACCCAAGGCCTTCGGAAAGTGGGAATTATCTGCAGACTTTATCGAAAAAATCGAAATAAAGGCACTACCTCTGTGTGAACGATTGGAAAAGAAGTTCTTGCACAGCAGTCAGACAAAACCCCTTAATGAAATAGAAATAAAGCTGGCGGCTATAATTGTTGCTTTGCAAAGCGTATTAATAATGTTGCCAACGCCGTTTTTAAACACTATTCCCGCGGTAATAACAATCTTAATGGGGTTTACCATATTAAAAAGCAATCGTCGATTACTTTGGATAAATATGAGCTTTGGCTTATTGGCCGTGTTTTTCATTGGGTCCACTTTATATGTAGGAGCAGAGGCCCTGGTTGAAGAGATAAGTGATTACTTATAATAAGATACTTGTCAAGGATTGTCCAGTCCGGCGATATATTTGCCAGAATCGGCTTTGTCCTTCATTGCTTATCGAGCTTGTATGCAATTACATCTATCCTTCTAAATGTTTCAAAGTATGTTCCATCGGGCTGCTTTGTTTTAACTAGCATTCTTTCAATAACTTCGCGACGGAAATGCTCTTTTTGGTGTTCTTTAACCAGTCTAATAAAGGGTACAATCGAAGGCTGATCAATCCATTTAATCATTTCATCGGCATCTTTAAAAAATCGATCGGCATTCTCTTCCCATACCTGGATACGATTAAATCTGGAAACCTTGGTCAGTTGCTCGTACTCTTCAATGCCGGGCATGAACCAGGGCCATGCAAAGTCAACAAAGTACTCTCTGTATGGCTCTAATTGCATTATTTCTTTTATTACTTCATAAAAATTCGAACAGTTTCCATCGCCCGCAAAATTAAATCTCAACATACCGCCCGGCTTTAGAGCCATATAACAATTTCGAAGTAATCTATGGTGGTCTTTTACCCAATGTAGTGTGGCATTGGAAAAAATTAAATCAAATTCCTCTTGGAAATCCAATTCATTAATATCCAGCAAGATAAACGATAAATTATCGGCTTCTAAATTTTGGGCCACTTTGAGCATGCCTTCAGAAGCATCTATGCCAATTACTTCACCATGGGGAACCCTATCAGCAAGTTGTTTGGTTACTACTCCATCTCCACAACCGAGGTCTAAAATTCTTTCGTCACCTTTCAATGGTAACTCCGTGACCAACTTTGCACCCCATTCCTTCTGGTGTCTCGAACCTTTGTTGTATTTGTCACCGTCAAATTCAAAGTTTTCCATATTCTCCTCCCCACATTAGTAGTATATTATGAATTATATTTTTCACATTTTCTGGCAAAATCCTTCAATAACACCCGCACAATCATAAGGTTCCTTAATTTCCCAGCCGAAATCAAGGAACCTATCTTCCGGAATTACAGTGCATATTGTTTCTTATAACGATAATTATTGGCAGTAAATCTTAATGGCATCACGCAAAAATTGCGCGCATCCCTCGGCGATGGCATCATAATACTCTTTGAAGCGAGGATCGTCCACATAAGTTTGCGCCAATCCAAGATGGGCTTCCTTCGAGTAGGCGTTCCAATAAAAACCCAGCCATTCCTTATGCAAAGCACATACCTTTTGGGCCAGCTCGCTGGACGGATCACCCTGTTCAAAAGCCTCTTTTAAGAAAGCTCTAATTTGCCGGGATAATTCTTGTGCTTGCTCATATTGTTCCTCCGTTAATCCCAGCAGTTTTGCATTACTGGCATCAACCGTATCGTTACCGTATTTTTCACGAATTTCCTTGCCATAGCGTTTTTCATTCTCATCAATCATCTTCTGCTTAAAACCTGCAAACTTTTCTTTATCACTCATTGTTATCTCTCCCTTCTTTGCAGCAATGGTTTTTTCTACATTGGTAATCAAAAACTCTATCTGCTCCTTTTTTGCTTTTAAAGCCGCCAGATGACTCTGCAGCGCCGCTATACCATCGTAGTCTTTGGAGGATACGATATTTTTAATTTCATCCAGGGGTACACCCAGTTCGCGGAAAAACAAAATCTGCTGGAGCAGGTCAACTTCCTTTTGGCCATACACACGGTATCCATTACTACTTATCCGCCTTGGAGATAAAAGCCCTTTTTCATCGTAATAACGCAGGGTGCGGGTACTAACTCCAGCCAGTTTCGCCAACTTATTAATGCTATATTCCATATTCATCCCTTCTTAAGTTAATAAGAGGCCAGTCTGCGGACTAGCAAGAACAACATCTTCTTTAGAGCTTGCGTACATCTAGATATTTTTTTCACTCTCCCAGCAGCTAGATGATCCTCTATAACTATAAACCATCACGTTGCGTAAAGGTCAATAGTTTATGACTAGCAGCAGGCTGTAATAAAACCAATTTACAGTTTTAGGCGGTCCACTTAGGAAGGATTTTTCCAGAGATAGTGATGTTGTCGTGAAATGCACACTAATTCAGGCTTTGAGGACAAAGTTTCAGTATCTGGCTTTTGCAAATTCAAAGCCAATTGCGCCACTAAATGACGGGCCCCATAGTCAAAATATTAAGGCCAATTACCCAATGGCCAAGGCCAGGGCCTTTTTTTGGAAAGTTCATGGCAGAACAAAAACCTGGCTGAGCTGCAGGATTAGTTATGTTAAGATGGAATATACTATGGGAGAAACGGGGGCAACTAAAATAAATGATCGTTATTATTGATTATGATATGGGGAACCTGCGCAGTGTACAGAATGGTTTCGCCCAAGCTGGCTTTTCGACTATTATTTCCGGTGATCCCCAAGCTTTGAAAGCAGCCGACGGCCTGGTACTGCCAGGCGTGGGGGCCTTTGGCCGGGCCATGGATAATCTGTGCGAAAGAGGCCTGGACCAGCTGGTATATGGGCTGGCCAAAGACGGTGTGCCGATTTTAGGAATCTGTGTCGGCCTGCAGCTGTTATTTGACTGCAGTGAAGAATTGGGAAAACACCGTGGGCTTTCTTTGATCCCCGGCCAGGTGGTTAAATTCGGCGGTGAACTGAAAGTCCCCCATGTGGGTTGGAACCAGCTGGAAATCAAACGGGAACACAAACTTTTACACGGTGTGCACAGCGGAGACTATGTTTATTTTGTCCATTCTTACTATGCCCAACCCGTTCATCCCCAAGTCGTCTTGGCAGTTTCCGAGTATGGCGGGCCATTTACCGCAGTGGTACAGCACGGAAATATTTTTGGCATTCAATTCCACCCGGAAAAAAGCAGCCGTGTAGGAATAAGAATTTTACAAAATTTCGGAAGCCTAGTGGAGGGTTAAATACCGTAATAACGACAGGTTGGAGACCCGCAGGCAGAAATTGTTGGTTTCAGGGTTTATATGCCCGGATAATTAAATTTAAAGAGGAGGCCTAAGATGCTGGCCAAAAGGATTGTGCCCTGCTTGGATGTAAAAGAAGGCCGGGTAGTAAAAGGAACACATTTTGTTGATCTGCGGGATGCCGGTGACCCGGTGGAACTGGCCAAGTTTTATGATTCCGCAGGAGCGGATGAGCTGGTGTTCCTGGATATTACAGCTTCCCATGAGAAAAGAAGTACTATGCTGGATGTGGTGCGGCGAACCGCTGAACAAGTATTCATTCCTTTTACTGTAGGGGGCGGCATCAGTTCCTTGGAGCATATCCGCCAGTTGTTGGCGGCCGGTGCTGATAAAATATCCCTAAATACATCGGCAGTCAATAATCCCCAGCTGCTAACGGAGGGTGCACTGCATTTTGGTTCCCAGTGTATGGTCCTGGCTGTAGATGCCAAATGGAATGAAGAGCTGGGGACCTGGGAAGTGTATACCCATGGGGGCAGAAAACCTACAGGGAAAGCGGTATTAGACTGGGTCGCGGAGGGAGAAAGGCGCGGTGCCGGAGAAATCTTGCTGACCAGTATGGACTGCGACGGAGGCAAGGATGGTTATGATCTCAGCTTAACGGCAGCAGTGGTGGAATGTGTACGTATTCCGGTGATCGCCTCAGGCGGCGCAGGCAGCAAAGAACATTTCTATACCGTTTTTACCCAGGGAAAGGCTGATGCTGCCCTGGCAGCCTCTGTATTCCACTACAAGGAATTTAGTATTGCCCAAGTCAAAGATTATTTAGCCCAACGTGGAGTAAAGGTACGTATTGATTTAGTGTCTGCTTCTTAAATACCATTGACACCTAGGTAATAACTTGTGCCAGGAAAATATTGTATAATTGATAGTACTATAGGCTAAATAAAACAACTAAGAATTAACCATCTGCTACAAATAAGGAGGGAACATCGTGCCGAGAATATCCAATATAGAAATCCTCGAAAAACCGCAACAACCTACCCTACACATTCGCACCATAACAAGGGTTGAAGACTTACCCAGACTCATTGGCGAAAGCTACGGGAAAATGGCTGACTATCTAAAAGAATTAGGGGGATTTTTATCCGATGTCCCTTATGTTGCCTATTTCAATATGGATATGCAGCACCTTGATGTTGAAATCGGTTTCCCGGTTTCCAAGTCTTTGCCAGGTAAAGAAGATATTCAAGCAGGTTTTATCCCGGCCGGAAAAATTGTCTTTTGCATGTACCGGGGAGCATACAGTAAGATGGAACCAGTCTACACTGAAATGCTTAAATGGATACAGGATAACAACTATAAAGCTATCGGGACAGCCTACGAACATTACTATAACGGCCCCGGTTTTCCAGAAGATGAAATGTTGACCAAGATTGCTATGCCGTTGATATAGCTTTGACCAAAAATGGCGTACTGGGCCTAGATAAAATCGCCGATATTCAAAAAATTTAGGGTCAAGCCCACCTATATTCTTATGCATAAAAAATCCGGCATTTGGAGCGGTCAGATAGGGATTTATAATTCCTGAAAAATTCGGCATAGTCGTTGATATTCGGCTATGCCGTTTTTTGTTTACTTTGGCAAATCAATAGCGCCAATGCAGTTATAAAAAATCTGAATCCGCTGGGTTCTGCGGCCATCTACTTTTTCAGCCTTGAATACTATAATTTTGTCAATGAACTCTCGAATAATCTCTGCATCCAATTCTGTAATTTCTGTGTACTTTTTTACTAGTGCCAAAAAGCGATCGGTATTGAGGGACTGTTCATTTGCTGTATCAATAGTACGCTTTAATTTGGATATCCTTTCTTCCAGTGCCTTCTGTTCGGCTTCATATTCAGCCGACATCTTGTAAAAACGCTCTTCGGGAATTTTGCCCATCACATTATCCTCATATAGCTTTCGAATGATTTTGTCTATGTCAGCAATGCGAGTCTGTGCTTGTTCATACTCCTTTTGACTTTGGCGGAGTTCTTTGGCAAGTTCCTTTTCTGAATTATTCATAACTATACGGATGAATTCCTGTTCATGGTCTTTGGCAAAGGAGGTTACACGTCTTAAGTCTTCTAAAAGAAGCTGTTCCACTACAACATTGCGTATCTGATGTGAACTGCACATACCCTTTTTCTTGCGGTAAGTCGCACAAACGAAATATTCCTTATCGTGTGTCCATCCCTTGCCTCTAACCTGATACAGCTTTGCACCACAGTCGGCACAAAACATCATGCCAGAAAGCATTCCCATTTCACCTAATCGTGATGGTCTTCGCTTGCCATCTCTAATTTTCTGCACTGTTTCCCAAGTACCCTCATCAATAATTGCTTCATGGGTATTTTTGAAAACCAGCCAATCTTCTGGATTGTTCAATATCTTGACTTTGCTCTTATATGACTTTTTAGAAGTCTTGAAATTTACCGTGTGACCTAAATATTCCATTTTAGCCAGAATATCTGATACGGTACGAGCCGACCAAGCATATGGGTTTTCAGGTGGTCTTGCTGGAGTGTTAATACCCATTTTGCGAAGATGCACCGTAGGTGTATCAATGCATCGCTTTTCAAGTTGCTTTGCTATCTGCGTGGGTCCAAAGCCAGCCATGCACAGTCGGAAAATATCTCTGACCACTTCGGCGGCTTTCTCATCTATAATCCAGTGCAACTTATCTTCAGGGTCTTTAATATAACCGTAAGGCGGATTGGTGCAGAGTGGCTTACCGGACTGTCCCTTGGATTTGAACACAGCACGGATTTTCTTGCTAGTATCCTTAGCGTACCATTCATTAATAATGTTAAGAAACGGTGTAAAGTCACTGTCTGCTTGGTTTGCACTATCAATACCGTTGTTAATAGCAATGAATCGTACATCTGCTTCAGGAAACATAATCTCGGTATAATATCCTACTTTAAGGTAATCCCTGCCGAATCGTGACATATCCTTGATGATAATCGTTCCGATTCTACCGGACTCTACATCAGCAATCATGCGGTTAAAGTCTGGTCTATCAAAAGTTGTACCGCTGACCCCATCATCCACATAAAATTCGATGTTGCGAAAACCGTTGTCCTCAGCATATTTTTTTAGAATTGCCTTCTGGTTTACTATACTGTTGCTGTCCCCTGCAAGCTCATCATCACGGGAAAGCCTGCAGTAAAGAGCAGTAATTTTCGCTTCTTCAAATGCTATTGTTGATTTAAGTATAGTGCTAAATGTTGACTGTCTATTCATTTTTCTCCTCCATTTCCGACAGTCTTCAAGCGGTTTAGCACTATGTATATTACCGTACTACCTTGAAGAAGTCGAGTTGATTTCCGTGGGTTTATATGAACTATCTGATAACTTTGAAAGGCTTTTTGCGTTGACTGTAATCAGTCGTTTCAGCTTGGAATATGCACTTTCCTTTGCTGAATCACTTACTCGTGATTCCACCACATAGACCGTACCTCCGATATCAGATTTGGTTGTGCGGCTGTTACTTTGGTTTTCCATATCGTGACCTCCTGTCCGATGTTTTGAAGGAACTGGCACTGAGCCGAATTGATGACCCAGTACCTAATCCATTATTTAAGCTTTTATTTGTAATATTTTCAGAGCATCTGGTTGAATTAGCTTGCCATCCAATCTTTCGTAAGCAGAATAGCCAATTTGCCCCTGCAATGCATATAACTCACTTAATTTTTTTATTGTTATTGGTTGACGTTCAATCAGCCAGTAGTATGATAAATCTCCAAATACAATGCTTTTTGCTCCTGCTGATACTGTAGGCATATATGGAGAGGTAACTACAGGCTTTCCGAAGATGGTGTTATCTGAAGGATTCCACAGATAACTGCCGCTTGTATCCTTAAGGGTTCTAAGAAGCATAGCTGTATTATCGTGCATGATAAACACAGCGTTATTTCGGTATTCATCTTTTAATGAAAAATACAGAGAGATAATCTCGTCAAAAGAGATGGTAGCACTATCTGCTGTAGTTACATCTGCGTCTGCCGTAAGTATACCTGTTGGCTGTGTTGTGCCATTTCCATTAAGCAATGCATTTTCCTCAGCCTTGCCAAAACGCTTCGCAAAATCACCCATCAGATATTTTTCAAGATTAAAGTTCATATCAGTGACGAATGAGCGGTTTAGCTTGACAAGAGATGCCAGCTTGTATGATTTCACCAGAAACTGTGTAAATGTATCAGCACTTTCGGGGATTGGATCTCCGTCTTCAACCCAATCTGCTGTACCCGTTGAGGATACCGCTTGAATTTTACCTTCTGCAGAAGATAGATTGATAACAGTAGCAAATCTGCGGAATATATTCTCCTTGGATAGAGCAGTGTTAAAGCCTTCTCGGAACTCGTCTGGTGCGACATAGGCTCCTGCATTATCAAAGCCCTCGCTTAGATTTTGATTATTTTCTTCTTTTCCTTTCATAACATTCCAAAACGCTCTATTATAAGTTGTTGATGTTGCCATAATCCTTTACCTCCTAAATTAAAATGGATTGTGGGGTATATACCCCGTTTGAAACCGCGTTTTTTTATGCGTTGCCCCACGCCCGTTGTCCAGATGAAAAGGTGTGGAGATTTGACCTCCCCCTAGGGGCAGGTATTAACACATGGAGTTTTATCCAGTGTTTTCAGTGGTTTTAAGCTTTGTAGCAAGATGTAGCAGGTAAAAACTAAACTCTCTATACGAGAGTGATTTTTTATATAACCTGTTTTTCTTGCTACAAGCTGCTACACTGTGTTTAAATAAGAAGAAATTCTTCTTCAGTCAGCTTATATCCGATAAGCATTGTGGTCATTCCACCACCAGAACGTGGTCGTTTCCGTTCTACACGGGCAATAGCTGTTAATGCTTGTTTAAAGTTTCTTGCATTCTCCGAATAACATCCATTGGCACTACACCACCGCTGATACCGGGCATACACTTCGGATGTCCGCACCTCACTGTTAGGACTTTCCTCCAAGGCATCCTCGAAAAATAATGCTATTTTATCGCTGTCACGTTTATAAGCCTCCGTTGCTGTCTTAACAGAATCAGGTAAAATCAAGCCCTCCTTCTTTAACAGCTGATAGCCTTCAATTAGCCAGTTGAGGATAGCACTCTGATTCTTTGGTTTGGCGAATTCACGTTTTAAGTTTTTATCCTGCTCGCTTTCATCAAAGTGTCGTTCAAAAGGGATAATTACCACTCTGCCACTTGAAAACAGTGTCATATCCGTAATAACGGGCAGATAATTGGTGTTGATATACAGCTTAAACTTTGGTGAAAAGTCAAAAGAATTCTCATGTAGAAACCTTGCGTTAATGGTGTCACCACCTGTCATGCTTTTTACCTGTGCAGCATTTAGGACAAGTCCTCTGCTAGGTTCGGAGATATTCACAAAGCGTACTCCTGCAAGCCGGGCAATATCTTCACTTGGACTTGAACTGTTATTGTTCTTTTTAAGACTGATAGTCTCCGGCCTTGCGGTACAGCCATAACTGCCTAATACCTTAAGAATGCTCTCACATAGCGTACCTTTACCATTTCGAGTTGTAGCACCATAGAGAACAAACAGGCATTCATACCGAGTGTCTCCGCTGATACTGTAGCCAAAGGCTTTTTGGAGGAATTTTGCCTTTTCCTCATCTCCGCTCATAATCTCATGAATAAATCTATCCCATCGCTCACTTTTTGCTTCCGGGTCATATTTAACACCAGATATCTTTGTGAGTCTGTCCTCGCTGTTGTGGGGATGAAAATCCATGGATATTAAAAACAAGGTGCCATTGGAACAGTTGAGCATCTGCGGGTCTTGGTCAAATTCAGCCATTGATATGGGATATACGCTCTGTGCATCCTTAAGCACCGTTTCTCGGTATCTTCTTGACTGCCACTTTCGGCAATAGTCAATGTATGCCTTTCTTTGATGTTCATCCTGAATAGTCAAAGCATAGGTTAGCAGTTGGTTAGCCAATGATTTACACATTTCCATTACTTTGAGATTACCAACATCAGGAATCCAAATACCATTCTCGTAGCAAAACCACATCTTCCTTTCAGGAACATAGCGGGCAAAAGACTTATAATAATCAGCAAACAGCCTGCTTGCCCCGATATCCGTCCAAGGGTAGCGATCGTTACTCTCAGGCTTAAAGCCAGCAAGGGAACGTTCACCAAAATCTTCTGTAGCTGATGAATGTATACCACCTGGTTTATATATTTCAGTAGCATTTGCGATAGCTTTTTCTATGGTTATCATTCCATAAGTACTGCCGGACTGTGGTCTATTCCATTTATCCCGCATTAAGCCGCTTTTTTGGAAAAGTCTGTCCATCTGCCCAATATCCCTGCCACACCAAAATGCCAGCATACCACAAAGTGCCAAATCAGCTTCACTGGCAGAAGCATAACCTGACGTATCTCCCTGCCATAATGCTTTGAACCTTTCTCCATTTGCCGATTTTAAAGCCTTCTCAATAACAGACTTGTCGGACAGATAGGATTGGCTTTCTGTATCCAGTAGTTGCTTCACAGGGGTAGGACGTAGCATATACTTGTCTAGTATCATCTGTAGTTCATTCGATTTCTCCGGTATATCACCATCTACAAATACATTGCCTGTTACGGTAACAAAGCGGTTTGTTGCTCCAGCCACATAGACCTCAACTCCCAGCTTTCTGTTGTTGATATAGTATTTTGTTTTGTCAAAGTCATAGCCAGTGGCCTTAAAGAAAATATGAAGCCCTTTTCCAGATGGACTGTGTTCCATATAACAACCACTAAAAGCCTCTACAACAATTTGGGTAACAGGCTTAAGCTTACCACCACTATCAAAGCAATCATCTAAGTCGATAACACATATGTCATTACCCACCAAAAATCCGATACCATCATAATCACTTATAGCAGCTACCGCCGAACTAAAATCTTTAAATGTACTCCGCTGATCTGCTTTTGCCCTTTTTCTCGTTACTGGGTTATAGGGAACTTTGGTTTTTCTACCACTTCGCTCTTCATATTTCCAACAGCAAAACTGTGGCTTAATTTTGAGTATCTGTGGCAAGTTATCATATTGTGGTTTCAGTTATTTCACCTCCTTGCCTGTTAAAAATGACCCGAAACGCTACTGTTCCAGAGGGTTTGCCTTGTTTGACACAACCTCGTTATCTTTCAAGGAATACGCTCGGAATTATCGTCATGGCATATTCACCTTGAAGTATCTCTTGCATTTCGGGGTATTCAGTTGTCAAGGAGCAGTGAGAGAAAAACTATGCTTTCATTGGGGGATTATTTTTCTTCTCACCTTATAGCCTTGGTAGAACACATTAGTTGAGGATTTTAGAAAATAATTTTCTTCCTCATCCATAAGCGAAGAATTCTATTGATTCGAACCCCTTAAAATAAAAAAACAGCCTGTCTTTTTTCTAAGGTAAAGACGGCTGTAATGTTTATGCTTTTGCTCAAATTTGAGCGAAAGTGGTATTAAATTTAAGAAGGCTGAATGTTATAACTTTGCCTTTGGTTTTACAAATAGACTTACAGACATTTTTGTCTAAAAGTATTTATTTAAATCAAAAATAAAGGCATACACAACTATCATTATCTTTGTTAACATTGAAAAATTACTTCACAAACACAGAATTATCATGTTATTTTTGAAGAAAATGTGCTATAATGGAAAAAACATATATAAAGAGGTGACCAAGATGACCGTTAGCTATAAAAAGCTTTGGAAATTGTTGATAGACCGCGATATGAAGAAGAAAGATTTGCAAGCTGCTGCGGGAATAAGTCCATCGTCAATTTCAAAGCTTTCTAAAAACGAATATGTCAGTATGGATGTTCTTGTAAAGGTTTGTACGGCACTTGGCGTTGATTTTAAAGATATCATGGAATTAGTGCCTAATATGGTTGAAGAAAGGAAGTAGAGTTATGGAAAACAACAGAAAAGAACAGGAACGGGCGGAATTACACCGCACGATATGGAATATGGCAAATGATCTAAGAGGCAGTGTAGATGGATGGGACTTTAAGCAATATGTTCTAGGAATGCTGTTTTACCGCTACATATCTGAAAATATTACTGCCTATATTAACGCCGGAGAATGGGAAGCAGGCAATACTGAATTCGACTATGCAAAGCTTTCTGATGAGGAAGCAGAACAAGCCCGAGAAGATTTGGTTAAGACAAAAGGCTTTTTTATTCTTCCCAGTGAGCTTTTTGAAAATGTCCGAGCTCGCGCAAAGGACGATGAAAACTTAAATGAAACACTAGAACAGATTTTCAGTAATATAGAAGCATCTGCCCAAGGAACAGAGAGTGAAGATAATTTCAAAGGCTTGTTTGATGATATTGATGTTAACAGCAATAAGCTAGGTAACACTGTAGTAAAGCGTAATGAAAAGCTGGTTAAGCTAATGAATTCTGTTGGAGAAATGAAGCTGGGAGATTACAAAGACAATACCATAGATGCATTCGGTGATGCTTATGAGTTTTTAATGGGTATGTATGCATCCAATGCAGGAAAAAGTGGTGGTGAATACTATACGCCGCAGGAGGTTTCTGAACTCCTTACCCACTTAACATTAGTAGGAAAAACTGAAGTCAACAAGGTATATGACCCCGCCTGCGGTTCTGGCTCTCTACTGCTAAAGTTTGCAAAAATCTTAGGAAAAGAAAATGTACGTCAAGGTTTCTTCGGTCAAGAAATCAACATTACAACCTACAACCTGTGCAGAATTAATATGTTCCTGCACGATATTGATTATGACAAATTTGATATTGCCCTTGGGGACACACTAACAGATCCGCAACATTGGGATGATGAGCCTTTTGAAGCCATTGTATCAAATCCACCTTACTCTATTAAATGGAAGGGCGACAATGATCCTATTTTGATTAACGATCCCCGTTTTTCTCCAGCGGGAGTATTGGCTCCTAAGTCTAAGGCAGACCTTGCTTTTATTATGCATAGTCTCTCTTGGCTTGCAACAAACGGAACAGCGGCTATCGTTTGTTTCCCCGGTGTAATGTACCGCGGAGGCGCTGAAAAGAAAATCAGGCAGTACCTGATTGACAATAACTATATCGACTGTATCATTCAGTTACCGGATAACTTGTTTTATGGTACCAGCATTGCTACCTGCATTATGGTCCTGAAAAAGTCTAAATCAGAAAATAGCACCTTATTTATCGATGCTTCAAAGGAATTTGTCAAGGTTACGAATAACAACAAACTAACACAGGAAAATATTGAGACCATTCTTAACGCATTCAAAGATAGAAAAGATATTGAGCATTTTGCTAGGCTTGTGCCAAACAGTGAAATAGCTGAAGAGGATTATAACCTGTCTGTTTCAACATATGTGGAACAAGAGGATACGAGAGAAAAGATTGATATTGTTGCCCTCAATGTTGAGATAGAAAAAATTGTGGCGAGAGAGCAGATTTTAAGGGAAGAAATAGATAAGATTATTGCAGAAATTGAGGTGGGCAAATGAGTAAATTGGATGAATTGATTGCTGAACTTTGTCCAGATGGAGTAGAATATACAACAATTGAGAATGTTTGTACTAAAATTTCGTCAGGTGGTACGCCAAACACATCTAGAAGTGATTATTATGGCGGAGATATTGCATGGTTACGGACACAAGAGGTCGATTGGGTTGACATTTTAGATACAGGTATAAAAATTACCGAAGAAGGACTTAATAATTCTTCTGCAAAATGGATCCCCAAGAACTGTGTTATCGTAGCAATGTATGGAGCAACAGCTGCAAAAGTTGCAATCAATAAAATACCCTTAACAACAAATCAAGCTTGTTGCAACCTTCAGGTAGATAAAAACAAAGCTTTATATCGATATGTCTATTATTGGCTTGCGAATAATTACAATGAGCTGAAAGCACTTGGGCAAGGTTCACAGTCAAATATTAACGCAAAAATTATTAGAAGTTTCCCTATACCCCTTCCCCCTCTACCTGTTCAGCAGGAAATTGTCCGTATTCTGGACAATTTCACAGAGCTTACAGCAGAGCTTACAGCAGAGCTTACAGCAGAGCTTACAGCAAGAAGAAAGCAGTATGAGTATTATAGGGATTTGTTGTTGACGTTTGGGGATGAGGTAGAGTGGAAGACTTTGGGGGAGATTGGAAAATTAATAAGAGGAAGTGGATTATTAAAATCTGATTTTGTAGAAGAAGGTTTTCCATGTATTCATTACGGACAACTACATACTTACTATGGTACAAGCGCTAATGAAACAATATCATTTGTTTCATTAGACCAATCAAAAAAACTGAAAAAGGCTAAAAAGGGAGATGTACTCATTGCAGGTGTAAGTGAGAATATTGAAGATGTATGTAAACCTTTGGCTTGGCTTGGTGGAGATATATGTATAAGTGGTGATATGTTTGCCTTTAGACATAATCAAAAGTAAGCGTCAAATAAATCGTGACGTGGCTTTAGCAGTACAAAAAGTTGTACAATCACGATGACAAGGTTGAAAAAGTTGAAAAAGTTTAAAAAGTAGGCCAACTAATTCAACACGAAAACGGAGTGATTGTATGGACACACAAAAGGTTACTGCGGAATACCGATTATTACACTGGATGAAAGTGATACAAGAACAGCAGAATAGCGGGCAAAGCATTAAGGAATTCTGTGAGTCAACAGGGATAAGCAGAAACGCCTTCTTTTACTGGCAAAGGAAGCTGCGTAAGGCAGCATGTGCAGAGCTCGCAAAGCTAGAAAAGCCTGTTAACTATATTCCAGAAGGATGGATACAACTTGGCCAAGACCAAAAAGTAAAATCCACGCTGGATATTGAAGTGGGCGGATGTCGTATTACCGTGGATGAAAGTACTGATCCAGAACTATTAAAAAAAGTCTGCCGCGTATTGAGGGTGCTGTAATGAGATGGGGCCAAAAACCTGTATACCTATGCTGTGGATATACAGATATGAGGAAATCGATTAACGGCCTAATGACCCTGGTTAAAGAAAGCTTTTCCCTTGATCCGTTTTCGGAGGCGCTGTTTGTCTTTTGCAACCGGAATCGGGATAGGATAAAAATCCTGGAATGGGACGGCGATGGATTCTGGCTGTATTTCAAGCGCCTGGAACGTGGGCATTTTCGCTGGCCAGCAAAAGGAGATGCCGCTACTATGGTGCTTGATGCCAAAGAACTATCATACCTAATAGAAGGTGCGAAACTAGAGAAAAAGCTTAAGAGGAACGAAGTATTAGAGCGGCAAATTTCTTAAAATAGATATCATAAAAAGGGCTTAAAAGCCCATAAGATCTAGCTTTTTAGCAGTTTTTCTGGTATAATTTTCTTATGGAAACACAGGAAATTTCAGCAGAAAAACTGCTTGGTATAATTGAAGAAAAGGATCGTAAGATCGCTGAATTAGAGAAACAGTTAGAGTGGTTAATGTCACAAATTCGTCTAGCAAAGCATAAGCAATTTGGGACATCAAGCGAAAAAACTGATAGCTTGCAATTGTCTTTATTCAACGAAGCCGAATCACATGCGGATATGACCATACCGGAACCCAAAATTGCCGAAGTAAAAGCCCATTACCGCAAACGGACACGTCTAACAACTGACAAATTGCCCAAGGAATTACCTATTGAGATAATTGAACACCAGTTGTCGGCTGAAGAGTGTATATGCCCGGAATGCGGCAGCGATATGCATACAATGGGAAAAGAAATCCGCGAAGAACTAAAGATAATACCTGCCAAAGCCATAATTACTCGTCATGTGCAACATATTTATGCCTGCCGGAACTGTGAAGAGACTTCCGATCATGTTCCTATCGTTAAGGCAGATATGCCAGAACCCGTCATAAAAGGTGGATTCGCCGCACCTGAAACAATTGCCCATATAGCAGTGCAGAAATTTATGATGGCATCGCCACTGTACCGACAGGAGCAGGAGTGGAAACAAAATGGCATTCTGCTTTCCCGGCAGACTATGTCAAATTGGCTGATCAAAGCCAGTGAGGCCTGGCTAGAACCGATATATGAAGAGCTGAAGCGTAGATTATGTAAGCACGAAGTACTTCATGCAGATGAGACGACTATTCAGGTATTGAAAGAACCTGGGAAAGCGGCACAGTCAAAGAGTTACATGTGGTTGTACCGCACCAGCGGAGAGGCCAAACAGCAGATCGTACTTTATGACTATCAACCCGATAGAAAGCCTATACATCCGCAAACGTTTTTAAAAGATTTCAAAGGATATCTTCACGCGGACGGATATAGCGGGTATCACAAACTGCCCGAAAAAATTATAGTTGTTGGTTGCTGGAGCCACCTGCGACGAAAATTTTTTGATGCGCTGAAAACCCTGCCAAAGGACAAGCAAGCGGATTCCAATGCAGCAAGAGGAGTCAGCTATTGCGACAGACTGTTCTATTTCGAGAAACAGTTCGCTTTGTTGACCCCTGAAAATCGGCTTAAAGAGCGTGAAAGGCTGTCTAGGCCGCTGATAGATGAATTTTACAACTGGATTGAACACTTGAATGCCCTGCCCAATACCCTTCTTGGCAAAGCAGCGTATTATGCGCAATCCCAGCGCAAATATCTTGAACGATATTTACTGGATGGGCGTCTGGAAATATCGAATAACCGGGCGGAGCGTAGCATTAAGCCTTTTGTTATCGGGCGTAAGAACTGGCTTTTCAACAACACGCCAAACGGTGCGAGAGCCAGCGCAGTATATTATAGTCTTGTTGTGACCGCCAGGGAAAACGGCCTGAATCCATTTGAATATTTGGCGTGGATTTTCACTAATGCCCCTAACCTTGGTAAACCTGGCTATGCCTCCACAATTGATGATTTGCTTCCCGGTAGTGCAGCATTACCCCAGAAGGTAATTATACCGGAGCCCAAGGAAACAAAACCTGAAAAATATGCCTGGGAGGAAGATTAATGAAGGTTGGGAAACATACAGCGTTTATGATAGACTTTGTCTCTGATTTCGCTGACGGAAAGATATCGAGGGATCATTTTGAACTAGATTATTCAGGTTATGTTATTGAGCATTTTCCAATGATGGAAAGGGAGAATGTACTTTTAGCGCGGAAATTCGCCAGCACTATTGATGATACCGTCGAATATGCTCAAGCCAACGACATATCGGATGATGATTTCAGGATAGCAGTTAATAATGCTCTTTGTGATATACTTGGCGTGGATGAGCCCGACTTATTGTAATTCACGTCAGA
>JBMNGO010000006.1:0-12588 GCA_050949885.1 Syntrophomonadaceae bacterium | reverse complement strand
GAAAATCAACATGTACCTTGATTCTTATGATCAGCATCAAACAAATATGTGTGCCATTTTAGAAAGAATCAAGGTACTCACCAGAAGCACAAAGACGGGAACCGAGTAATAATACTGCCAGGTAAGAGGTTGATATATATTAACAGCAGCCATTATGGGGTCCAAGATTAGTGACAAAAATGAGGCTACAATGGTGCTGACCAGAACAAACTGTTTCCATTGTGAATATTTTTGATAAACCAGCATAAACACCACTGGTATAACCACATAATCAATAGGGAAAAAGTTTTTCATGAACGGTAATGATGGATAGGGGTATGTCCATGCTCCTAGGTTAAATCCTATAGTATCCAATATTCCTGCCCAAATGCCTACTATTACCCCGAAAAAGCTGATTTCTAAAAACCTGCTGCGGTCAGTATATTTCCACCATATAAGAAACGGGAAAATAGTCCAGAATACAAGAAACCACCAGTACCAACGACCAACCACATTGGCCAGCCAATAATCCAAACTTGACTGGTTCACAATTTTTTCAGCCTGAATTATTTTTCAAAATCTGTTTCACCGTTGAACTTTACGGCGACCTTAAAGGCTTCCTGAAACCAATTAAACATGTTCGCCTCCAGAATTAAAATCGGTGCTTACGAATACCAATGATGGCCAAGGTCAATCACTATTTACTTTTTTCCTATGATATCCATTACTGCCTGAGTTATACCTGATAAGCACCAAAGCGGCCTGCTTTGTGGGCATAAATAAACATTGTAAAGGAAGAAGTTTTTCTCGGGGAGCAGTATTGAAGAAATGAAGAACTCAAAACTCGGCTTGGGTTTAGCAATGGAAGAATACTGCTTGATGTCAGCCGGGATATTTACGCAGGCGAAATATTAGCCATTGTAGGCGATAACGGGCCGGCAATAGCACTCTCATCAAAATACTATCCGCAGCGATCAAAGCAAACTCTCGATACCTACACTTACCAGATTTGATTTCGTTTTGCCTCACTGCGCAAAAAGTCCCTGAAGTTGGGGTGGGCAATGTTTATCAACTCTTTGACTCGTTCTCTGATGGAACGTCCCCTAAGGCTGGCCACGCCATATTCTGTCACTACATAATCCACGTCTATCCGCGAAGTGGTTACCGTTGCTCCCGGTGTCAGCAGGGGGACGATATGGGAAATGGTGCCATCATAGGTGGTGGACTGGAAAGCGATGATGGATTTGCCGCCAGGGGAATATTGAATTCCCTGGGCAAACTCCTTATGACCACCGGTTCCGCTATAAAGCCTGGGGCCGATGGATTCGGCACAGCACTGACCGGTCAAGTCGATTTCCAGAGCCGAGTTTATAGCCACCATTTTGTGGTTGCGGCCTATAATCCAAGGGTCATTGACTACACTGCCCCGTTGAAATTCAACCGCCAGGTTGTTATCAAAAAAGTCATACAGGCGTTTGGTGCCCAAGGCGCAATCGGCTACCAACTTATCTTTCCAGATAGTCTTTTTTCGATTGGTTATTACCCCTGCTTCGTAAAGATCCAGCAGTCCTTCACTGAATAATTCCGTGCACGCCTAGATCCTTTTTATCCTTAAGGCAAGCGGTGACTGCCATGGGGATGGTGCCATAGCCGATCTGTAGTGTGGATTCATCTTCGACCAAATCAGCCACGTATTCACCGATAATTCTTTCCTTGTCACCTATTTTGATTTCCGGAACCACAGGGGGAATGCGTTCAGTTTCAATTATATAATCGATTTCCGAAATATGGATATGAGTGTCACCATAAGTGCGGGGGAAATGCGGACTGACTTCTATTATCACTTTATCCGCCAATTCTATTAGTTCTTTTTCACACACGGAGTCTATGGATAAAGACAAATACCCGTGCTGGTCCATAGGGCTGGCACAACCCAGGAATATATCAGGTTTGCGGTAAAAACTGCGGCTGGCAACAGCCCGATGCAGTTCCAGAGGAATGTAGGAAACAGTGCCAAAAGGATGGGCTTTACGCGCCCCGGCAGTATAAAACCAGCTGTTTAATATAAAATGGCCCTTCATTGCAGGGTTCATAAAAAACTCATATTCATTCATCAGCAGTGCAGTAACCACGGAAACATTCTCCACCCGGTTCTTAATCGTGTGCAGATGGCTGAGCATGGTCACTGGTTCACAGCCTATAAGGGAACAGGCTATTTCCTGCCCGCTTTTTATCTCTTGCAGCGCTTCTTCAACGCTTACTACTTTCTGCTGGTAAATCTTGTTGTAATTCATGTTCTCCCCCCAAGGAATAAGTCACACTCTGATATTATCCCATATGATCCGATAACCTGGCAATACTCCCATGAGAATAACCTTTTTCACATAGCCGGTAGGCTAAGAATCAGATATATTACTATTATTATCATTATTACATATACTTCCAGGGAAGCACCACGGGCAAGTATTTTCCCGGGAGGGATCCAAGTGCCATGTAAATAAACTACACCTATCCCCAAGTCCTTTAAGGTAGGGGTTTAAATTAGCCTTCAGTAACAGCTCTTTCGCGGCCTGCGCGGGCACCGGGAAAACTAAATGATAAAATGTCTTTGAAACCTGTTCCCCTCGACATGCTGATAATGGCTTAAACATAGTTGGCAAACAAACCTGTTTGTTATTGCCAGTGCAGTTAATATCTCAAGTAAAACCCTCTGGTTCATGAAATCCAGCATGATCGGTATAATTTAACGGGGCAAGCCTAATAGAGATAGAATATTTGCAAACAATATATCTAAAAGGAGATTTTACATGACTATTCCAGATAAAGAGATTAAAAAGGCGAACCGCCTGATTGAAGAGAAGTCCCCCTATCTTTTGCAGCACGCCTGTAATCCAGTCGACTGGTATCCCTGGGGCGAAGAAGCATTCAACAAAGCCAAAGCGGAAGATAAGCCCATCTTCCTCTCCATCGGCTACTCTACCTGCCACTGGTGCCATGTAATGGAAAGGGAATCCTTTGAGGACCCTGAAGTTGCTGCGGTCTTAAATAAAGACTTTATTTCCATAAAGGTCGACCGGGAAGAGAGGCCGGACATTGACAGCGTTTATATGAGCGTCTGCCAGGCTCTTACCGGTTCCGGGGGCTGGCCCTTGACCATAATCATGACACCGGAAAAAGAACCCTTTTTTGCTGCCACCTATATTCCCAAACATAATCTGGGAAGAATGGCCGGTATGCTGGACCTTTTGCCTCATATCGCCCGTTTATGGAAAAATGAACGTGAAACCGTAATAAATTCTGCACGTTCTATTACCGAAACCCTTAGCCGCCATCTGGAGGGAGAAAATAAAGGCCAGGAGGTAGGCGAACAGCTTTTCCACCGGGCTTTCCGCGATTTTACCAGGTTTTTCGATGCATCCTACGGGGGGTTTGGGGAAGCGCCGAAATTTCCTACTCCTCATAATCTTTTATTCCTGATGCGGTACTATAAAATGACGGGTAAAAAAGATGCGTTGCACATGGTGGAAAAAACCTTGCAGAGTATGTATCAAGGCGGGATTTATGACCATATTGGTTTTGGTTTTTCCCGGTATTCTACAGATCGCCGTTGGATGATACCCCATTTTGAGAAGATGCTCTACGATAATGCTTTGATGACCATAGCTTTTCTAGAAGCCTTCCAAATTACCGGTAACCCGTTCTATTCCCGAGTTGCCAGGGAAATTCTGGACTATGTGGCCAGAGAAATGACATCAAAGGATGGGGCTTTTTTCTCAGCCCAGGATGCTGATTCTGAAGGGGAAGAAGGAAAGTTTTATTCCTGGACTCCTGAGGAGGTAATAGCGGTTCTGGGAGATACTGCGGGAAAACAATTCTGCGAGCAGTATGATATTCATGACAAAGGCAATTTTGAAGGAAAGAGCATCCCTAATTTGATAAAAACGGGGATCAGCGAAGAAAAACGACAGGAGCTGGAGGCATCCCGCCAAAAGCTGTTTAATTACCGAGAAAAGAGAGTTCCTCCTTTCAAGGATGATAAAATCCTTACAGGATGGAATGGGATGATGATTGCCGCATTGGCCAAAGCATATCGAGTTTTGGGCGAGGAGCAATACCTTGTGGCTGCTGAGAAAGCGGCCTGGTTTGTACTGCAGAGACTGCGCCGGTCTGATGGCCGACTGCTGGCCCGGTTCAGAGATGGTGAAGCTCAGTATCCGGCCTATGCTGCGGACTATGCCTTTCTCGTATGGGGGTTGATTGAGCTGTACGAATCCTCATTTAATATGGATTACCTTCGTAGGGCTCTGGAACTGAATCAGGACATGTTGAATGTTTTTTGGGACCAGGAACACGGAGGCCTATTTATTTATGGCGATGATTCTGAAAGGCTTTTGCTGCGTCCCAAAGAGAGCTATGATGGAGCTGTACCATCGGAAAATTCAGTGGCTGCCTTAAACTTTGTGCGGCTGGCTCGTTTGACCGGAAATACCGATTTAGAAGGAAGAGCTTTTGAGCAATTAAAATTCTTTGGAGGAAGGATTAGCCAAATACCTACTGCTCATTCATTTTTCCTTATGGCGGCCATGTATGCTCTGAAGGGGCAAGAATTGGTTATTGTGGGAGAAAAAGATGAAGCTAATACCAAACAGATGCTGGCTTTAGTCCAGAGGGCTTTTCTTCCCCACACGGCCATTGCCTTTAAAGAAGCGGGTAACGGCCAGGCAGCTCAAGACTTAATACCTTATTGGGCAGGGATGAAAATGGTGGATAACAAGACAACCGCTTACATTTGCAGGAACTACAGTTGTCTGGAGCCGGTTACCCATGCCGATAATTTAATGGAAGCCCTTTATAATTGAAGTTGGTCTTTCAGTTTTTGATGGTGTTTTGAAGAATTAAAGGACAATATTTGGTAAGAGCGGAAATACTCTATAATAAAAAAGAGGCTATAGCTTTACTATTTTTATATCTGTTAAGCTCTGGTAGAAGCATGACAGGTTAAGATTAGGAGAAGCTGAAGGGGGGAAGGAGATTATATGTACAGTACAATTTTGGTCAGTAAGTCCGAAGGCGTTGGCACAATCACCCTGAACAGGCCAGAAGTGTTAAACGCCCTGGATGAGGTAATGAGGGTAGAGGCACGGCTGGCCTTGGAGGACATGGGAAAGGACCAGGAAGTCCGGGTGGTAATTATTACCGGAGCCGGTAGGGCATTTTGTACTGGTGGTGATGTAAAAGAACAGAGCCAAGGTTTTGATGCCATTTCCGGCAGAGAACGTATTGTAAAGCTTCAGCGCCTTCTGATGGCAATGATAAATCTGGAAAAGCCTATAATCTCTGCAGTTAATGGAGTTGCAGCCGGGGCTGGCTGTAACTTGGCTTTGGCTGCGGATATGGTAGTTGCTGCTGAAGAAGCGAAATTTTCCCAGATTTTCATTAACATGGGGTTAGTTCCCGATTTTGGCGGAATGTATCTTTTGCCCCGTTTGATTGGCCTGCCTTTGGCCAAGGAACTGATCCTCACGGGTCGCATGGTAGATGCCTTGGAAGCCAAAGAAATGGGGATGGTAAACCGGGTAGTTCCAGGGGAATTGCTTGGGGCTACTGCTTATGAATTAGCTAAAACTATAGCCGCAAAATCCTCCAGAGCAGTTGGTTTAGCCAAATCGATCCTTAACCGCAGTTTAGAAAGTGACCTTTATACCCTGCTGGAGTTAGAAGGGTTTGCTCAAGGCATTTGCTTTCAATCCGATGAGCATAAAGATCTGTTGAGAAAATTTCTGGCCAGAAAGAAGAGCAAGGATTAATCTTCATTATTATGCATTAATTGGCTAGAAATGTTAAAATAATATTGAATTCTTGATTAGTTTTGGTAAGGGGGTTTGTAAATGGATACACTAGAATGTATTAAGACCCGAAGAAGCATCAGAAATTTTTCCGACCAACCAATTCACGACAATGTCCTAGAAGAATTGCTTGAGGCGGTAAGGTGGGCTCCTTCCTGGGCCAATACCCAGTGCTGGGAACTTATTGTGGTCAAGGATCCTGAAACGAAAAAGCAACTGGCTGGGCTTTTGGCAGAAAATAATCCCGCTACTCGTGCCATGACTCAGGCTCCGGTGGTTATTGTTACCTGTGCCCGATTAGGGACATCCGGTTTCAAAAAGGGACAAATGCTAACTGACAAAGGTGACTGGTATATGTTTGATATGGGAATTGCAGCCCAAAACCTTTGTCTGGCAGCTCATAATAGGGGATTGGGAACGGTGCATGTGGGCAGTTTCAATCATGCCGCGGTAGGCCAATTACTAAACGTGCCGGAAGGGGTAGCAGTAGTCGAGTTGATTCCCTTGGGATATCCTGCCAAGGTGGGAAACGCTCCCCCGCGCAAAGAGATAAAAGATTTTGTATTTTCCGAAAGTTATGGAAATACAATAAACCTTTAGGTGACCAGGATTATTATCCAACCATTAAAAACCAGTTCTATTAAGACTGGTTTTTTTATTTTTACCTTTTTTTCTGGGTAATCTATTTAATAAATCAACAATTCACCAGGAGGTTTAAATGTGAAAGGTAAAAAGGTTTTATTGTGTACTGTGCTTTTCGCCTTTTTTTTATACAACCCCGCTCTAGCTCAGGAAAATGTAATTATTGTAGATCGTACTGATTTTCCCATTTTATATTACGCCCAACCTAATATTAAAGGTGAAGCTGTCTGGATGGTTCAGGCTCGGCTGCGGGAAATTGGTTATGAAATCACACCTAATGGGCTGTATGACTTTACCACCGCTAGTGTAGTTCGGCTATACCAGACAGCTAATGGCCTAGAGGATGATGGAGTAGTAAGCCAAGAGGTTTGGGAGTCTTTATTGTTAGGGGAGCCAGAGGAATTATGTATGGCTGGTAGTAAAGAACCCACCAAGGAACGATTGTTGATTGAAATTGATGTATCTACCCGACGACTAAAGCTTTTTGAAGGGGATAAGCTGGTAGTTGAATACCCGGTAGCGGTTGGGAAAAGCAGCACTCCTTCACCACTGGGAGAATGGAAAATTATTCATAAGTCAACTAATTGGGGAAATGGTTTTGGCACCCGGTGGATGGGGCTAAACGTGCCCTGGGGCATATACGGTATTCACGGTACTAATAAACCTGGTTCTATTGGGACGTACGCTTCTCACGGATGTATCAGAATGTTCAATCGGGATGTAGAAAAGCTTTATCCCCTGGTACCTGTGGGAACAACTGTCAAAATAGTAAACAAAGGAAAGCTATATCCTGAAAATCTGAAACCAGTAGTATTGAAAAAGGGTTCAACGGGACAGAGTGTAGTGTATATCCAGAGCAGGTTGAAGGAATTAGGATTGGAATTTGATCGGGCTGACGGAAGATATGGAAATATGACTGAACTGGCAGTAAAATACTTTCAAGTCTGGCACGGTCTTGAACCAACTGGGCAAATGAATGAGGAGACCTACCGGGCTATGGGTATGATAAACTAGCACCCTATTTGGTATTGTATCCGGAGATTAATAAATCTTCGGATTTTTTATTTTGGACGTTATCTATGCGTGCGTCATACTATATGTTACAGGTTTTCTTTTAAGTCAGGCAGAATTTATGTTTTACAATTACTGTTTGCCAGAACTTTAAAAAAAATGGTAACATGCACTAGGTGGAAATGAAAAACCCGTATGAGGAGGGAACAGGACATGAAGAGTATTGAAGCCGAGAAAATCAAAGAATTAGTTCAAGGGCATAAGCTCTCAGAACTGAGGGAGCTTTTTTCCGATTGGCCTGTCCCCGATATTGCTGATTATTTACTAGAACTGGATAACCCGGATAGGATTCTAGTGTTCCGAGTTCTGCCCAGGCAGATTTCCTCTGAGGTATTTTCCTATTTAAAGACGGAACAGCAAAATGAATTGTTGAGATCTCTAACTAATGAAGAAACTCGTAATTTGCTGAGCAATTTGCGTCCTGATGACCGGGTCAATCTGTTAGAAGAGCTGCCCGGGCAAATGACTCAGAAACTGCTAAACTTTTTGAGTCCCGATGATTTAAAAAAAACCCGCTTGCTGCTAGGGTACCCCGAAGAAAGTGTCGGGCGGTTGATGACCCCTGACTATGTGGCTGTTAGGCCCAACTGGACTGTGGAACAGGCATTGCAACATATAAGGGTAAAAGGGAAAGATAGCGAAACTATTAACACCATATATGTTGCCAATTCCGACTGGAAACTTTTGGATTCCCTGGAATTGCAGAAATTCATTTTAGCATCTCCGGATACCAATGTGGCCGATATGATGGATCATAATTTTGTCAGTCTTTCGGCCTTTGATGACCGGGAAGAAGCAGTTCATATGATGGCCAAATATGACCAGTCTGCGCTGCCGGTGCTCGATTCAGAGGGAGTTTTGCTAGGAGTAGTAACATTTGACGATGTAATGGACGTGGCTGAACAGGAAGCAACCGAGGACTTTCACAGAGGAGCAGCGGTAACCCCGCTTAAAACCAGTTACTCGGAAACCAGCTGGTGGGAACTTTACCGAAAACGGATCGTTTGGTTATTGACTTTAGTAGCGGTAAACCTCATTTCACTGGAAATTATGGCTACCTATGAACAGGTTCTGGCTTCAGCCATTGCTCTAACCTTTTTTATCCCGATGATTCTGGGCAGCGGGGGTAATGCCGGTGCTCAGTCGGCAACCTTGATGGTTCGTGCGCTGGCTACGGGAGATGTTCAAATTACCCAGTGGTTGCCTACATTGATAAAGGAATTGGGAGTAGGAGCCTTTCTAGGGTTGACCTTGGGAGTAGCTGGTATAGTGTTAGGATTATTCTGTGGAGGGGCGGAGATAGCCGTAATAGTTGGAATAAGTATGATAATTCTGGTATTGATAATAAACCTGATCGGGGTGAGCCTGCCATTTCTACTTCTGCGGTTTAGGCTGGACCCGGCCATTGCCAGCAATCCACTTATAATGTCTATTGCAGATGCTACCGGCTTACTAATATACTTTTATATTGCTACTCTGATCTTACCTCATATATAAAAAACCCCTTCCTTAGAAAGAAGGGGAAAAAATATCCTGGTGCTCTCGAAATTTATTGCGGCTTATAAGAGCAATCTTATTGTACCCGGCGAAGTGGACTTCGTATGATTGGTACCCAGTGTCCTTGATATGACTGATCTTGTCCATATTAATAATAAAGGATTTATGGACTCTGATAAACTCGTCGGTTAACAACTCTTCAAGCTCGCTGAAACGGCAGGTAGTCTCCTTAATTCCTGACTTGGTATGAATTAGAGCTTTTCTGCGCTGTTTTTCTATGAAATATATGTCCTTTATATTTATAAAAAATGTTTCCCCTTCCGTCCGAATAACCAAACGTGGGGGGTCGGTTGCTGCCCGGGAAGTTGATAATTCTGAACTACTACTAAGGGAGGTCAGGATATTCATCACCTTGTCAATTTTAATTGGCTTTAATACATAGTCGTACGGGTGAACAGCAAAAGACTCGATTGCATACTTGGAGTATCCCGTTATGAAAACAAAAGTAGTCCCAGGGCTTATTTGGTAAATGGCTTTGGCGACTTCAATGCCGTTTAAGCTGTCACCAGGTGCCAGTTCAATGTCCAGGAAGACGATATCGGGCTTGCTGTTACCAGCAAGCCGAATCGCTTCCTGACCATCCGTTGTTCCTGTTATTTCTTTAACCATAGGGTGTTCAGAAATAATTTTCTCCAGGAACCGTAGAGTATAGTCTTCATCTTCCAACACTAAGATCCTTAACATTTACATCATTTCCTACTTCTTTAAGCATTCGGGTATTTCGGGTTCATAACCAACAAATAAGCACATTGGGCCTACATAGGTATTTGCTACAAATACTGCTAATGTCGCAAAACTGGTAACGGCATAGGAAAAAAACTTTTTCATCATAATATTTCACCTCCTTGTTTGCTTTTATCTAAATAAAAATCCAGTTTCCCAAGTAAATAATAGCCCCAAGGTGAAATCATAAAAAGACTCCCGAATGCTCCCAGGATAAGGGCTGTAGCATAACCAGGATAACCTATTTTAATTAACATGACGGTACAAACCAGCCAAATAACAAGAAAGACTGCTGTCTTCCTTTTTTGACCCATAATATCTTGCGGATCAGTAATAGTTTTTTTCTCTGTTCCTGCCGGTATCCACAGGATAATAGCAATGACTGCTAATATGGATACAGCAATTAACGCTATCCACACGAAAGAATTGACATAGTTCCATGTGGAAGCCAATTTTGTTAGGAAAAGAAGCAGGATAAGACCCACTGTTAAACAACGAGCATAGGTTTTCAAGTGGACTCCTCCGCCCAGGGTTCGAAAGATGGCAAAGGCCAGAAATACCAGGAGAGCGTACTCGAAAATACCTAATAAGGCGGAGATAAGGAAAAACAAGACTATTTTCGAAAGACTGCAAAATATTATCTCCAACCCATAAGCATATACTTGTATCTCTTCCTCACTGGATTGCAGATGTATGCCCATAGCTGTTGCCATTCGATCGGATAATCGCTTTATCAATGTTGTTAACCTCCCTGTCCGGCAATTTGATAATAAAGGTTGTCCGGGGTTCAGTTACCAATTGAATACTGCCTCCGTATTTGTCAACCAGGGTTTTGACTACAAACAGACCAAAACCTCTCGCAGCAGAGTTTTTGGTAGTATAACCCGGATGAAAGATGCGAGCAGCTTGGCTCTTGGGTATGCGAGGACCGTTATTGTATACATATATTACATAACAGAGGTCTTCGTATTTTATCTCCAGGCTAACACGTCTTGTGATGTCCTCCTGTAGAACAGCTTCCAGGGCATTATCCAAAAGGTTACCGACTATACTGCACAAGTCCCAGGGTTCCAAGCCAAGATTGCTGATATTGCATTTTACGGCACAGGCAAAATCAATATTTTTTACCTCAGCTACCTTGCGCTTAGCTGACAACAAAGCTGTCAAGGCCGGGTTGCCAACATAGATCAAATCCTGCATTTGTGAGTAATTGTTGGCAATCCCTTCCAGGTATTTTTTGGCTTCATCAGTTTCTTCCAGGTACAGCATCGCCTGTATGGTCTGAAGATGCCTGGTATGTTCGTGTTTCTCAGAATGAAAAGTATTTATTAGATCTTCTACATCACGCAGGTGTTCTTTTAGCAGAGTTACTTCTATTTCCCTGCGGGTATACTCTGCAATCTGTCTTACAGAATAAATCGCACAAGCACTAAGAATAACTATCACTAGATTAGCAAATGGCAAGAAATTCTTTAACGTAGTCATATCATGCGAGATACAAATCTGCAGACTAATGATTGCCATAAATAATGTCTCTAGTAAAATTGTAACGATTGCAACAAGAGGATTGGTCTTCCCCATTTACCGATCCTCAGAATTGAAATTGAAGATTACAAAATGAAATTTTTTTACCAATCCATAAAAAATTAATACCCATACAGCAGTTGTAAAAAAATACGTTATATTCCACCATGGATATTCTTCTAAAACTTTAGTATCCACAGAGAACAAAGCGAAAAAAATGGGAGTCCAAATGGAATAAAAAATTCCCATTACTACGAATCCTGCTAATACTGATACTAACACTTGCCAAAAGTGCAATCTTGTTAAAAGAAAAGCGAAAAATACAATTATGAATAAACCCAGGAGTGTATGTAGTCCAAATACTATTGGTAATTGCCGTATAAAAAAAGTAGTGCTAGCGCTTATTAAAGCGACAAAAAAAGCTTTTTTTAATTCTATATTTAGGTTTAAATAGTCTAAACCCAACTATAATAATTAAAAATGCTTCAGGCATACCTTCCAGCAAAGCCACATACCAAGGTATTGCAAACACAACAAAACCTCTCTTCACAGATTATTACATATTATTAGTTATTTCGGAATTACTACAAAAAAGTTCAGTTTCCTGCCAAGAAAATAGAGTTTTTCAATGATTTGGACAAATATTCCTTCATAATGGCTATATCAAATGCTGCTTTTTAGTTACACATAACCGGCAAAATGCAACCAATGCCTGGGAAAACAATGCTAATTTGTATTTATTTGGGGGTTATCGTTTTAACTTAGGTCGAAAAAAATCAGTTTATATTTAATGATTAATCGATACAGAAATGTCATTAATAAGCCGAACGGAATAAAATGAATTACATTTAGCCATTGGTTTTCCGCAAAAGAACTTACAGAAACGGAAGTAATAGTTATATACAATGGGGTATAAACGGAATAAACAGCCCCTATAACTACAAAGCCTGCCAATACTGAAATAACAACTTTCCAAAACGTAATACGGATTAAATAATAAGTAATACCTATAGTTGCAAATAGTGCTATAACCGTATGAATTCCAAACATAATGGGGAAAAGTCTGACAACATATATAATTATCCCTTCCAACACTGCAATAATCAAAACATTTTTAAAATCTATTTTAAGATTAAACAGTGAAAAACCAATTAAAATGGTAAGTATACCTTCTGGAATGCCTACCAATAATGCCACATACCATGATATAGGAAACATTTTCTCACCTCTTAGGTGTTTTTGGGAG
>JBMNGO010000005.1:0-449435 GCA_050949885.1 Syntrophomonadaceae bacterium | reverse complement strand
CTACGGAACTAGCTGATGCCTGCCGGTTCTTCGAAGGAGTCAGACAGCGGGAAATACAAGAACTTGAACAAAATCCCAAGGTGACTCTCCTCCCATCAGTAAAGACACAAAAGCGTCCGCTATCCGAATATGCGGAACTGGCGAAGGGAGGTGAAACACCATGAACCTTCTTTCAAGTGTACAAGAGCAACTATGCAGATTATCTATGAAGCATGCCTCAAAAGAATTGGAAGGCATACTTGAAAATGCACAACATCATGACTGGACTCCGTTACAAACCCTGCAGGCACTGCTCGCAATCGAACTGGAAAACCGCCAGGACAGCGGACGTTTACGCAGGCTAAAAGCTGCTAATTTCCCTTTCCACAAGACATTGGAGGACTTTGATTTCGGTTTTCAAAACAGCGTATCAAAACGGCAGATACAGCAGTTAGCCGAGATGGCTTGGCTTGAAGGCGCCTACAACATTATGTTTCTGGGACCCCCGGGGGTCGGGAAGACGCACCTTGCGGTGGCCTTGGGGATAGCAGCGGTAAACGCCGGCTACCGGGTATATTTTACTCAGATGGACCAACTGGTACAGTTTTTAAAGACTGAAACCATTTCGAGAAGAAGCAAACAACAGTTAAGGGCTCTTTACAATGCAAATCTGGTTATCCTGGATGAGGTGGGTTTCCAGCCCATCTCTCGCCAGGAGGCGAACTTGTTATTTGGGTTAATTAACCGACTATATCAACAAACCTCGGTGATTCTGACGTCCAATAAGGACTTCGAGGAATGGGGAGAATTTTTGGGTGATCCAGTCATTACAACGGCCATGCTTGACCGACTTATGCACAAGTGTGAGCTGTTCAACATGACAGGTGATAGCTACCGGCTTAAGCATAGGGAATCGATATTCCAGTAGTATCAGAATTTCCAGTTTTACAGGTGGTTGAGTGCTGTATTTTTATTGGCCGAAAATGCTGTATTTTTATTGACCGTTAACAGAGTTGAGGTCTATGTGGGCTGGAGCAACGAACCGCTTTGTTACCGTAACAGGCAATGTATATGCAGATGGTGATATAGCGGAGAAATCGAATGAGCTTCAGATGATACTAGACAAGTATATGCTGCGTCCTACCCCTGTGAAGCAACTTCTGGATACAGAAAGCCAATCCTATCTGTCCGACAAGTCTGTTATTGAGAAGGGTTTAAAATCGGCAAATGGAGAAAGGTTCAAAGCATTATGGCAGGGTGATACATCTGGCTATGCTTCTGCCAGTGAAGCTGATTTGGCACTTTGCGGTATGCTGGCATTTTGGTGTGGCAGGGATATTGGACAGATGGACAGACTTTTCCGGCAGAGCGGCCTAATGCGAGATAAGTGGAATAGATCAGCAGTCCGGCAGTAACTTATGGAATGCTAACCATAGAAAAAGCAATTGCACAATGCGTTACGGAGATATACAAACCAGGTGGTAAGCGTTCATCGGCTACAGAAGATTTTGGCGAATGTTCCCTTGCTGACTTTAAAGCCTGAGAGCAACGAGCGCTACCCTTGGACGGACATTGGGGCAAGCAGGCTGTTTGCCGATTATTATAAGTCTTTTGCCCGCTATGTTCCCGAAAGGAAGATGTGGTTTTGCTACGAGAACGGGATTTGGATTCCCGATGTCGGCAATCTCAAAGTGATGGAAATGTGTAAATCATTGGCCAACCAACTGCTAACCTATGCTTTGACGATTCAGGATGAACATCAGAGAAAGGCATACATTGACTATTGCCGAAAGTGGCAGTCAAGAAGATACCGAGAAACGGTGCTTAAGGATGCACAGAGCGTATATCCCATATCAATGGCCGAATTTGACCAAGACCCGCAGATGCTCAACTGTGCCAATGGAACATTGTTTTTAATGTCCATGGATTTTCGTCCCCACAACAGCGAGGACAGACTCACAAAGATATCTGGTGTTAAGTATGACCCGGAAGCAAAAAGCGAGCGATGGGATAGATTCATTCATGAGATTATGAGCGGTGATGAGGAAAAGGCAAAATTCCTGCAAAAAGCCTTTGGCTACAGTATCAGCGGAGACACTCGGTATGAATGCCTGTTTGTTCTCTATGGTGCCACAACTCGAAACGGTAAAGGTACGCTATGCGAGAGCATTCTTAAGGTATTAGGCAGCTATGGCTGTACCGCAAGGCCGGAGACTATCAGTCTGAAAAAGAACAATAACAGTTCAAGTCCCAGTGAAGATATTGCCCGGCTTGCAGGAGTGCGCTTTGTGAATATCTCCGAACCTAGCAGAGGCCTTGTCCTAAATGCTGCGCAGGTAAAAAGCATGACGGGTGGTGACACCATCAACGCAAGGTTTCTACATGAGAATTCTTTTGACTTTTCGCCAAAGTTTAAGCTGTATATCAACACCAATTATCTGCCCGTTATTACGGATATGACGCTGTTTTCCAGTGGCAGAGTGGTGATTATCCCCTTTGAACGACACTTTCGATGAAAGCGAGCAGGATAAAAGCCTAAAACGTGAATTCGCCAAAGCGGAGAATCAGAGCGCTATCCTCAACTGGCTAATTGAAGGCTACCAGCTGTTGAAAGAAGGAAGGCTTGACTTTACCTGATTCCGTCAAGACAGCCACGGAGGCTTACAAGCGTGACAGCGACAAGATAGCATTGTTTTTCGAGGATGCCTTGGAGGAAAGCCCTAACAGTGAGGTGCGGACATCCGAAGTGTATGCCCGATATCAGCGTTGGTGCAGTGCCAATGGATGTTATTCGGAGAATGCAAGAAACTTCAAACAAGCATTAACAGCCATCGCCCGTGTAGAACGGAAACGACCACGTTCTGGTGGTGGAATGACCACAATGCTTATCGGATATAAGCTGACAGAAGAAGAATTTTTTCTTATTTAAACACAGTGTAGCAGCTTGTAGCAAGAAAAACAGGTTATATAAAAAATCGCTCTCGTATAGAGAGTTTAGTTTTTACCTGCTACATCTTGCTACAAAGCTTAAAACCACTGGTATACAACCCCATGTGTTAATACCTACCCCCTAGGGGAGGTCAAATCTCCACACCTTTTCATCTGGACAACGGGCGTGGGGCAACGCGTAAAAAAACGCGGTTTCAAACGGGGTATATACCCCACATTTAATAAAATTTAGGAGGTAAACGATTATGGCAACATCAACAACTTATAATAGAGCGTTTTGGAATGTTATGAAAGGAAAAGAAGAAAATAATCAAAATCTAAGCGAGGGCTTTGATAATGCAGGAGCCTATGTCGCACCAGATGAGTTCAGAGAAGGCTTTAACACTGCTTTGGCAAAGGAAAATATATTCCGCAGATTTGCTACTGTTATCAATCTATCTTCTGCAGAAGGTAAAATTCAAGCGGTATCCTCAACGGGTACAGCAGATTGGGTTGAAGACGGGGATCCAATCCCCGAAAGCGCCGATACATTTACACAGTTTCTGGTGAAATCATACAAGCTGGCATCTCTTGTCAAGCTAAACCGCTCATTCGTCACCGATATGAACTTTAATCTTGAAAAATATCTGATGGGTGATTTTGCGAAGCGTTTTGGCAAGGCTGAGGAAAATGCATTGCTTAATGGAAATGGCACAACTCAGCCAACAGGTATACTTACGGCAGACGCAGATGTAGCTACAGCAGACAGTGTTACCATTTCTTTTGATGAGATTACTTCTCTGTACTTTTCATTAAAAGATGAATATCGCAACAACGCTGTGTTTATCATGCACGACAATACTGCCATGCTTCTTAGAACTCTCAAGGATACAAGCGGCAGTTATCTGTGGAACTCTTCCGACAACACCATCTTCGGAAAGCCTGTAGTTACCTCTCCATATATGCCTACGGTATCAGCAGGAGCTAAAAGCATTGTATTTGGAGATTTATCATACTACTGGCTGATTGAGCGTCAGCCAATAACGATAAAGAAATTAAGTGAGTTATATGCATTGCAGGGGCAAATTGGCTTTTCTGCTTACGAGAGATTGGATGGGAAGCTAATTCAACCGGATGCTCTGAAAATATTACAAATAAAAGCTTAAATAATGGATTAGGCACTGGGTCATCAATTCGGCTCAGTGCCAGTCCCTTCAAAACATCGGACAGGAGGTCACGATATGGAAAACCAAAGTAACAGCCGCACAACCAAATCCGATATCGGAGGTACGGTCTATGTGGTGGAATCACGAGTAAGTGATTCAGCAAAGGAAAGTGCATATTCCAAGCTGAAACGACTGATTACAGTCAACGCAAAAAACCTTTCAAAGTTATCAGATAGTTCATATAAATCCACGGAAATCAACTCGACTTCTTCAAGGTAGTACGGTAATATACATAGTGCTAAACCGCTTGAAGACTGTCGGAAATGGAGGATAAAAATGAATAGACAGTCAACATTTAGCACTATACGTAAATCAACATTAGCATTTGAAGAAGCGAAAATTACTGCTCTTTACTGCAGGCTTTCCCGTGATGATGAGCTTGCAGGAGACAGCAACAGCATAGTAAACCAGAAGACAATTCTAAAAAAATATGCTGAGGACAACGGTTTTCGCAACATCGAATTTTATGTGGATGATGGGGTCAGCGGTACAACTTTTGATAGACCAGACTTTAACCGCATGATTGCTGATGTAGAGTCCGGTAGAATCGGAACGATTATCATCAAGGATATGTCCCGCTTTGGCAGGGATTACCTTAAAGTAGGATATTATACCGAGATTATGTTTCCTGAATCAGATGTACGATTCATTGCTATTAACAACGGTATTGATAGTGCTAACCAAACAGACAGTGACTTTACACCGTTTCTTAACATTATTAATGAATGGTATGCTAAGGATACTAGCAAGAAAATCCGTGCTGTATTCAAATCCAAGGGACAGTCCGGTAAGCCACTCTGCACCAATCCGCCTTACGGTTATATTAAAGACCCTGAAGATAAGTTGCACTGGTTTATAGATGAGAGAAGCCGCCGAGGTGGTCAGAGATATTTTCCGACTGTGTATGGCTGGTTTTGGACCCACGCAGATAGCAAAGCAACTTGAAAAGCGATGCATTGATACACCTACGGTTCATCTTCGCAAAATGGGTATTAACACTCCAGCAAGACCACCTGAAAACCCATATGCTTGGTCGGCTCGTACCGTAGCAGATATTCTGGCTAAAATGGAATATCTAGGTCACACGGTAAATTTCAAGACTTCTAAAAAGTCGTATAAGAGCAAAGTCAAGATATTGAACAATCCGGAAGATTGGCTGGTTTTCAAAAATACCCATGAAGCAATTATTGATGAGGGGACTTGGGAAACAGTGCAGAAAATCAGAGATGGCAAGCGAAGACCATCACGATTAGGTGAAATGGGAATGCTTTCTGGCATGATGTTCTGTGCCGACTGTGGAGCAAAGCTGTATCAGGTTAGAGGCAAGGGATGGACACACGATAAGGAATACTTCGTTTGTGCTACTTACCGCAAGAAAAAGGGTATGTGCAGTTCACATCAGATACGCAATGTTGTAGTGGAACAGCTTTTGCTAGAAGACTTAAGACGTGTAACCTCCTTTGCCAAAGACCATGAACAGGAATTCATCCGTATAGTTATGAATAATTCAGAAAAGGAACTTGCCAAAGAACTCCGCCAAAGTCAAAAGGAGTACGAACAAGCACAGACTCGCATTGCTGACATAGACAAAATCATTCGAAAGCTATATGAGGACAATGTGATGGGCAAAATTCCCGAAGAGCGTTTTTACAAGATGTCGGCTGAATATGAAGCCGAGCAGAAGACACTGGAAGAAAGGATAATCAAATTAAAGCATACCATTGATGCAGCAAATGAACAGTCCATCAATACCGACCGCTTTTTAGCACTGGTTAAAAAGTACACAGAAATTACAGAATTGGATGCAGAGATTATTCGAGAGTTCATTGACAAAATTATAGTATTTAAGGCTGAAAAGGTAGATGGCCGCAGAACCCAGCGGATTCAAATTTTCTATAACTGCATTGGCGCTATCGACTTACCAAACTAAACGAAAAAAACGGCATAGCCGAATATCTACGACTATGCCGATATTTTTCCGGGATTGAAAATCCCTATCTGACCGCTCCTAATACTTCGGTTTTTTTTCTAACAGCTCGCAAATCCCTATTTTCTGATATATTAGGTAAATATACCCGAAAAAAATTGATTAAAAGGTACTAATGGTCTTATGACTAAAAGGTGATGGGGTTTTAAAGGGGTTAGTCTATGAACTCGAAATGGTTATTAGCTTCGGTCAGCCATTTTTTTTGCATAGACAAAAAACGGCCTTAATAAACTTGAATTGAGTTGGTAAAAATCCAGGGCCGCAGCCCTTTTTTGAACTGATGGAAAACCTCTACCCGATATACTCCATCGGATATGCCCACAAACCGGTGCATTCTGCCAGTACTTTTTTTCCATTTTTGCCCGTTTTTCACCAGCCAAACTTCTGCAGGATATGGTGTGATAACATTGGCTAATAGATCCCGGTCTGCCTTAATTCTGCCGCCCGGGTAACATTTCTTTTCCTCCCTTTCCATATAAAACCTAAATCCTTTGCTGTTTAAATAATAGTCATAACTTATTGATGAACAACCGTTTCTCAGAGCCTGGTAGATAATCGGTTTATCCCTCTTAAGGTCCCGTGACAGTCTGTTTTCGACCCAAATATGCATATTAATACATTTAAAACACAGTTGATAGGGAGCAATGGTAACCTCATAAGGTCCAATACTGACCTGTGACCCATGGGCATCGGAACTACCAAAAGCCACAATGGGGATACCTGTTTGCTGACACCGGTCATAAAATTGCAAAGCCTGTGGATCCGGTCCTTTTAAAGCTGCGTGAGGATTTAGCAATAAGTATAAACCGGCTGCATAACTGGTTATTCCTTCCCTCCACTGAGACAAAAAGTTCCAGATCTCTATTCCCTGAAAGCCTCTTACCGTCCAGTCTGTCCAGGGATAAGCGCCAAACTTTTTTAATAGAGCTGACTCCCGGTCAAATGGATGAGCAATAATACCAATACCGTTCTGATTATTAACCTGATTTATTACCTCTTGAGGATTGTCATCATTAGGTTCCACCACTTCAGTTATATCAAGAGCCAGATAATGGTTCCGGGCGGAGTTGATTTCCATTCCTACCAATACCAGCACACCATCAAAATATCCCTCTTCTTTTCTCTTTAACCCCTCCAGATCTTTATGGTCGGTAATAACAATAAAATCTAACCCTGCCTGAGCAGCCCAGGAGGCAATCTGCGGTATTTTTTCCCCTCCATCCGAGTAGGTTGAATGAATATGGATATTTCCCACGTACTCGTACATTTACTGCTCCTTAACACAAATTAGGAGTAATCACGGGAAACAAAGAACCTGTCAGAGACCATCTAAAAAGTCTAGCTGGGTAAACGGGTATGTGATTCACTTGCTCCTCGTCTGTACATGGATAACATTAACTGCTTGTCGATTCCAACCCCCAGAGGTACAGCACCCGTTCCCATTCGCGCAGCAACGCTCGCCCCTTACTTTAAACGCCTTCAGGTGTTATAACCCATGCTTCACCAACAGCCGCCATTAAAGGTCTTTCCCTGTAATAAGCAGGAGGTTTTACACATCCCCCTGCTTCCGGCCGACACGTTCCTTTGCTTTCCTTTTGGCTACATTTGATAAAGCCTTTGCTCATCAACAAACTTTATGCCCTTGGAACTAAAGGTCTCTCGAGCTTTTTCTATATCTTCCACTTTAAAAATCACCAGGGCGTCATCCCCGGAAGTACCTATAAAGGCATATAAATATTCAATATTAATGTTTTCCATCTGCTCCAAAACCGCCGCCAGGCCACCAGGCGAGTCAGGGATCTGCACCGCAATTACTTCAGTTGCGCTTACAGTAAAATTGGCTTCTTTTAAGATTTTGTAAGCTTTTTCGGGATCATTGACAATCAAACGCAGAATACCAAAATCAGATGTGTCAGCAATAGACAGGGCTCTGATATTAATTCCCGCATCTCCCAATACTCGCGTTACATGGGATAGTCGTCCCGCTTGGTTCTCCAGGAATACAGAAATCTGTTTAGCCATTTATTATCCCTCCTCTAAATTTTTCTCTTGTCTATGACCCTTTTTGCTTTTCCTTCACTTCTTTCTATGGACTTGGGCTCCACCAAGCGCACTTTAACAGCAATGCCCAGAGCGCTTTCCAGTTTACGGTTTATTAATTTATTAAGCTTTTCAAGTTTTCTGACTTCATCGCTAAATACCTTTTCCGATACTTCTACCCGTACTTCCAGTTCATCCAGGGTTCCTATACGGTCCACCACCAACAAATAATGGGGTTCTACTCCCGGTATGGTTAATAAAACACTTTCCACCATAGATGGGAATACGTTTACACCTCGAATAATAATCATGTCATCGGAGCGGCCAACCACTTTATGCATACGCACGTGGGTACGCCCACATTCACACTGCTCCCGGTTTAAAACAGTAAGATCCCGGGTTCGATACCTGATTAATGGCATGCCTTCCTTGGTTATAGTGCTAATAACCAGTTCTCCAATCTCACCATGATCAAGGACTTGTTCGGTAACAGGATCGATAGTCTCAGCTATAAAATGATCTTCAGCTATATGCAGACCATTTTTACAGAAACATTCAATAGCTACTCCTGGTCCTATTATCTCTGTTAGGCCATAAATATCGTACGCATCAATCTGCCATTTATTCTCAATGTCTTTGCGCATATTTTCCGAACAGGGTTCAGCTCCAAAAATCCCTGCCCGAAGTTTTAGGTCAGATTTTTTGACTCCCAAAGCCTCAGCTACCTCGTACATATACAGAGCATAGGAAGGTGTACAGGCCAGATGAGTACTGCCATAATCCTTCATCAACAAAATCTGGCGTTCCGTGTTGCCTCCTGAGGCAGGAATTACTGAAGCTCCGATCTTCTCAGCTCCATAATGGACTCCTAATCCCCCGGTAAATAACCCATAACCATAGGATACCTGCACCACCGAATCCTGGTCAGCACCTGCGCTTACCAGGGAACGAGCCATAACCTCACTCCAAACCTCATCAATATCTTTCCTGGTATACCCGCCCACAGTGGGCTTACCGGTGGTGCCGGAAGAAGATTGAATTCTTACAATGTCCCGCATGGGCACGGCAAACATGTTAAAGGGATAATTATCGCGCAAATCCTGTTTAGTCGTAAAAGGCAGGTATTTTATATCTTCCAGTTTGTTAATATCATGGGGTTTTATACCCTTTTGATCCATCTTTTCCCTGTAGGAGGGGACAAAAGTATAAACCCGGAAAACGGTTTCTTTTAGTCTTCTAAGCTGGAGCTTTTCTAATTCTTCACGGGGCATGCACTCTATTTCTTTATTCCAATAATTCATTTTTTCTACCTCCATCATGGTTTCTCCTGCTGTCTGGCAGCTTTTCACACCAAGCCGCAATGGGGCATTTATTGCACAAAGGCTTATTCTTTTTGCAGTAACTGGCTCCCAGGGCCACAATCTGAGCATGGTAATCATTGTATATTTCAATTTGCGGGGGAAGATGAGTCTCCATGAGCTGCTGCAACTCCGCATAGGTTATGTCTTCCTCCACCAGGCCCAGCCGGTAAAAAACACGCCGGGTATAAGCATCGACTACGAATACTCTTTTACCGCCTGCATAGAGTAAAATGGAATCCGCTGTCTCAGGTCCAATTCCCCACACCTGTAAGAGTTGGTCACGGAGCGTGCCCAGAGGCTCTTTAAACATGCTATCCAGGTTTCCCTCATAATTCGTTACTATAAAGTTTATAAGTTCCTTTATTTTCCTGGCTTTCTGCCGGTGGTACAAAGCAGGTTTAATAAGCTCTGCCAATTCCTCCTGGTCAACTGTTTTAAGCTTAGCAAGATCAAGCAAATCTCGTTCCTTAATATTGGCAATAGCTCTTTCCACGTTCTTCCAGGATACAGCCTGGGTCAATATGGCTCCCAGCATTATTTCCATTCTGGTATCCCCCGGCCACCAGTTCCTGTGGCCGAAGTGGTTCAACAGTGCATGGTATATTTCCATCAGTACCCGTGTGTTCATCATTCTATTCTTCTCCTGCTAAATTTATTTATCCAGGATTTGGCTGACCACATAACCTGCCAAAAGGAGTCCGGCTACCCCTGTTACATAGGGTATGCTTCCCAGTTGGCCGTTACCTGCGGATACCGGGACTTCCGAGGAATACAATACTGTCAATTGATCTGTTAAATTGTCTTTGCGCAGCTCTCTTCTCAGCTTGCGAGCCAATGGGCAATTAGTGGTGTTGTTCAAGGTGTCAATTTTAAAGCCATAGGGATTAAGGCGATTGCCGGCCCCCATGCAGCTTATGATGGGTATTTTTCTTTCCAGGCAGGATTTTATAATATGAACCTTGGCGGAAAAGGAATCAATGGCATCAACAACATAATCAAGGTTATTGTTAAGAATTTGCGTATATGTTTCTTCACTATAGGAAAAGGTAAAGAAATTTATTTTAATACTGGGGTTAATGTCCAATACTCTCTCGGCCATTACCTCAGCCTTATATCTGCCCAATGTGGAATGAAGAGCCGGAAGCTGCCGGTTAATATTACTCATGGCAATGGTGTCATGGTCAACCAGCGTTATCCTTCCTACTCCACTGCGAACCAGACCTTCTGCGGCGAAGGAGCCTACTCCTCCCAGCCCGATGACCGCCACCCAACTATTTTGAAGCTTATTGAGTCCCTCATCACCTATCAACAATCTGGTCCGCTGAAGAAAGCTCTCTGTCATACTTCTTCCCATACCTTTGGTAATCACAAAAAAGCCCCACCGAGCCGTGACGCCTTAGTTTTAACCTGACTCAGCAGGTGGGTGCCCTCCCATATGTTTTTATGTTTCCCATCCAATTAATGGGCATACATGCCGCCATACGGAGTTAGGCTCCCGTAATTTTTGTGTTGGCAAAAACTTAATGGCTGTTCACGCACACAGCAGGGTCGGTTTCTAACCTACTTACACTTGCATAATACCATAGTAAAATCTCTTCTTCAAGTTAACCAAAATGTTAATAATAACCAGGTATTACTGGTTATTGCTTATTTTTCTCTTATTGTTAAAGCCAGCTCCCGCAACTGTTTGGCTGCTACGGTAGAAGGAGCATCAGTCATAGGGCATGAAGCGCTCTGGGTCTTGGGAAAAGCAATAACATCCCTTATGCTCTTTCTTCCGGCCATCAGCATGATCAGTCGGTCTATACCAAAAGCAATCCCTCCATGGGGAGGTGTACCATATTCAAAAGCCTCCAGCATAAAGCCAAATTTTTCTTTGGCTTCTTCCTTGGACAGACCTACTAAGGAAAAGATCTTTTCCTGTAAATCCCGGCGGTGAATCCTAATACTACCTCCACCGAGTTCTGTCCCGTTTAATACCAGATCATAAGCCCTGGCTCTAACCCCCAAAGGATTGGTATCCAAAAGAGGAATATCCTGTTCCTGGGGTGAGGTAAACATATGATGAACAGCTACATATCTACCTTCATCTTTATCATATTCAAAGAGGGGGAAATCAACCACCCAGGTAAAAGATAATTTATTGTTATCAATCAGATTCAGCTTCTTAGCCAGTTCCAATCTGAGTACACCCATTACCCGGGCTACTATATCAGGTTTATCTGCACCAAATAGTATTAAATCTCCGGGTTCGGCTTTAAGAGCATCTAAAACCCTGCTTATCTGTTCTTCAGTAAAAAACTTGGTTATGGGAGATTTTAACTCGTTTTCGGTTACAACTATCCAGGCCATACCCTTGGCGCCATTTTCTACGGCTAAGTCCCCGAGTTTATCTATCTCCCGCCGCGCCAGGGATGCACAACCTTTGGCATTTAATGCTCTCACTACGCCTCCGGTTTTGACTGCGGAGGAAAATACCTTAAAATCTACATCCTTTACCAGTTCAGTAATATCTGTTATCTCCAGGCCAAAACGCAAATCCGGCTTATCACTGCCATACCTGGTCATTGCCTCATTATACGTAATCCTGGGAAAGGGGAGGGCTATTTCCCGTCCCAGTGCTTTCTCAAATATTGTGGCTACCATTTCTTCAACCAGTTTAAAAATATCTTCCTCTTCAACAAAAGACATTTCTATATCAAGCTGTGTAAATTCCGGTTGCCGATCTGCTCTAAGGTCTTCATCGCGAAAACACCTGGCAATTTGAAAGTATTTTTCCATACCGGCTACCATCAGTATTTGTTTGAATATCTGAGGGGATTGGGGTAAGGCAAAAAACTCTCCGGGATGAACCCGGCTGGGTACCAGATAATCTCTGGCTCCTTCAGGAGTGCTCCTGGTTAATATGGGAGTCTCAATTTCCATAAACCCCTTTTCATCAAATAAATCTCGCAGGGTTTTAACCACCCGGTGCCTGAGCATCAGATTGTCCTTCATCTCAGGACGCCGCAGGTCCAGATAGCGGTACTTAAGCCTCAGGTTTTCGTCTACTTCAATATTATTTTCAATATAGAAAGGAGGAGTCTTGGCAGAATTTAGTATTTCCATCTGTTCTACATAAACTTCTATTTTCCCAGTAATTAAATTGGGGTTTTCTGTCTCCTCGGGCCTTAGTCTGACTTTTCCTCTGGCCGCTATTACATATTCGCTTCTTACCTGCTGGGCCAGGTGAAATGCCTCCTCATTAACCTCAGGGCTAAAAACAATCTGTATTATACCAGAGCGATCTCTAAGATCAATAAAAATCAGACCGCCATGATCCCTGCGGGTGTTTACCCACCCGTTAAGAACCACTTCCTGGCCTACATTTTCAATTCCGATGCCGGTAGCACTGTGAGTTCGCTTCATTCTACCCTTTCCTCCTAATCTGCCGCCAGTAGTTTTCGCAAGATAATCAACAGATCATCGCTGTTAACCATGGTCTGCTCACCAGTCCGCATATTTCTTACAGTAAACATATTTTTCTCTGCCTCTTCTTCTCCTATAAGTACCACTGCCTTGGCCCCCAGTTTATCTGCGTACTTCATTTGGGCTCTAGCGGTGCGGTGGGAATAATCTTTCTCGGCTTTGAGGCCGGATTTGCGCAGTTTGATCAGGGTAGAAAAAACCATGTTCTCATACTCCTGATTAACACAGGCAACAAAAACATCTGTGCCCTTAGGCATTTCCATATCAACACTGGATGAGGTTTCCATAGCCAGAAGAACCCTTTCCAATCCTAAAGCAAAACCAATTCCAGGCAGGTTGGGACCTCCGCATTCCTTTATTAGACCGTCATACCTTCCACCGCCCCCGATAGCGCTCTGTGCACCGATCTCAGGAATATGGACTTCAAAAGCCGTATTGGTATAATAATCCAAACCCCTGACCAGACTGTCATCATGTATAAAGGATATACCATTTTCCTGCAAAACTTTCTGCACTGTCAAATAGTGCTGACCACAGTACTCACAGAGATGGTCATATAATGTAGGATATCCCTCAATACTGGCTTTGCAGTTTTTATTCTTGCAGTCTAAGACCCGTAGAGGATTCTGGATGTAACGGACCTGACAATCACTGCACAGTTGTTCTTTTTTGGGGGCAATAAAGCCAATAAGCTGTTCCCGGTAATTTTTTCGACATTCCGGGCACCCCACCGAATTAAGATGCAATTCATAGTCCAGAATCCCCAGCCCAGCTAGCATTTCCACCAGCATGATAATTATTTCTGCATCCAGGTAGGGATTATTGCTTCCCAGTGCTTCAACTCCGAATTGGTGAAACTGCCTGTATCTCCCGGTCTGGGGACGGTCATAACGAAACATGGGGCCGGTATAATACCATTTTACCGGCAATAAGCCGTTATAGAGGCCGTGCTCTATGAATGAACGAACACAGGAAGCAGTCCCTTCCGGACGCAAGGTAAGGCTGCGGTTAGATCGATCATAAAAAGTGTACATTTCTTTGGTTACAATGTCAGTACTCTCTCCCACACCCCTCTCAAACAGCTCGGTATGCTCAAAAAGAGGGGTCCGGATTTCCTGATAGCCAAACCTTTCAGCAATGTCCCGCATAATTTTTTCAATAAACTGCCACTTAAAAGAATCTGCCGGCAAAATATCGTAGGTTCCTCTAGGTGCCTTTATTTGCACGATATGCCTCCGCCTAATTTATTCCTTGGATAATTCTAATTTAAGGCCCTGAGCTTGTCAACTTTACCATTTATCAGCCGCCTTACCGATTCACAGTAGGTCTGTGGGTTCTTAGGATTATAAAAGGAAGTCAAGATCCAGTCGCCGGGTTCCACAAATTTACTGGCAGCCCCTCCCCCCAGGCCAATAATGGTCTGTCTTTCCTCCATCATTTGGATATTATAAAGGCAAAAGGAGCCTGGCACCGAATAACCTATATTCTCCATATCAGCCCGCATATACTTTTGTCGGTACAGATAGTAAGGTAAGTATCCGTTCTGGCGGAAGATTTCTGAGAACAGCTTCACCCCCTTTTCAACTTCTTTGACCTGATCGTCCCAGCTGGTCTTGTTAGCTGCCAGGGCCAGGGAAGACCCTCTTTTCACCGCCAGGGTGTGGACGGTCAGGTTTTCCGGCTTGATTTTTAAGATTTCCTCTGCTGTGCGCGTATTTTCCCGGATGGTCTCTCCGGGAAGTCCAACAATAAGGTCCATATTAATTTGTTTTATACCTGCTTCTCTTGCCCATTGAACTCCTTGCACCACTCCTTTTTGATCATGATTTCTCCCAATGGTTTTAAGGGTAGAATCATTCATAGTCTGAGGATTGATACAGATCCTGCTAACCCCTAACTGCTTTAAGGTTTTCATTTTAGCCGGGGAAAGCGTGTCAGGCCTGCCCGCCTCTATAGTGATTTCTGCGGTAGCAGAACTGATAAACCATCTATGCAGTCTTTCGAAGAGAATCTGCAAATCTGCTGCAGAAAGCACTGTAGGGGTGCCTCCTCCAATGTATATAGACTGGACCGCATATTCGTTTTGGCCCAAAAAGGTTCCTATAGCATTTAACTCTTGTTCCAGGGCCGATAAAAAAGGAGGCAGATCTCTTGTATAATTTGCTAAAACAGCACCCGGGAAAGAACAGTAATAACACCTGCTGGGGCAGAAGGGAATGCCAATATAGATACTTACCAGTTTTTTTGCCCTGTTAGGGGGAAGCAGAAATCCCCGGTTATTTGCTGCAATTTCCCATAATAGCTGAGCCTTGTCCGGCGCTAACTGGTATTCCTGGGTAAGCCTCGCCAAGACAGCCATTTTTTCATAACCCTGATCCATCAGCTTATGGACCAGTTTGACCGGCCTTACACCGGTTAAAACCCCATAGGTATTGATGTTTTTCTGTAAATGGCGGCATAAAAGCCTGTATACAAAAATCCGCACCTGTTTACTGACTTCATTGACTAATTCTTCTGGCTGTCCAGGCAGATCAAGCCGGCACTGGTCACAGGTAATCTTTCCCTTTGACTGAATCTGTCCATCCAGCCTAATGGTCACAAAACCATCCCCCTTATTCTGCTTCAGACAGATATCTATCCTTTCATCGGCTGCAATAACAGAATTAAAAGTAATTTCAGCTCCGGGATACGCCATTCTAATTAGCTCATGAAGGCTTTTGTATAAATCTTGAGGATTCAACTGGCATTGGACTAACAACCTTTCAGCTCCCATTTCCTTTTTTTGTAAAGTATTAAAAACCCTCTCATCCTGCCAGGGACGAGAGGGTTTTGCTCCCGCGGTACCACCCAATTTGGTTTATACCCACTTTTATTCCGATAAACCCATTTCAGGGATATTTCCAACTAAAAAAGCTTCTCACCCTTTTGGGACGAGAAGCTGGAAACTACCCGCGGTACCACCCAACTTGCCAATAAAGGCCAGCTTTGCAATACAAAAATGAATTTTATCTTCTCCCTTTTAACGGTGGGAAATCCGCCATGACCTACTTGCCAACGGTTTCAGCCAGGTGCTCCAAAGGGAACTTCAGTAAGTCTCGTTATAGAGATGCTTTCAGCTACAACATCTCCTCTCTGCATAACTCCAACCAACCTACTTTTCTTTTTCATAGCATTTCTCTATTGCCTTTGTTTTTGCCCATAATAACATATACCTATATAGATGTAAATAAAGAAATTTGTAAAAAGTCACCGATTGCTTATTACGGTTAAATCTCCTTTAGTTCGGCAATGGGAACCGGTTCCTGCCGATGGGTTTGTAAATCCCTAACAATGGCCATATCTTCACGAATTTCTTCAATCCAGACGGGGCTGCCTTTATAAGCTACCCCATGAACTCCTGCCGATTCAACAATTTCTCTTGCTCTGGAAATATGCATCATGTCAAATCCTTCCTCAAATAATATACTTATTGAACTTTTTCAACCTGCTGGCGTAATGAAATCTCTTTATCCTTCCGATCATCAATGGTAATATGAGTTATTACCCGGTTCACATCATTTAAGGTGTTTTTGTGAATCTGTTGGGCCAAATCCATTAATTGATCAATGGGCCCTTCAATTATAGTGGCTGTAGGCGTTACCTGATAATTTAGATGGTGATATTCCAGCATCTGTACAGCACCGCTTACATATGAACTGAAGCTGGCCGAACTGGTTCCCACTGGAATTACGCTTATTTCCAGCAAGGCCACTCTAATTCCTCCTTTGGTGTTTTTGTTTTAAGGTTTTCCCGTACAGCATTATTTATTCAATAAAAAACCAGTTACTAAGATCACTCCAGGAAAAACCTGGTGAGTAACTGGCAGAATGCTATTCAGTCTTATGAATGGCCTAATTCTCAAAAGGCCAAGGCAAAAAAGAAACTGACCTCAGCGCAGGAAAGGGTTATGTTTTCTTTCAAAACCAATGGTAGTAGCCGGACCATGTCCTGGATAACAAACCACATCATCGTCAAAAGGCAGGAGTCTTTCTTTTATGGCGTTAATTAACTGAGAATAGGAGCCTCCAGGAAGATCAGTCCGCCCAATAGATCCCTGGAAAAGGGTATCACCTACAAAAATGATATTATCTGTTGACAAACAGATTCCTCCCGGGGTATGTCCCGGAGTATGAATTACCTTTAGCTTAACGGTATTGCCGATTTTGATTATATCTCCGTCTTTTAGCAATTGATCAGCCGGAGCCGCCTTAATCTGGCTGCCCAGGAGAATAGCGAAGCTTGAACGCGGGTTTTCCAGCATGGTGGCATCTTTCTCGTGAATGAGGATTTTGGCTCCGGTTGCTTCTTTGATTTTTTGATTACCTCCAATATGGTCTATATGTCCATGAGTGTTAATGATATAAATCGGTTTTAGCTTTTCCTTTTCCAAATATTTCAATATAGTGCCGGGTTCTCCTCCCGGGTCAATAACTGCAACTTCCCGGGTTTCTTCACACCCGACAAAGTAGCAGTTTACGGCCATTGAGCTAACAACTAAACCTTTAAGAATCAATTCTATCTCTCCCTTCAAAAGAGTCTTCTACTATCCAATAGTATGGTACAGGGTCCGTCGTTCTCGATAGTTATAGCCATTTTAGCTCCAAACTCCCCGGTCTTCACCTTTAAACCCTGTTTTTCCAAGCACTCAACACAATAATTAAAAAGCAGGACTGCCCGCTCCGGGTCTTCAGCAGTAGAAAAGCTGGGTCTTCTCCCTTTCCGAGCATCCCCACAGAGAGTAAACTGGCTGACCAAGAGTATTGCTCCTTGAACATCTTTAACAGAAAGATTCATTTTTCCCTGATCGTCCTCAAATATGCGCAAACCACCTAACTTATCCATGAGAAAGCGGGCGTCTGCTTCCCGGTCTCCTTTTTCTATCCCTAATAAAACCATAAGCCCTTTGTCTATAGAGGCTTTAACCATACCCTTGATTGCTACCTGACTGCCGGTAGTCCTTTGTACCACTGCCCGCATCAAGAATCGCTCCTCATTTCCCCTGGCAGCACTCTTCTTACCTCATACACATCTTTAATTTTCTTTATCCGCTGCATTACTATCTGTAAATGGCTCATATCCCTGATTTCCATTTTGAGATTAATGACTGCCAGATTACTTCTGGTTACCCGTGAGTAAATTGAATTAATATGAATACGGGCATCTGCAATTACTGTCATAACATCTGTAGTAAGCCTGGGTCGATCATAGGCTTTAACCTCCAATTCCACCACATATAGTCCATGTTCATCAGACCATTCTACCTCTAAGACGCGGTCCTTTTCCTCTTTTAAATAGTGCTGCATATTGGGACAGTCCTTACGGTGGACTGAAACCCCCCGTCCTCTGGTTATATATCCTAAAACCCGGTCCCCGGGAAGAGGATTACAACATCCGGCCAGGCGAATGGCAACATCATCGACCCCTTTAATTCTTAAGGCACTGGTATGTTTATCCTTGGTCAGGTTTTTGTTGGTATCTACGACATTTAAAATATCTTCCACCTTGGTGTCAGGAAAATAGAGCTCTTTTTGCTTGGCTATTACCTGGTTGGCAGTAAGGGAGGAATCCCCTACAGCTGCAAAAAGATCATCAACGCTACCCAGGCTGAAGCGTTTGGCCACATCAGCCAGGCGTTCGGTTTGTAAAAACTCCCTGGGAGCCAAATGGCGTTTTTTCAGTTCACGCTCTAAAATATCCCGGCCTTTTATGATATTCTGCTGCCTTTTTTCTCTATTGAACCACTGTTTAATTCGGCTCCGGGCGGAAGAGGTTTTAACAAAATTTAACCAGTCATAGCTTGGGCCCGGGGAGTTTTTCGAGGTAAGAATTTCCACTATATCCCCGTTTTCCAGCTGGTAGTCCAGGGGAACGATTCTGCCGTTAACCTTGGCCCCTATACACTGATGCCCCACCTCGGTATGAACCCGGTAGGCAAAATCAACCGGTCCTGAACCAGCCGGTAGCTCTATAACGGCTCCCTTGGGCGTAAAGACAAAAACATTATTATCGAAAAGGTCAATTTTTAGGGATTCCATATATTCCCGGGTATCTTTGACTTCCTGTTGCCACTCCAGGATTTGCCGTAACCAGGATAGTTTTTCGTCAAATTTGGAATTAGTCCCCATATTGCCTTCTTTATATCTCCAGTGGGCGGCAATACCATATTCTGCAGTACGATGCATATCCCAATCGCGTATTTGCACCTCAAATGGTTCTCCGCCTCTACCAATCAGAGTAGTATGAAGAGACTGATACATGTTGGTTTTGGGAGTAGCGATGTAATCCTTAAACCTGCCTGGCAGGGGTTTCCACATAGTATGAATGATGCCCAGAACACCGTAACACTCTCTCACATCATTTACAATTACCCGGATGGCAATTTTGTCATATATTTCATCAATATCCTTACCCTGTTTCAGCATTTTCCTATAAATGCTGTAAATATTTTTGGGCCTACCTTCGATTTCGGCTTCGATGCCAACCTGTCTTAGGCCGTCTCTTATCTGCTCCTTTAAATCATTTACATAGTCTTCCCGTTCCCGGCGTTTCTTGCGCAGGCGCTTGGCAATCTCGTAATACATTTGGGGTTCCAGATAATAAAAGGCCAGATCCTCCAATTCCCACTTGAACTTAAATATTCCTAACCGGTGGGCCAGTGGGGTAAATATTTCCAAGGTCTCGCGGGCAACTTCCTTTTGTTTCAGTTCATTTTGATAGTTTAAGGTCCGCATATTATGCAAACGGTCAGCCAGTTTGATAATTATTACGCGAATATCCTTGGCCATAGCAATAAACATCCTGCGCAGGTTTTCAGCCTGGGCATCTTCATTGGATTTAAAATCAATCCGGCTGAGTTTGGTTACTCCATCTACCAGAAGAGCTATTTCCTCACCAAATTCCTTCAAAATGGTTAAGTAGGTGATATTAGTATCCTCAATCACATCATGAAGGAGAGCCGCACAAATGGAGGCGGTATCCATTTCAATCTCGGTGAGGATTTTAGCTACTTCCAGGGGATGAGTAATATAGGGTTCCCCCGAAAGCCTGGTTTTCCCCGCATGAGCCGCTTGAGCAAAATTATAGGCCTTATTGATTAAAGCTATATTGGCTCCAGAATCATATTTATTTACTTCTTCGATTAATGCTTGAGGAATCATATTAATCACCATATGGCCAGCTCTTTTAATTCTTTCTCCCACCGATCAAAACACAGTTTTTCCGCTAACCCTTCCAGATAATACATGGATCTGCCAATATCCAAATACTTTTCCCCAGTTTTTAAGAATTTTATTGCAATTATACTACCCCTTTTCTTTATTTGACACAAGTCCAGGTCAGCCAGTATATCCAAAATAGGAAGAAGTTCATTCCCGTTAAAGGGTCTTTCCAAATATATCCCTAAACCCTGTGCCAGATCACTTATATCAGCCACAATGGAAGATTGACCAAGTTTCTTGAAATAACCAAGGACTTTTCTTACCAGATCAAAATCAGGATATTGCCGGTTTAACCACTCCCTGTTTTTAGTAAAATCCTGCGATCCAAAAAGAGCTCTAACCGGCAGTTGGTTTCCTGTTGATATCTGGTTAATCAATGAAATAGCTTCAAAGCGGCCAAAGGGCACATCAGCAAAAACCAATTCATCAATCAGGTCAACTGCTTCTCCTCCAAAGGCACCATCCACCAACAAGAGACCGCAGGGCACATCCCTAAAACTTCGCCTCATTTTCTTTCTTTGCTGCACATTTTTTATTCCCGCCTCCACAAATACTTGGTGGTTCATGGCTGAAAGCTTAGCAACGGTTACCTGGCGGTTGGTATAAACCATAATTCTATGGGAGTCAGCAAAACCCGGGCCGGTTCTCTGCCAATGGAGCTTAACCGGAGATCTCGTGATTTCGCAAACAATCTGCTGTTTTTTTTCTGGCAGCCAAGTAATCGATTGTTGGTCAGGCCATATAACGAAGATGATTTTTAGCTTACCAGGAAGACTACGCTTAGCGAGAAAACATTGCATGGCTGCCTCGGTAAGGAGGAAAAGCTGATTATAGCCGCTTTCCAGCTGATTTTCCACGATTTTCCTCTCCTGTGGGCTCATATGGCCATTGAGAATGCTTATTTTCCCAGGCAGCAAAAAATACTCCAGGTAAGTAAGGTCTTTTACCAAGCTGCGTACAGTTGGATATACATATACTACAGGCCTTTTGCAGGCTAGTTCTTTTATGGTGGTTTCCATCGGCCCTTGGCCGGAATCAATTGCACATTTGTAATTATCAGAACCCAAGGAACATTTTATTCCGGCAATATTCAACTGAATATATTCCCGGTTGTTAAACTCCTTTTTTTCCAGTTTATATACTAAATCGTGCAGTGACTCGTTATAGGGAGAATTCAGTAAATGGGGCCCACTAAAAAAAGCAATTCCCGGAAAAATCCCCCCAATATGACACTTAAAGTGTTCCTGGTTTTTCCCCACCAAGAGCGGTTCTCTTACTTCAGCAGATTTGGTAATAAAACGGGGGGTGGGGTTTCCCTCCCCAAAAGGTTCCAGCATTTTCAATTCATCCATTAATCTGTAGGATATCTCATCCAAATCCAGCAATAAATCCGCCATCTGCTCTTTTCCCGCCCCTACCGCCAAATGGTCTTGACCCTGAAGGCACATAGCATTTATAAAGTCCTCAAAACTGTTTCTTTTAATGGTCAGGCCTGCTGCCAGTTTATGCCCGCCAAATTTAACCAGGTATTCACGGCAGTTGTATAATGCCTCATAAATGTCAAATCCTTCAATGCTTCTACATGATCCTCTTCCCTCTTCTCCATCCCAGGATATTAAAATGGCCGGCCGCTGGTATTTATCAGCGATTTTGGAAGCTACAATGCCTAACACCCCCGGATGCCAGGCCTCTTGGGCCAGTACCAAAACAGGGGGCAATTCTTTTTCCTTGCCACCAGTCACCTGTTGAACCGCTTCTTGAAAAACCTTATCTTCAATAGATTTTCTTTCCTGATTCAACTGGCATAATGATCCAGCCAATTCCTCTGCCTGGGCATAGTCCTGGGTTAACAATAATTCTACTGCCAGGTCCGCATTTTCCAATCTTCCGGCCGAATTCAGCCTGGGAGCCAGAATAAAACCAATATGCCAGGGAGTAAGGGGGCGGCCTTCCAGCCCGGCTTTCTTGATTAAGGCTTTTAATCCTAAAGAGTTGGTATGAGCCATCTGTTTAAGCCCATATTTTACAAATATTCGGTTTTCTCCCAGCAGTGGAACTACATCGGCAATGGTAGCCAGGGCTACTAGATCCAGCCATTCATATACATCCTCAGCCATAGCCCGGCTTTCCATGAGAGACTGAACCAATTTAAATACTACACCAACCCCGGCCAGATCTTTTGTGCTCTCACGCGCTTTAAGCTTGGGATTGATTACTGCAAAAGCCTCGGGAAGCACCTGGGAAGGTGAATGGTGATCAGTAATAATTACATCCATCCCCAACCGGTTGGCTGTCTCTACTTCTTCGCAAGAAGAAATACCACAATCAACGGTTATCAGCAATTGATATCCTTTTTGGGCAATTTCCTCTACAGCGGGCAGGTTCAGCCCATATCCTTCCGAGAATCTGTCAGGTACATAATAATCAGCCTGGCATCCCAACTTTTTCAAGGCTTGCAATAAAAGGACCATACTGCAAATGCCATCTACATCATAATCGCCATATACCATAACCTTCTCCCGGGCATCGATACATCTATTAATTCTGGCCACCGCCCGGTCCATTCCACCTAATACCAAAGGATCTTCCAGATCCTTTAGCCCTCCGTAAAGATACTGGTAAGCTTCTGGCGCGTTTTTTATTCCCCTCTGGGTAAGCAGCCGGGCCGTTACAGGTAATATACCCAATTTTTGAGTCAGTTCATAAGCCTTCTGCCGATCATACGGTTTTAGTCGCCAGTTCCAATCAAAATCCATATTTCCTCCGTTACTATATATAATGTTTAAATGTGCTTGAATCTCATTATAAACCAAAAACAGGGTATCATTTAAGAAAAGCTTGTTATATAGTGATTAATAGTCTACCGGGAGGGGGAGGAAAAATGACTGAAGAACAGATAAACAGGATTAATGAATTGGCCCGTAAAAAAAAGACCGTGGGCCTAACGGAGTCCGAATCTATTGAGCAAAAAAAGCTGTATCGGCTCTTCATCGATGAAATAAAAAACCAGATAAAGCAACAGCTTGACTCGAGAAGAAACGAGCATCAATAAACTGAGTACTAAAATTTGGGTTTTTCAGGGTTTGATTTCTATCAACCCAGGCTTTCCCACTATTATCCAGTCCTGTTACTAATAATATGTAACATATTATTAGTAACAGTTTGAAAGCCCGGAGGTGGAAATAGTGGCAAAAACCAGGCATTATTACCCTGGAGGAAACACCTGCCTTGGTTTTTTCTCTTTCTATGATTATATTGTTACTCCCGATGTAATCCGCAAAATAATTCTTAAGGGAGGACCCGGCACAGGCAAATCCATTTTTATGAAAAAGATCGGTGAGTATTTTTTAGAGAAAGGACATGATATCGAATATCATTGGTGCTCATCAGACAACCATTCCCTGGATGGAGTGGTTATCGGCAATAATAAGGTAGCCATAATCGATGGAACCAACCCCCATATAGTTGACCCCCGATATCCAGGTGCGGTTGACGAAATAATCAATTTGGGTCAGTTTTGGAATCAACCACTAATAAAAGAAAACCGTGATAACATTATTCAACTGACCAATAGAATTTCCCGGTGTTTCAGACGGGCTTATATAAGGCTCCAGGAGGCAGGCTCGGCTTATACCGAATGGAAAACTTATTTTGAACAGGCCCGCCAAGAAACGGCTGTCAACCGTAATATCAAAGCCTTTACCCAGGAATTTCTGCAGGGCAGCCAGGAATCCTTAAGCAAACCCAGGCATCTTTTTGCCGGGGCCATAACTCCCCAGGGAGCAGTAACCAGAGCCGATTCCTTAATATCCTCTGACTATACCCTTTTTGCGGTAAAAGGGAGTCCAGGCAGCGGAATAAAAGACCTCTTCAACTATGCCCTACAACAAATCAAAGTATTAAATATTAATGTGGAAGTACTCCACAATCCCTTTTATCCCGAAGAAATTGATATTATTCTTCTTCCTGAAACCAGGTCGGCCATGATTGATATTTCTTCCACGGTAGTTGATTATGCGTCAGTTTTGCCTTCCCGTAAGTATAAACGGCTCCTTGATTTTGACCAGCTGATTGATAAGCCATTTACTGATTCTCACGCCAAATTAGTTTTCCTGGCTCGTGATCGTTTTCAGTCAGGCATCAATGACGCAGTGACATTTATTCAAAAAGCCAAAAGTTTGCATGATGAGCTTGAAAGCTATTATATTCCAGCCATGGATTTTTCACAGATAGATAACGTCCGTGAAGAAATATGTAATCAGATAACCGAAGATCTGTCAAAATAATCAAGTGGGGACGGTGCACTCTTAGCTGAACAGGTTGACTAATACTGTGTCACCTTTTTTCTTACCCTGTTCCTCATAGGGGATATGAATATAACCATCGGCCTGGGAGAGAACGATCATAAAACCGGATTTACCCAAAAGCGGCTGGGCTAAGAAAGTTTCCCCGTTTTTTATCAGTCTGACCGGAACAAAGTCATCTCTGCCCGCCTGTGAGGCAATGTTTATGCTTAGTTGTGCTGGTACGGAGGGCAGTGGTTTTGGCCAAAGAGCAGGCCGGCATATAATAAAAAACATCATAAGTGCTGATACTGGATGACCAGGCAGCCCAATGACTATCTTCTTCCCGATTCTGGCAGCTAGGGTGGGTTTTCCCGGTTTAACTGCAATACCATGAAAAAGCAGCTCAGAATCAGGAAAAGAAAGCAAAACATCCACAGCCATGTCCTTTATCCCAACCGAACTCCCTCCCGACAGAATAACGGCATCACATTCAATTAAGGCTTTTTCCACCGTCTCTTTAAGCATAGCGAAACTATCCTCAACAATCGGGAAAGGCGTGGGGATTCCTCCGCATGATTGTACTGCCGCCGCTAATGTATACGTGTTCACATCCCTTATCTGCCCCGGGCGAGGAATCTGATCAACAGGTATTACTTCATCACCAGTGGAGATAAGCCCAATTTTATAAGGCTGATTTACTAAAATCTGATTTATACCCAGGGAGGCCAGCATTCCAATATCTTGAGGCCCCAATACTTTGCCCGGGCCCAATATTTTCTGTCCTCTGGCCACTTCTTCTCCTTCCTTCATGACATTTTCAAAGGGACCTACAGGTTTATAAACTAGTACAGTATCCTCTCCTATTTTCTCGGTGTGCTCCACCATTACTGCCGCATTGGCTCCCGGCGGAAGCATTCCCCCGGTGGGAATCCACCAACACTGGCCGGGTTTTAATTCAACCTGGCTTTTTTCTCCCATAATTACTTCCCCGCTCTGATTCAAAAAAGAAGGCAATGATTCACTGCTGCCAAAGGTATCTTCAGCAATTACTGCATATCCATCAATAGTGGAACGATTAAAGGCAGGCAGGTTTTCCTTGCTTAATACCTCTTGAGAAAGAACACGGTTATATGCAGCTTTAATGTCAATCAGTTGCTGTCTGGCTCCCGGGAAATTAGTTTTTACCATGTTTAATGCTTCAGTAAAATGAACCACTTTCAGAAACTCTTTCATTACATAGGCCACCTTAATTACCCAGCGGGTATTTCTAATTTAGCGAATCAATATTTTTGTTTTCTATTATACAATGAGTTAAAATAAAGCAAAAATTTCTCAAGGAGATTTTTTATGCCTCGTAAAGTATTTATAGAAAATATTCCCCTAGAAAAGGCATATGCATTGTATTGGGGCAGTCTGGACAAAATAGGTTTTTTTTCTCCTCAAAAAGAATCTATTGATGTAGCAGATGCAAAAGATCGAATAACTGCTGAGCCCGTTTTTGCCCAGCGTTCCTCCCCTCATTATGCGGCATCGGCCATGGACGGAATTGCCGTCAAGGCCCAGGACACCTTTGCCGCCACTGAGTTTAATCCCATCAGGCTTTCAACCCCGAACCAATATATTGAAGTTGATACCGGAGATTATGTCCCTGACCCATTTGATGCGGTAATAATGATTGAAGATGTAAATTTCGTTGATAATGAAGCAGTAATAATAAAACCGGCTGTGCCCTGGCAACATATCAGATCAGTAGGTGAAGATCTGGTGGCCAAAGACATGATTGTTCCGACTTTCACTCGCATAGGTCCCTCAGAACAAGCCTCTTTTTTCACTGCGGCAGTTCATTATATAAATGTAGTAAAGCGTCCTGTAGTGGCAATTATCCCCACCGGGACCGAACTGGTGGACAGAGGCGGCCAAGAAATGGAACCTGGCCAGATTGTAGAATCCAACAGTTGGATGCTATCCGGTTTGTGCAGCGATTGGGGAGCTGTCCCATTACGCCGTCCCATCGTAAAAGATAATTTTTCCCTCATCCGCAATGCAGTAAAAGAAAGCCTGGCTCTAGCAGATATAATAGTTATTTGTTCAGGCTCATCAACGGGGCGGGAAGACTTTACTGCCAGCCTGGTTAAAGAAATGGGCGAGCTGGTAGTCCATGGCCTGGCTATACGCCCTGGCAAACCTGCTATTTTGGGAATTATTGAAGGTAAACCAGTTATCGGTGTTCCAGGTTATCCGGTTTCTGCCTACTTAATTGCTCATTTATTCTTAAAGCCCCTTATATACCGCCGTCAGGGGATTTCAGTACCGGAACCAGACCGTATAGAATGTAAGGTTGCACGAAAAATTGCCTCATCAATGGGAGTAGATGAGTACGTTTTTGTTAACCTGGCCAAAATTGAGAACCATTTTGTTGGTTTTCCCTTATCTCGTGGTGCAGGTGTTTCTTCCTCACTGGTCAAGGCCGACGGTGTTCTTTGCATTCCCAGAGGAGTGGAAGGTCTTCAGGCAGGCGAGAAGAGCACCGCCTATCTTTATCGCCCCAGCAGAGTTTTGGAAAATACTCTGGTTACTATTGGCAGTCATGATCTTACCTTAGACTTTATTGCCGATATTCTAAACAAGAAATATAACCTGAGGCTGGTTTCTGCCAATGCAGGCAGTATGGGAGGAATAATGTCATTGCTGCGCAAAGAAACCCACTTCTCCGGCATTCACCTTCTTGACCCAGAAACCGGAGACTACAACCTTAATTACCTATTAAAATACCTGCCCAAACAAAATTGGATATTGATAAACCTCGTTAAACGGCAACAAGGTCTAATTGTTAAAAAAGGCAACCCTTTAGGTATAAAGAGTTTGCATGATCTGAAAGATCCGAAGATTCGCTTTATTAATCGGCAGAAAGGAGCGGGCACCAGAGTTTTGCTGGATTTTCTGCTTGCCCAGCAAAACATTAAGGCAGAAAAAATTAATGGCTATAACCGGGAGGAGTATACTCATTTAGCGGTGGCTGCTGCCGTTAAGAACAATACCAGTGATGCGGGCCTCGGTATCTTTTCCAGTGCCAAAGCTCTTGACCTGGACTTTATTCCGGTTGCGGAAGAAAGATACGACATATGTATTTTACCCGATTTGTTAACTGAGGATAGAATATCCCATTTGCTCGATACCATTCATTCACAGGAATATAAGAAATCGGTCCAACTAGCCGGAGGTTATAACCTGGATCTATCCGGCAGCATTATCTATGAACATATAGTAAAATAGATTTAAGAATTAATGTTTATTGAATCAGATAACAAGGAATTTCGTTTTTTGTGTCGAAATATTTTGATTTGGGGATTTGTATTATTTATCTGACAAAGGAGGGATAATCATAGGTTAAATAACTTAATATGTCCTCCTTTCAGACCGTATTGGATGAGAGTGAACATTGCCGTTTTATCCTACTTTTTAATCTGTTTATAATCTAAGAGAAATGCTATAATTTTTAGAGATTTTGGTCATTTGTTTTAAGACGCGTGGGGAAAGGAGAGTGTGATGTTTCATGAAGGTTACCCGAAGACAATTTCTTAAGGTAACCGGGGCCACAGCAGCCAGTTTGGCATTGGTGGATTTAGGTTTTAATCTCCAAGCTACCGCATCCGCGGTCAAAGAGCTGAGAATTAAAAATGTAACCCCAGTGCCTACGGTATGTCCTTATTGTGCATCGGGTTGTGGCCTGGTTGTGTATTCGGAACGGGACACCGAGGGGAAATTTGTTAGGTTACTGAGCGTTCACGGCGACCCAGATAACCCGATTAATCAGGGAGGAGCTTGTTCCAAAGGAGCTGCGATGTTCAATCTCCGGGAAATATATGATGAACATACCGGAGAGCAAATCATAAACCCCAAGCGGGTGCAAAAACCATTGTATCGCGCACCGGGCACGGACAAGTGGGTAGAAAAAGATTGGGATTGGATGCTGGATCAAATTGCACAGAGAATTAAGGAGACTAGAGATAAGAGTCTTATTCACAAGGAGGCTATAGCAGAAGGAAGCGAAGTCATAGTCAACCGTACTGAAACCATCGCTTCTATAGGTGGTTCCGGTCTGGATAACGAAGAGTGTTACTTGTTAAGTAAATTAATGCGTGCCCTGGGTGTTGTTTACTTGGAAACCCAGGCCCGTATCTGACACTCCGCTACGGTGGCAGGACTGTCACCTTCATTTGGACGCGGAGTTATGACCAACCATATTGTTGATTTAAAGAATACTGATTGTGCTCTAATAATGGGAAGTAATGCCGCAGAAAATCATCCCATTAGTATGAAATGGCTGTTAAAAGCCAGAGAACAGCGGAAGGCCAAAATCATTCATGTTGATCCTCGTTATACCAGAACTTCTGCCAAGGCTGATATCTATGCCCCTTTAAGGTCAGGTACTGATATAGCTTTCTTAGGCGGAATGATTAAGTATATTATTGATAATGAAAAATATCATAAAGACTATGTAGTTGCTTATACCAATGCCTCCTTCCTGGTAAAAGACGAATATAGCTTTGAAGACGGCGTATTTAGCGGCTATGATGCAGAAAAGCGCACATATGATGTTAGCAGTTGGGATTATCAGTATGATGAAAACGGACTTCCGAAAAAGGATCCTACTCTGCAGCATCCCCGTTGTGTTTTTCAGTTATTGAAGAAACACTATGAACGTTATGATATTGATACCGTATGCCGGATAACGGGTACCCCCAAGAAGAAATACCTGGAGGTCCTGGAAGCCTTTACTGCTACCGGTGCACCGGATAAAACCGGAACTATTATGTATGCCATGGGTATCACCCAACATACCGTGGGCAGCCAGAATGTGCGTGCCTTCGCTATAATACAGCTGCTTTTAGGTAATATGGGACGCCCAGGGGGCGGAGTTAATGCATTGAGAGGAGAGAACAACGTTCAAGGGGCAACTGATATGGCCCTGCTCTTCCATATTATACCTGGGTACATCGATTCTCCCACCAACGGGGCAGACAACAAAGACCTGTTGGCGTATATTAGAAAAGCCACCCCGGGAGCAGCCAATCTGCATTTTAACAGCCTGGAAGAATTCCGGCAATTGGTTGCGGCTGGATTTCCCAACTCCGGTTTCAAGATTAATACCTCCAAATGGCTGATTAGTCTGCTTAAAGCCTGGTGGGGAGATGCAGCTAATGCTAAAAATGATTATGCCTACCACTATCTGCCCAAACGGGATGAAAAGAAAAACTATTCCCATATAGCAATGTTTGAGGCTATGCACAGGGGTGAAATAGACGGCCTGTTTGTAAACGGCACCAATCCGGTGGTAGGTGGTCCCAATGCCAACAAGGAGCAAGAGGCTTTATCCAAACTCAAATGGATGGTATCGATAGACTTGTGGCTGAACGAAACCGCCGATTTCTGGACCTATCAGGCCTGGCAAAGACCGGTGGACAATGAGAATGTGCCCAAACTTACCCCGGACGATATTCAAACTGAGGTATTTTTCCTTCCTGCGGCAGCGGTTTATGAAAAAGAAGGAACCGCTTCCCAAACCGGGCGTTGGGTACAGTATCGCTGGAAGGGTGCTGATCCGGTAGGTGAATCCAAGGCTGACCTTTGGATTTACAACGAACTGGGCAAGAGGATCAAGAAACTCTATGCAGATAGCAACAAACCGGAAGATGAACCCATTACCAAGCTGACCTGGAACTACGATGACGAGCATGGTCATGACGATATTATGAAAGTTGCAGCCGAGCTATGCGGCTACAACGTAGCAGATGGGCTGCCGGTAGAAGGCTTCGCCAACCTGAAAGATGACGGCAGCACCGCTTGTGGATGTTGGGTTTATTGTGGAGCCATGACTTATAAAGATGGCAAGGTAATATACAAGCCCCAGCTTCGCGATAATAGAGACAATTCCAAAGAAGGTTTGGGCTTGTTCTCCAACTGGGCCTGGGCATGGCCGGTAAATAGACGAATAGTGTACAACCGTTGTTCCATATCTCCGGATGGGGTAACCCCCTGGCCTGGAGATGAAAAACGGGTTTTAATCCGTTGGGACGAAGCAGCCGGCAGCTGGGTGGGGGATGATGTATGTGACACCGGCAAAACCTCACCGCCTGAGAAGGCTATGCCTTTTATCATGCGCCCAGAGGGAATGGGTTGTATATTTGCTACCAAAGCTTCCATGAAGGATGGTCCTTTCCCTGAACATTACGAACCCTGGGAAAGCCCCACCGCCAATGTCATTAATAAGCAGAACCTGAATCCTGCATCCAAGGTATGGGAACCCGACAAACAGGGAACTCCGGATAAATATCCCATAGTAGCCACCACCTACCGGGTAGTGGAACATTGGCAAACCGGCGCTTTAACCCGTAATCTACCTTGGCTGGCCGAACTTATGCCTGATATGATGGTTGAAATCAGCGAAGAACTGGCCCGGGAAAAAGGCATTAAGAACGGAGGCAAGGTGATCGTCTCCACCACTCGCGGTGATGTTGAAGCAGTGGCTTGCGTTACCAAGCGCTTCAAACCGTTTAATATCCATGGAAAACAAGTGCATGAAATAGGACTCTTATGGCACTATGGTTTCAAGGGCTTTGCTACCGGTGACCCGGCTAATCGCCTTACTCCCCATATAGGGTGCGCCAATACCATGATTCCTGAATACAAAGCATTCCTATGCGATGTAAGGAGGGCTTAGATATGGCAAATTTGACTAATCTTTATGATGTAAGCAAGTGCACTGCCTGCCGCGGTTGCATGGTAGCTTGTAAGGATTGGAACCAGCTTCCAGCAGTAATCGAGCCTTTTAAAGGTAACTATGATACCCATGGTGGGGACACTAATGGTGATACCTTTACTGTGGTCAGGTTTATTGAAGGTGAGGATCCAGTTAATGGCGTATATTGGAACTTTTTAAAGTATCAGTGTATGCATTGCTATGATCCGGCCTGCATGAAGGCATGTCCACGGGGGGCTTATTCCAAAACCGCCTGGGGAGCCACCTATCATGATCCGGATAAGTGTATAGGGTGTCAATACTGCACCTATGCCTGTCCTTTCATGATACCCAAGTACCGTAAAAGAGAAGACAAGATTACCAAGTGCACTCTCTGCGTAGATCGAGTAGAAGAGGGATTGACCCCGGCTTGTGTTCGCACTTGCCCCACTGGAGCCTTGAAATTTGGAGACCGGGATGAATTGTTGTTAGAAGCTGAAGAACGGGCCAAATTCCTTAGGGCCAATGGGTTTCCCCGGGCCACCATTTATGGTCGGGTAGAATTAGGCGGATTGAACAAACTGTATGTTCTTACCGACAGCCCGGATAAGTTTGGATTGCCAATTGATCCCCAGGTGCCAGGACAGATTTCCTTCTGGCAAAACTGGGTACAACCTTATTTTGGTTGGCTAATCCCGCTTGCTCTGGCCGGGTCAGCAACCAGTTTTATTACCACCAGGCTTCTGGCCAACAAAAAAGGCCATCATGAGGAAGGAGGTCATCAATAATGCAATTGCTTCCCGAATACAGAACTGATGTGCCCCGAGTAGAAAGATTTAACTTTCTTGCCCGGTTTTCGCACTGGGGCCACACTGTGACCTTCCTGCTCTGCCTGTTTACAGGACTGGTTCTGTTCCTGGATGGGTGTGACTGGTTAGCCGCTATCTTTGGTGGCTATGCCGGAGCCGGACTGGTACACAGAATTGCAGCCGTCATTATGACGATTGTAATAGGAATTGGTATGGTTTTGGGTTATAAAGGTGTTATTGCCTGGATAAAAGATTTATTACGCTTTGGCATGAATGACATTAAGTTCTTAATGGTATTCCCACTTGAATTCCTGGGCTTTAAGGTTAAAATTCCTCCTCAAACCAGGTTTAATGGTGGCGAAAAAGGTAACTCTATAGTTACCCCCACTATGGTATTTCTGTTAATACTGAGCGGGTATATTATGTGGTTTCCGGCGATTTTTCCAGCCTGGCTGGTAAGAATTGCATATCCTACTCACGATATTGCGATGATTCTCGCCACAGTAATGGTATGCATGCATGCTTACCTGGGTTCCTTCCACCCCGGATCTGGAGAATCTTTCTGGGGTATGTGGAAGGGTACGGTTCGGGAAGACTGGGCCAAGCATCACCATACTATCTGGTATGATGAGACTTATGGGGATAAAGCAAAAGCTGAGTAATATATGGATAATTACAGATATTAACGAGGGGAGATTTTCTTATATCCCCTCGTTTCTCTACACTTGAAAATGCAGGAGTGATAATGATGGATAGAAAAACCCCGGTCCAACTGCCTGAGGGCTATGAAGAATTCTACAAAGAACTGGAAAACTGGCAAAATGAAAAACAGGTTTATCTGAAGAAACTAAACCCGGTAAATAAAACTAGTCTTTCCGAAGTTTTGACTGTCAAAAAGAAACCGCTTTTGATTGCTACTGGATTCAAAGTAGACCCTGAGCAATACAGGGAAATGCTTTTTGATTTTATCTCTTTTCTAAAAAAGGCCCGTCCCTCAGTAGCGGATATTATAGACAGGCTGGCTGCTGATCTGGATAAATTTGATTTTGCAGATATTACTGAGAAACTCCTTACTGGCCAAGATCTCAATAATCTGGAAGAGGCGTCTATTATTTCACCTGATTTAGCTTTGTTTATTTTTGATCATGCCCTTAGACCTTTTCTAAGAGTGCAGGCTGAAGCCTATCAGGAAGATCTGGCCAATGATGATTTTCGCTCATGGGACTTGCCTATGACTTGCCCTATTTGCGGCAGCCAACCGACCATAAGCCGGTTGCGGAAATCTGATGGACGCAGGCTCATGTTTTGTGACCACTGTTTTGCAGAATGGGAAGTTAAATACTTAGCGTGTGCTTACTGCCAAAATGATGAACCCGGTACTATACGCTATTTAAGTGTGGGTGATACTGATCCCTATCAAATTTATACCTGTGACAAATGCCGGGGTTATATAAAGACCTATGACGAAAGACAATCAGGACAAGCCACGGATCTATTTATTGCTAATATTAAGACTATTTATCTCGATATGCTGGCAGAAGAAAAAGGATACAAAAACCATAGCTCCTAAGCCGCCTCCAATTTATTAAGTCGAGCCATACCCTTTGACGTTTTTTTTCATTCTTTTTATTTTATTGGAGGTGCCAGCGTGAAGACAAGAATAACGGAGTTATTAGGAATAAGATATCCCATTCTGCAAGGAGCGATGGCTTGGATATCCGAATCTGGCTTGACCAGTGCTGTATCCAATGCGGGGGGAGCGGGAATAATTGCTGCAGCCAGCCGGGAGCCGGACTGGCTCGTAGAGGAAATTCGCAAAACTAAACAATTGACTGATAAACCCTTCGGAGTAAATGTACCCCTGTTAAATACCAATAAAGATGAGCTTATTGAGGCGGTTATCAGGGAAAAAGTCAGCTTTATCACCTTAGGGGCAGGAAACCCGGTGGATTATATAAATCCTTTGAAAGAAGCCGGAATTAAAGTATTAACCATCGTACCCAATACCAGACTGGCCAAAAGGGTAGAAGCAGCAGGAGCAGATGCCATTATTATTGAAGGAATGGAAGCCGGTGGGCACATTGGAACCCAAACCACTATGGCTCTTATGACTAATGTTATTCCTGAAATAAGCATTCCCGTAATAGCTGCCGGCGGAATTACAGATGCCAGAGGTATCGCTGCCGCTATGATAATGGGAGCAGATGGGGTGCAAATGGGTTCCATTTTTATTCTGGCCGAGGAGTGCGTGGTTCATCCCCGCTTCAAAGAGAAAGTCATTGCGGCCAGAGATACTGATTCCGTTGTAACCGGTTCTCTGCATGGTCACGGAGTCAGAGTAATAAAAAATAATTTTACTGATAAATACCTGGCCCTGGAACGTCAGGGAGCTCCCCCAGAGGTGCTCAACGAATTGGCTACAGGCAAGAATGCCCTGGCAGCACTGTATGGAGAAGTAGATAATGGTTCTATTTCATGCAGCCAAAGTGTTAATCCCCTAAAGGAAATTAAACCGGCCAGGGAAATTATCAATACACTGGTTGCTGAAACCATTGAAGTTCTAAAACGGGCATATACCTTACAAAACGTTTTTGGGTGCGAATAGGCCTTGATATTAAAGGAGGAATAATTACCTGTTCAAGATAATTATTCCCCCCTTAGTCATAGGCTAAAGATATGTCCCGACTTACCATCTAAATGGCTCGTAACCTCGCAATAGTTTTATTCAAGTTTACGCCGTTTTCCAGTTAAGTGCTCAATCTCAAACTGAATTATCTCTGTTACCTTCCCTAGTTTAACTATGTTCTTCTTTATTTCTTCAGGATACTCAGCCGCAAAATGCAAGCCAAACTTTAACAGGATTTCATCCTTAAGCTCTTTTTCTACTAAAGAACACCGGCCAAATACTATTACACTTCTATAAGAGGTGGAATGTTGTTTGGGCAATACCTGGGCATCAAGCACTACGGTAAAACAAGCCCGGGGGTTAGTTCTTATTATGTCCAGCTTTTGGCCGCTATTTCCACAATGGAAATACAGTTTATTGCTATCATAAATGTAATTGATGGGCACACCATACGGATACCCGTTTTCTGTATGAGCCAGGGAAAGAACCCCATATTCACCCTGTTTCAATATATCTATCGCTTCTTCCCTGCTTATCTCTCTCTCCGGCCTTCTTTTCATGGGCTTAAACCCTGATGTACCCAACTCTTGATTCCTCCTTTTTTCCCAATGGTTCTCCCCTGCCAGGTATTCCCGGCAGATTATGGAGAAGCAGATTACCATTCAGTCCAATCCAGTCCAAGTAACATGCCCAACAAACGTTCAGGTTATCAAGTTTATTAATTTTTTATATTAAACCATTCAACTAAAAATTTGGCAATCTCTTGCTGTTGAGAAAAGGAAAAAAGAGGAGCGGCATCCGGCAGATTTCCCGGCACAAAATCTGTCACCCGGGCAATAACATTATCAAGCTTCATAGGTTCAGTAACCAATTCCTTCCTCATAACTTCAACCTTGGGAGTTGCCGCACTTTTGTAGCCTTCCGTGATAACCATGTCCACCCCATCAGATATTATTTCAATTATCTCTGAAAGGCTGTTTGGTACAGCATGCCTTCTGTACATCAAGGATATATTGGGGGACGACGTAAATACTACCTTGGCGCCGGCCGCAAAGAGACTGTCGGAATCCTTTCCCTCTATGATGCTAAGATTATGGGCAGCATGTTTGACAACTGCTACCTCAATTCCCATTTTAACCAAAGCATCGATTACTTTGACCAAAATGGTGGTCTTGCCGCAGTTATGCCCCCCTACGAATGATACTACTGGTTTAATTGGACTTCCCCCTTTATTAGCAGCCTTTAACCAGCCTTTGGGCTGTTCTTTTGGCATTTTCAAGAACCATGGCCTCATCAACTACTTTAATTATTTTCTTTTCCATTAAAATCTGCCCATTTACGATAACCGTATCCACATCCCCCGCATGGGCTGCATAGACTATATTGGCCAAAATATCATACCTGGGTATCATGTGAGGACCATTTAGGTTTAATATTATCATATCAGCCTTATAACCGGGTTTGAGCTGCCCAAGCTCATTTTCCCTTCTCAAAACCCTGGCTCCGTTTACTGTGGCCATTGCCAAGGCCTGATAGGCAGGAATCACGGTGGGATTCATCTGCGTTACCTTGTGCAGCAAAGCACAGGTACGCATTTCCTGTAACATATCCAGGTTATTGTTGCTGGAGGCACCATCGGTACCCAGCCCTACGGGTACGCCCCTTTCTAACAGAGCGGGAACAGGGGCCACCCCGCTGGCCAGTTTCATATTGCTCTCCGGATTATGGGCTACTCCCACCCCGGTCTTTTTCAAAATATCAAGGTCATCGGAAGTAAGGTGAACGCAATGAGCAGCCACCACCGGCCTTTCCAAAAGCCCCGTTTCATATACCAGTCCTACCGGGGTCTTGCCGTAGCTGGACATGATATCATCAAATTCTCCCTTAGTTTCGGCCAGATGAATATGTACTCCAATTCCCAGTTGTTCGGCGGCTTTTCCAACCTGGGTCAGGAATTCAGGTGAACAGGTATAGGGAGCATGAGGACCTAGCATTACGGTTATTCTCTCATCTGCTTGTTTATGCCAGTCCGATGCCAGCTGGGCTCCTTCGTCCAATATTTGATCAGCATTGGCGGACAGGCTGATTAATCCTTTGGCTAATACCGCCCTCATACCTGATTCTTTAACAGCCTGAGCAACCTTATCCATGAAAAAATACATATCACAGAAGGTAGTGGTCCCTGACCTGATCATTTCTAGAGCCGCCAGCATAGTGCCCCAATAGCAGTCATCACCGGTCAGCCGGGCTTCCAATGGCCATATTTTGTTTTCCAGCCATTCTTTTAATGGCAGATCATCAGCATACCCGCGCAATAGGGTCATGGCGGCATGGGTGTGGGTGTTGATAAAACCGGGCAGGACCACCTGGTTGGTTCCGTCTATGACTTTGTCAAAGCTATCCTTGCTTACAGCCGGCTCCATCTCCCCTATTTCTTTAATATACTGGCCATCGATAATAAGATAGCCTTTTTCGATAATGAAATTCTCACCGGTCATGGGTAAGATAGTGATGTTTTTGAGCAGTATGTTCATTGGCCCTCCTTATATTCATCCCCGTTTTTTTTGCCCGTAACCCTTGAAAGACTCATGAATAAGCTTTACCTGCCCCGGTTCTAAGGCATTAACTTTACCTAATAGGCTTGCCCACAGAACTATCTGGGCAGTCTTCTCTGTAACCCGGCAGACTGTAAGGGCTTCGTTAAGATCCCTCCCTGTGGCTACCACGCCATGATTGGCCAAAAGGACTACATTGCCTTCACTACCCAGAGTACCTGCCACCATTTCTGCCAGTTCATTGGTTCCACATTCTGCATAAGGCGCAACCCTGATCTCGTGTCCGATTACCTGAGCAGTCTCCTCCAGAACTACTGGAATACTTTTTCCGGCCACGGCAAAAACTGTAGCGAAGGTGCTGTGAACATGGACAATAGCCTGAACGTCAGGTCGCTTTTTGTAAATGGCCAAATGCAGCGGGGTTTCAATTGAAGGCTTATATTGGCCATCCCTCATTTCGCCGTTAATATCTACAATTACAATGTCTTCCGCTTCCAAGGCCCAGTAGTCCATGCCACTGGGAGTAATAGCCATACAGGAATCAAGAGCGACCCTCTGACTGACATTTCCCCAAGTTCCAGCAACCAAACCCGATTTGCTTATCTCCCGGGCAATTCTAATAATTTCGTTTCTCTCTTTAAGGTGCTTCATTCTTCCCTCTTTCTTCTCATCAGTTCTATACTGGCTGTATAAGGCGGGTTTAATAATCCTTCTTCCGTAATAATGGCTGTAATAAGATCCCCCGGGGTAATATCAAAGGCTGGATTATAAACTGTCACATCAGGTACGGTTAGGTAAACATCACCTATTTTGCGGATTTCCTCCGGATTTCGTTCTTCTATAGGAATATCCTGGCCGCTTTTGATGGTCCAGTCAAAAGTAGATAAGGGAGCAGCAACATAAAATGGTATACCATGATGCCGGGCCAAAACAGCTAATGAGTACGTGCCAATTTTATTGGCCACGTCTCCGTTCATGGCAATTCTGTCAGCTCCTACTATTACCTTATCAATACAGCCGATTCTCATCAAGTGCCCGGCCATATTGTCTGTGATAAGGGTAACCGGCATTTTTTCCTGCAATAGTTCCCAGACCGTCAGGCGAGCTCCTTGTAATACAGGCCGGGTTTCACTAACCCATATTTTTTTTATTTTTTTTCTACTGACTGCTGATCTTATTACCCCCAGAGCGGTTCCATAACCACCGGTAGCCAAAGCTCCGGCATTACATATGGTTAAAACCTGGTCGCTTTCAGAAAAAAGGTCCTGTCCATACTCTCCTATCTTTTTGTTATTGGTAACATCCTCTTTAATTAAGGCATGGGCTTCATCAATCAGGCTTTGGGAAATATCTTCACAACTCTTTTCGGCGTTTTGGCTATACACCATTGCCATACGATCTAAAGCCCATTGCAGGTTTACTGCTGTGGGACGGGTTGCTTTCAGTAAAGCGCTGACTCTTTTTATATAATCATCCATCTTATCTTGGGGGCCGCCATAACGAGCCATGGCAACAGCAACCCCAAATGCGGCGGTAACCCCTATCAGGGGCGCCCCACGTACTTTGAGCAGCCTAATGGCATCAGCCACTTGTTCCGGAGTCTCACATTTTTCATAAACAATTTCATGGGGCAACCGGGTTTGGTCAAGTATATAAACAGCATTATTATCCCAATAAATATTTCTTATCATTTGAGAACACCGGTTTCACCCAATATTTGATTGCAGGAACACTTTTTATCACGCGGGATATGCCTAAGACTTCCCATTATTAAAGATCGTACCTGATCAGTGTTTTTTCTCATCATATCTACCACCTCACTATGGGTAAGCCTTTCCGGGCATATACCTGCCGCAAAGTTGGTTACTATGCACACAGTTGCATAACATATGCCTAGTTCCCTTGCTAATACTACTTCAGGCACACTGGTCATACCCACCAATTGCCCCCCCATGTCTTTATACATTCTTATCTCTGCTGCAGTTTCAAATCGGGGTCCTTCAGTACAAACATAAACCCCGCCGTTATGCAGCTCTATTTCCATGGACTCTCCAGCTTTCATTAGAGCTCCCCGCACTTCTTCACAATAGGGTACAGTCATATCGCAATGGATCACTCCTTCTGGGCCTCCATCATAAAAGGTTTGCGGCCGGCTCTTGGTAAAATCCAAAAATTGATCAACCAGCACATAATGGCCGGGTTTGAACTCAAAATGAAGGGAACCCACTGCAGCAGTGGCAATAATACTTCTTACTCCCAGCTGTTTTAAAGCCATTATGTTAGCCCGGTAGTTGATAAGATGAGGGGGGACACTGTGCTGTTGTCCATGCCGGGGTAAAAATGCTATTTCCAATCCTTCATATTTTCCTACCAGTACGTCCACATTTCCAAAAGGAGTAGTCTCAGTACTCGTTCTTGCGTCCTTCAGCATTCCTGGATCGTAGATTCCGGTTCCTCCTATAATTGCGATTTCCACCATAATTTCAACCTCCTTATTCCTCAAACAAGGCTTCAGCAAAGATCTGTGAGGAAAAAACTCTTAAGTCCTCCATTCCCTCTCCTATCCCAACCAATTTTACGGGCAGTTCCAGCTCTTTGGCCACTGCCAGGATAACTCCTCCCTTAGCAGTTCCATCTAATTTGGTTAAGATCACTCCTGTAACTCCTACTGCTTCTTTAAAGAGCTTGGCCTGACTGATGGCGTTCTGGCCGGTGGAAGCATCCAGCACCAGAAGGACCTCATGGGGAGCTCCCGGCAGCTCTTTTTCAATTATCTTTCCTATTTTGGTAATCTCTTTCATGAGATTAGTTTTGTTTTGCAGCCGCCCGGCTGTATCAATTAGCAGGATATCTGCTTTTCTTGCTACAGAAGCCCGGATAGCATCAAAGACTACAGCACCAGGGTCAGCTCCTACACTATGTTTGATTAAATCTACTCCTACCCGATCAGCCCAGATTTCCAGCTGTTCTGCAGCTGCAGCCCTAAAGGTGTCCCCTGCTGCCAACAGCACTTTTTTGTTCTCCTTTTTGAATATATACGCCAGCTTGGCAATGGAAGTAGTCTTTCCAGAACCATTGACCCCAACCACCAATATCACCGTGGGCCCTTGAGCGGCCAATCGCAGCCGACTGTCGGTTTTATTAAATAGATTAATTACTTCTTCTTTCATCAGTTGGATTACCTCTGATGGTTCGCCAATCCTATTTTTCTTAGCAGTCTTTCTTATGTCATTGACCAGTTCCATAGAAGTAACCATTCCCACATCGGCCTGAATTAATATTTCTTCTAATTCTTCCCAAAAGTCCTCATCCAGCTTTTTGTATTTTCTGACCAGGTTGCCAATCTGCTGGGAAAAAGATTTTTTCGTTCTACTCAATCCACCCCTTAATTTCTCCAGTATACCCTGCCTGGATTTGTTGTTTAAGGGTTCATTAGAGTCAAACTCCGTCCGAATTTCCGGTTCTTTAGATTCTTCCGAATTTTTTATAAAATTGAATAAGCTCATACATTATCACCTTTATTCAAATGATTTAACCAGCTATACTCTCGGCTTGCCTAGCATCCAAAGTAAAAATAGAAGATATACCTTCTTCAGCCATAGTAACCCCGTAAATTTGGCTTCCTATAGCAATAGTAGACTGCCGGTGAGTAATTATAATAAACTGCAGTTGGTTGGCCATTTCCTGGATGAATCTATTAAACCTGATAAGATTGGTTTCATCCAATGACGCATCAATTTCATCCAGTAAGCAAAAAGGTACAGGTTTTAACCGCAGAAGAGAAAAAACCAAGGCAATACAGGTTAAAGCCCTTTCTCCTCCAGATAGGAGATTTAAATGCTGACTTTTCTTACCGGGCATTTTCACTTTTATTTCCACTCCCGCTTCCAGCCTATTTTCTTCTTCCAGGGTTAACCTGGCTTCGCCGCCATTAAATATTTCACAGAAAGTCCTGTTAAAGCTTTCCCCTGCCTCCGCCAGAAAAATATTAAACTGGTCCATCATTTTCTCTTCAGTCTCATTAATCAGCTTGTTCAAGGAATCCCTGGCTTTGACCAGATCATTGAACTGGTCTTTTATAAATTCAAATTTTTCTTTGGTTTCCTGATACTCAGTTATGGCTGAAATATCAACCGGTTCCAATTCCGCCAACTGTTTTTTCAAGGTACTGATCCTTTCCCTATATTCGTTAAGCTTGGAAGGTGAAAGCTCAATTAGCTCACCTTTGTTCTCACGCCCTGACTCTTTTTGACAAAGATTAATTAGCTCGGTTTCTAAGCGGGTTTTTTCAATTTCAAAATAATGGATGGATTTTTCCAATCCAGACTTCTCCTCCAATAAAGGGACCATCTGGTGACTAATTTGTTCCAGGTTTACCTTATGGGTTTTTTCTTGTCCCTGGGTCTCTGTTTCCCATTGCATTATGTCATCCAGAGATGCTAAGGTATCCTTTAAGAGTTCGGCTAGTCTCTCGTTTTTTTGTTTTTGCAGATTAGTTTCTTTAGTTAACCTGTTTTTTATATCTTTGACTTCCTGACTGGTTTGCTGGTAGGATTCCTTTACTTGCATGAATTTGTCCCGGCTTTTTTCTATATTTCCCAACTCTCTTTTTTTCATTTCAATTTGTTCTCTGGTAGACTCCAGCCTCTCTTTCAGCACTTCGTATTCTCTTTGAGTTAAAGTCATTTGTTCCTTTATTTCTTCTAACTCAGTGGCTGCCCGATCGCTCTGTTTTTTGGCTATCTCCTGGCGGGATAATAATTTTAGCTTTTCTGTTTCCAGATCAGTGGCACTTTTCTCCAGAGCAGCAGCCTGACTGGCTAATTCCTCTAATTCCAACCAGTAATTCTTTTGGTCATTTTCCAATTGATGAATCTGCTGGGCTAACATTTCAGATTCAATCCGGTGGTGCGTCATTTCACTGGTAACCGCGGCAGCGGCCTCTTCTATTTTTTTGATTTGCATTGATATTTTAAGGCTTTCTTCCTGATACTTTTTTTGCTTTTGGTTAATCTCCGCCAATTCCAGGTTCAAGGCATTTTCTTCTTTCCGTCGCTTAAGAGGAGTTATTGGTTCAGAGTTTCTTAGTCCACCGGTCATTGCCCCGCTCATACTAACCATATCTCCTTGCAGGGTTACGATACGTATGGGAAAGCCAAATTTCTTAAACACATTAACAGCTACGGTGAGATCCTCTGTTATTAATACCCGTCCCAGATGATAATCCACTGCTTTTTGGAATACCTGATCAAATCTGACCAGTCGGGAAGCCAACCCTATTACCCCTTTCTGCTGACAGCAAGTGTCAATAATACGGTCGGAAATCTTTGTAACCTTGAGTGAATCCAGGGGTAAAAAGGTAACCCTGCCGAGCTTGTTGGTTTTCAAGTATTCTATGGCCCATTGTGCATCATCAGCGGTTTTCACTATAATGTTTTCTACGGCACGCCCAACTGCTGTTTCAATAGCCGTTTCCATGCCAGGAGGAATATCGATTATTTCTCCCCAAATTCCTAAAAGTCCAGAAATAGCCTTTTTGTGAGACTGGGCCATAATGGCCTTGACCCCTGCCGAATATCCTTCCAGGTTCTGCTTCATATCTTTTAAAGCGAATAAACGATTTTCAACCTTTATCTTTTCCTGATTGATGCGGCGCAATTTCTCCTCCGCATTTTTTAATTGCTCCGCTTCTTTATCAACCTGTTCCTTTATAGAGTTTACCTTTTGTTGAGCTTTTTGCTGCAAATCCTCCTTAGTCTTTTGCCTAGCCGCTAATTCAGTTAATTGCTGGCTTAGTTGGTCCAGTTTTTCTTGATTGCTCTTTAAATGTATGGTTACTCTTTCTTTTTTTTCAACCGTTCTGGTGATCCGTTCTTCTAATTCTACAATTTTATTCTTAATCTGAGTTTCGTCACTTTTTTGATAAAAAACCAGTTCTTTTTTCTTTTCCAATAACTCCTGCAACTGTATATTTTTTTCCTTGAGTTTTTCTACTTCAACCTGGAGTCCCATGAATTTTTGGAGGCTTTCCTCATATTTTTTCTGCTCCTGCTGAAAATCCAAGTCATTCTTTTCAAGATCACTGGTAAGGTTGTTTAACATTTTGAGGTATTTAGTTTCATCCGCCTGAGCAGCCTTTATCCTCTCTTGATAGTTTTTTATCCGCTCTTCTCCCAACCTGATTTCGCTTTCCAGGGACTGTATCTTAGACTGAATCGAAAATTTTTCTTCCTTTAAGTTTTTCAGTCGATTGGCTGCCAAGTTTAAAAGGTCTTGCTCTTTTTGAGCCTTCTGCTCCAATTTTTCTACTTCTGTCTTTACTTGCTCATATCTTAAAGTGCGTATTTTTAGTTCATTGCTCTTTTTTTCCAGATCTCTCCTGCATTTGGCTATTTGCGACCTTAGTACCAGTTCTTCCAATTCTGCGCATTCCTCTGAGATTCTAGTATATTTCCGGGCTCTTTCTGCCTTGGCGCAAAGTTGCTCCTTCTGTTCCTTGAGATCATCTAAAATATCCCCCAGTCTTAACAGGTCACTGCTTGTACTATCTATTCTTTTTCTCACTTCATCCCGCTGTTGACGGTATTTTATTATCCCTGAAGCTTCCTCCAGTAAAAGTCTCCTGTCCATAGGCTGGCCATTAAGTACCTGCTCCAGCTCCCCCTGACTTATTATGGAGTATCCTTTTTTGCCTAATCCGGTGCCCATAAACAGGTTGGCTACATCTCTAAGCCGGACCGGAATTTTATTAATAAAAAATTCACTTTCTCCTGACCGGTAAAGTTTTCTTCCCAGGGTTATTTCACTATAGTCCAAATCCAGGCTGTGATCACTGTTATCAATGGTTATTTCCACACTGGCCATGCCCAGAGCTCTCTTGCGATCCGAGCCGTTGAAGATAACATCAGAGCTTTTTTGGCCGCGAATATTACGCACATTTGCTTCACCTAAAACCCAGCGGATAGCATCAACAATATTGCTCTTGCCACAGCCATTGGGGCCCACCACAATATTAATTCCCGGTTTAAGTTCAATGATAATATTGTCAGCAAATGATTTAAAACCCTTAATCTCCAGCGATTTTAAAAACAAAGATTATTTCCTCCCCAATTTGGCAACCTAGATAAGTTTTACATCTCCTGTTGCCAGGTGCTGTATTTGTCCATTGACACAAATCAACAGGTTGCCCTGATGATCGATATCAACGTTTTTGCCCATAACCCTTTCACCCGACAACTCAATTACTATATCTTTTCCCAGGTGGCAACACCTTTTTTTAAACTCCTCCAGGATATGCCCAAATCCATCATGTTGAAACTGATGGTAAGACTTCTCCATAGAACTAAGAACTGTAACCAGAACCTCTTCCAGAGAACAAGCCTTATTGGTTTCCTCCAGCAGAGAAGTAGCCGCCTGGCTGGTTTGCAGAGTCAGCATTTCCGCTTTCACATTAGCATTGATTCCCACTCCAACTATAAGACTTTCCGCAAGATCAACTTCTCCGGTTACTTCCAGGAGTATTCCGGCAATTTTCTTCCCCCTGCAATAGACATCATTGGGCCATTTAATCTGGCAAGCTCCGGGTAAGAAATTGTCTAATGCTTCGGCCACTGCTACAGCAAAAACTAACGATAATAAGGCAGTTTGCTGCAGAGCTAACCTCGGACTTAAAATTAGAGAAAACCACAATCCACCCGGAGGCGATTCCCAGGATCTTCCCCTGCGACCCCTTCCCTTAGTCTGATTACCTGCAATAATTAAGGTTCCGGGGATGTCTTTATTTTCACTCAACATCTGTTTGGCTATCTGATTACTGGAATCAGTTTTAGGATAGAAGAGTATTTTATTTATCATGGAATTATGTGCCAATTTCACTTCCAGTTCTTCCAATAACCATACATTTCCCGGGTTCTTTATTCTGTATCCCTTGCCACTGGTGCCTTCAATATTATATCCTTTCTTTTTTAAGGCTTCTATATGTTTCCAAACAGCCACCCGGCTAATACCAAGTTTGTTAGCAAGTTTACTGCCAGAAATATATCCATGGGGATTTGAGTACAATTCCCTAATAATTTTATTGCGCATTGGAACACCCCCTTGATAGCTATTTGACACTGAAATGGATAAACCTCTTTTATAATAAATCGGCTTTTTTACACTTCCCCCCTGGGTTAAAATCCAGCCAATGGTATAAAATTAAAGATCCGGGTCCAACCCAAGGAATGCATTTAGACCCGGTACATACGTTTATTGATATATGAAAGGGAATCAAATATCCCATAATTTTCTTCGTTTTTCAGCTAATTCCTGTCTGGAGATTCTCACCAGAGGGTTTTTCATTCCCTTAAGATTAGCTCCTACCCAATTTCGTTCCCCAGTTGGGCTAGTTTTGATATCAATTTTGTTTAACCCTAAAGTCTTATAAAAATAGTCCAGATTAGACTTCCTGTGACCGGTTAACTTGGAAATATCTTTTTTGTGTACAAAAAGAGTAATATCACGGGGTTTTGCATCCAGCTGTTGAGTTAACTGAGAGACAGCTAAATCCGCCTGTTCCTTAAAAATATCTTGTTCCACCAGTTCACCAAAACTGGGATGGTAAGGGCCTGCAACAACAGCCCCCGCTGCATTCAGTTCTTCACCTGGGTGCAAACCCATGCGAATAACATTTATTCCCTTTCTCTCGAACTCCAGATACATCTCTTTACATATAAAGACTGCCTCAGCAAGTGAACAAGGATTGTATTTACCCTGCAAATACAGAGTCTCCAATGGAGTATCTTTGATTACCAGGGTCGGATAGAGCCTTACCATATCCGGTTGGGCCGAAATGGCCTGATTTGTGGAATACATGTCACGGGCCAGGGAATCGGCCGGTAAACCTATCATAAGCTGAATACCCAGTTTGAAACCATGGGCCACTACCTGCCGGCATGCTCTAATCACATCCTGTTCCGTATATCCGCGCCCAGAGGCTTTTAGCACTTCATCACAATAAGACTGTACTCCCAGTTCAATGGTCTTAACTTTAAATCTTTGCAAGTTGCCCAGGATCTCACCATCTATACAATCAGGCCGGGTAGAAATTCGAATCCCTGTCACCCGGTTATTCTCTACATAAGGTAAAGCCGCTTTTAGGTATTTTTCCTGGGTACCTTGGTCCAGGGCGGTAAAGCTACCCCCAAAGAAGGCTATTTCAATATTGGCTCCCTTCTCAGGAAGGGTTTTCAGCCATCTATTAACCAACCTGGTAACATCTTCAGGTTCAGGCATGGTGTTTTGGGCCGTAATTCGGTTTTGATTGCAGAATATGCATTGAAAAGGACATCCCAGATGGGGAATAAAGATAGGGATATTAAAGTGTTTCATTATTGCTACAGATCCTTATCTCTGATTATGGCTTCCAGTAAATGATCCGATTTTATTACCTTTTCGGCTGAGTGTTGCTCGGCCTCTTTTTTGCTTCTCCCCTCTCCAGTAGCCAAGAGGTTCCCTTTATGGAAAACTCCGGCTACGAAGTTTTTCGCATGGGCAGGCCCACTCTCTTCCAAAATTGAGTAAGTAATGTTTTCTTTGCTTATACCCTGGACAATTTCCTGCAAACGGGACTTGTAATCCTGGTAATCACCCTGGGCGGTTTCCTCTATTACCGTTTGCATATGCAGCAGTACAAAATCCCGGGCACTTTCATATCCATTTTGCAGGTAAATAGCTCCGATTATTGCTTCTGTGGTATCAGCCAGTATGGACTTTCTTCGCCTTCCACCTGACATTTCTTCGCCTTTGCCCAGCAAAATATAGTTTCCCAGGTTAATCCGGGAAGCAAAGCCGACCAGGGCTTTTTCACATACCACTTTGGCCCTGATCTTGGTTAGTTCTCCTTCTGCCTTGTCACAGAAATGTTTATAAAGATACTCTGCTACCACTAGATTTAATACTGCATCCCCTAGGAATTCCAACCGCTGATTATTGGCAACGGAATTCCTTTCCTGGGCGTATGAAGGATGGGTAAGGGCCATAAGTATCAGCCTGTCATTATCAATATTAATGTGATGGTCTTTAATAAACTCTAATGCCTTTTCTTTATTATTCTTCATTTTTCACCTGTTGCAAATATTCGTAAAGAGCACTAAACATGGAACCTAATGTAGGATAATCGTCAATAATTTCCTCAGGGAATTCAACATCATAAATATCTTCCAAAGCCATTACCATCTCCACAATATCTATGGAGTCCAGATCCAAAGTGGATAACTCGGAATCAATATCGATGTCGGCAGGATTTAAATTGATCTGCTCAGCAAGTATTCTTCTAGCTACTTCAACAAACTCTTCATAATCTTGCATTGACAACCAATCCTTCCTTTTACTAATCTTGGCTAATAAGCAGCAATCTCCACATGTTGCAGCTTGATAATATCTTTCTTAAAACACTCCTGGGCTACCTTGATGCCATTAAAAACCGCTTCTCTTTTGGAACTGCCATGACATACTATGCTTATTCCATTTACTCCTAAAAGGGGGGCGCCCCCTACCTTAGCATAATCAAGGCTTTCAAAAACCGAAGGAATTTTCCCCAACTCCTTCATAACCTGTCGGGCAATAAACATGGTAACCCCCTCTAGGGATTTGAGAAGAATATTTCCGACAAAACCATCACAGACTATTACATCACATTTTCCGCTAAATATATCTCGGCCTTCAATATTGCCTATAAAATTCAGGTTTTTCGTATTCCTCATAAGCTGGTAGGTCTCAACCGCAGTTGAGTTCCCCTTGGTTTCTTCTTCACCATTGTTTAGTAGACCAATTTTAGGATTGTCAACACCTAAAATAGATGCATAAGCTTTACCCAGGAGAGCAAACTGCACAAGCTGCCCCGGTTTACAGTCCACATTGGCTCCGATATCCATTAATAACGAAGGTTTCCCTGTTACGGTAGGGATAGATGTAACTATTGGAGATCTTTCTACTTTTTCCATCCTGCCTAGAAGGAACAGGGCTGCTGCCATCTGGGCACCAGTATTACCGCAAGAAACTACCGCATCTGCCAGATTTTGTTTTACCAGCCCGGTGGCAACAACGATGGATGAGTCTTTTTTCTTGCGTAAGGCCATTGCGGGTGCCTCATCCATCTCAATGATTTGAGAAGCAGGTATTATCTGGATTTGCGATTTATCATAAGTATATTTTTCTAACTCGGCAATGATTATATCTTGCCGACCCACCAGCAGCAACTGCTCGGCAGGGTTTTCCCTTCCCCACCAGAGGGCTCCGGCAACAATTTCTTCAGGAGCAAAATCTCCTCCCATGACATCGACAGCAACCTTCATCTTGTCCCCCCTTAATAAAAAACAAAAAGTAAGTAATTATTCTAAAAAGTATAATTCCCTTACTTTTCGAAGCCTTAAACTGCTATTACATGACGTTTCTTCCCTTGTAAAATCCACAATTTATGCAAGCACGATGAGGCAATTTAGGTTCATGACACTGAGGACACTCAACCAGCCCGGGTTTATCCAATTTACTCCATTCGGAACGCCTCTTGTTTTTGCGGGCATGTGATTGTCTTCTTTTTGGAACACCCATTGCAATAACCTCCTTCCTACCTAAAATTTTGTAGTTTTTCCCAGCGAGGGTCAATTTCCTGATCTTTACACTGGCAAGCCGCCTCATTCCGGTTTTTGCCGCAAATGGGACATAACCCCTGGCATTTACTGCTGCAAACCGGAGCTAAAGGTATAGCCATTACAATGGCTTCTTCCACACCGGACCTGATATCCACTGTATCCGGAGAGCAAAAAATAATAGCCTCATCTTCATCTAAATGCCGGTTCAACCAAGGATTTTTTATACTAAAATCAAACTCTGCCCTAATTGGCCAGGAAATCTCCTTTAAACAACGCGAACATGGCATCTGAAGAGTTGTCTTTATTGTACCGTGGCCAACCAATAATTCTCCGGTGTTTTCAACAGTCAGATGGGTATTAATAGGTTCTGCAAACACTCCCCCGGTACTGGCCAGCAGTTCCTCCCTGCCGGTTGTCTGAAATTCAAATTCTACCAGATGGGTATGATTTTTTTTCAAGTTTTTCAGGTTGATTTTCATAACCCACACCCCACGGGAATCCACGATTTATTATAGTATTCTGCCCTTATTATTGTCAATAAATCAAGAAACTCCTTAGTTTTTTGCATGGAAGGAGGCGGAGCCAACGCCCCGCCTCATTAATAATCAAAGGTTTACTGGGCTAGTCTAAATGTATCACGAGCAATAACCAGTTCTTCGTTGGTAGGAATTACAAAAATACGTATTTTGGAGTCGCTTGTAGCTACATCAACTTCTTTTCCTCTTACCTTATTCTTTTCGGTATCCAATTTAATTCCTAATGCATCTAAATCTTTACAAATGTTTTCACGTACTTCTATCCCGTTTTCACCAACCCCGGCAGTGAAAACCAGGCAATCGCATCCGTTTAGCTTGGCCATATAATTGCCAATATAACCTCTAACCGCATTATAGTAGACATCCAGAGCTATTTGAGCTCTTTCATTACCTGAAGCAGCAGCTTCCAGGACATCTCTGAGGTCATTGGATACTCCAGACAGTCCTAACATGCCGCACTTTTTGTTAAAGTAGTTGTTGGCTTCAGTGGAGTCCATTCCCAATTTATCCATTAAAGTAAATACAATAGCCGGGTCAATATCACCGGAACGGGTACCCATTACCAAACCTTCCAAAGGAGTATATCCCATGGAAGTCTCTACAACCTGGCCACCTTTAATGGCTGCCATACTTCCTCCGTTGCCCAGATGCAGGGTAATGATTTTGCATTCGTCATAAGGTTTACCCAGCATATCGGCTGCCCGGTGGGAAACATAATAATGAGAAGTACCATGGAACCCATATCTTCTGATGCGGAATTTTTCGTAAACTTCGTAAGGCAAAGCATACATATAATTGGCAGGTTTCATGGTCTGATGGAAAGCTGTGTCCATCACTGCTACATGCACTACATTAGGCATCAATTTTTGACAGGCCTCAATGCCCATTAAATTTGGAGGATTATGGAGAGGAGCTATTTCAAAGCAATCCCTGATAACTTTCTTAACATTATCATCTATTACTACCGACTCAGCAAAGGCCTCACCGCCATGGACCACCCGGTGACCAACTGCGCCGATTTCATCCATGCTCTTGATAACTCCATATTCTTCATTGACCAGCACTTCGAGAACCAGAGCCATTCCAGCAGTATGGTCAGGCAGGTCTTTTTTAATTACTACTTCTTCTTTCCCGGTAGGTTTATGCTCCAGGGTGGTACCAGGTATCCCCACCCTGTCAACTAATCCCTTGGCCAAAACAGACTCATCAGTCATATCAAATACCTGATACTTGATTGACGAACTTCCAGCATTAACAACCAGAACCTTCATTACGTAAGATACCTCCTTAAAACTCGGTTTATTAAAAGGACTATTAATTACCCTTTTACTGCAGTAATCGCCACCACATTAACAATATCTTCTACACTACAGCCTCTCGAAAGGTCATTTACGGGTTTAGCAATGCCCTGTAAGATTGGGCCTATGGCTTCAGCTTTAGCAAGCCTCTGCACCAGTTTGTAACCGATATTTCCAGCCTGCAGATCAGGGAATATCAGTACATTACAGGATCCAGCAACAGGGCTGCCAGGGGCTTTGGAGGACCCAACTTTGGGAACCATTGCCGCATCAGCTTGAAACTCACCATCAATTTTTAAATGGGGGAACCTTTCTTTAGCAATCTGGGTTGCCTGTGCAACTTTGTCAACAAGTTCATGGCTGGCACTTCCTTTGGTAGAGAAGGACAGCATTCCTACTTTGGGGTCTTGAATTCCACAAACATCTACAGCCGTTTGGGAAGAGACTTGGGCAAACTCTGCCATCTGCTCTGCTGTTGGTACTGGCGTCACTGCACAATCGGCGAAAACAAAGGTTCCTTTTTCGCCAAATTCGCAATTGGGGACAATCATAATAAATGAACCTGAAACTGATGAAATTCCCGGGGCAGTCTTTATAATCTGCAAAGCAGGACGTAATACATCACCAGTAGTATTCTCGGCACCTGCAACTTCCCCGTCAGCCTTGTCCATTTTAACCATCATAGAAGCAAAGAAAAGCGGATTAAGCATTGTATTCCTGGCTTTGTCCAGGTCAACTCCCTTGTCCTTACGCATTTCATAAAAGGCCTGCACAAAGTCATCGAAAAATGCAGCTTTAGCAGGTTCAATTATTTCGGCTCCGGACAGGTCAGCACCTACCTTTTCCGCCTTGCCCCTGATTTCGCTCTCATTGCCCAAAAGGATTGGGTGTGCAATTTTCTTTGCTACGATGGTTTTGATGGCCTGCAAGGTTCTTTCCTCAGTTCCCTCAGGCAGAACGATTGTTTTCCCCTTTGTTGACGCTTTTTCTTTGATCTCCTCCAACAAACTCATCTTCTTGCCTCCCTTTCAAAAAAATAAAACGTCAATTCTCAGTTAATTTTAGCACAAATATTGAATTAGTGATAAAATTTACATAATCTGCTGTTAGAAATGAGGAACAACATGTCGGTACTTGGAGTAGTTGCGGAATTTAATCCTTTCCATAACGGTCACGGTTATCTCCTAGAACAAGCAAAAAATCACCTGGGAGATTTTGAATCTGTTATCTGTGTTATGAGCGGCAATTTTCTGCAAAGAGGCCAACCGGCGATGTGCAATAAGTGGGCTCGAGCCCAAATGGCTATTTTAGGTGGTGCCGATCTGGTTCTGGAGCTACCCTTCTGTTTTGCTGTCCGCAGTGCCTATTATTTCGCCCGGGGAGCTGTTGAACTTCTGGCCAGAACCGGAGTAGTTACCCATATAGCCTTTGGCAGTGAACATGGCAATCTCCAAAATCTCCAAGAGATATCGCAAATCATTACTGAAGAGCCCGAGGAATTCCAACAGCAATTAAAAAAACAGCTTTCCTTGGGTCTCAGTTTTCCCGTTGCACGGGCCAAGGCTTTAGAACAATATTTTTCCAATATTGACGGTATTGCTGAGATCCTTTCTGCACCAAACAATATACTGGCCCTGGAATATCTTCGGATTATACAGGAACAAAAGCTACCCTTAATACCTATTACCATTAAACGAACCGGAACGTCTTACCATAGCGATGAACTCAGTGCCTTCGCCAGTGCCACTGCCATTCGCAATGGTCTGATGACATTCGGCCCAGAAAAAATTCACCCCTTTTTGCCCGAAAGCTCCTTCAACATTATCCAGCAAGAAATATCTTGCGGCAGGTGTCCTGTTTTCGTGGATTCCCTGGAGCAGATAATCCTCGCCCGTCTGCGGTTAATAAGCACAAGAGAACTGTCGGAAATATTGGACGTTACGGAAGGGCTGGAGAATCGCTTTAAAGATGCAGCTGCTTTTAGTGCCAGCCTTAAAGATTTGTTGGCAGCAGTAAAATCCAAGCGTTACAGCTTGACTCGTATTAACCGGTCTCTTTTATATATCCTTTTTAATCTGACCAAAAAAACAGCTGTACAATTTGATGCTATAGGACCCCTGTATATTCACCCTTTAGCATTTAATTCCCATGGCCAACAAATATTGCAAAAGATAAACGAAAAATCATCACTGAAGTTGTTAAATAGAGGTAAAGATTTGCGAAAGGCTTTAAACGGCCCTGATGAGCACCTGAGCCAAATGCTCCGTTTTGATGTTTGTGCTACCGATATTTACAGCCTGCTATATCCCAGCATGCATGAGCGCATGGGGGGAAGCGACTTTACTTTAGCTCCCATCCGCATCTAGTTTTTACCTAAGAGCTCAATCTTTTCCAAAATCTCATCCAGCTTTTCTTCCGCTGCTTGCCGGCCCAGTTCAATGAGTTTTCTTGATTTATGGAAATCTCGGGAAGAAAACATTGCTACATCTGGCCGAATTATAACACAGTTTTGCTCATCACTTGCACTTACCTGGCATTTCTGCATGATGTCTAAAGAAACCATTATAACATCAAGGGTGTTCCTAATTCGGGCCGGGCAGTAGGTCCCCCATACATCAGAAGCGATTACCAAACTAGCGCCGCGCTGGTATGCAACCTCTATGGGCAAGCGATCCGTTACCGCCCCATCTACCAGAATCATGCCGTCCTTTTCCACCGGATAAAAAATGCCTGGAATAGAAATGCTGGCTCTCACAGCTTCTGCTACCTTTCCTTCCTCCAACAGAACTCTATTTCCGGAAACCAAATCGGTTGCCACCAGGATCAACTTGGTGTTGAGTTCATCGAAGGATTTACTCTTGGTAAGCAAGTTCAAAAAGTAATCAATCTTTTTCCCGGAAATGAATCCTTTGCGGGGAACATGAATATCGAATAAGATACTGGTATTCATATGGTCCAACATCTTGCCCAACATTACAAAATCTACGTCACAAGCATATAGAGAACCAACCATAGCTCCCATACTGCACCCAATAATAAGATCAAAGGGTATCTGGTTTTCCTCCAAAACTTGTATTACTCCAATATGAGCCAGGCCCCGTGCACTGCCGGCGCTCAGAACCAGGGCGACTTTTCCAATGCCTTTTCCCTTCACATTGATTCCTCCCTGTGGGTATTACTTCTAAGCCTCAAAAAAGCGCATATATTTTTGTATAGAAAAAGCGAGGTTACCATTTAAGTGGGAATATTCAGACCAATTATTTATAACACTATTATACTAATTATTGCTTTCTTTATGGTATCTAACCCTGCACAGACCATTGGTGCTGCCAAAGATGCATTTATGTTGTGGGCTTTAACCATTCTCCCAGCCTTGTTTCCTTTCTTCATCGTGGCTGAACTCTTAATCAGCCTGGGATTAGTTCGCTTCCTGGGCATCCTATTGGAACCAATCATGAGACCTGTTTTTGGCCTCCCCGGATGCAGTTCGCTGGTAGTTGCCATGGGCTTCACGTCAGGGTTTCCCGTAGGTGCAGTAATGAGTAAGCGTTTGTACGATGAAGGCATGCTAACTGGTGAAGAAATGGAAAGGCTAGTCTCATTTACCAATAATTCCAGCCCCTTATTCATTATTGGGGCTGTAGGTATAGGCATGTTTGGGTCTCCCACTATTGGTTATCTCTTAGCAGTGTCTCATTACCTGGCCAATCTCTTAGTCGGACTATGTTGGGGCTTTAGGTCTGGTAAAACCAAGAGCGATTATCTAAAAGGTCATATATTACACAAGGCTGTCCTTTCTCTTGCCGAGACTGGTTCCCGCATAAAGGGCGGAATAGGGTCGCTGCTGGGGAAGGCTATAAAAAGCAGTGTTTCAAATATCCTGGCTATTGCCGGCTTTATTGTCTTTTTCTCTATTCTCACCCGTATGCTTTCTGTATGGGGAATCATGGATATATTTGCCAGAGCTTTTATGCATCTCTTGCCTGTAATAAGCCTGCCTTACCAGATAGCCTATGGCATGAGTATGGGTATTTTTGAAATTACTATAGGCTTAAACACATTAGTTGCAACCGACGGTCATCTACTGGCCAAACTTCTGGTAGCCAGCATTGTAATGGCCTTCAGCGGTTTCTCCATAATAGCCCAGATCCTTAGTATAGTAGCCGGTACTCCGGTACGTTTATCCTTTTATCTTCAGTCGCGATTGCTACAAATTGTCTTTTCCTCGATAATAACCTATTTGGGCTACTCTTTTGTTATCGTTCCCCGCGGGGTATCCTGCTTAGCTGTTGATCTGCCTTACTACAAGATTCTTTATGCTTTTGACGCCTGGTCTTATTCCTTGCTCTGCCTGGCCGTCGGTTTAGGAATTATAGGTTTACTGGTTGTTGTAAGAATCCGAAAAACCTGATTTTTTTTCCTCCAGAATACTATTTAAATCCTCCCGGCCATTGGATAGAGCCTCCTCACAACGCTTCAAAACCCTGTCAGCATGCTCAAGAACCCTATCCGCATATTGTACTGCCTCACTGCGAATTTTCTCCGCATGGATTTCCGCTTTTTGTATTATCTCCTCCGAAAGTTTCATGGCTTGCTGGGTAATTTCACTGTTTTCTACCAATTTACTAGCTCTTTGCCGTGATTGTTCAACGTATTGGTCTGCTTCAGCACATGCTTCTTTTACTATCCGATCCTTTTCAGCAAGAATGAGCCTGACCGTCTCCAGTTCCTCCGGCAGTACAGCTCTTAGCCGGTCAAGAAGCTCAAGAAGTCGGTATTTCTCCACCATTACCTTGCCCGTGGCCAGCGGAACCTTTTTCCCTTGTTTTATTGTCACTTCAATCTCATCCAATACTCTAAAAATGTCCATTAGTTGTTATTTAACCTCCTTGTAGTAGTAGTGCAAACAAGAATCACCATAAATACTGGTTTTATACTCTATTAAGAATCCAATTGTCTGAGGAAGCACTTTTTTTCGGGGTGTTCTAATTATTGCTAACCCGTGGTTTTTTAAGATCTGGGCATCATCAATAGCTGTCATTACCCTGGTAAAGACAGAATCCAAAGGGAACGGCGGATCTGCGTAAATCAGATCGAATGTTATCTGGTGCCTCTGTAAATTGTTTATGGCCCGAAAAACATCTTGTCGGTATATTTCATATCCATCCATAAAATTGCAATTAATAAGATTATATTTTATAGTCTTCACAGCATGATAGCTGCTGTCAACAAAAATGACCCGGGACGCTCCCCTGCTCAAAGCCTCAATGCCAACACTACCACTTCCCGCGAATAGATCTAGAAAGACTATTCCTGACATATCATGTCCCAGGACATTGAAAAGAGCCTCTTTTATCATATCGGTTATCGGGCGAGTATTCGTTCCAGGAGGCGCCTTGAGCCTTTTACCTTTGGCCATACCTGCTATAACTCGCAGTGATATCTCCTCCTTTGATGATTCGCTATTTGGTCTATTTAACCTCTTTTCCCAACATTTTTTACCTTAATTATACCAACCAATGCAAGATATTATGTTTTTTGTCACAAAAAACAGATACCCACCAAAGAATCGCATTTAGCAATATAGCATACCTTTTCTTTTGCCGAGTAACACATGCAAAATTTTTTATTTTTTTTGTATATAAAACAAAAATTAGGGTAATTATATAATTACCAGGTGTAAAATCTGGTAAACAAACCCTCCCCAACAACTTTACAAAATTCTCCTCTCCCCAAAATGGCGACTATCCACGTCGCCATTTTTATTTTCCTGCTGCATATAAAACCTCACCTTTGGGATAATACTGTCAAAGGAGGTTTTAAATTTGGATAATTTTCTTAATTTTTTTACTCTAAACATAGATTTGGCCCTGGAAGCAAGAGACTTGGTCAGGGGAACAACAGGTAAGGAAATATCCGGAGTGGAAGAACAAGTTGTGCAAAGGGAAAGAATAAAAACTACTATTATCAATATAAAAAATGAAATAGGAGCCCGCCAACTAGGGAGACCCATCGGAACCTATATAACCATTGAATCCCCTCCCTTGAAAATCAATGACCCTTATTTAAAGGATGAACTTGTGGAAGCCATAGAAAACTCCATGGAAAACCTAATTAATGGTTCATTATCAAAGACTGGTACCGTTCTCTTGGTAGGCCTGGGCAACTGGCATGCTACTCCTGATTCTCTCGGTCCCAAATTTATTGAATATAGTCCCATTACCAGGCATTATCACCAACACGCCCCTGAGGCACTGGTTGAAGGGATGCGTCCTACTTGTGGTATAGCTCCAGGGGTATTAGGGATAACTGGTTTAGAAACTTTTGAGGTTATCAAGGGAATCGTTGATGAGGTTAAACCTGAAATTATTATTGCCGTAGACGCCTTGGCTGCTCAGAGTGTGGAAAGAATTGGCACTACCATTCAGATGGCCAATACCGGCATCCAGCCCGGAGCAGGAATTGGTAACAGAAGACATGCCCTTACCCAAGAAGAACTGGGAGTTCCTGTAATCGCGGTGGGATGTCCTACAATTGTAAACGCTGCTGTCATTGCCAACCAAGCAATAAAAAAATTCTGCTTGAACACGGGGGCTATGTATAATGATACTCAGGCTATTAACTCCATTAAAGAAATCCTGTCTTTTTTCGGAGGCGGTTTGAGTGTTACTCCCAAGGAAATAGACGACATTATTGAGATTACAGCCCGCATAATTGCCATTGGCATCAGTAAATCCCTTTTCCCTGGAATCTCCGAAGAACAACTAGTCCTTTATGCTGTTTAACAATGAAAACAAGCGGATGTACTTCTATCCGCTTGTTAATATTACAATGATTATTTCAAACAAGTTATCTCATTTGATTTTGTGCCTGTCTGCTCTGATAATCGTAGATCATTTTCTTTACCATTTGACCGCCGATGCTGCCTGCCTGGCGAGCTGTCAGGTCTCCATTGTAGCCGCTCTTCAGGTTTACTCCCACTTCTTGAGCAGCCTCCTGTTTAAATTGATCCATGGCAGCTTTAGCCTGGGGAACCAGAATATTATTGCTTCTTGCCATTTGATTCACCTCCTTTTTTGTAATCTTATTGTTTCCCCGGCGTCAACTAATATGCTAGAAGTATTTTCATAAGTTTTTATTTTCTTTTTCTTTTGCTTGGTTTTGAAAATTTTAACCCTGATTCCTGGCTTATTTCATACTTCAATTTTTGTATTTTTTCCGCCTTTTTATCGTCCATAGTTTCACCTCCGTTTCACCACAGGCAGCTTAATTATATTCTTTGAATAGAATAAAAAAACTATCTGGATTATCTTCACAGATAGCATAATAATTTGATAAATTGTAAACCTTCTGAAAATTTTAATTATCTATGGTTCTATTTGGCTTGTTTTTCAAAAATATATACTGTTCATCCAAATAGGTACTGCCTACCAATCTTTGACTTAACTGGATAAGTTCCAGATCCTTAGACAGATCAGCCAGCTTAAACTGATCCAAACCATGTTGCCTAACCCCCCAAAATTCTCCGGGCCCCCTCATTTCCAGGTCTTTTTGCGCCAGTAGAAAACCATCACTGGTTGTCTCAATGATCCGCAGACGCTTTTTAGCTTCTTCACTTTTCGGCTCACCTAGCAGAAAGCAAAAAGATCGTTCGCTTCCCCGTCCTACCCTGCCCCTGAGCTGGTGAAGCTGGGAAAGACCATATCTTTCGGCCTGTTCAATAACCATTATGGTCGCATTAGGAACATCTACCCCAACTTCCACAACCGTAGTAGTAACTAAAAGATCAATTTGTTTCTGCTTGAACATCTGCATTATTAAGTCTTTGTCAGCCTGCCGCATTCTGCCATGAATCAGCCCCAATCTAAATCCCTTAAATAAGTTCTCCTGCAGGTCAGCATAAAGGCTTTGGGCATCTTGCAGGTCCTGTTTTTCAGATTCTTCCACCAACGGGCATACAACAAAAGCCTGTCTGCCTTTTTGGATTTCTTTTTTTAAAAAATTGTAAACCTGGCTGCGATGATATGGGGGTATGTATCTGGTTATTACTTTCCGACGTCCCGGAGGTAACTCGTCAATAACTGAATAGTCCAAATCCCCATACAAGGTAAGAGCCAGAGTTCTGGGTATGGGGGTGGCTGTCATTACCAGTACATCAGGAGAATCCCCTTTTAGCCTAAGCCTTAATCTCTGCTCAACACCAAACCGGTGCTGCTCATCTATCACTGCCAGGCCCAGGTTTTTAAAAGCAAGAGAATCCTGAATTAATGAATGGGTTCCAACCAGAATATCGATTTCTCCAGACCGTACTGCCTCAATGATCATTTGCCGCTGATTAGCTGAAGTGCCACCGGTGAGACAGGCAATTACTATTCCGCTATTTGCCAATAAACGATCTATGTTAGCAAAATGTTGATCTGCCAGTATTTCTGTGGGAGCCATAAGGGCCGCCTGAAACCCCCCCGCCACAGCTTTTACCATGGCCAGAACTGCTACAACGGTTTTCCCTGATCCTACATCTCCTTGCAAAAGGCGATTCATGACAATAGGGGATTCAATATCCTGTATTATCTCTTTTAGAACCCTTGACTGTGCTGGGGTCAATGTAAAAGGTAATCCTTGCTGGACTCTTGCAAATAAGTCCGTGGTTTCTTTATATGTGCCTTTTCTAAGCGATCTGTCCCTTTTACGTTTCTCCTCCAGAACCTGGCGAAAAACCAACAATTCTTCCAGGGCCAGCCGATTTCTGGCCTTCTGGTATGAGTACCGGTCGGCCGGAAAGTGGATATTGCGAAAAGCAAATTGGATATCGCACAGACCATAATGTTTCCTTATTGAATCGGGTAAGATTTCTGTATAGTAGTCCAAATATTCGTCCAGACTGTGTGCTACCAATCGTCTTAAAGCCTTTTGGTTTAACCCTTCGGTAAGGGGATAAATAGGAAGGATCTTTATGCCGGTTTTTTCGTCCAGTAGTTCATAATCCTTGACAATTAACTCTTTTCCCATCTGAGAGCTTGTAATTTGCCCTGATATGAGTATTTTTTGTCCAATAGGTAGTTTACTATCCAGAAAGGGTTGATTGAACCATACTGCAGGAATTAGGCCCGTCTCATCACTTATTATAGCTTTTATAATACTCATGCCATTTCTAGCCCGGTTCTTGGTAGTTGCAGTAATAATCCCCTGAATATTTACCTTATAACCTGCAACCAAGCTGGTAATTGGACTAATATGGCTCCTATCAAAATAGGAACGAGGGATATACCAGAACAAATCAAAAATATTATGTATCCCTAAACGCTGGAATAATTTATTCCTTTTAGGACCAATTCCCTTTAAAAAGCGTATTTCTTTTCCCAGCCTATGCATCCTTTCCTCCCACCCATGAATTATCAAATCGTAAACAAAAAGCGGGTTTAAACCCGCTTTTAGGTGCCATACCTATTCTACTGATATTAGGAAACTATAATGAGGTTGGCCACCGTAGTGCAGTTCAATCTCACAATCAGGATAAGCAGCCTCGGCTTTTTCCTTAATAGAAAACGCCTCGCCCTCAGTAATGTCCTGCCCAAATAGAATTGTAATCAATTCACTTTCGTCATCCACCATCATCTCTAAGAGATTTAGCACTGCTATAAAAGGATCATCGGCCCTAAGCACAATTTTATCCTGAAGGATTCCTATCGCATCACCTTCTGCTATTTCTATATCATCCAAGCAAGTGTTACGGATTGCACGGGTCACCTCGGCATATTTTACAGTGTCTATCTCATTGAGCATAGCCTGATATACTTCCTCCACGTCTTCGGAAGGATGGAAAGCCACTAAGGCAGTAATACATTGCATAACCGATTTGGTGGGAACAACTCTGACCGGTTTTTCACTCAGTGCTGCCACCTGATTAGCAGCCATAATCACATTACTATTATTAGGCATAATAAAAATATTTTCTGCATTTACTTTTTTGCAGGCATTTAAAAGATCCTCGGTACTCGGGTTCATGGTCTGGCCACCTTCCACCACCACATCAGCTCCCAGGCTTTCCAGTATCTTTATTATCCCATCCCCAATGCCCACCGTCACTAAACCGATGGGCTTGGCTTCCGTAGGGTCAACTTCCCTGGACTCCTGCCAGTTAAGCATATGCTCATGAGCCTCTTCTACCATATTGTTTATTTTTATATCAGTAAGGCTTCCCCATTTCATGCAGGTTTCCAAGACTTTACCCGGATGGTTGGAATGGATATGTACCTTGACCACTTCTTCTGCCCCTACTACCATCATTGAATCACCCATGGAAGAAAGAGCGTTTTTTACTTTGTCAATATTTACACTGTCACCTATTATCAACAACTCCGTACAATATTGAAATTCTATATTCATTCCGGGAACCGTTCCCTGCCCCTCATGCTCTCTGTGGTAGTCAGGCTGAGAAATGGACAGATCTATTTCGTGTTCCTGATCGAGTCCTTGGATGAAACCCTCAAGAAAGTATAAAAATCCCTGCCCTCCAGCATCTATTACCCCTGACTCTTTTAGGATGGGCAACATCTCCGGAGTCTTTTTCAGAATTTTGTGTCCTGCCTGTATTCCTGCCATCAGAGTAGTAATAATATCTTTGTCCTTTCTGGCTTTAGCCTCACAGGCTTTGGCAATTTCTCTGACAACTGTCAGTATTGTTCCTTCAACAGGTTTCATTACTGCCTCGTAAGCGGTATCTGATCCTGCTTGCAAAGCCATGGCAAAATCAGCCGCATTGGCTTTTTCCTTGTTTTCCAAAATTCGGGCCATACCCCGGAAAACCTGGGATAATATTACTCCTGAATTGCCCCGGGCACCCATTAAGGAACCCCGGGAAACAGCTTTGGCTACTTGCCCCAGGGGTTTTTCATAATTTTTTTCGCCTTCCTTTACTGCTGCCAATAAGGTTAGATACATGTTGGTTCCTGTGTCACCATCGGGAACAGGAAAAACATTCAGCAAGTCTACTTTGTCCCGGTTGAGTTCAAGATTTTTGCATCCTGCCCTAACACTCCTTACAAAATCCTTGCCGCTAATGAAAACCAAACTCAACTTGTTGCCCTCCCCCTACTTCTCCAATATTACTTTTACTCCTTTGACATTTACATTGACTGCAGCTACAGTCAAGCCTGTATGATTTTCTAGTACATAAGTTACTTTTTGCATAACATTTCGGGCAACCTCATTTATCTTAGTTCCATAGCCTACAATAACATAGACATCGACAATCAGTCCCTCATCGGTAAATTGTACTGAAACGCCTTTGCGAATCGATTCCAAACCAAGAATACTTGATATTCCTGACTGAATGTCATGAGGAACCATTCCTACCAGACCATAAGAGTCTATTGTCGCCAGGCCAGAAATAGTTTCCAACACTTCTTTGCTTACACTGATGGTTCCCAGGTCTGTGCTCATTATGGTATACATTTTGTTTACCTCCTTCTAAATTAATCTTAATTCTACGCCATGATATTTATTCCTCCTCTTCTTGCCCTTTACAACAAGTTTTGGTACAATGTTTAAGTGATTGCATAAAGAGAGGAGGCATTAATGTGGCTAAATGCGATATATGTGGAAAAGGAGTCACCTTTGGAAAAAAATATAGCCACTCCCATATAAGGACCAACCGGCAATGGAAACCTAATTTACAACGGGTTAAAGTCCTGGTAAAAGGAACCCCCCAAAAAATTTATGTTTGCACTCGTTGTCTGCGTTCCGGAAAAGTTCAGCGAGCTGTGTAGATCCCGATTTTGCTTGGCCTTAGATTTAGTTCTAGGGCTTTTTGCTTTTTATGGCATTTTAATTGGATGCACATGTTAAGGGGCTAATCATTATTCTGGCCAGATAGTTCTACTATCCTTTTCCTTTTTTATTTATTATACTCATCATAATAACCAATATATTCTATTTAGGCTGCGGACGCAACTGCTGGTTGACTAGGGAGGTTTTTAAGATTGCCAATATATGAATTTGAAGGTAATCGCCCTGTTATTGATCCTTCCAGCTATATTCATCCCCAGAGTATAATTATCGGTAAAGTGGAGATAGGCAAAAGGTGCTACATAGGAGCAGGCGCCGTAATCAGGGGCGATTTGGGAAAGATAGTTATTGGTGACGGCTCTGCTATTGAGGAAAACTGTGTTATACACTCTGGGCCCGATAGTATAGCAATTATTGAAGAGGATGTGATTGTTGGCCATGCTGCTGTTATTCATGGTCCATGTCTGATAAAATCCCAGGTTACAATTGGTATGGGTGCTATTGTATCTTCCCAGTGCGAAATGGAATCCACCACTTTTTTGGGCGCCGGCAGTGTCCTGCCCCCCGGGCGCAGTGTCCCCAGGGGCAAGCTAGCTGTTGGTAACCCTGCCCGAGTAGTAAAAGATCTTGACGAGAAATTGATAGCTTATAACCGAAAGGCAACCAAGACTTATCAGGATCTGGTTAGCCGTTACATTAACAGCCTTGTTCAAATCGGCCCGCCCTAAACACACCTTTGTTTGAAGGTACAACAAAAAACCGTTATTAAGGCTTGATCTGCCCCTGTCAAGGTAAACCAGGGAAATAAATAATCTAAGTTATAGAATAGCTACTGCCAATCTGGTGGTAGCTAGTTTTTATGCGGCAAACCCAGCTTTATACTTAAGAATTTGTTGGTTTTCAGGAATAGGATATTTTGCGCAGGTGAATCTGTTTCAAGTGCCCACTCTCTGAGCGTGCTTGAACCTATTCCATGCATTTTAGCAAGGTACTCATATGAACCTTGCCCGGATAGATACTCTTCAATAACTTCTAATCTCCATTCCGGACTATGCTTTGATTTGGCCATAAAAATATCCTCCTAAAGTAGTCTTGGATATTTCCATGGTCTACTTTAGGAGGAGCATATCATACTGCCTAAAACGGTTTTTTTGTTTGTTTTTCTTTCTAAGCAGTGTCCGGTGATATCCATAATTTAATGGCCATTTACAACCAGGATACAATAAATTATTTGCCGCGACTTAGTTCAGCTATTTTCTTACTAAAAGCAAGTTGAACTGGTTCCGGTACCAGACTGGTAACGTCTCCTCCGAGCAGTGCCACTTCTTTTACCATGCTGGAACTGACATAGGTAAAATCATTGTTGGACATGACAAACACCGTGTCAACATCCGGCATGAGCCGTTTATTCATCATGGACATCTGGCACTCGTACTCGAAATCGGCGACCGACCGGAGTCCCCTGATAATAATGCGGGCATTTTTCCGTGCCAGGTAATTAACGAGAAGCCCGCTAAAGCAATCAACTTCAATATTACCAAGGTGCTGCGTACTTTCCCTGATCAAGTTTACCCTTTCATCCAAGCTGAAAAGCGATTTCTTACTTACATTATGTATGACCGCGATTATTATCCTATCAAACAATTGGCTGCTTCGTTCCAAAATATCAATGTGCCCATTGGTAACCGGATCGAAGCTACCAGGGTAAACAGCAAGTCTCAATATCTTCTCTCCTTTCTTCTGTTGTCCTGGTAACAAGGCCAAAAAAATACAGAGGAATGTTTCCTCTGTATTTTAACACGAATTTTTTTATATTAAAAAGATTTATATTACAGCATCTCAACAATGGTGGCACAGCCCTGTCCACCGCCGATACAAAGAGTAGCCAAACCGTATTTCAGATTACGTTTTTGTAATTCATAGCAGAGGGTTACCATAATTCTCGCCCCTGAACTGCCAATGGGATGTCCCAGGGCAATCGCTCCGCCATTTACATTAACCTTGGACATGTCAAAATTGAGATCTCTGGCAACAGCCAGCGACTGAGCTGCAAAAGCTTCATTGGCTTCAATCAAATCCATATCATCAATGGTCAAACCAGCTTTGGCCAGTGCCTTGCGGGTGGCTGGAACCGGTCCGATACCCATTACTTTGGGATCTACTCCGCCGGAAGCACAGCTTACAATTCTAGCCATAGGTTTTACGCCCAGCTCATCCGCTTTTTCTCTGGACATAACTACCATAGCAGCAGCTCCGTCATTTATTCCGGAAGCGCTTCCTGCTGTAACAGTACCGCCTTTTTTGAAGGCAGGAGCCAGCTTGGCCAGTTTTTCAAGATCAGTCAGTCTGGGATGTTCATCAGTATCAAATACTGTTTCACCCTTCTTGGTCTTAATTACTACAGGAACGATTTCATCTTTGAAGCGCCCTGATTCAATAGCTGCCTTGGCTTTTACCTGGCTGTCATAACCGAATTTATCCATTTCTTCTCTGGTTAAGCCATACATATCAACAACATTTTCTGCTGTCATGCCCATGTGATAATTATTAAAGATTTCCCAGAGGCCGTCATGAACCATCATATCAATTAGGTCGCCTTTTACCATATTCATTCTGTATCCCCAGCGGGCATTGGGAAGAACATAACCGGTTGCACTCATATTTTCAGTTCCGCCAGCCACAATGATATCTGCATCCCCAGCTTTAATAGCCGCAACTGCTGCGTGAACGGCTTTCATTCCTGAAGCACAAACCTTGTTTACAGTAAAAGCAGTAGACTCTACCGGAAGTCCAGCGTGAATTGCACACTGCCGAGCAACGTTTTGGCCTTGTCCCCCCTGCAGAACACATCCAAAAATTACTTCTTCTACCTGTTCAGGTTTTACCCCTGCTCTCTTTAATGATTCCTGAATGACCAGTGCTCCCAGTTGCGGAGCGGGAACATCTTTAAGACCTCCTCCAAAGGTACCTATTGCTGTACGACACAACCCGGCTATTACAACTTCTCTTGACATCCTTTTCCCTCCTAAATTATTTTACTAAACAGCCAGTTAAAGAATTCTCCTTTACACCCCCCCCTTAATAGGATAAAACAGGTTTTTTTGTAACAAAATTCACAATACCGATCAGAAAAGGAACATTTTGCACTGTTTTCACCTATTGGTAATTCTCTACAGCTTATATATTCCTTTTCCATCAATATACCATATTATTAGTTTTGCTGCATCGTTTTTAGCAGTAATTCGGCCACATCCATTACAGAAGTTTTTTCTTCTACTCCTGCCCCTTTTACCCCGTCCGAGATCATGGTCAAACAGAAGGGACAATTGGTAACTATGGTTTCGGGGTTGGGTTCTAGCAGTTGATCAGTCCTGGTGTCATTAATACGCTTGTAACCTTCAACAGTTTCTTCTTCCATCCACATGCGCCCACCGCCGGCACCACAGCAGAATCCGAAGTTTTTAGATTTTTCGATTTCCGTAATGTTACAGCCAGTAGCTTTGATAATAGATCTTGGTTGATCATAAACACCGTTATGGCGTCCCAAGAAACAGGAGTCATGATAGGTTACCTTTCTTGCCAGACCTTTGCCGGGTTTAAGCTTACCTTCGGCAATTAATTTCGCAAGGATTTCTGTATAGTGATAGACTTCATATACTCCGCCCATCTGTGGATATTCATTCTTAAGCGTATTATAGCCATGAGGACAGATAACAATTATTTTCTTAACCCCATAATTATTAAAAGATTCAATATTTTGCTGAGCCAGGGTCTGATAGAGATACTCATTACCAAGACGGCGTGCTGAATCACCGCAGCAGTATTCCTCGGTGCCCAGATAACCAAAGCTGACCCCTGCTTGATTCAGTAATTTAACTAAGGCCTCGCCAACCCTCTTGAACCGATCATCAAAGGATACGGCACATCCACCGTAGAGCAGGTACTCAAACTCCCCGCCATCTTCAGGAAGAAGATTGACCATCTCTCTTATACCCCGTTCATTGAGCCACTCTGCCCGGTTGGCCCAGCCAACACCCCAGGGATTGTAATTCCTCTCCATGTTTACAAAAGCCATTTGCGCTTCCTGCGGCATATCGCCCTGCCACATTACTAAATTTCGGCGCATTTCAATAATCTTGGGGATGTGTTCAATATACATGGGGCAGTGCTCCATACAAGCCCGGCAATTGGTGCAATCCCAAATCACATCAGTTGTGACTACATCGTACAAGAGGCTCTCTTCCATGGGATTTACCTCTTCCGCAGCTTCAGCAGTCATAGCCACCATTTCCTCCGCTTCACCCTGTGCATTAGCTAAGAATGGTGCTTTCCGATCCAAATGCCCTTTCATAGCTTGAATAAGGGTTAATTTAGGATTAAGAGCTTTTCCGGTATTATAGGCCGGACAGTTCTCCTGGCATCTTCCGCATCTTATACAGGTATCAAGATCCATCAGATCTTTCCACCCAAATTCCTCAATTTTATCAACTCCAAAGGTTTCAGCCTCTTCGATGTTCTCTACCATCCGGCAAGCTGATGGTTCCAGATCGCGGAAGGCATAAGCAAACATGCTGCCAAAAATATGCCATAATTTGGTGAAAGGAATCAATCCGATAAAGAGGAAGGCGATAGCCATGTGGAACCACCAGAGAATACGATGCCATATAAGAACGGTATCAAGATGTAATCCAACAAAAGGAATAGCAAAGTACCATCCTACAGGTGAGGCTATCTGTTCGTAAGCAATCTGCGCCATGGTAGTGGACATTTTTATCTGTGCGGCAATTCTTAAACCTTCAATAATATATCCGGTAAACAGAATGGTGAATATCAACAAAATAACCCACCCGTCAGATGCCTTGGAGTCATTTAAACGAGCAGGTTTTTGAATATACCTTATTACAGCCAAAATCACTATACCAATTATGGCAAGAAAGCCTAAAACATCTACAACGAATGAAAATCCAATATATAGATTACCTTCCAGGGGAGGCCATTTAATCCAGTGGTGCGCAGCATCTACCCCAGCAGCCAGGGCCAAAACCAGGAAACCCCAGAACAAGAGGGCATGCATAAAACCGGCTATCGGTTTTTTTACCACCCTGGACTGGAGAAAACTGTTGATAAGGAAAGATTTCACCCGTTCACTTACTTTATCATTGCGATGGATTTCTCCCTTAGCCAGCATCCAAACTGAAATTCGTTTGTAAAGTCCAAAAAGAAATACTCCGACGGGAATGAACATTATAATATAAATAAGCCACTCGTAGGGAATATTTGCCCCAACTACGCGCATTGGGACATCATAACCACCTTCTAATGGATGAAACCCAAAAATCATTTATCTAATTCCCTCCCTTAAACAAAACCGGGTCTGTACTGGATACACAGCTACTGTATATCCAGTACCAAAACTCCCCGAATTGGCAAACTATTTCTTTAGTTCACCAATCAACAGTGGTATAACCTTGAAGAGGTCTCCAACCACTCCGAAATCTGAAATATTAAATATAGGAGCCTCTGTATCTGTATTAATCGAGGCTATTAGCTTGGACGAAGACATTCCGGCCATATGCTGAATTGCTCCGGAAATGCCACATGCTATATAAAGATTGGGGTTGACCACTTTTCCGGTCTGGCCAACCTGGAATTCATGGCCCAGCCATCCAGCATCAACAGATGCACGAGAACCGCCCACAGCTGCACCCAGCAGATCAGCCAGTTCCTCAACCAGTTTGATACCTTCGGGCCCTTTGCATCCACGTCCACCGGATACTACCACTTCAGCTTCAGTAAGCTCAGGTCTGGCAGAGACAGTTGGAATAAAATCTTTTACAGTCTGGTAAACATCGGCATCAGTTGCAGCTATAGCAGGTTTTACAACTTCACCGGCAGCGCCGTTTTCAACAACTTCAAATACTCCAGCCCGGACGGTTGCCATCACAGGATTGGTTGCAACCTCAACCTTGGCCAAAGCTTTTCCTGCGTAAATAGCTCTGGTGAAAACACCTTTACCAGCAGTAATTTCTGCGGCAATAACATCAGTAGCTAAACCTGCTTCCATCTTTTGCGCAAATCTTGATGCCAGATCTCTGCCATTAAAGGTATGAGCAAACAAAATTGCATTAGGTTTATATTCATTAACCATAGCGGCTAATTGAGCAACGTAAGCTCCTGTATTGTAGTTTTTGAAAACATCAGCATCGGCTACATAAACTTTATCAGCACCATATTTTGCAAAGTTGGGAGCCAGTCCCTCAACATCTTTACCAAAAATCACAGCACTTACTTCATCGCCAAATTTTTTGGCCTCTGAAATCATTTCATATGATACTTTCCGGACATTTCCGTCTCTTTGGTCTATAAATACCCATGTTCCTGCCATCGATTACCCTCCTTTTATATAAAAATTATATATTTATTTTAGTTCTACCTTGGCAGTGTTTTTCATCCAGTCGGCTAATTGGGCTGCTGCTGCCTCAGGCTCATCTTCAATCTTAATGCCGGCTGCTTTTGCAGGAGGCATAGCATATTCTAATACTTTCACTTTATTTTCGACTGCTACGGCATCAATGGTTTTTACCGGTTTCTTTTTCGCCTGCATTATGCCCTTCATGGACGGATAACGAGGTTCGTTCCAACTTACCTGACTGGAGATCACAGCAGGAATTGACACTTCAGTTACCTGGGTACCACCGTCAGCTTCACTGGTGCAGGTGGCTTTTCCATCAGCAATTTCAAGGTTGGTAATAACGTTTACATGTGGTAATCCAAGAATTTCTGCAATTCTGGTGGGAACCTGTGATGAACCATCATCAGCAGCAACATGGCCAGCCAGAATTATTTCAGGGTTTTCTTCCTTAATAGCTGCAGCAAGGGCAACCGCTCTGGCATACTCGTCAGCAGCGGGATCCTGTTTAACCAGAATGCCTCTGTCAGCGCCCATAGCTAATGCAGTACGGATAGCATCTATTGCTTTATCCCCACCTGCTGATAAAACTACTACTTCATCAACAATTTTCTTTTCCTTGAGCTGAATTCCACCCTCTACAGCAACTTCGTCATAGGGGTTAATAATTAAATTAACACCTTGTTCAGAAATTTTGCCGTCCTTCAACTCAATTTTGGCTTCTGTGTCAAATGTTTGCTTAACACATACGAGAACCTTCAAGTTCATTCCTCCTTTTCATGTGAAAATAATAGTTTTCATGCACATAAACAAACTTATAGGACTGAAGTGACTTCCCTAATCACCACCCCCATAAACGATATATGATTTTATGTTTTGCCATCGGCAAGTTTCCAAACTTGAACCTAAAGCAAGCACACTAATTATATTTTGCACAGGCAAAAATAATCCTAACAGTAAACTTTCTATAATTCGTGTAATATTTCCTGCCTTGTTTAAATATTTGACAAATTTTTTATAAAACAATTGTCATCAATTAGCAATTGACTACTTTATCTATGGCCTGGCTGATACCTCTAATAGTTTCATCGATTTGCTGTTCATCATGGGCCAGGGATACGAAACAAACCTCAAACTGTGAAGGCGGAAAATAGATGCCCTGTCCCAATAGTGCCTTAAAAAACTCTGCATATCTGGCTGTATTGCAACCTATCACTGAATTATAATCTACCACCGGTCCTGTATTGAAAAATACGGAAAACATTGATCCCAGGTGATTTATATAACAGCTAACCCCTTTTTGATTACAAATTGATTTTATCTGGTCTACTAAATATTGGGTTCTACTTTGCAGAACCTGGTAAATACCATCTTTTTGCAAAATTTCGAGGGTCTTTGCCCCGGCTGCCATAGCCAGCGGATTGCCCGAAAGGGTCCCTGCCTGATACACATCCCCCTGGGGTGCCACCATGGACATTATTTCTTTTCTGCCGCCGTAAGCACCAACTGGCAACCCTCCGCCTATTATTTTACCTAAAGTGGTAATATCTGGCTCTATATCCACAATATTTTGGAAACCGCCATAGCATAACCTGAAACCAGTTATTACCTCATCAAAAATCAGTAAACTACTATGCCGTTTAGTTATCTGCCTCAGTTCATGCAAGAAACCATTATCAGGCGGAACCAATCCCATGTTTCCTGCTACCGGTTCAACAATTACTGCAGCAATTTCTGAACCAGCTTGATCAAAGAGCTTTTTCACCGTATCAATATGGTTATATTCAGCAACCAGGGTACATTCGGCAAAAGCTTGAGGAATCCCTGGGCTGGTAGGTACTCCAGAGGTCATAAGGCCCGAACCGGCTTTAATTAAGAAAGTATCAGCATGTCCATGATAACATCCGGCAAACTTCACAATTTTGTCTCGCCCAGTATAGGCTCTGGCCAAACGAACAGCACTCATGGTAGCTTCAGTTCCAGAATTAACCATACGCACCATTTCAACGGAGGGAATAGCCTCGCAAATCATTTGGGCCAACCTGGTCTCCTGTTCACAGGGTGCACCAAAACTTGTACCTTTATCCGCCGCCCTGCATATTTCTCTAATCACTTCCGGGTGCCCATGTCCAAGAATTAACGGACCCCAGGAACATACATAGTCAATATACTGGTTATTGTCAACATCAGTGACCGTTGCTCCTTTGCCTTCCTTTATAAAAAGGGGAGTCAGCCCTACCGATTTAAAAGCCCGAACCGGGCTGTTAACACCACCGGGCATGTACTGCTGGGCGGTGCCAAATAATTGGCTGGATGTGCTGGAAGCCACAAAAACACCTCCAATGTAGTACCTTTTATTATAACTTATATATATTTCATGCTGGCTTTTTTAAATTCTTTCAAGCTCTTTAAAACCAAATAATCTTTGATACCGCTCTTACCAGCCATATCATCAATAACCTTTTTTAATTCTGTTTTCTCTGAAGCATGTACCATGGTAAATAAATTGTATCCGAAATCCTGGGGCACCTGTCTTAAATAACAGTGACTAACCTCTTTATAGGCAGCCAATAGGGAGCCTACGTGGTCTGCCGATTCGGGCTCAATTCGCCATGCTACCATGGCATTTTCCGAATAACCAGCGGCCTGGTGACGAAGAATTGCCCCCCATCTTCTGATCAACCCTTGGTCACGCATTTTAGAAACTCGATTAACTACCTCTTTTTCACCAATACCCAGTTGATCTGCCAATTTGTTAAAGGGCCGGTGCGTAAGAGGAATATCACCTTGCAGCAGCTCGATTATTTTTCTATCAATACCATCATATGCCATTTTTATTCCCCATATCAAAAAGAACTTTGATCTTAAATACCTTTTCTGCCGGCATTTTTTCTATTTTACAATCAGTCTCTGCTTCCAGGCTTGCAATGACCTGATTCAGTGTTTTATCAGAAGGACAGGTCAATGTAAACCAAATGTTATAATCATGATCCCGCAAATAATTGTGGGTTACCCCTGGGTATTTATTTATTATGGCAGCAACTTCCTCTATCCTGGGTTCAGGAACCTTAACCGCGCATAGAGTTGAAACGAAACCAAATTGGTTAGAGTCAATGACTCCCCCAATTCTTCTAATGATACCCTGGTTTTTTAGCTTTTCAATAGTTGCCAGCAGCGTATCTTCATCAACACCAATTTTAGTGGCCATATCTGCAAAAGGAGTCTCACTTAAAGGAAAATCCTCCTGCAGAATATTTAGTACCCGGCGTTCAAATACAGATAAATTACTCAAAGCTTTTCTCCCACCCCGGCGGCTGGTAGAGACACCAGCTATCTTCGGCCATATAGTCCCCATCACTATAGTAATAAGCCCGGGCCCGGCATCCGCCGCAGTTTAGTTTATAGTTACATGCCTGACATTTGCCCTTGTAATCCATGGTTCTCAGTTCCCGAAGCATTTGATTTTCATGCCAGATCTGATCAAAAGGCTTGTCTTTTACATTTCCCAGCGGAATGTTTAGGTAAGCACAGGGCTGAACATCCCCTTTGGGACTGATAATACAATAGCTGATTCCAGCCAAACATCCCCGGGAAAACCGCACCGGTATTCCCTTTTTGTCTGCCACTCGCATAAACTGCGGCGCACAGGTGGGTTTAATTTCAATATTGGTATTTTTTTGCTTTTCCATCAAACGGTTGATGGTTCTTTCATATTCCTTGACTCTTAAGGCTTCTTCTTCAATTTCGGCTCCCCGTCCGGTAGGAACCAGGAAAAAAACATGATGGGCCATGGCCCCGATTTCCACAGCAAAATCAGTTATTTGCTCTAATTCCCCCACATTCCAATCCATAACCGTAGTGTGTATTTGAAAAGGAAGCCCCTCCGCTTTCAGGTTTTCCATCCCTTTTATCGTAAGATTATACGCATCTTTAAGTTTCCGGAAAGAGTCATTTTTTGCTGGATCAAGGCTGTCCAAACTCACCCCGGCTGCCATAAATCCTGCCTTTTTTAGTTCCCTGACCACTCCCCGGGTTAAAAGGGTTCCATTAGTTCCCAATACAACTCTTAACCCCAGGTCAGCAGCCAACCTGCCCAATCCAAACAGGTCAGGCCGCATCACCGGTTCACCGCCGCTAAAAATCATTATTTTAAAGCCGGCTTTTTTTATCTCCCTGATCATTTTTTGGGCTTCTGCGGTGGTAAGCTCATCTGCCAATTGGCTGCCTGCTTCCCGGTAACAATGATCACAAAACATATTACATAAATTGGTGACATTCCATGATATGAGCATTTTATCCCTCCGCTACCAACAACCTGGCCAGTTCCTTGGCTGCATAAGTTATTATAAGGTCTGCTCCCGCTCTTTTAATAGAGGTAGTCATTTCCAATAAAGCCTTTTCCTCATCCAACCAACCTAAAGATGCTGCAGCTTTAACCATAGCGTATTCGCCGCTGACATTATAGGCAGCGGTGGGGTAGCCAAATTGATCCTTGATTTTTCTAATAATATCCAGGTAAGGCAGGGCTGGCTTTACCATAACTATATCTGCCCCTTCTTCAATATCCAGAGCCACTTCCCGGATAGCTTCCAAGGCATTGGCCGGGTTCATTTGATAGGTCTTGCGATCGCCAAACTGGGGCGCAGAATCTGCTGCTTCTCTAAAAGGTCCGTAAAAACTGGAACAATACTTGGCCGCATAGGACATAATAGGCAGTCTGTTATATCCGTTTTCATCAAGAGCCCGGCGAATATAACCAATTCTGCCGTCCATCATATCTGAAGGAGCCACCATGTCACAACCTGCCTTGGCATGGGATAGGGCTTGCTGGGCTAAAAGCTCCAGGGTCTTATCATTGTCAATAGTTCCATCAGCCAATGGTATTCCACAATGTCCATGGTCGGTATATTCGCAAAGGCATACATCAGTAATAACCAACAGTTCCGGAAATTGGTCCTTGATAATTTTTATCCCCTGCTGCACCACTCCATCAGCCTGATGCCCGGAACTTCCCTGGGCATCCTTGTAATCAGGTATGCCAAAAAGTATCACCGCAGGAATGGACCAGGAATTTATGGTCTTAACCTCAGTCAACAATTGATCGGTGGAAAATTGAAATACTCCGGGCATTGAAGGAACCGGGATTTTTTTGTCTTGGCCATGGGTTATGAATAAAGGATAAATAAAATCATTTACCGAAAGCCAGGTTTCCTGCACCATTGTTCGTAATACCTCATTATTCCTTAACCTTCTCAGACGGATATTGGGGAAACCCATTATTTTAATCCCACCCTTCCAATTTGCTGGTCGCTCAGGTAACAAGCTGGGTCCTCAGCCCACAGGTCCTTATAAACGGCCCGGGCCCTTATGCGACAGCCCGCACATAAAGATTTATACTGGCACTGGCCGCATTTGCCTTTTACATGCTTCTCTTTTTCACGCAACTTAACCAGTAATTCATCATCAGAATTCCAAATCTTACTGAATGGCTCCTGCCGAATATTGCCAATTGTGTAATCCTGCCAGAACTGGCAGGGGTGGACATTGCCCTTGGGATCAACATTGGCAAATTTGGTTCCGGCGGAACACCCCCCGTGCATTTTAAGCAAGTTTAATACTTCATCAGCCCGCTCGGGCATGTTTTCTTTTATATATTGGGAAAAGTATATGCCATCAGCATGATTATCCGTAGTCAGTATCTCCACTTCAGTTCCTTGGCGGCCCAATTCCAAAGTCTTTTCCCTGATAAAATCCAACACTCTTCTCTTTTCATCGTGATCCAGGTCAAAATCAGCCATTTCCAGTCCTCGCCCGGAATAAACCAGGTGGTAAATACAAAAGCGAGGAATCCCTTCTTTCTCCACCAGGTCAAAAATATAAGGGAGATCAGCCTGGTTTTTCTTATTAAGAGTTAATCGGATACCGGTCTTAACCCCAGCCCGTAAACAAGCCCGAATTCCCTCCAGGGCAGCTGCAAAGGAACCCTCCCTATCGCGAAATTCATCATGGGTGGACGGACTGCCGTCAATACTGATTCCTACGTATTGAAATCCAGCTTCTTTTATTTTTCCGGCTATTTCATCATTGATAAGAGTTCCGTTGGTGGAAATAACCGGCCTTAATCCTAGCTCAAAAGCCATTTTTCCCAGATCAAAAATGTCTTTTCTCAATAGAGGTTCGCCACCTGAAAACAGCAATACCGGTACCCGCATTTGAGCCAGATCTTCAATAAACAAGCGGGCCTCCTCAAAGTTTAGTTCACTTTCATAACTTTTGTCATAAGCATCAATATAGCAATGTTTGCATTTTAGATTACAGCGATTAGTCATATTCCAAACAACCAGAGGCCGGTTTATATCCGAGAACTGCAAAAGCTGAGGGGGAATTATCCCCAACTCTTCCCGGGATTTGATAACATCCGATACAGTCGCCGTACCACATAGCAATTTGGTGCATCCTATCATTTGCCCATACCTCCTCTGGAATCCTCAAGAATTGCCTTTACTAGCCCGTCAATAGTATATTCAGGGGCGAGAATCTCAACTGATAAACCATAATCTTCTGCTGTTTTCGCTGTAATAGGCCCTATGCAAGCAATTTTAGTTTTTGGGCTCAACAATGGTATTCTATCTGGACCGATTATTTTTACAAAATTAGCTACCGTTGACGAACTGGTGAAAGTTATATAATCAGGCTCCCCATCCATTATCTGTTCCAGAATATCCCGGCTCATATCCTGTACGGCTTCAGCACGATACAGATCAATGGTATTAACATGAATACCCTGGGAACGCAAAGACTCCGGAAGAATACTTCGGGCCCCTCTGGCCCGGGGCAACAAGACCCACTGGCCTTTGGACAAGCGCTGACCTAAACCTTCTATTATACCTTCGGCCATATATTCATTAGGCATATAATCCACCTTTATCCCCCGTTGGGCAAGTCTGTCCCGGGTAGCCGGACCTATGGCGCAAATATTGATTCCCTGCAAATTTCTAATGTCATAGTCTTTATGGATCAATTCATTAAAGAAAATATCTACCCCATTTACACTGGTAAAAATAATCCAATCATACCTGGGCAGGTTTTTGAAAGCGGTATATAAAGCTCTAAGGTCCACTTCCGGTACTATATTAATGGTGGGAAATTCTACAGCCTCTCCGCCTAACTCATTAATTTTTTCCACCAGTATACTGGCCTGGGCTCTGGCTCTGGTTACAATTATGGTCTTTCCCCAGAGAGGTTTCTTTTCCAGCCAAGCCAGTTTCTCTCGTAATTTGACTACTTCTCCAACAACAATAACTGCCGGGGGACGAATTCCCGCTGATCTGCTGCGCTCTGAAATATCCTGGAGAGTCCCAGTGATTACCTGCTGGTGCGGCAGGGTTCCCCATCTGACCAGAGCAACAGGAGTTGAAGGCTTTTTCCCATTTTTTATCAATTGATCACAGATAAACTCCAGGTTTTCTATACCCATGAGAAAAACCAGGGTACCTGTGTCACCGCCCAGAACCTTCCAGTTTATCGAGCTTTCTTTTTTCCCCGGTTTCTCATGTCCGGTAATAACCGTAAAGCTGGAGGCTACATCCCTATGGGTTACTGGTATACCAGCATAAGCCGGGCAGGCAATTGCTGAAGTAACCCCCGGAATTATCTCAAAATCATAACCGTGTTCCCTGACAAATAGAGCCTCTTCGCCGCCCCGCCCAAACAAAAAGGGATCTCCGCCTTTCAACCGGACGACGGTCTTGCCTTCACCAGCCTTGGCTACCAGTAGAGCATTTATCTCATCTTGGGAAAGGGCGTGTTGACCAGAAGCTTTTCCCACATAAATCAATTCTGCTCCATGGTCCGCATGGGAAAGTATCTGCCTGCTGGCCAGACGGTCATAAATAACCACATCGGCCTGGTTAAGAGCCTTTATGGCTTTAAGAGTAATTAAATCTGGATCACCGGGACCAGCCCCAACTAAGAAAATCTTGCCTTTTGCTTCCATATATCTCCCCAGCCATATAGTTTTTGTTTCTCTAAGCCCTTATTTCCTTTAGTATACTGCCTGCCCCTCGGTCTAGCAGATCTTGGGCCAATTTAATGCCTACCTCTTCGGGGTTGGCTATACTGCCGATTTCCTTTCCACGTACAACCTTTTTTCCATCCAGTGAAGCGATCAAACCATTTAGAATTAACTGATGGTCTTGAATCTCAGCCAGGCCTGCAATGGGAACCTGGCAGCCTCCCTCGAGTTCCCGCAAAAAAGCCCTTTCAGCTCTGATCATGCGATGGGAGCCTAAATCATCAACACTCCTGACCATCTCCAGGGTTTTCTCATCCCCTTTTCTCGTTTCAATAGCGATGGCCCCCTGCCCCACAGCAGGCATGATTATTTCAGGCGATAAATAATCCGAAATATATTGTGTAAGACCCAGTCTTTTTACTCCAGCATAAGCCAGTATTATCCCATCCAGGTCATCTAAGCGCATTTTCTTCATCCTGGTTTCTACATTGCCCCTCAGTTCTACAATACGGATATCGCTTTTAAAAGCCTTTACCTGTGCCTGACGCCGCAAACTGGAGGTTCCTATCCTAGCATCAGGCGGGAGATTATTCATAGAATAATTCTTTTCCGAAATCAGAACATCCCTGGGGTCTTCCCGCGGCAATACGGCTCCGATTTCAAAATCAGGTTCAAGTTGTGAAGGCAAATCTTTCAAACTGTGCACAGCCAGATCAATATTACCCCTAAGAAGTTCATATTCAATTTCTTTAGTAAATAAACCTTTATCACCGATTTTAGAGAGTGCTACATCAAGATATTTGTCTCCCTTGGTTTTTATAATCTTTATCTCAATGTCAAGCCCATTAACCTTGCGCCTAAGCTCAGCGGCTACCTGCTGGGCCTGCCAGAGAGCCAGTCGACTGCCTCTAGTCCCGACTATTAGTTTGTGCATATGATTGATTCTCCCATGAAGAAATGTGTAAAGAGAATAACGACTTGGCCACCTCTGCATACAGATGCCCCTGGTTGCTGGGGGCCATTTCTTTAAGGGTAGCAATGGGTGTATGGAGTAATTGGTTAACAATAGAATGAGCCATAGTTCTGATGATTTTCTCTTCCCTTTCGGAAACATTGCCAAGCCGGTTCAAAGCTTTTCTTATTTCGTTCTCTTTAACGCTCTCCCCGTAAGCTTTCAATTCTGTAATAATAGGCACCACATACAGACCTGCCAGCCATTGATTAAATTGCCGAATCTCCTCGGCTATTATTTTATTAGCCTGAAGGGCCGCCTTTTTTCTTTCCAAGAGATTATTATCAACGACATTCTGTATGTCATCAATGTCGTACAGGTAAACACCTTCTATTTCTTTTACCACCGGATCTATATCCCGGGGGACCGCAATATCTATCATAATTATTTTTCTCCCCTGACGCCGTGATAAAGCTTCAAGACAACTATCGCCCTTAATCACATAGTGGGCAGCAGCCGTGCAACTGATCACAATATCTGCATTAATCAATTCGCTGGCCAGTTGGTCAAAATGAACTGCCCTGCCGTTTAATTCCCTGGCCAGGGAATCAGCTCGAGCATAAGAACGATTAGATACTATTATGGTTTGAACACCATTGGCCATTAAATACCTGGTAGTCAGTTCGCTCATTTCACCGGCCCCTAACACCAAAACTGTCTTTCCGGCTAATTCCCCCAAAGTTGAACGGGCCAGTTCCACAGCTGCATAGCTGACGGACAGGGAGTGCCTGTCAATGGCAGTATCAGTTCTCACCTTTTTGCCTACATTGATGGCCTTCTGAAACAAAGCGTTTAATACTCGATCAGAAGCACCATTTTGTACAGCGGTCTGATAAGCTTCTTTAACCTGGGACAGAATCTGCGCTTCTCCCAGAATCATGGAATCCAATCCTGCCGCCACCCTGAATAGGTGCATAATAGCGTCATAACAGTTAGGCTGGTAAAGGTGTTTTTTAAGCTTATCCACAGCAAATCCAGAAAACTGAGCCAAAAACCCTTCGAGAAATTCTATGCCTCTGGAAACGTCTTTGGCGGTAGCATATACTTCCGTCCTGTTACATGTGGCCAGTATAACTGCCCCTTCAATTTCAGGGGCATTCTTAAGCATCCTGTATGCTCGGTCGAGACTCTCACCTGAAAAAGCCACACACTCCCTTACTTCGATGGGAGCTGTGCGGTGGTTTAATCCAACCAGGAGTACATACATTTTTCTATTCGCTCCCTTGCTTTCTCTTTTTCCCCTGCAACAAACAAATCAAAAATGTCGGAATATACTAGACTCTCTAAAATTTTCTTCCTCTTTTTAATATCTGGGACTTTTTGTTTTATAATTTCGCGATAGCAGCCTATGACTTCCACAAATTCGCCATATTCGGGCAATATATATTTTTCCAAATCTTCCCGCAGCTTTTTGGCCAGCAAAGGACTCTTGCCCTCTGTTGAAATTGCTACGACTAGAGATTTCCTGCGAATTATTGAAGGCACAAAAAAGTCGCAATTTGGAGGGTCATCCACAGCATTGACCATTATTTTTTTCTGTCGGCATAGTTCTGCCACCTGTTGGGTAACCATATGGTTATCGGTAGCTATAAAAACCAGAAAAACATCTTCCAGGTCAGTCTCTCTGAATTCCCTAGCCAACCACTTAATATGGCCACTTTGCGCCCATTCCATTATTTCTTGTTCAGCCCGGGGACTAACCAGAGTTACCTTAGCATTACACTTTAACAGGTTCTCCGCTTTACGGCGGGCAACCTGCCCGCCGCCCACAATTAAGCATTCTCTTTGATCAATATCTAAAAAAAGCGGAAAAAGTTGTGCCATGTTTAATACTCCCGTTAGTATTATAAAAAAGGTCTGTCTCCAGACCCGAATTATTTTCCGTTTTTGTCTTCAATCTCCTCAGGCTCTTCTTCCCTGGCCTTTTTGAAATTCTGCAGGGCCTTTCCCAGTGATTGTCCTACCTGAGGTAGTTTTCCAGGGCCTACAATTATCAATACAATGATAAGAATAAAACCAAGTTCCCAGGGGCCAAAGTTGCCAATTAAACCAAACAACAGTTTTACCTCCTTAAAACCTCAAGTAAACCCCATACGACATTTCCATCCAATTTTCTGGAGAAAGTTCTAATAATACTGATATTATGACAAATAGTTATACCTTTGTAAAGCAACATCACTACTGGAAATAATGGCTTGGCTACATTTATTTGACTTCTTGTTTTTTGCGTTTCTTTCTAGGCTCCCGGCCGGTAAGCCATGCTACCAAAATACTTACTTCATAGAGTAAATATACCGGCACCGCCATCAGCATTTGCGACAAAGGATCCGGCCCGGGGGTAAGGGCAGCAGCCAACACTGCAATAATCAGCATGGCATACTTCCTGTTTTTGGCCAGCACTTTGTATTTTATTATACCTATTTTTGTGAGTAAAAACACTATTATTGGCAGTTCGAAAACCAATCCAAAAGGGATGGTGAAAGCCAGTACGAAGGACACATACTGGTCAACCTTAAACATCGTTTCCAGGTTTTCACCAGCAATAAAAATGAAAAAATTAAGTACCAGTTTCAAAACTCCGAAATAAGCAAACAGTATACCTCCCACAAAAAGCAATGCTGCCAAGGGGAACAAGAAATAAACATATTTCCTTTCATGGGGGTATAGGGCAGGCTTGAAAAATCTCCAGATGGCCCAAAATACTACAGGGAAAGAAAGGACAAAACCGGCATAAAAAGCCAGTTTAAGCTTGACAAAAAAGGCTTCGGTTACCCCGGTTACGATTAGTTCTTCATTCAATAGGGTTATAGGCTGCATTATATAAGCAAGTATTTCTTCATTGAACATAAAACAAACCGCAGCAGCAATAATAACCGCAACCAAAGCAATGATCAGTGATTTTCTCAATTCTTCCAAATGCTCCATCAGGGTTTGTTTATCTTCCGGGGAGAGATCACTTAGAACCACTATTTCCCTCCATCTCAAAAAAATCGATCCCACTTAATATCAATTATCCCGTAAAAGCATATACTCAGCCATACCATAAAGGCTGCCCAGGACTTCCCCCTGAGGCAGATGCTGAAGTTGTCTTTGGGCCTTGCGGGCAAAATGGCCGGCAACATAATAGGCATACTCAATTCCGTCTGATGTCATTATTAAATCTAAAATCCTCTTGGTTTCATTATTACAGGAAATGGGTGATGACAACAGGAAAGTCAATTCTTCTTTGTATTCTGAATGGTGCAAAGCATATATAGCCGGAAGAGTAATGACTCCCTGTTTAATATCGCTTCCGGTGGGTTTGCCCAAGGTTTTTTCATCAGCAATCAAATCAAGAATATCATCCGTAATTTGAAAAGCCATACCCAGGTAATACCCATAAGCTTTTAGGGCCGCTACCTGCTTGGGATCTGCCTCAGCAATCATTGCACCCAGCTGACAACTAACCGATATTAAAAGGGCAGTCTTTCTTTCTATTCTCCGAAAGTAATTCTTGATTCCCAGCTCAACATCATAAAGACTTCTCAACTGAATCAGTTCACCCTCGGAAATTTTTATGCTGGCCTGAGCCATAATATCGATAATGTCACTCCGTCGATAGTCTGCCAGGATCTGGAGAGATCGAGACAAAATATAGTTGCCGGAATAAATGGAGACCCGGTTGCCCCACTTACTTTTTACGGTTTCGATGCCTCGCCGCAACATGGAATTATCTACAACATCGTCGTGAATTAAGGAGGCCAAATGAACCATTTCTAGTGCTACTGCCAAAGGCCTTACCCGGGTTAGATCCTCTTGGAAAAGCTTGGCCGCCAGCAAAGCAAAAGCAGGCCTCATGCGTTTACCGCCCGCTTTCATAAGACTCCGTGAAGCCTGGTTGACAATTCTAACTTCGCTGTCAATTATTTTCAATAGTTGCTCTTCTACAATTTCCAACTCTTCGGCAACTGGATCAAAGAAAAATATTTTGGCCATGGTACTCCCCTTACCTGCAAATCAAAACTAATTATATAGCTTAATCTTCCAAATTAAAATATGTCTAATCCATCCCCTCATAGCGCCTGAAAAGTTCATGAGGAATCTGCAGAGCATCCATTATTTTGCCAACTACGAAATTGACCATATCATCCAGGGATTGGGGATGGTGGTAAAAAGCCGGCATTGCTGGTATTACATGAACTCCCAGGTTTGATAAGGCCAAAAGATTTTTTAGATGAATTGAGCTCAAAGGCGTCTCCCGGGGCACTACAATTAACCGTCTTTTTTCTTTAAGAGTAACATCTGCAGCCCTTTCAATAAGGTTCCGAGAATTCCCTACCGTAATTCCCGCAATGGTTGCCATGGAACTGGGTACAATTATCATTCCTTCATTAGGGAAAGAACCGCTGGCTATTATGGCACTTATATGTGAATTATCATAAATAAATAGTCTTTCCTGCAGCTCGGGGGAAATAGCTTTTTGTAACCAGGACTCCCCATCATAACCCATCTCATGTTTTGCCACTATAGAGGCGGCCTCACTGGTAACCACATGAACTTCATGAGACCTCACAAGAAGTTGTTCTACCAGTCTAATGCCATAGATTATGCCACTGGCTCCCGTTAAGCCGACAATATATTTATGCAAAAGGCTCCCCCCTTAACAAACCTTGTGGTTATCTTTCCCCGGTTTATTTTAATAAATCAAACAGAGCAGTAATAAAGACTATTAATCCCACATAATGATTTATCTTAAAAGACGCCAGGGTTACTTTTCTTAGGTTACCAGGCCTGACAATAACATGTTCATATAATAATAAAATACTTATAAATCCTACACCGGAGAAATACCAGTTCCCCAGTTTATTTACCAGGCCGTTGGCAATAAGGCACAAAACGGTTAGTAGGTGAAACCCGGCCGAAAAAAAGAGAGCCCCTCTCTCCCCAAATCGGGCCGGGATTGAGAACAGTTTATTCTGGCGGTCAAAGGCAATATCCTGGCAAGCGTACATAGTATCAAAACCCGCTATCCAAAAAGCTACAGCAGCACCTAGAATCAGGGGTTGCCAGTCAAAAGAACCGGTCACTCCGATCCATCCCCCTACTGGCCCCATGCCTATAGCTACACCTAGAAACAAATGACTTAGCCATGTAAAGCGTTTGGTGTACGAATAAATCCAGAGAATAATAACCGCCAGTGGTGCCAGCATCAAACAGAGCAGGTTTAGTTGTGTAGCAGCAATAAAGAGAATAATAAAACATACTATTACTGAGGCCCAAATGGGACCCGTCGGCAGTTTCCCAGAGGCCATTATCCAGTGGGCAGTTCGCGGGTTAGCCTGGTCAATTTTGCGGTCAATCAACCTGTTTAGACAAAGAGCTGCGGTCCTGGCACTTACCATAGCCACCGTAATCCAAAAAAGCTGCTCCAGGGTAGGAATCCCCCTCGCTCCCAAAAATGCGCCTAAATAGGCAAAAGGGAGTCCAAAAAGGCTATGCTCGATATCGACCATCTGTAAAAACAGCTTGATTTTATTCAAAGCCATATTCACTCCATCTTTGCCTGACCAGGTCTTTTATCTCTTCACTCATTTTTATGTCCTCCGGCCATTCCCTGGTATGCCCCTCGCTCCTCCATTTGCGGGTGGCATCAATTCCCATTTTGGAGCCAAACAGGGGGGAAGGAGCTGAATGGTCCAATACATCCAGGGGACCGTCAATAATCATGGTATCTCTCCTAGGATCAACATTATTAAATACTTTCCACATTACTTCAGACACATTTAATACATCAACATCGTCATCGACTACAACAATAAATTTAGCGAACATCATTTGCCCCATGCCCCAGAGCGAATTCATTATTTTCCGGGCATGTCCGGGAAAAGCTTTCTTTATGGAAATAAGAACACAATTGTGGAAAACCCCTTCCATAGGCATATGCATGTCAACTACTTCGGGAAGCTGGAATTTAATTAAGGGCAAAAAGATCCGTTCGGTAGCCAGAGCCATATAGCAATCCTCCTGGGGAGGTTTTCCCACTATAGTGGTTGGGTAAATAGCTGACTTGCGGCGAGTAATACATTTTATATGAAACACCGGATATTCCCCAGCCAGAGAATAATATCCCGTATGGTCTCCAAAGGGACCTTCAATTCTTCTCTCTTTCCGGTCTACATACCCCTCTAGAACAATTTCTGCATCTGCAGGAACCTCAAGATCGATGGTTTTGCATTTGACCAGTTCAACCGGTTTTTTCCTCAGAAAACCTGCGAACATTAGTTCATCGATATCTTTAGGGAGAGGAGCCGTAGCCGCATAGGTAATGGCCGGATCTCCACCCAAAGCAACCGCCACCGGTGTATCCTGCTCTAAAAGGCAGTATTTGCGGTAGTTTTCGGCTCCGTCATGATGAATATGCCAATGCATGCCGGTGGTTTGAGAATCAAAAACCTGCAGCCGATACATACCTACATTTCTCTTTCCCGTTTCCGGATCTTTGGTGTAAACCTGAGGTAGAGTAATAAATTTTCCGGCGTCTTTGGGCCAGCATTTCAGTATGGGCAGTATATCTAAAGATGGTTCTTCATCTACAATTTCCTGACAGGCACCACTGGGCACATTACGGGGTATAAACTGGGCAAAACCAGCCAGGCGCGGGAGGAATTTCAGCTTATCTATTAACGATGTAGGCACCTGGTCTGCCATTTTAATTATTTCCATTATTTCGGCGGCTACATCATCCAGCTGCTGCACTCCCAAACTCAAGGCCATGCGTCGTGGGCTACCGAAGGCATTTATCAGCACCGACATCTGGGAGCCCTTAACATTTTCAAATAAAAGGGCTGGTCCATGAGCCTTGGTAACTCTATCTGTAATTTCTGTTATTTCCAACTCTGGATCTACCCGAGCCGATATCCTCTTTAGCTCTCCTTTTTGTTCCAAAACACTGATAAATTCCCTAAGATCCTTGTAAGCCATTTTGTAAACCCCCTATGGATTATGCCCATAAAGAATAAGCCACCTCAATTGTTTATAACAATCACGCTAGCCAATTACCTTTTATATGGCAATAGCTCTGTCCAGGCCTCTTTGCTTTATTGTAAGATCAGCAATTAGATTTTCCAGCCTGGAGCAGGATTTTCCCCTTTTTAAGGCCAGTACCCCTAATAATTCTTTACTCTTGTTAAGATAATAATGAGAATCAGCCAGACAATGGGTACAGTCAATAAAAGCCTGGTTTTTGGAAAAACCGCAGGCATAATTAAGAAGCCCAATGGACATGCCCATATTATAACCTAGAGCCTTGACTAGTTCTTCCTGGTCATTATCAACTTCTTTAAGCCGTGCTGCCATTAGAAAAGCAGTGGAATAAAAAGGAGCTGTGGTTTTCTGCAATGCGACTTTATGCCCTGCACCAAGTTTATATTTATAGAGCATGCCTTCATTTATCCGGCAGATCATTTCCGCCAGCAAGGACAAATACTTTTCAGCCCCTGCATTTAACAAGAGTTTTAATAAATGTCCAAAAATGTGATCTCCAAAAAGAATGTTAAACTGCAGTTCCGGATTAAAAACCTGTCCTTCTTCATCATCTTTGACCAAAGCATGGATTTCCGTACCTAGATAGGCGGACCTAAAAATAACCGTCATATGCACAGCCATATCTTTTTCCACATTTAAATAATCAAATATACTCAACAGAGTCCGGGGCATTATTATCCAATTTAAGTCATTTTGGAGATTTTGCACGTAATAATCAATTTTTTCCAACCAGGGCGAGAAGGTTTTTGCAAATAACCTGTCCATTTCTTTTAATTCGCCAGCAAAATCCCTGGCAAAGTTCGAATTCATTACATGTCCTCCTCTGGCAGCTAGTAGATATTTATTATTTTCTTTTTCAACTAGGCTCTCACATGCTACAGCAATATATTCTTCACTTTTAATAGTCTATCAGGCCGGTGTTATTTTCGCCAGTTATTTCGCAAAAAATAAAGCCTTACCTGCATTTTATCAAGTAAGGCCAGTTAATAATAAATTATTTTATCTCTAGAGCTTCTTCGGTCTACTAAAATAGTATCCCTCCTAAATATTTGCCACCAAACGTTCTTCCCGGGTTTGCAATATCCCTCGTTTTACTTCAGAAGCATCTACATACTGTGCTCCAAATTTTTCAGTCAAGTAATTGCACGCATCCCACGGATTTACTGAATCACCGCAGGTAAACACGTCTACGGCCGCATAGCCTAGTTCCGGCCAGGTATGAATCGCAAGGTGAGATTCGGAAATTACAACTACTCCACTCACTCCCTGAGGGCTGAACTTGTGAAAAACGAACTCTCTTACCTCAGCACCAGCCTCGAGTGCGGCGTTTACCATAATGTCCTCGACCTTTTTGATGTCATTTAACACCTCAAATCGACAGCCATTTAGCTCAGCCAGAACATGCCGTCCCAAAGCCTGCAATAATGTCGCCTCCCTTCAATTTTTTATAAAGTTTCAAACCTCCTTTAACAAAACACACATGTTGAATTTTAGCATATATTATCTACATGTCAATAAACCCAAATAATTTTAAATGATTGGATTTGTAACAAATTTTCTTCGTCTTTTTTATAATTACTTTAATATACTAGCATTTATCTTGTAAAGTGATAAGTATTCTTAATTATTTTTATTCCTATTCTTGTTTTTCTTTACGGAATCGCAGCATCAACAACAGCAAAGGAACAGCCAAATATACAGTGCAGGTGGAGGCAGCTACTATGCCCGAGTCATTTACTACCAAAAGGGCAAAGGCCCCAATTATGGTTCCCGCAAAACCTTTCATCAAATATGGGTACGCTTCCATGATTCTTTTCATGGCCCCTACCGGCTGATGGAAAAGAATAGCCAAAGCCATCATAACAACCAAGAATACCCTGCTCCAAATAGTGGTCTTTATCAGTTTAAAATTCATACTTAGTTTACGGCTGATTATTACCACTGCTTCATTAATGCCCCCATTCATTATTTGACTGACCGCTTTGCCTATATGGGACTGAACTTCCGGAGGCTGGTGGTAATCGTAGATGGCCAGTCCGGTTATTACGGCTAATGCAGCACCCATTATCCGAATAATTAAGCCCCAGGTGATTTTGATGCCCGCCAACAAAGCCAGGGTGGTAATGAAAGCAATAGGGCAAGAGATCAAACCTCCCGAATTGGCACCAAGAGTGGGCATACCTATTATGGCCGTCTGGACTAAAAAGACCAACAGGATTATGGTCAACACCCGTTTTCCCCGGTACTTTTCATAGAAAGCAGCTGCAGCGGCAATAACACTCCCTATTAAAATTCCCAGATACTCATTGCCAATGCCATAATATCTTGCACCGGCCATTGGATCATAACCAAGGATAGAAGTTTTGATCATATTCCCTCCCGTAATCACATCAATATCCAGACCCATAACCATAAGAGCTGCCAGGCATACAAAAACTGAATAAGCCTTTTTGCCGCATAAGATAAACAAGACCCAGCTGATCAGAAATGATGCTGTGATGACAACCAGCAGGTACATCCAATCCGCTGACAGCTTAAGAAAGCCCAGGGGCAGCAATACCAGAGGAACTGCAGCCATCGTAACTACTAAAAACTCAAACAGTTTGACCAGTCTTTTAAAGAATATTATTACCATGAGAGACAACACAATAATGGCTATTTGGCTGATTACAAAACCCTTAATGACTGGAGCACGCAGCCGATTCACAGTACTGGATTGGTTAACCAAATCATTGGCTTCCTTGAGCACATCCAGCCCTGGCTTCTCATTTACAACAAATGGTCTCCCGATCATGGTTTTGGTATCATCGGGCAGTCCAAAAAATTCGAGTATACTGGGGGCAATATCAGTGTTGGCAATTACATAATCTCTTCTGCTAGTGGGTGATGTCAAAGAACCATGATTTATATCTTTTCCATAAGCGATAACTGGAGTAAAGTAATTCTTTTGAGCTATCTGGTCCGCTGCCGGTGACTGAGCTATTAACAATAATAGGTCTTTTTGGGGATTGATTTGACTCGTGATGAAACCTACAAAATTATCAATATCCTGCAATCTCTTCACTTTTTCAGCTATTACTCTTTCCTCGTAGGTAAAAAATCCTTTTTCCAGGCGGGCCAAATCGGAAAGCTCTATGACAAATAATTGAGCCTGGTCTTGATAAAAGCCCATACGGTCTTTCAGATATTCATAGTCAGTTATATAAGGTAGGAAACTGTTTGCGGCTAGTTTATAGGTTTTTTCTCCCACATCACCCAGTGGGACCAGGCCATTATAATTCATAGCAATGGCCAAACCAGTGCACAGTGTCTCCTTGCCATTATTGCCATTGCCTAACACACATACTCTAATCCCATGGGTTCCTAACACTTCCCCCAGTGAACCGGGAATACTGCTTACTTTCTCTTGGACCATATTAGCTTGTATCTCAGGTATGTTAACTACCAAGCATTCGTTTCCTGAAGGATCAATCCCGGTTAACTGTTGATAAAACTCAGCAGCTGTTTTTCCCTGGCCTAAAACCTGCTCATCATGATTGTAACCCATAATACCATTGCCATATGCGCGAGCTAGATTCCCGGCACCAATAGTCAAACTGGTATCCAGGTTAGTACGCCCCCTCAATGTCCTGCTGCTTGCTACTCCCACAGCGCTTTGGTCAAGTAAGCCATCGATATTGGGGGTATTTTCCGCACTAATATCGGTCAGAGACAGCTTGTCAATTAACAGCAGGTATACCTTTCCTGATGGCTCTTCCTGCTCTGCCAGTACTGGATTACTTAAACTGCTTAATTCAACAATAACCAAAACCAAAATCAAATAGATTATTCTATTTAATACATACTTGCCCTTGTTTATTAGGCCCAATTTACACCCAACTTCCATTAAATACCCCAGGTTAACGGACTTGAAGTATTGAAAGTATACTTTTATAATGGTATTTTAAGATCATTAAATAGTCAAATAATAGATGGTTAGGAGATAGATTCCATGCCCGAAGCTAAAAAGAGGATTTTAACAGGCGACAGACCCACCGGGAACCTGCATCTGGGACATTATATGGGAAGTTTGATGAACCGGGTCAAGCTGCAATATGATTATGAAAGCTATATTATAATAGCTGACGTTCAGGCTTTAACTACCCACTGGGAAAAGAACGAAGATATTGAGGCCAGCATATATCAGATTACCAGCGACTATCTGGCAGCGGGCCTGGACCCTGAATTGTCAACCATTTTTATTCAAAGCCAGGTTCCCCAGATCCATGAATTGACCATGTATTTTTCTCTATATACTTCTGTGAACGTATTGCGCCATAATCCCACCATAAAAACGGAGGCCGCTCAGCACGGCTTTACTGATATGACCTATGGTTTTCTGGGTTACCCGATCAGCCAAGCAGCTGATATTGCCATTTTTAAAGCTGATCTGGTTCCTGTGGGCGAAGATCAAATACCTCATATCGAATTGGCCAGAAAGATTGTACGCCGTTTTAATGATTTATACGGGCCGGTTCTTATCGAACCTCAGGCCATGGTAGGTGATGTTCCCCGCTTGGTAGGTTTAGATGGCAAGAACAAAATGAGCAAGAGTTTGAGTAATGCCATTTTTCTATCTGATCTTCCTCAAGAGGTTACACGTAAAATCAACAGTGCTGTAACTGATCCGGCCCGCATACACAAAACCGATCCCGGCCATCCGGACATATGTACTGTTTTTTCATACCATAAGGTTTTTAACGGAGATGAAACCGCAGACATTGAGAAGGAATGCAGCCAGGGAGCAATTGGATGCGTCGCCTGTAAGAAAAGGCTGTCCCAAAAGATCAATCAAATGCTGGAACCTATGCATGAACGACGGGCATCTTACAAACCCCCTATGATAAAAGACATTCTCTTTGAAGGAACCAAGAAGGCAAGGTCAGTGGCAGAGGAGACCATGACTGAAGTCCGCGATGCTATGGGCCTTAATTACTTTTAGACATCAAATACCCCCCGGATTGGGGGGTATTTAATGGATTATATTCTATATTATATTATTCTTCTGGCAACCAGCTATTAACCAGTTCTTCGTTTTCCGAAACCCATTTGCTGGCCGCCGAAGCACTTGTAGCCCCTTCTTCTTCTGCCATGATCATAGCACTGGCTAAGTCAGTCTCCGACCAATGGAATTTATCAAAAAATTCATAGACTTCAGGCATATCTTCTTTAAGACCTTTTCTAACCACAGTATTAATAGTTTCTGCTTCTCCGAAGACTTTCAGGGGATCATCAAGGTATTTTAAATCCCAGCGGGCAAATTTCCAATGCGGTGTCCATCCGGTAATTATTATCGGTTCCTCTTTATCATAAGCGGCTTTTAAAGCGGCAACCATGGTTGCATCGCTTCCTTCAATCAATTCATAATCCAGGCCATAATCAACCAGGGCTTGCTCACTGCACTGCATTAATCCTGCGCCGGGATCAATACCGACTACTTTCCCTTTGAACTGGCTCTTTACTGCTTCATCTTTAAGATCTTCTATGGAATCAATATCTACATACGCGGGAACCACCCAGCCTATTTTGGCCCCTTCCATATTGGGGCCCAGATCCTCAACCTTATCACCCACATTAGCCATATAAGACCCATGAGTAACCGGCTGCCAGGAACAGAATATGGCATCTCCATCTCCGGTGCTTAATCCTTCATACATAATAGCTGCAGTAACTGGTGTTAACTCTACTTCATATCCCAAACGGTTTTCCAAAATATCGGCTATCACATGGGATGTAGCTGTTGCACAGGCCCATTCCACATACAAAATCTTTACGGGGCCTTTATCAGCAGCTTGCTTGCCAGGGTCTTCCTTGCCTCCCCCGCATCCGCTGATGCTAACGGCCACAAGGAAAAAAACCATCATGATACTAATTAGTGTAAACTCTCTTTTATTCTTTCGCATCCTCATCCTCCTTGGTTTACTTATCCGATTTTCCAAAACTCTGGGTAATGCGGTCGAGTATAATAGCTATTATTACAATAGCCAGCCCGGCCTCAAAACCGTCCCCTATCTCCATCCTTTGAATTCCTCTCCACACCTCACCCCCCAAGCCTTTAGCACCGATCATGGAGGCAATTACCACCATTGACAGTGATAGCATTATACACTGGTTTATCCCGGCCATTATAGTGGATCGCGCTAAAGGCAGTTCTATTTTAAATAACATTTGAAAAAAGGTTGAACCAAATGATTTTCCCAGCTCCACTAGTTCCTCCGGCACCTGTTTTAATCCTAAATCGGTCAGACGTATTACTGGGGGCATAGCAAATATCAGAGTGGAAATCACCCCCGGCACTACCCCTAAGCCAAAAAAGGTTACTGCCGGGAGCAGGTACACAAAGGCTGGCAAAGTCTGCATAAAGTCCAACACTGGTGTTATCACTTTATGGGCTGTTTGGTTTTTGGCCCCCAGGATTCCCAAAGGCACTCCCAAAAGAACACATAGCAATACAGCAATAATCACCATGGAAAGGGTTTGCATAGTAGCCCCCCACAACTGCATGTTGTATATAAGCACCAAACCTGCCAGGGCAAATAATGCAGCTCGTTTATTTACTAACCAATAGGCGATAAGAGCGATGGTGATAGTCAGGAGTTCTGGTGGTATGAGCAAAAGATAATCCCGTAAGCCCTCAATAATAAACTGCAGGAATTCTGTAAGACTGTCGAAGGTTTCGCCGAACTGGCTTTGCAAGTATGCTATAGCCGAATCTATCCATAAGGAAATGGGTATCCTTGGTAAAATATCCATCATGTATTCCTCCTTTGCCCCGCCAAACCGGCAATAACTGATCCCCGCACCAAAACACCTTTTAATATATGGTTCTCATCTACAACTGCAATGGGAACGGGAGTATGGGCCATAACATCCAACAAGTCCACCAATGGCGTATCCGGTGATGCCAGGGGTACATCTTTTCTGATAACACTTTCCATGCTTTTTTCTTTCCGCTCAGCAACATCTGCCGCATCATCAGCCAGAATATAGCCCAAAAGATGTCCTAAACGGTCAGTAACAAAAAGGCTGGACATGCCGAATTTTTCCATATTGTGCAGGGCGGTCATGGGTCCGTCCTTGGGATAAATAACTGTACGGGGCTTGATCATCACAGAACTTGCGTTAAGTACTTTGGCCCGGTCTACATTCTGCACAAAACGCTCCACATATTCATTAGCCGGTGAAAGCAGGATATCTTCGGGGGTCCCCATCTGTACTATTTGGCCATCTTTCATCAGGGCTATCCGATCCCCTATTTTCAACGCCTCATCCAGGTCATGAGTAATGAAAATTATGGTTTTTTTCAGTTTTTCCTGCAGTTCTAACAGCTCATCCTGCATGTCCTGTCTAATCAGAGGGTCCAAGGCACTAAAAGGCTCGTCCATCAGCAGAACATCAGGATCCGTTGCTAAAGCCCGAGCCAGTCCGACTCGCTGCTGCATACCGCCACTTAGATTAAAAGGATAGTCATTCTCCCACCCTTTTAATCCAACCAGTTCTATTGCTTGCTGGGATCGTGCATAACGCTCTTTCCGGGGAATTCCCTGCACTTCAAGTCCATAGGCAACATTATCTACAATTGTGCGGTTGGGCAATAAAGCAAACCGCTGAAAAACCATTCCCATTTTTTTGCGCCTGACCTCCACCAGCCGTTTTGGCGACATGCTGGTTATTTCCTCATTGTCCAAAAATATCTGTCCGGCGGTATGCTTTATCAGTTGGTTTATACATCTGAGCAGGGTAGACTTGCCACTGCCGGAAAGACCCATTATTACAAAGCTCTCGCCTTCCTCAACGGAGAAGTTTACTTGTCTTATCCCTACTACCTGTTTGCTTTTCTGCCGAATCTCGCTATTGGTCAATCCTTGCTTGAGTAATTCCAATGCCTTTTCAGGACTACTACCGTAAATTTTAGTGAGGTTTATTACTTCTAGCTTTGTCAATTGACATTCCCTCTTCCGCAAATATACCCTATTATTTCCCTCTTGCGAAGGAATAATGGGCGGGTCAAGTTTAGCATTCGTTGCATCGGTTCGAAACATACAATATGGAAAACTTATCGCCATAAAAAATAGTTATATGTATAATTATAGGCATAGATCAGGGTTCACTTCAAAAAGTGTATACAGTCCTTGTCCTTTATCAGTTGAGATATACTTCAGAATAAGGCAAAATATTAAAAAATAACCCCTTTTGCTCACAAATTCATTTTTTTGTTGAAAATACTTAATAATTAGTTGTTTTAGGCAAGAAAGGAGTATTTTTAATGGATCCTGTAAGTAAATTCCAACTAATATTTAAATGTCAAGAAAAACACCTTTTACTTCCCACTACAACCTCTATAGTACTGGCACAAAACCTTTATGATTTGTTATTTCAGTATGTTATAGACCCTGACAAAGAAAAGAAGCTGCTGGATTTTATTAAAATGCTGGAACAACATATAAAGAGCAATGCTAAGGTACCTTTTTCTGTTCCAGTTGCTGAACTCAGCTTTTTGCAGGAAGGCTTAAATGAGTTGAGAATGCTTAATTGGAGGGAGGTTCCAGTCTCGGTCTTTGAGATAACTGTGGGAGAGAATGATGAGAATAGCTGGGAGAGTGTATTAAACCATCTTGAGGGCATAATAATATTCAGCCCAAAACCCGGTACTAACGAAATATATGTTTACCCTAACAACTTGATTAGAATATAAACAAAATGGCCTAAAAAAGGCCATTTCTTTTAATATGTCAACAAAGCTTCCCGTAGCAGCTTGGCCCCCAGGATTGAAGTAACATCACCGGTATCCAGGGAGGGAGATATTTCTACCATATCAAATCCTACCACCTTCAGACCTTGCAAGCCATGAAGAAATTGCAAGAGTTCTCTTGAAGATACCCCTCCGGCTTCAGGAGTACCGGTTCCCGGCGCATGGGCCGGATCCAGCACATCTATATCCAGGCTGATATAAACAGGCTGGTTCTTTATCTTTTCCCTGACCTCATCCAAAACTTCAATAAACCGGTCCAGGTAAAAATGGGTATGCTGCCGGGCAAAACTAATCTCTTCAAGGGTTCCCGATCTAATGCCCACCTGGTAGAGATTCTTACCGCCAATTTGTTCAACAATGCGTTTCATTACTGTAGCATGGGACAATTCCTCTCCCAGGTAGTCATGGCGCAAATCAGCATGAGCATCCATCTGTATAACTGCCAAGTCGGGATAAAACTCCTTATAGGCTTTGACCAGGGGCAGAGTAACCAGGTGTTCCCCGCCGATGGCAAACAACCGTTTATCCTGGCTTAGGAAATGATGGGCTACCTTTTCTATACGCTTTAGGCTCTCATTAACGTTACCCCAGGGGATTAAGACATCTCCGGCATCATAATAACAAGCATCAGCCAGAGATTTATCCAAATAAACACTATACTCTTCGATAACCTCTGATACTTCTCTTATTCTGTAAGGAGCCAGGCGGGTGCCTGGGCGAAAACTGGTGGTAGCGTCCATGGGTAATCCGATAATTACTTTATCACTGGCATGTAAATTATCACTACTGCCTAAAAAAACCGCTCTCTGCTCCAGTAAATCCATTACCTCTGTCTGCATCAGCTAATCCCCTGAATTAATTATCTTTTCCACGAATACAGGCAGTTTAAATGCTGCCTGATGGACCTGCGGAGAATAATACCTTGTCTGCCCTTCATAAATAGTGGCAATCTCTTCCGGATTATATAATTTTGATCCTACGGTAAAACTCCACAGACCACTGGGATAAGTGGGAATTGCCGCCAGGTAAAGCCGGGTTATCGGGAAGTAGCTGCTAATACCGCCGTATGCCATTTTAATCACATCTTGATTAAAAAAAGGTGACTCACTTTGTACGACCAGCATCCCATCCTTTTTTAAAGCACGGTAAACGTCTTGATAAAATTCTCCAGAAAACAAGGCTACCGCCGGCCCCACCGGTTCAGTGGAATCTACTAGAATAACATCGAAAGAATCAGGATTTTCTTTCACATATTGAATTCCATCAGCAATTACCAACCGGGATTTGGGGTTATCAAACGAACAGGAAGTCTCCGGGAAAAACTCTTTCGCCGCTGCTACCACTCTTTCATCAATTTCAACCAGTGTTCCCTTTTCCACCTTGGGATGTTTAACTACTTCACGCAAAGCTCCCCCGTCTCCGCCGCCAATCACCAACACATTTTGGGGGTTAGGATGGGAATTGAGGGCTATCATACTTATCATTTCATGATAAATATACTCATCTTTTTCAGTTGTCTGCACCATCCCATCCAGCAAGAGCATTCTGCCAAACTGTTCAGTATTAACAACCGCCAGTTGCTGAAATTCTGTTATTTCAGTTTTCAAAGTTTCTTTCACTTTACAAGAAAAACCAAGGGCTGGTGTTTGGTATTCTGTTACCCACAGCTCCAATTAGAACTTCCTCCTTCTATACTTTCTATTCTATTAATACCAGAGAGGCACAGCTGCAAATGCGCATCCAATCTTCTCTACCCTATGCTCGGTGGCCGCCACCTTAACTTCGTCAAGCACCAGGCCCCTTATTCTAAAGGCCTCTTCGACCATCCGGGTCACTTGTGCTTCAGCTTCTTCTTTGCTACAAATTCCTTCATATTCCATAATAACACCAAAACTGTCTTTCTTGACTCCTACTGCAACTGCTGCAGAAATAATCTCACCTTTATTGGAGCTTATTATGGTTCCATAGGCAATTGGTAACAATGAACCCGGAGGTATAATTAGACCCGGGGAGTATTCACAACCTGGAGGCAAAATACTACTTACCTTCAACAAGTTGGTATTGCCAACTCCTGCATTTAAAAGTGCTCCATCAAAAGCCGTCAGTTCTGTTTGTCCCTCTGCAGAAGCAGCGGTTAGAAAATATTTTTTGGGTAATGGTAACACAACTACACCTCCAGTTATATCTTTGCAATAGATTAATTATATACTCTGAAAGTATAAAATTAAACATTAATTTTATTATTCTCAAATAGCAATAAAGCGCTTTAAGAAGGGCTTTTAACACTGATAGGCCTTTAAGAAGTTTAGAAATTCTTCCACCGCATAACGACGTCGTTTTTGTCGGGGAAAAATTACATAAAAAAATCGTTCTGCTTTAGGGTGTGATATTTTCAGACTTTTTATTTTGCGATGTGATACTTTATCTGTAGCTATTACCCAGCTGGACACAATGGCTATTCCCATTCCTGATTCCACCGAAGCCAACACCGCCTCGTTACTGCCTGCTTCCATATTGATGTCAAGGTCATCGATTTTAATACCATTGGCCACAAGGAGATCCTCTACCGCCTTGCGGGTCCCGGAGCCTTTTTCCCTAAATACCCATTTTTCACCCACCAGACTGGGAACATCAATCTCTTCTGCAGTGTTCAGCGGGTGGTTCTCTGGTGTAATTAACACTAACTGATCCTTGAGCAACGGATAACCCTCAACCTTCTTATTGCTGACCCAGCCGCCTACAACTCCCAAATCCAGTTGCCTTTCCGCAACCCGGTGGCTGATGTTGTCAGTATCACCAATTTCCATAAAAATTTTAATTTCCGGGTTCTTTTCCTTAAAGACCTTCATTATCCTGGGTAATATATACTCACCGGGAATGGTGCTGGCTCCCAAGTAAATACTGCCTGTTCTGTTTTGGACAAAATTTTCCATGGCCTTTTCAGCTTTTTCTACAGTTCGGATAATTTCTTGAGCATAATGAAAAAGGGCCTTTCCCGCTTCTGTAGTTTTAACTTGGCGGCCTGATCTTTCTAAAAGCAATACACCGTAATGCTCTTCTAACACCTGAATCTGCTTTGAAACGGCCGGCTGGGAAAGCCCCAGATCGTGGGCAGTCCGTGACAGGTTTTGGGTTTCCACCACTCTCGCATAAGTCTTAAATAGGTTTAAGTTCATCCTCTTTATTACTCCTTCTGGTTTATCTTAAAAACCCTTCTATTATGGCATCAATAGCTTCTTTTTCAGATAACCCCAGAGACATTAATTTGATCAATTGCTCGCCGGCAATCTTCCCTATGGCAGCCTCATGAGTCAGGACCGCTTCAGAGTTTTCGGCTACCAGCTGGGGCACGGCCTTTATTTTGGCATTTCCCATAATAATGGAGTCACACTCCACATGACCCCGGCATTCTTCGGCTCCCACCAAAGATGCACGAAAAGACTGACGGCTGTTATCCTGGGCAACCGACCGGGAGAGGATTTGAGCATTTCCTTGGATGCCTTCAATAAACACTTCGATACTGGATTCGCATACCTGGTCACCATGAGTCAGAAGTCGTTCAATTATCTTTAGACTGGTTCGTTCCTGTAAATGGGCTACAGTTGAACGAACGGAGTCATCAACACCCCTTATCTGAACCAATTCCATTTCACAGCTGGCACCCTTTTCAAGTATGACAGAAGTTGAAGGGGTTAAAACCCGCTTTCCGCTGCCTTGCCCCTGCCCATAGTGCTTCTCCATATATTTGAGATGGGCACCTGCCTTGACAATTATCTCATGGTTTCCTTCATGTACGGAATCATGACTGCCATCATTATGGATACCACACCCGGCCATAACTGTGACTCTTGAGTTTTCTCCTATCACAAAAGTGTTGTATACCTTATCCTTCAAACCTTCGGTAGTAACCAAAACAGGTATATGCACAATTTCGTCAATGGTACCGGGTTTTACCTCAATATATAGACCGGACTTAGATGGATGAGGCTGAACCAGAATGTGAGGGGAAGAACGCCTGAAGACAGTCTCCCCGTTCCGTCTGATATTAACGGGCCCTTCCGGCAGACCATTCATATTATTGATAGTTTCCAGCAGCTGTAAATCCAATTTGTCAAAATTCATAAACATCTTCTCTCCCGCATTGATCTTTCATTTTACATTCAATATCTTCCCTGATCAGTGGCCAAATATCTCGGAGAGTCCCCCTGGCTTGTACCGTTCCATTGTCTATTAAAATAATCTCATCACAAATATGCAGGAGTTTTTCATTATGGGTTATAATGATCACCGTGGCGTCGGGATTATTCTTATAACGAGCATCTATGATATCTATTATTTTTTGGACTGTCCACAAATCAACCCCTGCTTCCGGCTCGTCAAAGATGGTAACTTTGCCTTTACGGGCCAATACCTGAGCAATTTCAATTCTTTTAATCTCTCCGCCGCTTAGTCCTGGTCCTACATCGCGAGAAAGATAATCTTCCGGACACAGACCCACATCCCGCAGGGATTTCCTTAAACTTAAATTGTCAATACCCGGCCGGGCAATCTTTAGCAGGTCCTCAACCATTATACCCTTAAAACGCGGCGGTTGTTGAAAAGCATATACAATACCTTTTCTGGCCCGAGCCGTTACATCCAAAGAACTAATATCTTCCCCATCCATTATCACCTGGCCCCGGTCCGGTTTATAGATCCCCATAATAACCTTGGCAATGGATGTTTTGCCGCCGCCGTTAGGCCCGGTAATAGCGTATAAAACCCCGGGAGAGAAACTTAGATTTAAATCTTTTAAAATCTCCCGGTTTTCTCCGTTTATTTCATTAATGGTCATTCTAATGTCTTTAATTTGTAACAATATAATCTCCCCGATCCGTCCCATTTAGCTTCCAATATTTTAGCATAACCAATGATTATCAGTCTAACCCTATGAACTCTATTTTTTAACTAACCATTAATCAGGTTTTACTTCTACTGCAGATGCTACTCCTCTTCCGATGGCTACTTGGGTATTTCCCACCTTGACAACCAGAGGTCCCTTAAAAGGATGTCTTGATAATAATGTGACCCTAGCGCCAGGTACTATTCCAATTTCAAATAGACGCCGCTCAGCATTGGTTCCCCGGATAATTTTTTCAACGGTAGCTTCCTGTCCCACTTTCATATCCCTGAGTGTCATTTCAAAAACTCCTTACTACGGTAAAATTCCGTTTAGTACAATTCCCACCCCAAATGAGGTAATAAAACCTAAGGCCAATATCTTAATAAGTCCTTGGATGCCTATTTCCTTAATAGTTACCACCATTACCGGCAAGCATGGCAGTGATAGAGCCACCATAGTAACAGCAACAGTGGCTTCCCTGGGGTTAAGGGGTAGATTGAGCAAAACCAACGGTGCCAGATACCTTTGAAAAATAGTAATTATTACAGCAACAAAAGCCTCCGCCGGTATGCCAAACAGAGATCGAGTAATAACCTGCAGAGATCCCAGATGTTCCAATAACCCTGACTCTATCAAACCCCTGATTATTATATTCATTAAGATTAATAACGGAAGTACTTCAGTAAAGAAACCCGAAAACCTTAGTTTTATTTTGGCCCACACATTGCTCCACATTGGTATTCTCAGGGGTGGAAGTTCATAAATAAATAGATCCTCCCTGGGCATTATTCTGCTCAAAAGAAACCCCAACCCCATCAAGACTGCCAACATAGTGACAACAATAATCAGGATGGATGCCTGAAAAGTAGAAACTACTGAAGCCAGGATACCTAGAGTAGCTGCACAAGGCACTACTATGCTCAGCATGGTAATAATGATGAATCTTTCCCCGGGGGTAGGCATTATTCTGGTAGCCAAAATGGCAGGTGTACGACAGCCAAAACCTAACGTGAGAGGAATAATGGCCTGGCCTGAAACTCCCAAAAAACTCCCCACCCTTTCCAAGGCTACCGAGTACCGGGGAAGTAAACCTGTATCCTCCAGCAAGGACATTAAAAAATTTACCATGAGCATGGCCGGCATAATGATTGAAAACGGAATAATTAAGCCTTCTGGAACCGCCCGGGATAAGACTTGACTGACCAAGCCCGGCGGCAGGATATTTATTAGGATAACCTCCATGTATTGAACAATTGGTTCTAATAAGCTGACAACGGGACCTTCGCTGAATTCAATGAATTTTAATAAAATCCAAAAACACGCATAGGCAAAAACCAGTAAGAAAAAAATGCCTATAATTGGCCTGTCTATAAGATTTTGCAGAGCCCCCAGCACTTCCCGATTTCTCTTTTTCCCCTGGTTGGTTACCATATTGGCTATATAACGAGCGCGCCTAGATCTTTGTACATCTTCCTCATCAGTAAAGTTCCGGGTGGCCAGTGAACAACTCTGGCAGGAACCGGAGCATATTGGCGATTTGCATAAAAACAGCCTTTTACCTGCAGATCCCATCTCTTCCAGAATTCTTATAAGCTGTACTAATCCTTCTCCGGTGGTAGCCGAAAAGGAAACAACGGGGGTATTAAGCAACCTTTTCAGTTGGTTCAGGTCAATATTAATGCCCATCTCCCGAGCCCGGTCAATCTGGTTTAACACTAATACCATGGGAATGCCAATTTCCATCAATTCCAAAGTCAATACTAAATTACGCTCTATATTGGTGGCATCAACAATATTAAGAATCATCCCGATCTGACCGCTGGTCAAAAGATCCTTGATCACTCTTTGTTCTTCTCCCCGGGTATATAATGAATATATGCCCGGTGTGTCATAAAGGGTGATATCCTGTTTTACAATATTAATTTTGGCTTTGGTCAGCTCGACTGAAGTTCCTGAGTAATTGGAAATAATTGTCCTGCTTCCCGTCAGCCGGTTTAGAACGGAACTTTTCCCTACGTTGGGATTTCCAATCATGGCAATTTTCACTTTTTATCCCCTGCCTCCAACTGGTTGGACGTTTCTTGCCAATTCTCCTTACAAGCAGGACAATAACCAAAAAACTTCAAATCATGGTCAACTATTTTAAAACCTTTATTTTGCAGGCTTTGTTCCAAATTAAAGAGCAAATCCTCTTCCACTTCAAATATCATCCCGCATCCTAGACATATTACGTGATGATGGTAATGACTGGTATCATCATATAATTCATATCTGTACCTGCCGGGTTCAAATACCGATTTATATAATACCCCTATAGTCGCCAGCCTTTCCAAAGTCCGGTAAACAGTAGCAATACCTATGTTGGGCATTTTCTCCTTGGCAAACAGATATACTTCATCAGCAGTTAGGTGCTGTCCCTGGTGAGCGGTCATTACGTCTAAAACTACCTCTCTTTGTTGTGTAAGCCTGTAGTTGTTTTTTTGTAGTTTGGCTTTTATCCCCTTAGCAGGCATAGTATCCCCATCCCTTAATATTGATAATCATTATCACTAACATAATAGTATCTTTCCTCCGTGGAAATTACAAGTAGCTGAAAGCTAGTGAGGGAGAAAAATGTCTGTCAAAAAAACCACCTCTTGTGAGACAGAAGGAAAAGATGCATAAAGCAAACATCCCCGAAGTCTTGCGCCAAAACCCCGGGGATGTAAATCTCACTCGCAGCTACAGTATCCCAAATACCAGTATGAAGAAACAAAGGATAAGGGTAACGGCTGCTCCCATTGAAAATGGTACTATATCGCTTTGCGGATACATCTCCTTTGCCTTTTTAAGCCTGTCATAGGAAATTTTCTTACCGGAAATCTTGCTCCCCCACAAAGCAACAGTATCCAGCCCTATTTTAACTGCTGCAGTGGGATTCTCGCCAAAGCGGATAAGGAATCCCGGAATTGTTTCAAAGGAAACTCTGGCTATAGCATTAGCCACATATACCAGAGGTGCGCCCGCCAGGTTAACAACTATTTGTGCACCGCGGCGATAGAACCAATCAGTATCCAATGTAATAGTGTTGGTTCTCTGCAGATACTTGAGGAGCATAAAAAATGCCAATGCCGAGAACATGAGCAACTGTAACTGGGTAATAACATGATAGGAAGTATAAGGTTCATAATCAACAGCGAAAGGAAGAATGCTATATATGGTCCTGGGGAATATACCGATAAACAGGCAGAGAAATGCGGGAACACTCATACCGATCAGCATGTTGACTGGTGCCTCCTTGGGGCGCAGCCCATTATCCTTAGCAAAAAAGACGAAGTAAGGAAATTTAATACCGGCATGTAAAAATACCCCTGCTGATGCCAGGGTCAGCAGCATCCAGATAGCATATAATCCTTCATGGGCAGCTGCATCAGAAATCATGGATTTAGTAACAAATCCACTGGTAAGAGGAAAAGCCGAAATGGAAGCTGCCCCAATCAAACATAAGCCAAGGGTAGCTGGCATGGACTTGTATAAACCGCCTAATTCCGTACATTTACTCCGTCCTGTAGTATACAAAACTGCCCCTGCTGACATCATCAGCAAACCTTTGTAGAGAATGTGGGCAAAAGCATGTGATACTGCTCCATTTAGGGCCATGGGGGTTCCAATGCCTATTCCCACTACCATAAAACCTACCTGGTTGATAATACTATAGGAGAGAATCCTGCGCATATCATTTTCCAAGATAGCGAAGACTATCCCGTATATGGTCATAATAATTCCTGCCCAGATCAGAATATCCGTCCCTGGAAAAGCCCTAGCCAGCGTATATACGGCTGTTTTGGTGGTAAAAGCACTGAGAAATACTGTACCTATTACTGTTGCTTCTGGGTAGGCATCGGATAACCAGGCTGATAGAGGAGGAATAGCAGCATTAACAGCAAAACCCAGCAAGATAAGATAGGAAGCCAAACTGCTCAAACCGAGCAGGTTAAACTCTGTTGACCCGGTTGTACTGATTTGAATTACAATTCCCGATAGGAGCAGCATGCCGCCGCAAAGATGAACCAGTATATATCTAAAGGAAGCATTCTTGGATTTTTCGCTGCCCCGGGCGACAATTAGATAGACTGAACTAAAGGCCATTATTTCCCAGAAAATATACAGGGTTATATAATCCCCGGCCAACACAGCTCCCAGTGCACTGCCCACATATATAAAGGCAGCCACAATCTGGGCATAGCCTTTTTCATGCAGGGAATAAATAGCACCGGCAAAGGCCATGATTACGAATATATTGCCAAAAACCAGACTCAAGCGGTCAACCCGGTTAAACACCAGAGTATAATCAAGGAACTTGACCAATCCTGAACTCCCCTCAGGGAGTAAGTGCAGACTGAAAAAAGCCAAGCAGGGAATCAGGACTATTAAAATGCTCCGTAACCTGCCTTTAACTAACAAGAGTAGAAGGGCACCGATAATAAATATGGCCCAGGGCGCAGGCAATAAGCTATTCATAATAATCTTCCCCCTTTTGCAGCCAAATTTTCCCCAGTATCTTGGATATAGCCACGATTAAAGTACAACTGAGGAACCCATAAGCCGCATAAAATGCCGGTATTTTCTCCAGTGAGAAAACAGGGTGCTTTTCCATAATTGGGTCTGCCAGTACCAGCAAAATCAAAACGGCTATAAAAAACCAGCGGGTTTTCGATTGGATGTCAGGTCTTTCAAAAAATTCAATTATCTTTTTCATTTTTTCTGCCTCCCCTACTATGCGCTACCCGCTCTGTCAAATAACTAAGGTGCTTATAATAATCCGGATCAAATCCATCAAAACATCGGGATTAAAGAAGATGAACAAAACAGCTGCCGCTGTAACCATAATCGCTCCTACCATTAAGGGAGGGGCCTCCCTTATTTGTATACTGTTTCCGCTTACGGCTGAAGGTTTGAAAAAAGCCCGATATACAATGGGCAAAAAGTAAGCGGCGTTTAGCAGCGAACTTATGGCCAGCACAGCCACCAAAACCAACTGACCGGCTTCAATAGCTCCCATAGTCAAATACCACTTGCTTATAAAACCTGCTGCCGGAGGTACGGCAATCATTGACAGGCTCCCAATAGCAAATGCGGTCATGGTAAAGGGCATTTGTTTTCCTATGCCATCCAGCTGGCTGATGTTGGTTTTATGGGTAGCCACCAAAATGGCGCCAGCCGCAAAGAACAAAGTAATCTTGCCAAAGGCATGGACGGTCAGGTGAAGAATGCTGCCGGTAATGCCGCTAACGGTTAAAAGGGAAACCCCCAGCACAATATAGGATAACTGGCTGACCGTCGAGTATGCCAGTCGCAGCTTCAGATTATCCTGACGCATGGCAATAATGGAAGCTACTATTATGGTAAATGATGCAAAATAGGCCAGGTAAACACCTAGGTTTAAATCCTGTAACAGCCCGGTACCAAAGATAAAGAGTACAACCCTGATTACTGTGAATACACCGGCCTTGACTACCGCCACCGCATGCAAGAGAGCACTGACTGGTGTAGGGGCCACCATAGCGGCCGGCAGCCAGGCGTGAAATGGCATTAAGGCTGCCTTGGCAATACCTGCAATAAACAGTATAAATATAATGGCCAAAATACTGTCAGGAGCAGCCGAAGCTAGTATTCCGCTGGCACTGAAGTCGAGAGTGCCCGTATAATAGTAAGTCAAGAATATGGCCGGTAAAAAGAATAACAGGGAAGTACCCAATAAATGCACCAAGTATTTGCGGGCACCATATAGGGCCTCTTTAGTCTGGTCATGGACCACCAGGGGATAGGTGCATAGAGTCAGCACTTCATAAAAAATATACAAGGTAAATAAGTTCCCGGCAAAGGCTGTTCCAATGGCTGATGCCATAGCTACCAGGAAAAAATTAAAGAATCTGGTCATGGACTGCACTTTCTCATAGTCTTCGCCATAATGAGAACGCATGTAGCCAATGGTGTAAAAGGACGTTACCACCCAAAGGAAAGACGCCGTTAGGGCAAATATCATACCCAGAGCATCTACCCGCAGGGACAAATCAAGCCCAGGCAAAACGGTGACCAGATGGTATTCAATAGTTTTTCCTTGCAAGATCAGCGGTACCATTGAAACAATAATAGCCAGTTTTATGAACGCAGAAAGCACTGAATAAACTTCTCTAAATACGGATTTATTAGGAGAAATCAGTATTAAACATATTGTTACCAGTGATATTAAGATTGCATATAATGGTTTTATTGAGGTAATTACGTCCAAAGCTTATCCCTCTTTCTCTACCTTAGTAGCAATAGTGCTGCTTTTTCGGTGATTTCTACTGGAATGAAGGCCAGAGTTCCAAATACTACGCAAAGAGCTGCAATTACTACTGTTGGAACAATCATGCTGGGCGGGGCCTCAGATCCCTCAGCCCTTTCCATCCGTTCATCTTCCTGAAAGTAAATCCTGTCAATTACACGCCAGAAATAAACCAGCATAAGAACCGAACTTAACAGGATAACCGGAACGAGATACCACATGCCCCTTTCCAGTGAACCTAAAGCCAGATACCATTTGCTGACAAAACCAACGGTTAAAGGAACTCCAATCATAGAAAGGGAGCCAACGGTAAATGCGGCCATAGCCCAAGGCTTTTTAGCCCCCAACCCTTTATAATCAGCAATATGAGTAATGCCAGTCTTATAGGCTATACAACCTACTGACAAAAACAGGGTACACTTCATCAAGGCATGATTAAAGATATGCAGAAAAGCTCCCTGTAACCCGGTAGGATTCATTAAGGCCACACCTAACATTATATAGCCAATTTGACTCACACTTGAATAAGCCAGCATTCTTTTAACATTTTTCTGGCCTATGGCTATTACAGATCCTACTATTATGGCCGCCGAGGCCAGAATAATAAAGAAATAAGAAATATTTATCCATTCATTAAGAAATACGTCCACTCCGAATACGGTAAACAAAACCCTGATAAAGGCATATGCTCCCACCTTGGTCCCCGTTGCGGACATTAAGGCACTGACTGTTGAGGGAGCAAAAGTATACGCATCAGGGAGCCAGGAATGCATGGGAAATAAGGCAATCTTTATGCTAAAACCGATGGCAAAAAAGGTAAATGCCGTTAATACCAACTTTGATCCATACAATTCCGGGAGTCGGGCTCCCAGGTCAGCCATATTCAAGCTTCCTGTAGCAATATATAAATAGCCAATTCCCAGCAGGACAAAGGTGGCACCGATGGTTCCAATGACCAGGTACCTAAAGCCAGCCAAAGGAGCCTTTCTGGGATTGCCCATGGCCACCAGGGCATAACCGGTAAGGGAAGTAATCTCCAGGAATACATAAACATTAAATAAATCACCGGTTACTATCATTCCCATTAAACCGACCACAAACAATTGGTAAACCCCATAAAAGGCGGGAATTTTGCTTTCCTGTATCTCATCCGCTACACTTTTTCTGGAATAAATGGTAACCGCAAAGGCCAAAAAAGAAACTATGACCAATACAAAGGCATTAAGATAATCAATAGCATACTCAATACCCCAAGGAGGTTCCCAATTTCCCAGCCAGTAACTGATTTTGCCGACCATCATCACCTGGCGTACTATGCAGAGGGAAACAACGAAGCAAAAGAAAGTCGTAAGGGCTACAATGATCCAGCTATATATTGTTTTAATTTTGCCTGCTACAGGAACGATAAGAGCTAATAATAAAGGCACAACAATTACTAAGACAGGAAAATGTTCAGTCATCGTTCTTGCTCATCTCCAATATTGCATTTTCTTCTACAGTTCCATATTCACGATTGATATTGGCTATAAGGGCAAATGCTACCGCTGTAGTACTTACCCCCACTACAATTGCCGTTAGAATTAGAACATGGGGTAAGGGATTGATGTAGGTCTCTATTCCTTCTCGGAAAATGGGTACGGTGGCGCCATGGACCTTTCCCACGGAAATGTATAACAGAAACACTGCCGTTTGAAAGATAGTGAGCCCAATGGCTTTCTTAATGAGGTTCTCTTTAGCCATTACCGTATAAAAGCCAACCATCATTACGAGTACATAAATCCAATAATTATATTTGCCTAAAATAAATTCCATCATATCAATCTCTTCCTGCCATTTCACTAAATAATATAATCATGGTGGCTGCAACGGTAATTCCGACCCCTATTTCAATCCCCATAATTCCATAATGGTTTCCAATAGCAGGGCTTCCTAAAGGAAGTGCACCGTATTCCAGGTACTTACCCCCGGCCAGCAAACACAATACCCCAATTCCGCCATATATCATGACACCTGTAGAACTGAAAATGTCACTTAACGTCCGGGACATTTTTTCCCTGCCTTTTTCCAGACCAAAAATCAGCATGTATATAATAACACTGGCGCCTAGGACCACTCCGCCCTGGAAGCCTCCTCCAGGCCCCATTTCGCCAAATATAATTACGTAAAGGGCAAACAACTGTACAAACGCGATCAATTTGGTAACCAGAGTTTTCCGAATAATATCCGAGCCTTGTTTTGGTTCTTTTGCATTTAAATCATTATCCAACTCTTGCATGCACATGACTTTGATCTTGCCTCCTTTCATCACCCAGATTAAGGCCTTTTCTTATCCGATCTTAAGAGTAATACTACACATAGTCCCGCAGTAAAAATTACTGTTGTTTCCCCCAAAGTATCGTATCCGCGGTATGATGCCAAAATAGCAGCTACATAGTTATCCACACCTGTCTCCTCTACCCCTTTTTCCAAATACCTGGGCACTACATGGGTATTAGTCACAGCCGATGGGGAACCGAATGGGGGCATATCAAGAGTACCATAAATAAGGATGGCACCTACTACCAGAACAGCTATTAAGGGCAAAACTTTTACTTTGGCAGCCGCCACGGCTTCTTCAGGTTTAACCCGTGTCAGGACGGCAATGAAGAGTACCGTGGAAATGCCTGCCCCTACAGCTGTCTCAGTTATAGCTACGTCTATCGCGCCTAAACGTACCCATACCAGAGCCATAACAAAGCTATAAACGGATAGAATAACTACAGCATTTAAAAGCTTTTTCTGCATCATTGCTGCAATCGCACATATCAATAGAAAGAATAGAAGTATTAAGTCCGCCATTTTCTCATCTCCATACAGCAATTTGTTGCCCTGTGCCAATTGCTAAGCTACTGAAACTTACTGATCATTGCTACTTAATTAATCATTTTTGTTTTTTTGCCAAGGCTTTAACCCTGATTGGTAAGCAGCCTGGGCCAGAAAATGAGTTGCCGCCGGGTTTATCACATATAGAAACAATATAATCAATAGAATCTTTATGGTCAGGGGAGATATTCCCTGGTACACGGCCAGACCCAGCAGTATCAAGGTCTGCCCAAAGGTATCCACCTTGCCGGCCGGATGCATACGGCTGTAGACATCCGGGAACCTTAGTACGCCAATAGAGGCAACCACCATCAAAAAACTTCCTGCGGCTAATAATAAAATTACAATTAAGATTTTTACGTTTACATCCATCAGCTTTTCACCTTGCCTCTAAAATTCAGTCCAAACGTCCTCTTTCAACATATCTCAGGAATGCCAAGGCCATTATAAAGTTCAGTAGCGCATACATCAGAGCAATATCGACAAAAAACTCCGGACATTGAAAAACGAATCCCGCCACCACAATAATTATCACGGTTTTGGTGCCAATAACATTGGCAGAAAGAATCCTATCGTAAACCGTTGGTCCTTTCACCATTCGATAAAGAACTAGGCAGGCTGATAATACGATAAGTGTAAGTACAATTTCAAACATTGAAAAATCCCCCGATCCAACTGGTGAATTAACCACGTTCAATAGCTTTAACTCGTTTAAGCATATCGCCATTTAACACGTCATCGGCGAGCTCGCGGGTAATGGCATGAACAACAAAGCAATTCTTATTCGCCTCAACGGTAACCGTTCCAGGCGTTAGTGTAATAGAATTGGCAAAGGTAACCACACCCATATTGGTTTCCAAATGAGGATCTAAAGTGATAACCGTAGGCTCAATCAAATTTCGGGGATGAAGGGTCAAATAAACCAGGGTTAGATTGGATAAAAAAATTTGCCACATCAGCCATGGCAAATACTTTATAAGACGCCACATTCTTTTGCAAGCCAACCCTAAATCAACGTCCCCAATTAGGAGATCGTGAGACCAGAAAGCTACCAGCAGACAACAAAACACACCTATACCCAAAAGCATCGGATCAAAGCACCAGGATAAGAGTATCCAAAGAACAAACATAATCAAGGCAGTTAAAGCGATACTTGTGTAGTTTTTGTTGTGAACTCTTTTGTTTTGATTCATCGACTTCACCTTGCTTTCTTTTATGCTTAAAAAAGGTTACAAAAATAGAGTCCGGGTCTAAAGCACGTATCCCCAGTATTTGGAAAAACTATTAATTTTTGATCCCGTTCCTCTTAAATAGTAAAACTACGCCTAAACCGGAGTACAACGATTCAACCCAATTAAAATAAATGGGTATTATTCAAGACCTAAACTAAACAACATCCAACCGGTCATTTGTTTATATATATTAGAATTCCTTTAAAATATCCCGTTCCATTTTAAAAGAAAATTTCCAATTAAAATTGCTTTTACGAACTTACTTGTGAATATATGTAAAATAATTCCGATCTTTATTTGCTATATTATAGTAATTCGACTTTATAAGTCGTTATCCTGCAAATCTTTCAAAGTAAATTCTATAAAAATATGTAAAAAAGCCCGTTCTTACATCATTAATAGACATTTTTCTCGTTTTTTCGCCGCCATCGATTGCTGGATAATATGCCAGATATTATAGCGGTTATAGGAACAGAAATTATCAGTCCTATACTTCCTGCAATTGCCCGTATAATCTCTGTGGCAATTAATTCAGTATTCAAAATCCTCATACCCGATGTCTCATAAGCCAGGTATAACAATAACAAGGGCAGAGCACCTCCAGTATAAGCCAGAATAAGGGTATTGGCCATGGTCCCCATAATATCACGCCCCACATTCATACCTGCTTTTATCATTCTGGCTATGCTTAGAGCCGGATTGGCTTGTTTGACCTCTTCAACTGCCGATGCGATGGACATGGCAACATCCATAATTGCACCCAAGGCCCCAATAATAATCCCCGCAAAAAGAAGGCCCCTTATATCAACCTTAATGTCTTCCACATAAAGTAGCATTCTGCTTTCTTCTGAAGCAAATCCGGTTAAATGAGCCAGGTCTCCTGTAATGGTGGCAAGAATTCCCGCAACTAAAACTCCTCCCAGGGTCCCCAGGCTCGCTGCTATAGCTTTTTTGGTCAGTCCGGCCACAATAATCATAGTAATTAGAGTTACTCCCACCGAGATAACTATAGTTAATGGAATAGGGGAATAACCATTGATCAAACCCGGCAACAGAATCTTGTATATGGCTAAAATGGTCAGACCTAAAGCAACCAAAGATTTTACACCTTTTATACCTCCAATTACCACCAAGCTCAAAACAAATCCTATAATCAAATAATTCAAGTAAGATGCCCGTTCCAGGTCAGAAATATATACTTCCTGGATTTGGCCATTCTCTTCAGAAATGTAGAGAATAACCTTATCTCCTTCATCAACTATAATGTCCCATCCAGGACTGCCTGACAGAGTGTTGCCTGCAGTCAAGATTTTACCCTTGTGCTTTCCGGTCAGCACTTCGACAGTTACCGCTTGTTCCTCGAAATACTGGCCTTCCACCCGCTCCTCGGCTTCAACGCTTTCAACTTTGATTACTTTGGCCTTTTCATAGAGTTCTCCCGACGCCCAAGCAACACCTGTACTGTTTACCATAAGCCAGAACCATACTAGAAAAAACCAGTAAACGCTCCATCGTCTCATGAAAATCCTCCAACTACCCCAAAAGGCTAATAATGCCGCTTTCTCTTATAAATTATAGCACACCACCAAATACTGCCCCAAGACTGATTATTCTTATATATTTGCCGGTTACCCCAAAATAAAAAATGACTCTGAGTATTACTCATACTCAGAGTCATTTGGAAAAGCAATGATTTTATACGCATCCCTGAGCCATCATGGCTTCTGCTACTTTGGTAAAGCCAGCAATATTGGCACCCGCTACCAAGTTCCCTTCAACTCCATATTCTTTAGCAGCTTCACTGGCTTTTCTATATATGTTAACCATAATGTCTTTCAATTTGGCGTCAACTTCCTCAAAGGTCCAGGATAACCTCATGCTGTTCTGAGTCATTTCTAATCCCGATACAGCCACTCCCCCGGCATTTACTGCTTTGGAAGGAGCGTACAAAATACCACTTTTAAGGAATATCGCAGCTGCTTCTGCTGTACTGGGCATGTTGGCCGCTTCAGCCACACAAGTACATCCATTGGCAAGAAGTTTTTGGGCATCTTCCGCGTTAATCTCATTCTGGGTGGCAGTAGGTACTGCAATATCACAGGGAACTTCCCAGGGGCGTTTACCCTCAATCCACTTGAGCCCGAATTTTTCTGCATAATCCCGGGCCGGGCGACGGTAAGTGCACCACAAATCCATCAGGAAGTCCAGTTTTTCACCCTCTATTCCATCCGGATCGTGGACATAGCCATATTCATCTCCGATAGTAACAACTTTAGCTCCCAGCTGGTTGGCTTTTTGGATAAAGAAGGTTCCCACATTGCCATAACCGGAAATGGCAATAGTCTTACCCTTAATGTTGTCGCCACGGGACTTCAACATTTCCTCAATAAAATACACGGTTCCATAACCAGTTGCCTCCGGACGGCCCAGACTCCCGCCCCAAGACGGGCCTTTCCCGGTAAAGACACCCTCAAAAATATTTACTATTCTCTTGTACTGCCCAAACATATAACCTATCTCTCTGGCTCCTACGCCAATATCACCAGCCGGCACATCGGTATTGGCACCTACATGCCGGAATAATTCGGTCATAAAACTCTGGCAAAAACGCATCACTTCATTATCTGATTTTCCTCTGGGGTCGAAATCGCTGCCCCCTTTGCCTCCTCCCATAGGCAACCCGGTAAGGGAATTCTTAAAGGTTTGTTCAAAGCCCAGGAATTTTATAATTCCTAAGTTAACTGAAGGGTGAAAACGTATACCACCCTTGTAGGGACCGATGGCACTGTTATACTGTACTCTGAAGCCGCGATTGACATTAACCCTGCCACGGTCATCAATCCAGGGAACCCGGAAAATAATCTGCCTTTCTGGCTCTATTATCCTTTCCAGCAGTCCACTTTCAATATACTCGGGATGTTTTTCCAGTACCGGTTCAATCGACTCTAAAACCTCCTCCACTGCCTGGAAAAACTCGGGCTCATTGGGGTCTCTCTGTTTAACCCTTTCCAATAAATCATGTACATATGACATTCCTTTATCCCCCTTTATAACTGGCTTGATTTTATAAATTATAGATATTATTTCATATTTCTGTAAATACATTTGCCACAAATATATTGTATGCAATTCTAATATAGTTTAATTACCCAGCAAATAATGGTTAATGCTCTGAGCTGCCCGCTTACCGGCCCCCATGGCCAGGATAACTGTAGCTGCACCGCTAACCACATCGCCGCCGGCAAAAACACCCGGAATTGAAGTCCTGCCATCTTCATCGGCCACAATGTTTCCCCTCCGATTGGTTCGCAATCCCGGAGTAGCAGCCGGAACCAGAGGATTCGGCCCCTGGCCTATGGCCATTACTACTGTATCTACCGAAATCTCAAATTCCGATCCAGGGATGGGTACTGGCCTCCTTCTCCCAGAATCATCAGGTTCCCCCAGTTCAAATTGCTGGCATATAATAGATTTTACACGGTTTTCGTCATCACCCTTAATTTCCACAGGACTGCATAAGAGTTTAAATTTTACTCCCTCCTGACGAGCATGATGAACCTCTTCCACCCTTGCAGGCATCTCTTTTTCCGAACGGCGGTAAACAATATATGATTCCTCCACTCCCAGCCGCAGGGCAGTTCGAGCCGCATCCATGGCCACATTGCCTCCGCCGATAACCGCAACTCTTTTGCCGGTGCGGACAGGGGTAAGATATTCAGGGAAACCGTATGCTTTCATTAGATTAACCCGGGTGAGAAATTCGTTGGCAGAGTATACTCCATTAAGGTTTTCTCCGGGAATATCCATAAAATAAGGAAGACCCGCTCCGGTAGCAATATATACTGCGTCAAATCCTCCTTTCAGCAATTCCTCTATAGATTGCAGCTTTCCCACTACAGAGTTTACTTTAAAGGAAACTCCTAGTTTTTCAATGTTTTGTATTTCACGAGCAACAATGGATTTAGGCAACCGAAATTCTGGAATACCATATACCAGTACTCCTCCGGCCACGTGCAAGGCCTCCAATACCGTAACCGCGTGCCCCATTTTCGCCAATTCAGCAGCACAGGTAAGGCCAGAAGGGCCTGAGCCCACAACTGCTACTTGTTTTCCGGTAAAGGGTGCTTTTTCTAATTCCAGATCAATATTATTAAGTTCCCAATCAGCCACAAATCTTTCTAACCTGCCGATAGCCACCGGTTCATTTTTTTTGCCCATGATGCAGTCTTTCTCGCATTGGCTCTCCTGGGGACATACCCTGCCACAAATAGCTGGAAGAGCATTTTTTTCTTTAATTTTCCTAGCTGCATCCGCAAATTTCCCGTCCATAATCAATTGTATAAAAGAAGGGATATCTACCCCTACCGGACACCCGGCCACGCATTTAGGGTCCTTACATTGCAGACACCTTTTGGCTTCCAGCATAGCCAGGTTTTCAGTATACCCCTGGGCAACTTCTTCAAAAGATTTAATCCTTTCCTCAGGAGCCTTTTCCGGCATAGGATATTTTGTCTTGATTATTTCTCTCTTTGACATTCGCATCCACCTTCTTCACCGTGGGAATGCTTTCTTTCAGACTGCAGAGCAATTCTCTCCTCTTCTTTGAACATCAAAGCTCTGCTCCTGGCATTTTCCCAGTCTACCTCATGCCCGTCAAATTCAGGACCGTCCACACAGGCAAATTTTATCTCTCCATTTACCTGTACGCGGCAGGCTCCGCACATTCCTGTCCCATCCAGCATAATGGGATTAAGGCTTACCAGGGTTTTTATCCCGTGAGTCCTGGTTAATTCTGATACTGACTGCATCATTACCAGGGGGCCAATAGCCAGTACCATGTCAATTTTTTCCCCATTGAGTACTTCTTTTAGAATATCCGTAACAAATCCTTTAGTACCATAAGAACCATCATCAGTAGCTATGTGGATTTCATTGCTAACTGACCTCATTTTATCTTCCCAAATCAGGACCTCTCTTGAACGTGCCCCAATTACGGAAACAATTTTGTTACCTGCGGCAAAGAGTTCACGGGTTATAGGATAAAGGGGTGCAATCCCTACCCCTCCGCCTACACATACTACATTACCGTATTTATCTATTTCTGATGGTCGCCCTAACGGCCCTACAAAATCAAGAATCTTATCCCCTGCCTCCATTTTTCCCAAATCAATGGTAGATCTCCCTACCTCCTGAAAAATAATGGTGATCAGGCCCCTTTCCCGATCATAGTCTGCAATAGTAAGCGGGATACGTTCCCCCCATTCATTCTGACGAAGTATAATAAACTGGCCGGCTTGAGCTTTACGTGCAATTTCCGGAGCCACAACATCAAACAAGTTGATGGCTGGCCCCAGTACGGCCTTCCTTTTTATTTCGTACAATCTTGTCCCCTCCTTTAGCGCACATGGTACTCTCTAATGAAGAACCTATTCGTTTATGTATTCTCGCTAATTTTTTAAGATTACCTTGTCCGACTAGTCTGTAAATACCCTTAGAGTTGATCGGTCCCAATCTATAGAGAAGGCCCTTATGCGGGCATTAAGGTCCTATGGATAGCAGGATCTTTTTAGTAACTCATTATTCTCCCAATCCTACCTGTAGGCTTTTGTGTAAAATTTCTTGAATGTCGCTGAACATCCGGATAAAGCTCTGTTCTGCCTGGAAAAAATCTGCTATTTCTTTAGTCCGGTTAAGTTTGGCAAATTCAACAGATAGCTCATGAACCAATGTTTCGGGCAGTTCTTCTCCTAATAGTTCAGCACGGTTAACTCTCATTTGCTTTTCGCGAAAATTAAAGATTTTTTCCCTGTACTCCGGTTGTTTTTCCACTCTTTCTTTGGCTTGAATATAATTGGCGTAAATGCTGCTGTTAATGATGGAACGAGCCAATTCATGAGCCTTGTCATACGGGTTGGCGATTGTTGCCATTCTCTTTTTTTGCCTCCTTTTGCAATCAATTTATCATGGGGCAATACTATGATATTATCCCATTTAAAACTCCCAGCAGGAACATACCATAAAAAATTCCCCCCATCATAAGTGTAAGATTAGTGAGATGTTTCTTGCTTTGCAGCTCCCAAAAAATAAATGCAGCTGATAGTATTGCAATTAACGCGCACAATAATGCAGAAGAATTCAGTTGCCAGTCAGTCAGCAGAATTCCTAATGCCGGAATCAATGAACTTTGAAAGACCATGGCACCCGTAATGTTACCCAGAGCCAGGGTATCTTTCCCACGTGATATCCAAATAACACTGTTGAATTTCTCGGGCAACTCGGTGGCAATGGGAGTAATTATCAAGGCCAGTATAAAAGCGGGAACTGCATACATAGCAGCAACTTGTTCTATTGCCGATACAAAAAGGTTGGCACCCAGAATAATAAGTCCCAGCGCCACTAGAACCTGAAGAATAATGATCAAAGATGAAGGACAGGCTTGTTGGCGCGCAAAATAACAACAGGGAAGCTGCTGGTCTGATTCAATACTCCGCTCCTGCTTAACTGTTAGAAAAACGTAGCTGAAATATGCTATTACCAGTACGCAGGCAATGATAATTTTTAGTGTTCTAAATCCTGCGGGTATTATTCCAGTTAATACTGCTAAGGCGTACACAATAATAAAGAATCCCAAATCTCTGGACATGTTTGAGTAATCGACAACTACCTTGCTGCCGGTTCTTCTTCTGCGGCTAAAGGCAAAAACCGCCACACCTGTTACAAACATGGCTAATGTAGAGAGCATGAAAGGAGCACCTAAAATGGCGCCAATTCCTATTTCATGTCCATGCTGTCCGTGTCCAAAGACTATGGCTATTATAGGTATTAATGTCTCTGGGAGAGCGGTACCTACTGCAGCCAGTACGCTGCCCACAGCCCCTTCCGAAAGGTTAAATACCTTTCCCAGCCATTCAACTCCATTCACAAAAACTTCTGCTCCGATCAAAATTATTCCTAGACTGATAATTAGTACTGCTACTTCATTCATCAATAAGATTCTCCTTTTAAAAGGTCTTGAGCTTCTTACGCCGTTTTTCAAAATGAGCCAACTTCTTAAAACCTATTTTTTTGGCCCAGTAAACTGCATCAGTAAAATTCTGCCCCAGCTCCTGAGGATTATGAGCATCTGATCCTAATGTAATGGGTATACCCATTTGATATATCCTTTCCAAAACTTCTAGGGAAGGGTAGATTTCCCTAACCGGTTTATTAAGACCGCTGCTATTTATTTCTATTACCAGGTCAGAATCTTTAATACTGGTTAATACCGGATCAAGGTATTCCAGAACATTTTTTTTAAGCGGCCGATGGCCCCATTTTTTTACTAAATCAATATGTCCTATTATATCAAATAAACCTGACTCAACAGCCTTTTTTAGCAAGTAGCAGTAGGATTGGTACACCTCATCCACATCCCGGTTTAAAAAACCCGCCTGGTAATCAGGATGATCAAAAGCCCACCCATCAATGAAATGCACCGATCCAATAATATAGTCAAACTCAGCATAATCATACAGGCTTCTTATCTCTTCTTCCCGACCAGGGGCATAGTCAACTTCAAGTCCCATTTTAATTATAATTCCAGGGTTACGTTCCTTTAATTGGCCTATAAGGTGAAAATCTATCAGGTTAATATATTCATCATGCTCGGAAAAACCGATTTCTCCAATATTAAGGTTTTTGGCTGCAATTAAAAAACGGCCCAGCCAATCATAGCTGTACCGGTACTCCCCATGAGCCAAGGCATGGATGTGATAGTCCAGCATAATAAATACCTCCAATAGATTATTACAACCGCTAACCCATTAAAACATGGTTATTTGGATAAATCAAGAAAGCTTGACCAAACCACCAGACAGGAACCTTCATAACAAGCAATTGCATTAATACGATACCTGTACTAAAATTTTAACTACCGAGAGGTAAAAAGCAGTTAGGGGGGAAAATCCTTTACCATGGCAAGAATAATTCCGTTTAGAGGACTAAGGTATAATCAAGAAAAAATCGCCAATTTGTCATCAGTTGTTACTCCACCCTATGACATAATTGATGAAACCGCCCAGGCCAGATATTATGCGGAAAGCCCTGTAAATATCATTCGTTTGGAATTAGGCTTCACCTTTCCACAGGATACTATAGAAAATAACCGTTATACGCGTGCTGCCAAGTACTTGGAAAAGTGGCTGCAGGATGAAATCTTAATTCCTGAACCCAAGCCTTCATTTTACGTTTACCGGCAGGAATTTCTTAATCGAGGTAAAAAACTTATAAGAACCGGACTAATATGTGGTTTGGCTGTAGAACCTTATGAAAAGGGTACTGTATTACCCCACGAAGAAACCCTTTCCAAACCCAAAGCTGATCGCCTGCAGCTAATGAGAGCTACCCAATCCAATTTCAGTTCCATTTTTGGACTGTACGTAGATGAAAAAAGAACAGTTGACTCCTTAATCAACGATTTTGTTAATGATGCCCCACCCGTGATAAACATCACTGATGAAAACAATGAAGTTCATAAAATTTGGGTTGTAGATGATGATGAAATCATTGGCCAAGTTATCTCCCTACTATCCCCGACCAAAATTTTTATTGCTGATGGACACCATAGATATGAAACTGCCTTGGAATATGCTCGGGAAATGAAAGAAGCCAAACAGGAAGGCTTTGACTACGTGATGGCTACCCTGGTTAATCTCTATGATGAAGGTTTGGTAGTACTCCCTACCCACCGCCTGGTCAGCAACCTGCCCAACTTTGACTCTGATACTTTTAAAGAAAAACTGGAAGCACTTTTTGTGCTAGAGACAGCAGATAACAAAAACGATCTAAAGGATTATATCAATCAACTGGAGAACCGCAGAAAGAATGGCCACGTCTTTGGAATGTACTTAGATGGAACCCTTTATTTCCTTACCCTAAAAAACTTGGAGTCAATAAAGCAACAGCTGCCCCAGGGAAGATCAGATGCCTGGAAGGAGCTTGATGTAGCCATCTTGGACAATATTATACTTGATGGTTTACTGGGCATAGGAACTGAGCAAAGAGCCAATCAGGAAAACCTGGCTTACAGCCGCAGCGAAGAGTGGGTGGTCAAACAGGTAGACAGCCGTCAATTCCAAATCGGCTTTTTCCTGAATTCTACCCGGGTGGAGGAAATTGTTGATGTAGCTGAAAGCCGGGATAAAATGCCCCAAAAATCCACTTACTTTTATCCCAAGCTTATTACCGGATTAATCATAAACAACTTAAAGATAAACCCGTAAAAAAAGCAGTCCATCCTGAGACTGCTTTTTTAAAAATCCAAATACTGAATATACTTTTTTTGGAAGGTTTCTTGCCCGGCCAGTTCCACATATTCAATCTTTTTCTTGATCTTTCTGGCATTTTCCCTTTGTTCCAGCTGTAGGAGCGCTTTGACAGTTCCTAGGCCAGCGGCATTGCCAATATTAACCACCTTTTGGTGTTCAACCGGAGGTAGAATTCCTACCCTTATAGCATTGCGGGGATCAACAAAACTACCAAAAGCTCCGGCTAAATAAATCCGATCCAGTTGATCAAAGCTCATACCGGCCTTTTCCAGCAGAATATCAATACCCGTCCTGATTGCGCTCTTAGCCAGTTGAATTTGTCTAATGTCCTCCTGATCAAGGACAAGTGGCAGACCGGAGAGAGTATTTTCCTCAGCCATTAAAATAATCTGGGTTCCCCGATTAGATTGCCTGGTTATAAAATTACTGTGTGTTTTATTGGTTATTACCCCGTTACTGCTGATATATCCATTATTCAAAAGACCAGCTAATATGTCGATGATGGCTGAGCCGCACAACCCCTTCACCGGTCCTTCTCCCAAGAGGCGAAAATCAAATTTGCCCTGTTCATCCCAGTACACTCTGTCAATGGCTCCTTCTCCAGCTCTTACCCCACAGGTTATGCCACCTGCTTCAAAAGCTGGCCCAGCAGCAGTAGAAGCAGCCCACAGACGTCTACCATCTGACAGGACTATTTCGCCATTGGTACCAATATCAATCAGCAGATAGCTCTTTTTGTCATAAGGTACAGTTAACAGGCAGGCTATTGTATCCGCCCCTACAAAACCTCCAATTTGAGGCAGCAAGACTAATTCTGCATTACAGTTGGCCAGAATGCCCTGGGATGAGGCAGAACAACTGATTTCATCATAAAAAATACCTGAATAAGGGGCCTGAGCAAATCCCCGAGTATCTAGATTAAGCAGAAAGTGCAGCATTACCGGATTACCAACCGCCACCAGTTCATAAATTTGCTCCTGGTTTAAACCGCATTCCTGCAAAAGGTCACCTATTAAGCTGTTTATATTGTTAATCAAAATCTGGTGCAGTTTTTCTCCTCCGTCTTTATTTTCCAGGCAATAAGTAACTCTGGAAATTATATCTGCACCAAAAACCTTTTGCATATTAGCAGCCGATGATTGGGCTATAATCTCTCCGCCTGCCATATCTATTAAAGCTGCAAAAAGGGTTGTACTCCCGATATCCAAGGCAATTCCTAAAGGTGTTTTTCTTTCCCGGCTAATATTTTTGACTATCTTATTGTCTATAATGGTTGCCCATAGTTCCAGGGAGGGTCTCCCTGCCCGATCCAGATGGGCTAATTCATTGAGACAGCCGCTGGAAAGCTGAAAAACATAGCCGGCCAGGCTTTCCGACAGTCTTTGATAAAGGGGCACCGGGTTTTGCCGGTCCAGACCGGGAATAAAAAACCTTTGATTATAAACCCGATGGTTCTTTCCCGTTAAAGATTTGTCCAACAGAATTTCTTTCAAGTGTTTATCATTATAATCACTATAATGGAGGTAAACCTTTAAAGGTTCGACAACCGTGCAATAACACGCCAGCCGTTCCCCTGTGTTTATTTCTTCGGCTAAAAGATGTTCTTTCTCATTATGATATAAAGGAAGAGAATACCCTTCAAGCCCCACCTTGCATTTTCCGCAGGTCCCCCTTCCCCCGCAGTTTTGCCCCGGTTCCATTCCGTTTAGGGCCATAACCTCCCATAGATTCTGCCCTTTAAAGGCCCATAGAATTTTTTCCCTGCCGTCGGGGCTGATAATTGTTATTGGCACCTGCATAGCTATCCTTACCTCAAACTATTATTCTATGGGGATGGGAATATATATTAAATCGCTCTCCTCGAGCAAACCCTATCAAGGTAATACCCTGCTCCTGGGCCATCTCTTGTGCCCGGCTGGATACAGCTGCCCTGGATACTATTATTCTAACCTGCATCTCCAGGATCTTGGCTATAAGGTCTTTAGTAACCCTCCCGCTGCTCAGAAAAATTTTATCACGGCATTCTACATTATTGATTAGACAATAGCCGTAGATTTTTTCTACTGCAGTATGACGGCTAATATCTTCTCGTACTGCTAACAGTGAATTTCCTTTTCCTAATCCCATTAAATGTACTCCACCCGTAAATCTGTGCAGTTCAGAGCTCTCCAGGTGTTTTTTCATGAGTTGAATTACATCCAATGCACTGATAACTGGTTCTTCAACAAGGGCGCTGGTTCTCGCCGATAGACGGCCATTAGTTTTTACATGCAGTTGGTTATCAATATTGTCCATACTAATAATATCCTCATAGGTTGATATGGTGCCCTCCAGGGCTAATTTCCCTACTACCATTTCCTCCCAATAGGAAGGAGAACAGGTATACTGACCATAGAAGCGGTCGTTGACGTAAATGGCAAACTCTTCTTCGTTAACCAACAAATCCTCTACATCTTGTATTCCAGCACTTTCCTGATATCTAAAAATCTGTCGTTTAATTGCATCGCTGGTCATTTCTTATCCCCTTTTTTGTGGTGCTACATAAAATATACAAAAAAAACAAAGAGGCGGCAATCTGCCGCCTCCAATTGTTTATCTATTCAGCTTTGGTTTCAGCCATTAAAGCAAAAGCAAATACAAAAACCCATATCAGGGCAGCAACTAAAGCAAGGGTGGCGTGAGTCCAATCTCCTTCAAGGACCATGCTGTTTCCGTAATAATATAAAATATTAAAACCTAACAAACCAAGGCCGGTGAGAATAAACACTATTTTCTTAACCCCACCTGAGAGTTGAAATTTTCGGGCCCATTTACAGTATTTAAAAAATATCCATATTGACAATAGAATCACTAATAGTCCTGCTAAAGGGTTAGAAAAAATACCCTCAACTATACCCGTTGCACCAAATATTTCCAACAACTCTTCACCCCCTCTTACTATGAGATTTGTCCGTATTTCGCTCGTTTCGAACAAGGAACCTTATTGTATAATTAGATACTCCTTGTTATCCTGAAATATACTAGTTCGGCAAAAAACCCTAAAATCCTGCTCATTATAAAAAAAATACCGGACCAGCACTTTCCAGCTAGTATTTATTTGATTATAATGCTTATTGCCTTTATAATAAAGTGGCATAAGTAAGTAAATCGGATAGTCGCAGGTTAATCCTGAGGAAAGTCGGAGCTCCACAGGGCAGGGTGCTGGATAACGTCCAGTAGGGGCGACCCTAAGGATAGTGCCACAGAAACAAACCGCCTGGCACTCAGTGACATCATCACAGCAGTATTAAATGGGATATTGAGTGTCAGGTAAGGGTGGAAAGGTGAGGTAAGAGCTCACCAGCGTTTAGGTGACTAAACGGCTCGGTAAACCCCACTCGGAGCAAGACCAAATAGGGAAACCATGAGGTGGCCCGCCTCGTTTCCGGGTTAGGTCGCTTGAGGTGTCAGGTAACTGGCATCCTAGATAGATGACTATCTAATACAGAACTCCGCTTATAGATTTACTTACTTTTTTTTTGCCATTGGGGACACCAAAGCATTTCAGCATACACCGTCTCCCAAACAGGGAAAAATCCTGTCTAAAGTGGGACCACTGAAACTGTAAATGTTTTCACACCACCTGACGAACCCATGCTTTCTTAGAAAATAAAATGAGAGGTATTCTAGATACCTCTCATTCTGTGTTAATGACTATTTTTTCTTACCTTTTTTGGCAGGTTTTACTTCCGCAGCCACTGCCTCTTTAAGAGATTTGCCAGGTTTAAAAGCAGGAACTCTAGTTGCTGGAACAGTAATCTCTTCACGAGTATTCGGGCTTATTACTTTTCTTTCTTTGCGCTCGCGGACCTCAAAGCTTCCAAAACCTATTATTTGAACTTTGTCCCCTGCTGCCAGAGCCTGTTGGATTGTATCAACCATACAGTCCAAGGTTTTTGCAGCATCTTTCTGAGTAATTCCAGCTTTTTCTGCCAATGATTTAACAAGTTCGGATTTATTCACGGCATAGCCTCCCTCTATTTGATTTTTTGTGCATTTTTTCATACATTCCCCAAAAAAAAGGCAATTCCTGCTACAGGCTCGATTTTTTTGGGATTTTTTTTGTATTTTAGAGCTTTGTTCTAACATTTTTCCAATATTATTAGAGTTTTATTCATTTAAATGCCCATTTGTAGGCCTTTTTTGCGTGAAGCGGTACATTATATAAAAGTAAAGCACTTTGGAGAATAAAGAGGAATGGTTTCAATGGACCATCCTCTTAGTTCACTTTCCTTATCTATAAGCTGGCAGAGGTATGATACAATTATTTCTTCGGTTTCCTGGTGACCTGCATCGATAATGGCTAAACCCCTGGCTAGAGCTTCCTTGGCCTCATGATATCCAATATCACCAGTTACCAACACATCTACAGCTCCGTAGACCTTAGGCAAAAGACTCTTCCCAGATCCGGAGATAACTGCCACCGTCTTAATTTTCTGTTGCGGATTACCGATTAAACGAAGATTCTGCAAATTTAAGCGTCTTTTTACTTCCTGGGCAAAACTGTATAGATCAGTCTCAGCAGGTAAATAACCTTTGCGTCCCATACTATATATTTTCCCGGGGTTCTCCAGTTTTATCACATCATAGGCTACTTCCTCATATGGATGGTTTTTTTTCATTATATCAACCAATCGTGGAATATCCCTTTCATAGGCAACAGTTTCCAGACGGAATTCTTCCACTTCCTCCAGTTGGTCAATACTGCCAATGAAGGGATTGCTGCCTTCCTGAGGGCGAAAAGTACCTATCCCCGCAGTTCGAAAACTGGTATCACTATATTGCCCCAAAACTCCTGCTCCCCCTTGACTTAGAGCTTGCCTTACAGTCTCTTCATGGCCCATCGGTACAAAAACCACCAGCTTGCATAAGCTCTCTTCTCGAGATTTTAAAAGAAGATGTATATTCTGGAGCCCCAGTTTTTCTGCCAGGTATTGATTCAAACCTTTCTCAGCTGCATCCATATTAGTATGGGCAGAAAAAACTGTTATATCCTCCTTTAACAGATCCTTTAGCAATTTTCCCTGCGGAAAATCAGTGCATATGGATGGGAAAGGCTGGAAAAAGAGCGGATGATGGGTAATTATCAAGTCAGCTGACTTTGCGGTAGCCTTTTGTAAGATTTCCTGATCCAGATCTAAGGCAACAGCGATCCTATTCACCGTTTTTTCGTAGGAGCCTACCTGGAGACCTACGTTATCCCAGGTTTCTGCCAGGTGAGAAGGAAAATGCTGATCCAGCATGGATACCACATCTTTAACTTGTACCTGCATAAAGAACCTCCTTTAGTTTAAATGACTTCAGGCGAATCTCCCGCATTTTTTCTTCATTAATATTTTGGGCTCGTAAAAGGCTTTCCTGCATAGCCTGGTACTTTTTCAGCATATAAACCAAGTAAGCCATTATCATTGGGCTTCTTTTGGATAAGATTACCGGACCTACATCCATTTCTAATTCTGTCAATTGGTAAGGGCGATTATCCGGTTCACAGCATATTACCTCAAAAAACCGGTTATTCTCCCAAACAATTTCCTCATCGATAATAGGCCATCCCTGGCATGATAATATATTACGCAGGCTTGCAGCCCTGCTCATAGGCTGAAAAATGAATCTTTTAAAACTATTGGCCTTTTTCCAATCCTGAGAAAGGATTGCAGCCATTGTATCGCCTCCCAGACCAGCTACCACAACCGTCGATACTTCACCATAATCCAAAACCTTTAGGCCATCCCCCAGGCGAATGTCAATACTCTTTAACAAGTTATAATCTCTTATAATCCTTTCTGCCCTTCCTAAAGGTTGGGGATTGATATCACTTACTACCATAGCGGGAACCAGGTGATTCTTGACGAGATAAACCGGCAATAAGGCATGATCAGTACCAATATCGGCCGCCGGTTCATCTCTTATTATCATACTGGCTATAATCTGTAATCTCCTGTCTAATTTCATAACCGTATCTCTTCCGGGAATGATTTTTAGGGGTTTTTATTTATTATATATAATTTTTTCCATTATCACGAAAAAAGATAACCGGTCATGTTGATATGCTCCTCCTAAAGTAGACCATGGAAATATCCAAGAATACTTTAGGAGGATATTTTTATGGCCAAATCAAAGCATAGTCCGGAATGGAAATTAGAAGTTTTTGAAGCGTATCTGTCCGGGCAAGGTTCATAGGAAGTTCGGGCTGCTGCACTTGAAACAGACTCACCCGCGTAATGTCCTATTCCCGAAAACAAACGAATTCTTAAGTATAAAGCTAGGTTTGCCGCAAAAAATAGCTACCACCAGATTGGCAGTAGCTATTCTATAACTTAGATTATTTATTCCCTTGGTCTACATTAACAGGGGCAGATCATGTTTCACGACTGGTTTTATTTCAAGATTATAAGATTGTTTTTACAGCTTAGGCAATGTCATAATGCTTTCCCTCAGTAATGCTTCCGGTAACTCAATATCCTCGGTTTTTCCAGATAAATAATTGTCATAAGCAGATAGGTCAAGATGCCCATGCCCGCTGAGATTGAAAACAATGCTACGGGCAATCCCTTCTTCTTTACCCTTGAGGGCTTCGTCAATGGCTACACTGATAGCATGAGCCGATTCTGGTGCAGGTACAATTCCTTCAGTTTGAGCAAATAAAACGGCTGCTTTAAAAATACTGTTCTGCAATACCGATCTGGCTTCCAATAAACCATCATGGTAAAGCTGGCTTATTATGGGGGATTCCCCATGATACCGCAATCCTCCGGCATGTATGCCCGGCGGAGTAAAGCTATGCCCTAAAGTATACATTTTGAGCATTGGAGTTAATCCGGCTAAATCTCCATAATCGTATGCAAATACCCCTCTGGTTAATGTGGGGCAGGCAGCAGGTTCAACAGCCACCAATCTGATGTTTTTTCCAGCCAGTTTGTCTGGAATAAAGGGAAGGGCTATACCTGCAAAATTACTACCTCCTCCGCAGCATCCAATGACAATATCCGGATAATCGTCTACCATCTCCATCTGGAGTTTAACCTCTTGCCCGATTACTGTCTGGTGCAGGCACACATGGTTCAAAACACTGCCCAGGGAATAATTGGTGTCATCTCGACTTAGAGCATCTTCCACCGCCTCACTGATGGCCAGACCCAGGGTTCCTGGAGTATCAGGAGTTTGGGCTCTGGCTTTTTTCCCGCTTTCGGTGTAAGGACTGGGACTGGGCACGCACTTGGCACCATACATTTCCATAAAGATACGCCGGTAAGGTTTTTGCTCATAGCTTACCCTGACCATATATACCATGGCCTCAATATCATAGAGACGACAGGCCAGAGAAAGAGCAGTTCCCCACTGCCCGGCTCCTGTTTCAGTAGTAATCCGTTTAATTCCCTGTATCTTGTTAAAAAACACCTGGGGAATGGCAGAATTCAACTTGTGACTGCCAACCGGGCTTGCTCCCTCGTATTTATAATAAATACGGCAAGGAGTATCCAGCTGTTTTTCCAGCGAACGGGCACGATAAAGGGGCGAAGGCCTCCATTTCTGATAAAATTCCCTCACCTCAGCAGGTATCTCAATATACCTCTCAGTTGCAACCTCCTGGGCAATTAACTCCCGGGCAAAAAGAGGTTCCAGGTCAGACGGATCCAAAGGCTTACCTGTCTGTGGATTTAAAGGTGGTGCCAGGGGGGTAGGCATATCAGCCTGGACATTGTACCAGAAACGGGGAATCTCACTTTCCGGCAGGATAATCTTGGTCAGATCTCTACTCATCTCTTCTTTCTCCTCTCAGCTAATATTTAGTTTGCTCTAAAAGTTTAACACAAATTGATTGCCAAAACAATAAAATTCTTACTAGTTTTAGCTAACATGACGCTTCTCAGCAGAAGCTTCCCATTTCTTGCAGCGGTCTCCCCAGTAAGCCAGAACCTGATTATCTCTTTTAATACACACTACTTCACACATATTGGGACAACCAGAACATTCAAAACTCTTACTTTTAAACTCGCCCTCAAGAATAAACTGGTCTCCTTTAAACCGGCTTTTGAGACCTGATAAGGAGAGATGTTCCCTGGCTAAGAGTCCTGCTCCGATAGCTCCCATAACATCATAATACTCGGGTACATATATGGTTTTCCCCAGGATTTTTTCAAAAGCCTTTTTTATGCCTGAATTGGCTGCCACCCCTCCTTGAAAAACAATGGGATCGTCAATTTTCTTGCCTTTTCCTACATTATTCAGGTAGTTGCGCGCCAGGGCTTCACATAAACCCATAACAATATCTTCTACCGGATAACCCATTTGCTGTTTATGAATCATATCAGATTCGGCAAAAACTCCGCAACGCCCTGCAATTCTTACCGATTGCTTCGATTTTTGGGCCATGGACCCCAACTGTTCAATAGGGATATTCAGCCGGGCGGCTTGCTGATCAAGAAAAGATCCGGTCCCAGCCGCGCATACGGTGTTCATGGCAAAGTCATTAACAATACCGTTTTTTAAAAGAATTATTTTGGAATCCTGCCCTCCTATCTCCATTATCGTCCGGACCTCTGGATATATGTAGGTGGCTGCTACAGCATGGGCGGTAATTTCATTTTTTACTATATCGGCCCCCAAAAGCACCGCTGCCAAGTGCCGCCCGCTCCCGGTAGTCCCCACTCCCTTAATTTTGTCCGAGTAGCCCTGGTTTAAGTTTCTAATCATGGTATACCCGTTACGAATTACTTGAACAGGATTACCCATGGTCCTTAAATATATTTTTTCCTTTACCCGGCCAGCTTCATCCATAAGAACAAAATTGCAGCTGACTGAACCAACATCAACACCAAGATAAAATCCCACAACATGTACCTCCTAATGATAAATTAACGGCTTTGGGCTGTTACCTCTTCTTTCCGGAGCGAACGGTCAGACTTTTTTCTTCTGAGCATATCCGCAAAAGCCTCCAGCCGCGTATGAACGCCGGCATTGCCTGCATGTTCATCAAAATACAGTGTCATACAGGGAATATTTTCTTCTACCGCTACCTTTCCCAGAATGGAGTGAGCCACAATTTCTGGCATACAAGTTAACGGGCCTATCTGAATTACTCCATCAAGGTGGTTTCTGGCCATTTCCACTGTAGACCCTACTGTTTCCTGTCCATGCCCTCCAACCCAGTAATTCAAATACGGTCGGGCTGATCTAATAACTTGCGGACGATGAGCCTTTTTGACCAGTCCTTTGCATATATGGTCATTTACCCAATCACTCAGATATATGGAACGTACAACATCTACTTCCATTCTTCCCAAAAACTGCACTATATTATAATTGGTACTGGGCTCCAGAACTGTATAAATTTCTCCCACCAACCCTATACGCAACAACTTCTTGCGATGCTGCTCCAGGTCTTGCCAAGCCCTTACCGCTGTTTCATAAGCATGGTCCAATTCTTCCCGGCTTATAGCTGCATTTACTGCTTCCAAGCCTCTGTGGTATATCTTTTCTGCCTTGTCTTTATCGATTACCCGAGGCAAAAAGAATTCAAAGCCTTGTTCTATTTTTTCTACCGCGTTTAGCTTTTGCCAAGCAAACCTGATTACCCGCGCCGCCTGCAAAAATGATACATTTTCTCCCAGGGATTTCAACTGTTGAAATAGTTCAGTGAATTTGAAGTCCGGAGCTTCCAGGATAATCATGTCAAACCGGTATCCCAAATCTTGCAGAATATCCCTTTCAACTTGGGCATAGTAGCCAAACCGGCAGGGACCCCAACCGCCAGCCATTACTATGGTATCAGCTCCTTTTTCCAATGCTTCAATAAAGTTGCCTATGTTTATTTTCAAAGGCATACAGGCAAATTCTGGCGAGTACTTGATCCCCAGTTCCAAAGTCTTATTGGTAATTGGGGGGGGCGGTACTACTTCCAGTTTAAGCCCCTCAAGCAGTGACTTAATCGCTATATGAGCATTGCCCATATGAGGAAAGGTTACTTTCATCAATAATCCTCCTTCTGCGCAGCATGTCGCAATAAGCCTCCAACCTGGTATATAGTCCCGCCTCGCCAGTGTGTTCATCAACAGTGAGCAACATATAAGGCTTTCTCTTTACTTTTCTTTCAATTATTTCGCCGATTAAAGAATCGGGGCCGCATCCAAAACATGCTATATAGATCAACCCATCAATGTCCTCCCTTTTATCCATATACAGAGCAGCTCCTACTATTTTCCGCCCCAAGGTCCAGAAAACCCGTTTGGGAAGAGTAGCTGCTTCCTTTTCAATTGTTTCGGTTACCAGGGATTCTAGGAGGTGAACCCTGCATCCTAAGTCTCTTAACCTATTTATGATGTTCATGCTGATTCTTTCGTCATAAATAGAGTAGCCATGCCCAAGCACACCAATATTTAGTTCCCCCCGCGAAGAAACATTGACTTCTTCCCCCTCCCATTTCCTGATAGCCTCATCCATCGTTAAGCCTTGTTTGGCCAAGGATTTACAAGCATAATACTCTTCCAAGGCTTTAATATACGCCCGGTTGATTTCCTTCACATTCCTGCCAAACAGCTTGCCCACTCTGATTATCTCTTTTTTCAGGTTTTTTTCATTTTTGCTGACATCTACGGTAACTTCAACAACTTCAGGTAATTCATTCATAACGGCTTTAATCATATCCGGAATCCCCATAAATTTAGGGCATAAATAGCTTCTGGGTTCAATACTCACTACTCGGGGCAGAAAAATATAATCCGGCTTTTTTAGGCATAGGTCATAAACATGTCCGAAGTAGACTTTGATGGGAAAACAAGCTTCATCAACAGCTTTTTCTGTCCCCCGGTCAACCGTAATCCGGCTGGTTCTGGAAGATACCGCCACCTGCAGTCCCAGTTCCTGAAAAAAGGTCTTCCAGATTGGATAGTGGTAATAATAAAAAAGCCCTCTAGGTATTCCGATGCTTATTGCTGTCACTTTTCTTGCCTCCTTCTCTTTAAAGCTGGCTGTGGCTGCCGGCGCACATCCCGGGTATTTAATAATCCCGGACGCAGGTTTTGTATGGATACCGGAGTGCGAAAGATTATCTCTCTTAGTGCCTTAAGATTTAATGGTATTAAAGGCCATAAATAAGGAACATTAAAGGACTTGGTAAAAGCCAGGGTCAAAAATACTATTATGGTTGTTGCTATAAACCCCTCAAGCTGGAAAAACCCCGTCCCAATAAGGATAAACAAGCGAGCCAGGCGGTTAGCCATGGCCATTTCATAGCTGGGGGTGGAAAATGCCCCCACCGCTACCACTGCGGTATATAGTATTACTTCGGGAGCCAAGAGGCCAATATCGATGGCTATCTGTCCAATTAGCAAAGCAGCAATTACTCCCAGGGCGGTAGCCAGAGGTGAAGGAGTATGAATAGCGGCCATACGAATCATATCCAGGCTAATTTCGGCAATTAAAAACTGCACAAAAAGCGGTACTTTTCCTGTTTCCTTAGGGCCGATAAATTGCAGGGACTCTGGCAATAGCTCCGGTGATAGAGCAAAAAGCAGCCATACCGGGGTAATAATTAGGGAAAGGATTACTGCCGCGTACCGGATCCATCTGATATAAACACCTACAACAGGATTCTGCCGGTATTCCTCAGCATGTTGAATATGGTGAAAATAAGTGACAGGGGCAATCATTACACTGGGTGAAGTATCTACCATTATTAAAACATGGCCTTCACACAGATGAACAGCTGCTACGTCCGGCCTTTCTGTATAACGCACCCGGGGAAAAGGGTTCCATGCACTTCCCGGTACAATAAGTTCTTCCACTGCTTTTTCAGCCATAGGAATGGCATCTATCTCAATGCTATTGATTTTTTCTGTGATTTGGTCTACTAGCTTGGGATCAGCCACATCTTCCAGATAACAAATACACACATCAGTCTTGGAGCGTTTACCTACCCGGAAAAGCACTACTCGCAGTTTGGGATCTCTGACCCTTCTGCGGATGAGAGCAGTATTAAAGACTATGGTTTCGGTAAAGCCGTCCCGGGACCCCCGCACCACTCTTTCTATATCAGGTTCTTCCGGCTGCCGGGCGGGATAAGTCCTGGCATCAATGATTATTGCTTCTTCACTGTCGTCAACAATTAATAAAATGGATCCTGATAATACTGCATAAAGGAGCTCGTCAATATTTTTTTCGCTGGTAAGTTCAATATAGGGGATATTGGTTTTAAGATAACCAAGTAATGAACTGGTTGACACCCGGTCGTTTTTCATAATATATATGGACTGCATTATTTCAGTCAGTATGTCATCTTTGATTAGCCCGTCAATACCCACAAAGGCACCTTTCCGACCGGCAATCATTATTTCCCGGACGATTACATCAAAGCTTGCACTTTCTCCCAGTTCCTGTTTTATCTTTTCTATGTTTTTCTCATAATCGCGGCCAATGTAAAGATTCTTACCTTTTTTGAACAACCGGTGTTCTACCCCCCTCCAGAATCTCTTGCAGGCACCTGCTGGTTATAAAGGCACCGCATTGGGCGGCATCCTTGCCATCCATTTTCCCGGGATCACCGCAGCCAATAACCAAGAGATCAGGGTGATTTTTCAATACTTCAACAGTATCCCCTTCCAGGCGAGTATTACCCTGGGGCTCGGCCAATCCCTCTTTATTTACCGGACCATTTACTACTCTGCCATAGCGATCAATGGACTTGCTTATAGTTACTCCTTTAACCGGCGAATCCGATGCCACCGCTATAATACCAAGTACCTCAATTTGGTCAGGGCACTTCAATAATTCCTCTATCACTTTTTCACCCGGCCCTACCCCTTTTTCGCCTTGATCATCAACCATGACTATTACCGGTGCAAGAGGAGAATTTAGAACAGCTTCTCTGATAGTGCTGCCGGAATAATGGGTAGGATTACCTCCGCTAATTTTCAGGGGATAAAGACCCAGGTCATAAGCCGCTGCCTCAACAGCCTTTTGAGCAGTAGAATCGCCATCAGTTACAATAATCACAGGAACTTTACTGGACATTTTTCTAATTAACCCTTGGGATTAAATATCACTGCCACAACATAACCAAAAACAATTGCTGCTGTTATACCGGCTGCAGCGGCTTCAACCCCGCCGCTGATGGCACCCATTAATCCATTCTGTTCAACAGCCTCTATGGTTCCTTGGGTCAGCAGATGGCCAAACCCTGAGAGTGGGACTGTGGCACCAGCCCCGCCGATTTTTACCAGAGGGCCATAAAGCCCCAGGCCACTCAAAACTGCCCCTATGGAAATATAACCCACCAGGATATGTCCCGGAGTAATTGTTGGCTTGGTAAGATCCATTATTATTTGGCCAATCAGGCATAGGGTTCCACCAACCAGAAACGCCATTAAAGGTGATACCAAAATAATTCCCTCCTTACATTTCTATTGCTACCGCATGAGCGATGGTGGGAATATGTTCTCCCTGGTATACCGAAGTTGGACTCATTAAAGCACCGGTAGCTACCAGAAGCAATTTATTAATCTCTCCCTCCCTAAGTTTTTTCAATAACGGCCCGCATAGCATGGCTGCTGAACAGCCACAGCCGCTCCCCCCGGAATCAACATCCTGGTTTTCATCATATAGGAGTACTCCACAATCACTGTAATTAGGCTTAGGGGCCAAGCCGTATTTAACGAACAATTGCTCAGCCAGGGCCATTCCCACTTTTCCCAGGTCACCGGTGACAATCAGGTCATAATATTCAGTGGAGCGGCCCAGATCTTCCAGATGGGTTTTGATGGTATCTGCTGCTGCAGGAGCCATGGCACTGCCCATATCAGCCATATCAGTCATGCCCATATCTATAACCTGCCCTACAGTAGCAGCCGTAATTTTAGGACCCATTCCCACTTTTTCCACTACTACGGCTCCGGCTGCAGTTGCTGTCCACTGACTGCTGGGGCTGGGCTGCACCCCTTGTTCAGTGGGAAATCTAAATTGTCTTTCAGCTGTATGATGATGACTGCAGGTTGCCGCAACAGTTCGGCTGAAAAATCCTCCGTCAACCATCATGGCACTCATGAGCAATCCTTCCGCCATTGTTGAACAGGCTCCGTAAATGCCTAAATAGGGGATTTTTAGATCCCTGGCAGCATAATTGGATGATATGGTCTGATTCAAAAGGTCCCCGGCCAGCATTACATCTACATACATAGGATCGATGCTATTTTTATTTAATGCCAGACTCACGGCCTCTCTTAACATTTTGCATTCAGCTTTCTCCCAGGTAGTCTCCCCAAAAAGGTAATCCGGCAGCTTCTGATCAAAGTCGGATCCCCACGGGCCCTCTCCTTCCTTGGGTCCGACTATTGAAGCCCAGGACGAAATCACTGGAGGATCAGAAAAAACAATGCTACTTTTCCCTCTTTTTTTGTTCCCTGGCATTTTTACACCTCAACTAACTTGATAAAAAAACTTTTATCAGCCCTATTAACATGGCTACAGTAAATCCAAAGGTGAAGGTAGGCCCAGCGACGCTGAAAATTCGGGCTCCAACCCCAAAGATATACCCTTCTCGTTTATACTCCAGGGCAGAAGCCACAATGGCATTGGCAAAACCGGTAATAGGCACAATTGAGCCTGCACCAGCCCTCTTGCCAAGTTCATCGTAGATTCCAATACCAGTAAATAAGGCAGCTAGAAATATCAACACCACTGATGTAGTGGCAGAAGCATCTGTCCTGCTCATTCCGGCACCAGTCATTAAATAGTTGATAATAATCTGCCCCAACATACAAATCAATCCCCCCACAATGAAAGCCCATATACAGTCCTTGATGATAGGTGGTTTAGGCTTAACCTGGCTGACCAGGCTGCCATATTCTTCTTTGTCTAACTGCTGAAGATTTTCGTAGTCCTCTATTTGAGCCACCTCCTTCAGTAAAGTATTATTGGCTGTTTTAGGGTTTTATATGCAAACAAGAAAAACAGCACCTATGGTGCTGTCTGAGAGAACTATAATGCTATTTTATTCCACGTAGGCCACTTTGATATTAGCCTTGTATTCTACAATTTTGTTGTCCTTGCAATTGGCAGTCCAATTGTAGACTTCTACCCCACTAATATTATTTAGACTTCTGGAAGCTTCAAAAACTGCATTTTCCACGGCTTCCTGCCAGCTGCGCGATGATTCGCCAACCAGTTCGGCTACTTTTACTTGCAATCTTTCTTCCTCCCTTTATTGTTTTTTCTATTATTGGCTATTGAACAATGTTTTATTCTAAATATCTCGGGAGAGCCAAAAATCTGGTTTGTTTTTCCTTGCCCCTAATAGGGATTAATTTTCCACGACACTCAGCATTCTTATGCCAAGGTTTGGCCAATAGCAGCATCACATCCCATTCTGTTCACTTTAAAAGATACAGAAATGATGGTTCCGTTAATACCTGTCTTAATATCGATAATTGCATTATGGCGTGCCGCAATACTGTAACAAACTGATAACCCCAGACCTGTACCGTTTTCTTTGGTGGTAAAAAAGGGCTGGCTGACTTTATCAATGATCTCAAGAGGTATCCCCAAACCCTCATCCTTAATCAACATCACGGCCATATCTTGGTGAGCCTGGGTCTCGATGGTTACTGCACCACCTGCAGGTGTAGCATCCAATCCGTTTTTTACCAGATTCAGAATGAGCTGGCGTATCTCTTTTTGATCCAATAATAGATAGGGAATTTCTTGCAAGTTTAATCTGACCTCTTTATCGGTAGCTCTGGCTTCAGAATTAAGTAAAGGGAACAAAGTGAGTATAATACTGTTTAGACTCTGCAATTCCAAATCCACTTTTTTGTTTTTAGCCAGGGAAAGAAATTCGGTAATAATGGCATTGGCCCGATCCAACTCTTCGATCATGATGTCAAAGTACTCACGATCCCGGTAGTAACTGTCTCTATCCTTTAGCATTTGTAAAAACCCTCTCACCGTGGTCATAGGATTACGGGTTTCATGCCCGATACTGGCTGCTATTTCCCCTATCAGGTTCAGCCTGTCCAACCTCAATAACTCATTCTGCATGTTGACACGCTCGGTAATATCAACTAATGAACTGATCACGCATTTCCGTCCATGGATGTCCAGAAGCTCAGATGACAGTATCCCTATCAGCTTTTTTCCGTTTTTGGTGTTTTGGGTATACTCCATATTTTTTACAGAACCATCTCTTAATAGTATTTGTTTATATTCCTCGCGCTGATTCTTGTCCTTCCAAAAGCCTATTTCCAGCGTAGTTTGGCCAATAAGTTCCTCCCGGCTCATACCGAGAGTTGAGCAAGTCTTATTGTTAACATCCAACAAACGTCCATCGTCCAGAGTACTGATGGTCATCAAGCTGGGCCCTGAATTAAATGCTTTGGAAAACTTTTCTTCGGATAAGCGCAAATCTTCTTCAACCTTCTTCTGGGCAGTAGCATCTCTTATACACTCAATGGCTCCTGCTACATTTCCTTGGGGATCATAAAGGGGCGAAGCTGCCGCATGCAGGAACGCTCCTGAGCACCCTATACCCTGACGAAAGAATTTACTTGCAGAAAGAATATTCCCTTTTGATCTGCCGGAATAGTTCTTTTCCATGTTTATACTATCCTCCAATATTTGGTCGGCCAGTGTTTTATGCCTTTTTCCATAGAATGGAATAGCATATTCATAATCTCCTTTACCCAGCATATCTTTGGCCTTAATCCCCGTCATTTTCTCGGCTGCCTGGTTCCAGGTTATCACCTTTCCTTCTCTATTAATAACAAAGGTTGCATCAGGCAAAAAATTGATAATATCAGCCAGTCGCCGTTCCACCTTTTCCCAGTTAATGGATAACCAGGCCACAAAAATAGCTACCGTAATAAACATTAGAGAGCGTAAAATAGCAAAAATCGGAAAAATGCCGGTATTTAAGTAAACACCGGCCATATGCAGAATCCCCAGTAAAAGAGCCATTAATACCGCTATTTTATTGAACCAAATCCCTGTTAATACAATGGGTAAATAAAAAAAATGGGTATATAGTATTTCCATCTGCAGATAAACACTAAAAATAACCTCCAGTAGCCCACAAATCATGACCAGCAATCCCAATAACAGATATCGGGGCCAGCGGTTGGATAGTATATTATTGAAGAATACCATATCTTCCCCCCTTTTACCCAAAATAAGCCAAAAAAATTGTAAATTATTACTATGTGTAACAATAATAACCTGTTTATGTGTTTTTTTTCAAGTATTTTAATTGGGTCATCAGGTTATAACCAAGAAGCTGTATATGAGGATGGACGCGTAGGGGGGCGGAAAGCTTAAACGCAGGTTGGCAAAAATAAGGGGTTGTTCCCCTTTATTCCATAATACTCCTTAGCTTATTAATAGCTCCTTTCTCTATGCGGGAAATCTGGACCTGTGATACTCCCAGGTCATCAGCAATGGAAGATTGGGTTTCGTCTTTGAAAAACCTCCTCACAATTACCTCTCTTTCCCTCTCATCTAGTTTACTCAATGCTTCCTGTAAAGCTACCTTTTCCAGCATGATATTGTTTCCCTCATCATGAGCCAATTTGTCGATAAGGGAAACATGTTCTTTTTCCTCACCTGGTAAAGCATCATGCATATAAGCCGGTGCTTGACAGGCCTCCATAGCCAGCACAATATCTTCTTTATTCATACCTAAAAAATGGGCTATTTCTCCAACGTTAGGCTCCTTACCGATTTCTCCCCTCAGTTTATCCTGAGCCCAGCGGATTTTGGTATAGGTTTCTTTTACTCCTCGCTGGACTTTTACCATACCATCATCTCGCAAAAATTTCTTAATCTCTCCAATTATCATGGGAACCGCATAGGTAGAAAACCTGACATTAAAACTGAAGTCAAACTTGTCAATGGCTTTTAATAATCCAATGGAACCTACCTGAAAAAGGTCTTCGTATTCGTATGAAGAATTTTTGAATCTCTCCAAGACCATATACACTAGACCGATATTGGCTTCATAAACCTGGGAGCGGGCTCTCAAGTCTCCCTGCTGGGCCAGAGCGATCAATCTTTCATTTTCTTGATAGATACTGTTGGAGGACATATTATCCCCCCTCTTAAGCATATGCTTCCTTGTCTTTAGCTAAAAAACTGCGTCTTAAATATACGCTGGTCCCTTCTCCGGGTTTACTAACTACCTGCACGTCATCCATAAAAGATTTCATAAAAGTGAAACCAAGTCCCATTCGGGAGGAATCAGTGGAATAGGCAGGTTCCAGTGCTTTTTCCAGATCAGCAATACCTTTACCCCGATCCCTCACAATTATCTCCAGTGACTGGTTGTCCATCAATGATGCAATAACTTCCACCTCTTCTTGGGGCCGATTGTCATAACCATGAATGATGCTGTTAGATACTGCCTCGGATACCACCAGCTTAATCTCTTCTATGTCCTCTAAAGTACAATCCAGCTGAGAAGCAAAAGCAGCTACACATGAGCGGGCAAATGATACATTTTCCGCAATACTAGGAAACTTGATAGATACATAATTCACTACCTTCATAATTTTCCAGCCTTAAGGCTGGTAATCACCTCCCCTACAGGTTAATTATATCCTGTTCATTACTATAAATTGAGATAAGCCGATTAATTCCAGAAAACTGAAGTATTTTCTCAACCTGGGGCTGTACGCCCACGATATACATACGGCCACCGGTGGAGGAAACTTTTTTATACCGGCCAATTATTACCCCCAGCCCCGAGCTATCTATAAACGTAACCTTCTCCAGGTTGAGAATTAAATTTTTCACCCCTTTTTGGGATAATATTTCGTCTACTTCCTGCCTGAGTCTTTCAGCTACCAACATATCCAGCTCACCTTCGGTCCTTACTACAACTGTATTTCTTATGGTTCTGATATCTAAATGCACTCCTTTACCTCCCTCTGTATGAAAGATTAAACCTGGATAAACAGTTCGGCAGGAAAAGGAAAGCTCCTTCCACTAAATTCCATTTATAATAGATAAGTTTCGGCAATCATTTTTGTTATTTCCCGAATGAAGCCGGCTCGCGGGACTGAACGGGCTGATACCAGATCTACCTTTTTCACCAGCTCATCATTGTCGAACACCAAAATTTCTCCAAGTTTTTGCCCTTCTTGAACCGGTGCATCAATATAGGAGGTCAGCTCTATACGGCTGGACAGATTTTTCTCTTCTCCTTTTAACACAATACAGCCTGCATTGTCTGCAGCAACTACTTCCACCTTATCTTCAATACCCTTGCCAACCCGCACTTCCCCACAAACGGTTCCCTGGTTATAGAAAGTCTTGTATGAGTACTTGGCAAATCCATAATTAAATAGTGTCATAGAATCTCTAAAATTACCATGTTGCTGCGAAGAAGCCATTACAACACTGATCAGCCTTAACCCATCTCTTTTGGCCGTAGAAGTAAGGCACCACAGAGCATCATTGGTAAAGCCGGTTTTAAAACCGTCAGCTCCTTGGTACCACCACAACAATTTATTGGTATTAAAAAGCTTAAATTCTCCCTGTCTCAGATCGTATTCTTTAATTGCTGTATATTCTAATATTTTGGGATATTGCAATGCATGGCGGGCTATAACCGCCATATCATAAGCACTTGTATAATGGCCCACATCAGACAATCCATGGGAATTAACAAAATGGGTATTTTTTAAACCTAGCTCTTCAGCCTTTTTATTCATTCTATCTACAAAATTCTGATGGGTTCCTTCCAGGTGTTCGGCTACCGCTACACAAGCATCATTGGCCGATCCTACCGCGATGGCTATCAACATATCTTCATAAGTCATTTCTTCCCCGGGTTCCAAGTAAATCTGGGAGCCCCCCATTTTCCAGGCATTTTCGCTGGCAATAACCCTGTCTTTAAGCCCCACCTTTCCCTCTTCCAGGTCCTCCATGGCTAAAATCAAAGTCATTAATTTAGTCATACTAGCCGGAGCCATTCTGGCATTTTCATCCTTGGCCAACAGAACCTGTCCTGAATCGGCATCCATTAGTATATAGGATTTAGCCGAAACATCTATGGATTCGGCTTGCACCGGCACTGAGAAAACCATTATTGAAAAACAGGCCAGGATAAACCATACAGCCATTTTTCGCCTCAATAACATATAATTGGCACCTCAGCTTTCATTTTTGGTTATTTATATATATTTAATCGTTTTTGCTAATATGCCATTCCTGCCAATAATAGACTTATTGTGTCAGGGGGAAGTATGCTTAGGGGAGCGGCAGACTGTGTTAAAATTCTAGATACTCAAAAGCTGTGTTTGAGGGCAACATATAAGATACCAGCCTTAATCCTGCAGCGGCATCACTGAAAACTTTTCGCACAGCCTGACAACTGGTTTGATATGAAAAGCGGTGTCGGGAGGGGAAGGTTAAACTGCAAGGCTTGCTGGAACCGGTTAAGATAAAGCCTAAAAACGTGACGGCGGAATATGCCCAATATTATTACGGAGTCTCCCTAAAAAGCATTGTAGAGTATGTATTCAAGATCGCTCCTATCCGGCACCACAATGTTGTTGGTTATGTTCTTGGCTTTTAAAGCTATATCAATAAACTTGCGTTTTTCGCTGGTCTTACACAAAGGAGGTTTCCCTACTAATCCCATTATTAATGAAGTAAACTCATTGATATCGCGAATTCCAGAAGCAGCCAGCACTTCTTTAACCCTGGTGTTAGGGGAACTGCAGTTTAAGTTAAACTTCATGTAAGCCGGAAGTATCATACCCGTTGCCCGGCCATGGGGAATACCTTTGAAATAAGTTAAAGAGTAACCCAGGGCATGCGGTATCGATGTACTTGTATGGCTTATCACCATACCTGCCAATAAAGCAGCATACTGAATATTGGATCGGTTATTTATTTCCAGCTTTTTCCCCAGCCGCATGTTTCTTAATTCCTTGCCGAGAATCCCCAGGGTTTCTTGGGCCAAAATGTCGCACAGGGGATTGGATCGGGGGGAAAGGTATCCTTCCACAGCATGGCAATAGGCATCAACTGCAGTATCAATAGACATTTGCATAGACATGGTAATGGTGTATAAAGGATCAATAAATGCCATTATAGGATAAATCAGATCATTGGCCAGGCTCTTTTTACTCTCGATTTCCGGATAGGTCAGTACACTGTAAGGAGTCACTTCAGAACCGGTACCAGCTGTGGTGGGTATGGCAATTATAGGTAGGGCATGGTCAAAACTACCCCGGAAAAATTCTTCGTCATTAATATCATTTACAGCCAGTACCGCAATGGCCTTTGCTGCATCCAACGGGGAACCGCCACCAACTCCTATTACCAGTTCAGCTTCATCAGCCCTGGCTTGCTTGGCGCCGGTTTTTACCGTGTCAATGGAAGGATTGGTTTCTACTTTATTAAATATGCTGTACTTAATTGAGTTTTGTTCCAATACCTTGGTAATATCTTTAAGTGCACCATTATGATAGGATGATCCCCCCATGCCCGTTACGATTAATGCTTTTTGCCCGCTGAAGGAAGCAAGCTCGCCACTGTTTTTTGTTACCGCCTCCGGGCCAAAAAAGCACTTGACCGGCACAAACCATTTGAAGGACATTTTTCTACCACCTTTCTATTGCTGGGGTTGGCCACCAATTGTCTCTATGATCAAAGGAGGATAGTAAGAAGGTATTTGACCAATTTCAAAAGCTTTTTGGAGCATTTCCAACGCATTCTTAATCTGCCCATGATTAGATCCATACACAATAGCCAGTGTATCATTTTCTGATACTTTTTCTCCCCTCTTTTTGAGCAGTTCTATTCCTACTGTATGGTCTATTTCCTGATCTTTCACTCTTCGTCCGGCGCCCAGTGACATAGCGGCTTTTCCTACCGTAAGAGCATCCAACCGGTTTATATATCCGGAGCCGGGTGATTTTAATTCACCGGTTATATCCGAAACAGGAAGGCCATACCCCCGCCGGCTCAGATCAATATGCCCCCCCTGGGCCTGTATAATTTCTGTGAATTTTTTCAGAGCCTCTCCTGTTTTCAGCAATTCTTCTGCTATTAATAGTCCTTCAGCGAAGTTGGCAGCTCTTTCCCCCAATACCAGCAAGTGGGCGGCCAGGGTAAGTGATAATTGTTCCAGGTCACTGGGCCCCTTGTTGCTCAAGGTGTCCAGGGCTTCCTTAACCTCCAGGGAATTGCCCACCATTCTTCCCAGGGGCTGGTCCATGTCAGTTATTACTGCTACCATTTTGCGCCCGGCCCCCTTTCCTATTTCCACCATGGCAACAGCCAGTTCGGTGGCTTCCTGCTCATTCTTGGTGAAAGCGCCGCTTCCCACTTTTACATCCAATAATATGCCTTGAGCTCCAGAAGCGATCTTTTTGCTCATTACACTGGAAGCAATAAGAGGAATACTATCCACGGTCCCGGTTACATCCCTTAATGCGTAAAGCTTTTTGTCAGCCGGAACCAGGTTTCCTGTTTGGGATATAATAGCTGCTTTTTTGCTGTTTACTTGTTCGATAAAAGCCCGTGGGGTCAGTTCGGCCCTAAAGCCAGGGATGGATTCCAATTTATCGATGGTGCCGCCCGTGTGTCCCAATCCTCTTCCCGACATTTTGGCACAGGGTACACCCGCTGCAGCTACCAGGGGTATTACTACCAGTGTTGTCTTGTCACCCACTCCCCCGGTACTGTGCTTATCCACTTTAATCCCTGCAATATCTGACAGATCCACCACTTCACCCGAATAAGCCATAGCCAGGGCCAGATTCTTCGTCTCCTCACTGTCCATACCTTGAAAATAGACTGCCATGGCCCAGGCAGCAATCTGGTAATCAGGAATACTCCCATCACTGATTCCCTTGACCAAAAAGCCGATCTCTTCTACGTCAAGGCTTTTTCCCTGTCTTTTTTTCAAGATTATTTCCTGGAAATCCACCTTAATCCCCCTTTAACAAAGAGTAAAAACTCCGGCCACACAGCCCCCTGGTTTTTACGGCCAAAAATTCAGCAATGGTTTGTCCCAAATCAGCAAAAGATTCTCTGGTTCCAAGTTCAACTCCCAGCTCCTTACTAGGACTGAACACTAAGAGAGGAACATACTCCCGGGAATGGTCGGTACTGGGAGTGGTAGGATCACAGCCGTGATCAGCCGTAATAAAAAGAAGGTCATCAGGCATCATAGAAGACATTATCCCGGGCAGAAACCGGTCAAATTCCTGCAGGGCAGCGGCAAAACCTATGGTATCATTACGGTGTCCATACTGCTGGTCAAAATCCAACAGATTAGCCATTAAGAGCCCGTTGGTTTTTTCTCCGGATAATTTAAGCAGTATTTCCATTCCTTCTTGATTGCTACTGGTAGCATAAGATCGGCTTAATCCGCGCCCAGCAAAAAGGTCTTTTATTTTACCTACACCCACTACCTCCTGTCCTGCTTCAATAATAAAATCAAGGAGGTTCCTTTCCGGTTCCAGGGAAAAGTCATGCCGGTTAGCGGTGCGTACAAATGCGCCAGGGCGTCCCCTAAACGGCCGTGCAATAACCCTGCCTACCCCGTGCTCTCCGGTAAGCATTTGCCTGGCTATCCTGCACATTTCATATAATTGCTCCGGGGGAATTATCTCCTCGTGAGCAGCTATCTGAAATACGCTGTCAGCTGATGTGTATACAATGGGGAAACCGGTAGCTAAATGCTCTTTTCCCAACTGTTCGATTATGGCTGTTCCTGATGCCACAATATTACCCAGTGTTTTTTTTCCGATAGCCTCTTCAAATTTTTTTATTAAATCCTGAGGGAATCCATGGGGATAGGTGGGAAAAGGCCTTTTTTGCACCAAGCCCATCATCTCCCAATGACCAGTAGTGCTATCCTTTCCTGCTGATTTTTCCTGCATTTTCCCCCAGGCTGCTTTAGATTCCGGGAAAGGGGCAACCCCCTCAATGCTGGCAATATTGCCCAATCCCAGTCTTTCCAGACTGGGAAGATGGAGCCCCCCCAATTGGGCTGCTGTATTCTCTAAAGTGTTACTGCCTTCATCTCCGTAACAGACACTGTCTGGCATTTCTCCAATGCCCACTCCATCCAGTACAATTACAATAGCTTTTTTACTCATCTTTTACCTCCTTAATCTCTAAGCCCGAGGATGATATCGCTGATAAACCTCCCGCAGCCTAGATCGAGTGAGATGGGTATAAATCTGGGTTGTGGAAATATCGGAGTGTCCAAGTATTTCCTGAACCGCTCGCAAATCCGCCCCGTTTTCCAGCAGATGGGTAGCAAAAGAGTGCCTAAGGGTATGGGGCGTGACCTCTTTTGTCAGACCTGCTTTATTAGCGTACCCGGAAAGTATTTTAAAAAAACCCTGGCGGGTCATCGGCTTGCCCCTGGCATTAAGAAAAAGACTTCTCTCCAGAGGGTCTTTAATAAGCGAATTCCTTGATCTGCTAAGGTAGCGGTTAAGCCAATTTATGGAAGTCTGATTAACGGGAATTATTCGCTCCTTGCGCCCTTTACCTAAACACCTTAAAAATCCTACAGTAAGATTAATATCTTCAACTTGCAGGGAAATAAGTTCGGAGATTCTTATTCCCGTCCCATACAGAAGTTCCAGCATGGTACGATCTCGAATCCCTAACGGCAGGGTTATTTTGGGTTGCATGAGAAGCTTGTCCACTTCTTCCCGAGAAAGCACCCGAGGTAGTCTGCGCCGTACCCGGGGTGTTTCCAAATCAGAGGTGGGATTATTATTAATATACCCTTCAAGGGTAAGGAATTTAAAAAACGTCTTGATACTGGATAAATAGCGGGCAATAGTTGCATAAGCCGCACCGCTGTCCAGCTGAGCGGAAAGAAAAGCCACTATCTGCGGCCTGGAGATATTGTCAGGTGTAAAACCCGAAGAATGGGTTTTGGCTATATAGTCTTTAAACTTCACCAAATCTCTATAATAGGATTGTTGGGTATTAACAGACAATCCCTTTTCAAATTCCAGGTATTCAATAAAAGCAGTAATATAAGTATCCAAAACCTGCTCCCATACATATCTTTTAAAACTTTCTTATTAGTTATATTCATTTTTCATAATAGAAATCCTGCAGCTTGATTACAAATTTATCCAGCATGTCATCAAAAGCCGTGCTGCTTTCAATATTTTCCACTCTCATGGGATTACCGGAAGGATGCTCCTCCTGAAACCAACCGCTGAATACTGGAATACGTTCACAAAGAGACCCGGCAAATAGCTTGGTCATAAATGCCAAGGCAACCACTAAAGCAACCACTGTCAATACCTGAAACAATTTCTTTTTCCAGTTGTAAAAAACTATAATCATGCGAATCCTCCTCTCTTTTTAAAAGAACAACTCTAAAAACCAGGGCGACAGGTAGGCTTCCACCAGGGCCCCGGCCAGAAATACCAACATAATGGCCAATAATAATATGCAATAGGTAATTAACCCGGCTATCAGGGGAATATTTTCATTTTTGCGTCCTCTAAGGATATAAAGGGAAAAATTCACGGCTATAACTGCCCAAATTATCAGAAAGGGAATATAAAAGAGGTTTTGTGGCAAGACGGACAAAAAGCTTATTAAAATTCCAGTCCCGGCTTTTTCATGGCAAAGGAAGCTTACTGTAAATCCTAATGCAAAACCGCGCAAAAATACTACCACCAGGATTAAAGGAACCCCAATCACAGTTAATCCTAAAAACCAAATAGCTAATACGGTTTTCGCCTGGTTTACAAAGGCATTGATGAAAATGGAATGGCTTGACCAGTTTTCTGTATCATTAATATACAAAAAATTATCAACTAATTCGGAAAGATGAGTTTTAACTCCTGTTTCCAGTCCAGTAACCTTGTGGTCACCAACCAACATGCCTAACAGGAAAATAATAATTAGAAGAATAAATTGCCAACGGTTTTTTTTAAGTTGTTGAACTACCCAGTTTTTTAGTCGCATCCCTGTCTCCTTGCAGATAATTCTCCAAAGCTAAAAGTTTTATCTAAAGAATAATATTTTAATACTGCTAAAATTATGCAAACAGGAATCTATTAACCTAAACTAAGGCTAAGGTAGTCAACAATCTTTATTGTTTAGCCTGGTATTTCCTTTAAGAGAAGATTGGCAATAAACTGGGCAGCTAAGATGTCTTCCATTGAATTGCGGCTGGCCGCAACAACGGCTATGCCCCGATCTTCAGGCTCCAACAGGGAACAAGCCCGGCGGACTGCAGTCAAGGCAGGCTGCAATCCTTTTTGCCCAAAGGTCCTGGCTACTGTTCCAGTAAGTACCCGCTCCCTCACGTTAAATGCCGCATCGAAGGCCACTCCACCGGTATCGGTAACCGCCACTATCACTTTGTTTTTCATATCAATCAATTTGGGAGTCTCAGCTCCCAAATTGGGAACTATTCCTTCAATAGTACCATGAGCGGATGCAACGGCTTTTATAAAACGCTGGCAGCGGCTTTTACGTTCCTCATCACTTCCTACTCGGGGTTCAGAGACAATTATAATCCCTGTTCCCTTCGCTCTGGCTAGGCGAGCAGCTTCTGCCCCAATTTTCTCCGGACTCAGCATAACCGGTGCTCTGCTCATATCCGGGCTGCATCCCAGCACTGCATAAGCGCCGGCATCAACAGCACTCTCCAGGGTGGTGGACATGTCAATAACATCCACAATCATTACCAGCATCCGATCCCGAGCAGCTTGAGCAGCCCCACTGGCATCAGTAGTTACAATTATACTTTTGGACCTTTCCATAATATCCGCCACCTCCAGGTTTAACAGCCAAGCGGCCTGATCTCATATGGTCAATCATGTCAGCTATTTTGTTTCCAGCCACTTCCGCAATTTGGCCAGGATCAATCTTCTCCAAAATGTTGATTTCATTCTCAAAGCGATTTAGTAGTTTGTTAAGGGTCTTAGGCCCTATACCGGGTATTTGCCGCAGCTGCACCCGGTAATGATAAGGTGGACGCCCCTCAGGATGTACAGGTTTTTTATAATCGCTTATGGCCATAATCCTATCATATACCCCTGTGACCAGTTTATCGCAGCCACAGCGGCCACACTTAAAAACCGGGGGAGTATCATTTAGAATAGTTCCACACACAGAGCAATAACTCCGATAGTATTTCCCCAAAAGAGGGTCCAGTCCGTAATTGGCTTTGATACAACGACCTTCTTTTCTTTCTATACACATTTTAAACTCCTGGAAGTTCTTCCTGGCCATAGCCAGCAGGTTGTATTCCCGGGCTACATTTTCTAAAGAATGGGCATCTGAATTGGAAAGAAAAGAAAACCGGGATGTCTCTTTTATCAAATCTGCCATATCGGTATCAGCGCTTAATCCTAATTCCAGCACTTTTATATATTCTAGAACCTCGCCCAGCTTATCATATAGCCTATCAGTCCATTGACCATAAATTCCTTTGTGGGGTGTAAAGACATGGGCCGGGCAGATAATCCCTCCCAGGTCCTCGCTTAATAGTACCAGGTCGGATACCCCCAGGCTGGTTTTCTGGGTAGATAGCATTAAGTTTCTTAGCCGGTTTTTTATCTGTTTTTGGAAGGCCTCAATACTTTTCAGACTGGAAAAATAGATAATTATATGCACACCTTCACGGCTTTCTATCTCAGACCCCGGTATAAGCAAAACATCATTATCAGCTATAAATCCTCCTTCAGCCAACTCTGATAATCTGCCCTGGAAAAGAAGATCCTTGATTTCCTGGGTAACAGCTAAACACCCGCAATCCACTATTCCTACCATGTCCAGGCCTTTAATGGGAGCAGCCGAAAATAAAACCGACTCCAGGGTAAGGCGGCGCGAAGCAGTAATTTTTACCGGCTCATTTCCTGCATATCCCAGATGAATATGCATATCTGCCAACACATTATTAAATCTCATGGTATATCCTGAAATAAGCATATTGTAGTCCTATAATACTCTTGCCATCCATGATCAGATTGTTCAAGACTGCCTCGTAAGCTTCTTTGAGAGGCATTTTAACAGGTTCCACAAACTCATCATGATCAGGGCAGGCCTTGCCTGAGTAAAGATCCTGGGCCAGGAAAAGATGTAGTTTTTCATTACAGAAGCCAGGCGCACTGTAGTAAGATAGTATTTCCTGCCATTGCCGGGCCTTTAGGCCTGTTTCTTCCTCCAACTCTCTTCTGGCACAGGCCAAAGGCTCCTCGTCTTTATCAAGGGTTCCTGCTGGTATTTCTAAAAGCGCCCTGTTCACCGCTTTTCGATATTGCCTGACCAACCACACCTGGTGCTGTTCATCAAGGGCTACAATGGCCACAGCTCCTGGATGGTCAATTATCTCCCTGGTGCTGGTTTTGCCGTTAGGAAGCCTTACCTGGTCCACTCTTAACTTTATTACCCTTCCCGAAAAGATAACTTCCGAAGCAATTGTTTTTTCCTTAAGGTCCACCTTTTTCTTCCTCCCGAATAAATATTCTCCTTTTGCATAAAATGCTAATGAAATGGGGTGAATAAAATGGCCTGGCTGGTTAACCGGGACAGCATCATTTTTGTAGGAAAAATTAAGTACCTTAAAGAGCTTTTTAAGGATTATTCCTTACATACCACTTTACGTGATTTTATAAGGCAAAATTTACACTAGCCTTGATAGTCCCTGCTTATTGATTAATTTTATTACTGTAGCGGCTGCAGCTCCCAGGGTAAGGAAAAACTCCTGATCCTCATCTATCCCTCGTCCCATGGTGGTCATTTTTAATTCACTGCTCTTAATTAAAGGAATTATCCTGTGTCCATCCTCCACACAGCACTGATGAGCATTTAACAGGTTGTGGTCAGCCAACTGTTTCTGCAAAAAACCCATCTTACTTCGATCTTCCAGCCAGGGAATAGGAAGGATGGCTTCGGTGTGACAAACCCTGGATAGAACAGTTAATGTATGATGGCTAATACCTTTATGCCTTTCCCGGGGATCAGCGAAGCTGATCCTGGGCACAGCTACCGACCGGCCGTTAAGGGCATTGACAGCATCAATTACCTGGCCTTGTTCAACTCCGCTAAAGCCCCACCTGGTACCAGTTCCTACGATACCAGGCCCCATAGCCACAATGATAACATCAGGAACAAAAACCACTTTAGCTGCCAGGAGTCCGGAGAAAATGTTTACTGCTTCCAGATCGCCGCCAAAAGCATGGCCCACCGTTACTGTACCAGCCAGTAATTGCTGCTGCTTCAGCCAATCCACCGCCTGACTGAAAACCAGCGGCAAGGCCCCTCCATCAGTCATAACATAAGCCGGCCGGATTCTTTCCTGGGCCAGATATAAGCATAGGGGAGCCAGCATGGAATGAAGAGAACAAACAATGACTGGAATATTATCCAGGCTGTCGGCGGCAGCCATTTGCTTATGATAAGGACTCTCTTCTTCCTCTACGCTCATCACTTTTATCTGCTGGGGGGTATAACGCATTTTCATAATATGGCCCCCGCCCTCGGCGTCTTTACCGGTTCCAGACAGGTTAGCTATAATATAATGATATCCGCCGGTCCCAAGTTCTAGGGATACAGCGGTAGTATTGAGCAAAACCTTATCACCGGGCTCAACACTTCCAACTAAGGCCGGATAACAAATAGCCTTTTCCTCCCGATCCTCTATATCAACCAAATATCCGCAAATCCCGGAGCGGAAAAATAATTTTTTCTTTACCTGGCCTGGCTTTATTTCTATCACTTGTCTACACCTGCTAACTGCGGTTATTTACTTCTTTTATGATGGCCAAAATCCATCTGGCAACACTGATTAGATCTTCCACCTTGATATATTCACCAATAGTATGTACAGCTTGCATGCCAGTACCCAGATTAGCACAGGGAATGCCATTCCCATTAATAATACTGGCATCACTGCCGCCCCCGGTTGCCGTCAATACAGGTTTCAGGCCTGATGCCAAAGCTGCTTGAATGGCAATTCTGATCACCTCAGAATCAATATCCAGTTTTGTTTCAGGATAAAGAAAATCCACCTTAACCTCAGCTTTGCCACCCCTTTTTTCAACTTCGGAAATGAAAGTGTCCCTTAAAACACTGGTCAGCTGGTTTAGTTTTTCCCTGTTCAGGCTTCTGGCTTCACCTTTAACCTGGCAGTAATCAGCCACAATGTTGCGCGCTCGGCCCCCGCTGATTATGCCAATATTACACGTGGTCTCATTATCTATGCGGCCACAGGGCATGGCGGCCAGAGCCTGCGCAGCAAGCTGTATGGCATTTATTCCATCCTCGGGATTAATGCCGGCATGAGCCGATTTGCCCCATACAATATACTCAATCTCGTTTTGACATGGCGATTGCACGATGATAGTCCCGGGATCACCGCCGGCATCCAAAACGTAAGCTAGTCGGGCCCGCAGCTTACTATAATCGAATAATTTGGAACCTTGTAACCCCTGTTCTTCTCCCACAGTAAATAATAGCTCAATGGGAGGATGCTCCAAATGTTGTTCCTCCAGTACATCACAGGCTTCTATAATAGCTGCAATAGCAGCCTTGTCATCAGCCGCCAGAATGGTGTCCCCCTCGCTTCTAATAATTCCGTCTGTTTCACTTACTACTGCCTTTATTCCTCGCCCCGGTTCAACCGTATCCATATGAGCTGCGAACAGAATTGCTGGAGCATCAATTGAGCCAGGAATCCTTACCAATAAGTTGCCCGACTTTCCTTTCACTATTTCTCCGGCTTGATCTTCTTCAGCTGAATAACCCCGTCGGTTAAACTCCTGCATAAGAAAATCCCGCATTTTGTCTTCACAACCGGAAACAGAATCAATTGCTACCAGGGTTTTGAACTGGTCAATCAACCTTCTTACATTCAGCATTGTAATAAGCCCCCCTTTTCTGCACAATAACAACAGGCCACGGGAATCTCAGTCCCTTCTTCCCCATTGGTCAATCATTCTTAAGAAGGATACACGATAAATAATTTTAGTTAAAGAGTACTTTTCGGCAATTATATGTATTAACACTAAACCTGCCAGTATACCTATTTTAGATGAAAATGACAGGCTTAATACACAGATATAACCCAGAGTTAGCCCCAGGACATTGGCACCAGCATCACCCATCATGGCCCGGGCAGAAAAATCCTTTGGTGCATAAAGCAGAACAGTTCCTACCAAAGGCGCAAATAGAATCGGATCAGTTTGCCCCCGGCTTAATAATAGTATTATTGCCAAGAAAAGAAGGAAGCCCTTTATAGCCCTTCCCGGTCTTAAATCCAATAAATTAAGAAAATTAGTAAACAAGGCAATCAAGAGGCTGTTTAAAATCCAATGGCCCAGGTTGGATGAGTTGGGCCAGGCCAAAAACAGGGCCAGGAGGCCGCCGCCCACTGCCTTTAGGCCACCCGTGGTCAACTGACCTTTAAAGAGAGCCCCGAGATGTCCTTTTAACCCTTTGGTATCATGCTGCCCCAACTGGTCATCAATAAACCCCAAAAAGGATATACCGATAATACCTATGAGAAATAACAGGTAATCCGTATCATACCCGGAATACCAGCTAAAAATGGCAAAAAACAACCCAACAGAAGCGGGAAAAGTTATTCCTGCACTGATTGGGATACGGTCGCCTCTATAATTCTGCCGTAGGCTGCCGGAATTCTCCAGAAGTTCCAGCACATATTTGAGAATCACGGCTTCTATAATGATTCCTGCTGCAATAGCCAGACCGACTACTGGCCAAGAATTCAAAGACTCATCCCCCTCATTTCTTCGCAGATGACCTTGAGTACATCCACCAGTTGGCGCCCCCGGTGTAAGAACCCTTGCAGATCCCTTCCGGTTTCTTTATGGGACATGGTGGTGGGGATTTCCAAAATTTTATAACCCTGGGCCAAAGCCCTCAAAGTCATTCCCAACTCTACCCCATAACCCTGATGAAATGGCACAACAGACCCAAGCACCTCTTTAGTCATAACTCTCTGTCCACTTAAGGGTGCTTTTACCTTAATTTTTCCCGCACGGTAAATGGCCCATCCGGCGATTTTTTTAACTATTCCTGCGCCCCCTTTTTTTCGGGGAGGAGGAAAAGTGGCAATACACAGGTCCGCTTCCCCTCGTGCCACCGGTTCAATCAGGCGGTTAGCCTGTACTGCGGTGGGACCCAAATCGGCATCAATAAAAACCACCAGATCAGTAGTAATATATGGTATGGCAGCGTTTAATGCAGCTCCCTTTCCTTGGTTGGGCGTAAGGTTAATAACCTGGACCCCTCTCCGGCGAGCTGCTTCCTCCGTTGCATCAGTAGACCCGTCATTGACCACCAGTATTTTATCTATTTCCTTTAGTGACTGAAGAGCCAAAATGGTCTCCTCTATGATATCTTCTTCATTATATGCCGGTATTACTGCCGTGATGGTTGGCATAATTTAAGACCTCCTAATAGTATCTACCGGCAGGGATGGAACAAATTTGTGAGCAGTAGGCTTAATGCCATAATGACCTGCTTCTCCATCCAGAGCAAACACCAGTGAAATTTGCCCCGGACTAAGGTCAATATTGTCAACGGTGCTGATATTGGTAGTCTGATAATCAATAATAAATGAATACTTCACATCGGAGCTTTCTACACCAAACACCTTGATCCCCTCATTAGTCATTTTTTCAATTAACCCCAAGTCAAAACTCTGGGCGTGATTGTTGGCAGGACTGTTGCTGCCACCAACTAAGATGACGGCATCAATAGGAACCATGTTATTACCGCTGAATTTTACCAATCCGTTTTCCTGCAGGAAACTGACTGTTTCCGGTTTTGGGTTATTACTTAATATACCAGCCACTTCCTGAGCAATCACCCTTCTCATACTGTCCCGATCCGTATCCGCTCCCAGCTGAAAGAACAAGGATACTTTATCCCGTATATTGGCATCAGCCAGATTAATATTGGATAATACCACAGTTTTGGAGACTATCTCAGCACCTGCCAGAGAAAGAGCATTTACCATTCCTGCAGGTATATCGCTATCCCCGCTAACCACCACAGCAACTTGCATTCCCTTCAAACGATCTTGTACCAAAACAGGTAAGATGGCCTGGCTATAATTTTCATAATTGCTTATTATAATGCTTTTGAATTTATCAGCTTCTGTAAGCAGCCTTTCCTGCTCCCGCAAAGCGGAAAATTCTTTATCCAGTTGATCAATCATCTTTTGCTGTTGCTCTACCAAAAGGTCATTTCCCACTATAGTGCTGCCAATTAGAATGCCCAGCCCCAAAGCTAAAAACACGGCTACTATAGAAGTTATATGGTATTTCAGGTCTATCAAAATATCACATCCCGGTTTGTTAGCTAAACAGAAGTTTTATTTGCAGAATCAATAATCTAAAAAAAGGTTTCGTCGCTGGAGAAACCCATAGAATAATTAAAATCGGCACCATGGCTCCAATTAGGAGCTGAAAAAGATATTTGCTTTCCAATCCTTTTTTGTATAGTTGGCTGACGCCCTTGGCATCAACTAATCTGGAACCAACTTTTAACCTGACCAAAAAAGTACTGCCCATTCCTTTGCGACCTTTTTCCATAAAATCAATCATATTGGAATGAGTACCTACCGCTACAATCAAACTGGCTCCATGTTCCCAGGCTAAAATCATGGCCACATCCTCACTGGTGCCAGGCATGGAGAATAATGTGGCTTCAAGCCCCATTGACTTTACTCTCTCCAGGCCGGGAGCAGATCCATCGGCATAAGCATGTACTACCAATTCAGCCCCGCTTTGTAAAGCGGCGTTGGAAACACTGTCCATATCGCCTACAATAATATCAGGTTTAAACCCAAATTCCAACAATGCATCCGCTCCGCCGTCAACACCGATCAACACCGGCATCTCTTCCTGCATATAAGAACCGATGGTCTTTAAATCTTCCTTGTAATTGCTGCCCCGCACTACTATCAATACATGGCGGCCCAACATATTAACAGACAAAGGCGGAACTTCAAGGTTGCCCAGAATTATATTTTTTTCTTTCTTGGCGTATTCCAGTGTATTCTCCACAAAGCTATCCAATGCCGCTGTAAGATTTTCATTGGCCTTTATCAGCTGTTGCCGAACATAATCCAAGGTCAACTCTTTCCCTTCAGCAATTAGCTGATCTCCACTGTAAATCTGGCCATCTTTAATTTCTATGGGGGTACCATCCTTGACCCGGGAAAAAATTTGTTCACCAGCTTCATCAAATACAGGTATCCCCGCTTTTAGCAATTTATAGACCCCTTTGGCAGGGTAGCGGCCTGAAATAGAGCAACAGGAATTGATAATCGCGGCGGGTTTTTTTTCTATAAGTGAATTGGCTGCCACCTCATCAATATCTTCGTGACTGATTACAGCAATTTCATTTTTTCGTAATCTTTTTACCAAATCTTTTGTTCTTTTATCAACTCTTGCCTTGCCTTTAATTGACATAAAACCATACCTCAGGTAATCTGTACATGGCATTATATTAACACATTAATAATAACACTCAAAATCCATATTAAAAGACGATCCTGCCTTGGAAGGCAAAACCGTCTATTAACAGTGCTCAGATGTTTTGTAATTATTAGCTCACTTTGTTTTCTAGCCGCAACCGGTCAGCTATGATAGCTATGAACTCAGAATTGGTGGGTTTACCTTTTTCTCCACTTATGGTGTGGCCAAAAACCTTATTTATTTTTTCTAAATCGCCTCTATCCCAGGCCAGTTCGATGGCATGGCGTATAGCTCTCTCAACCCTGCTGGGGGTTGTGTCATATTTTTGAGCAATAGTAGGATAAAGCTCTTTGGTCACCGCCCCTAAATAATTAATTTCCTCTACTACGAGCATAATGGCATCTCGCAAGTATTGATACCCCTTAACATGAGCAGGAACGCCTATCTCATGAATAACCCTGGTTACTTCCACTTCAAGGTTTTTAGGATTCGATAATGACACAGTAATACTGGAAACCGGTACTTTCGTTTCGGGCATGGTTTTAACGCCCCGCGCCACTTGTTTTACTCTGTCTCCGAGTACTTGCAGATTAAAGGGTTTTAAAATATAATAATCTGCCCCTAGTTGGACTGCTTTCTGGGTAATGTTTTCTTGCCCAAAAGCAGTGAGAATAATAATTTTAGGCCGCCTGGCCAGGTTAATCTGGTTTAGTTTTTCTAAAACACCGATTCCGTCCATATAAGGCATGATCAAGTCCAGAATCAGTACTTCAACTTCTTTCTTTTCCAAAACTTCCAGGACTTCCATGCCGTTGGTACAAATATCGGCGATTTCAAAATCAGGTTCATTTGAGAAATAATCATTAAGAATTCCGCAAAATTCCCGATTATCATCTGCTATAAGAACCTTAATCGGGCTTGAATCATTTAACATACGGTACTGTTCCCCCCATCCCCTTAATCATAAATCAATTATTAAACGGTTTTCGACGGTTCACCAAATATTTCCTGCTTTTTTTTTTTGCCAAATTAGCCTATTATCTGCTAAACAGCAGCATATATAACGATTATGTTCTACATATATACATCTTTTCTCTAAAATCTCAACAAACGCAAAATATTTTATCAGATCAGAATATCTTTCCCAGTTAGGAAGATTATTAAGCTTATCATTCTTCTTCAGCCAGTTCCGATAACATATTATCCATAAATATTCCATACCCTCTTTCAGGATCATTTAAGAAAACATGAGTAACCGCCCCCACCAGTTTAGAGTTTTGAATTATGGGACTTCCGCTCATTCCCTGGACTATCCCCCCAGTAATATTCAATAATCTTTGATCAACAACCCTAATTACCATCCCTTTTCCATTATCTCGGTGGGGATACACCTTTTCTATAATTATATCAAAAGATTCGACATCTTCACCATTAATAACAGTTAAAATCTTTGCCTTACCTGTTTTTACCTCATGGGCATAGCCTATTTCCATGGTGTGTTCCGTTTCCTTAGCAGTTAAACCATTTTCTATCTTTCCGTAAATCCCAAAAAAACTATTTTTGGAAATGTTTCCCTTAATTATTCCTTGGCTATCGAAAATACCTATTTTCTCACCCGGTTTACCTGGTTTGGCAGCTTTAATACCCTGAATACTCGCACTTACAATTTTTCCATCAAGAACCTCTATACTTTGTTTGGTATCAGAATCCATAATTATATGTCCTAAAGCTGCATACTGTTTAGTTTCCGGATCAAAAAAGGTAAGAGTTCCAACTCCTACTATTCCGTCCCTAACATATAGTCCCACACGATACCGGCCAGTTTCCGGGCAGAAACACGCCCGAATGGGGATGGTGAGAATTTTGGATCCTCTTTTTATGTGAAGGGTCAATTCTCTTCCTTTTTTATTGTCAACAATATTGGCCAGCTCATTTTCAGTTTTTACTTCCTGGTTATCAACACTTAGGATAAGATCACCAATTTCCACGCCGGATTCTTTTGCAGGATAGAGTTTTTCCCCATCATTTCCCACAATAGGAGCAAAACCAACCACCATAATTCCGCGGGACTGCATAACAACTCCTATAGAATGTCCTCCCACTACTACCCTTTTGGTAGGGACAGCCACAACTTCCATGGAGCGAATGGGTATATACCCCAGCAGTTTTAACTTTACATCTACCTTTCCCGGTTTTAAGGCGGTAATTTCATATCCTTCGGCATTCTTTACGACAGTTACCGGTGGATCCTGGGGTAGCGCAAAAACACTTTTGGATGGTCCCATTACGGACATTTCTATTTTATTCTCTAATTGAGGAGGCAGGTTGATATTAATTTTTTCCGATTGACCAACTACTATTTTTTGATTATCAGGCAGACTTAGTAAAGTTATAGCTTGTGGTGAAAAAGATATTAATAAAAAGATAAATGTTATAACAATTCCTAAATAAATGCGGACTTTCCTCAAACTCAGTTCACTCCCTGCCGACGTGCTAATTTTTATTCTCTCCGCCGCCAGAAGAATCTATACTGCAAGTAAAGACCGCATATGGCACAAAATGTAAAATTATTAATTTCACCCAGGTTTAGTTAATTTATCCGGTATGGAAAACTTAGGCAGGAATTATGGGAAAGGCAGAATACACCACAACTCAGGAGTTAGCTTTTATTATTAATTCTCTAGCGTGTTTCAGGGCAACTGGGGAATAGTTTTCCCCGCCCAGCATACGAGCCAATTCACAAACCCTATCTTCTCCCATAAGCTTCTTTACATAAGTGAAGGTAGTACCTTTCTCCGTAGTCTTCTCAATTAAATAATGAGTATCGGCATAGGCAGCCACCTGAGGAGAATGGGTTACTAGTATTACCTGGTGACTGGAAGCCAGCTGATACAACTTTAATGCCACGGCATTTAGTGCTGTTCCACCCACCCCCACATCAATTTCGTCAAATATCAGAGTTGGTACCTGGTACACCTCAGCCAGGGCTTTTTTTAGTGCCAGTACGAAGCGGGAAATTTCTCCCCCGGAGGCTACTTTGGCCAGGCTGCGCATAGGTTCACCGGGATTGGGCGAGAAGAGGAAGTCAACTTTATCCCATCCCTGGGGCCCTGGTTTTTCATTTTTTTGGATATCAACCGCAAACTGCAAATGAGGCATGTTAAGCTGAACCAATTCCTGATTAACTTTATCGCCCAAAATAGCCCCTCCTTGCTGCCTTTCGGCTGATAGGGCCTGGGCCAGCATTTCATACTGATGCTTAAGCTCATCAATTTCGGACTGCAGCTCTTCCTGAATGAACTGGCTGTTTTCCAAGATTCCTATCTCTTCTTCGGCTTTTTCCAGATAATTAAGAATCTCTTCTATGCTCTGGCCATATTTAGCTTTCATGCTATTAATAAGATGTAACCTGGCTTCAATCTCATCCAGGAGTCCAGGTTCGAATTCCAGGGAGTCCCTGAACGAGGAAACCTGGTTGGCAATATCCTGCAATGAATAAGCCATACCCTCCAATTCCGGCAGTATGGTACTAAAAAAGCCTTCCTGATCCAGTTTGGCAGCGACATCGGCAGCAGCTGAGATCTGATCGTAGGCGCTGATCCTCTCGGCAGTATATAAAAAGTTGAGTATAGTAGTGGAGCCCTCAAGAAGATCCTGGGAGTTTTTAATTCTCTGCCTTAATAGCAACAGTTCTTCCTCTTCGCCCGGCTTAAGGTAAACTTTTTTGATCTCTTCAATCTGATAAGACAGAAAATCCTTTTTTCGGCTGTAATCCAGCTGTTTTTCCTTAAGGTCCTGGAGTTTTTGCTCTTTTTCTAATAATGTGCGGTAAATGCCCTGGAGCTTGTGGAGAATCGGTTCACTTCCCTGTGAAAAGCTGTCAACATACTTTAAATAGTATTCCGGTTTTAATATGGCCAGGTGATCATGCTGGAGGTGCATATCAATCAGGTAACCGGACAGTTTTCTTAACATTCCCGCGGTTACATTCCGCCCGTTTACCCGGGCACCGCTCCTGCCTCCAGGGGAAATTTCCCGGCTGATTATTACCTCTGGCTCATTTTCATCTATTAGCTGGTTCTCTAGCAAGAAAGCCATCGCTTCGCTATTAGGCTCGACAGTAAAGACGGCTTCAACAACAGCCTTTTGGCTGGCATCTCTAATAACGTCATTTCCTAAACGCTCTCCCATAATAAGACCCAGCGCATCAATTATTATGGATTTGCCAGCACCCGTCTCCCCGGTCAATACATTGAGGCCGCCGGACAATTCCATTCTCAGCTCATCAATCAATACAAAATTGGATATAAAAATCTCTTGCAGCATATCCTTTCCCTCTGATTCCACAATACTAAGTGCAGGAGGCTAAATCAGCTGCTGAAATGCTTTTATGACATCCGGTACTGCCTCTTTAGGTTTTATTACTATAAGCAATGTATCATCGCCAGCTACTGTACCCAATATATTGCTTATTTCAGCTGAATCAATATGCGAAGCCACGGACTGGGCGGCTCCGGGAAGAGTTCGGATGACTACCAGGTTTTCACTATGGTCAATACTCAGTACCAGATCCTGAAAAATTCTTCTCATACGTTCCTGAGAATTCACCAAGACCGGGTTTTCAGGCAGAGCATAATGATAGCCCTTTTCATCCGGAACCTTCAAAAGGTGTAACTCCTTGATATCACGCGATACTGTTGCTTGAGTGACATCAAAACCGTTAGCCTTGAGAGCTTCGCATAATTCCTCCTGTGTGGCTATGCGTTGCATGGATATGATTTCCATTATAGCGAAATGCCTTTTCGATTTCATAACCTTTCCTTAACCCAATTTTTTTATTAGGACAGCTATAGGTGGTTTATTAACCTGATTGACGAATCTTATCTCGTTAATTTCTAGCAAGCGCTGGGAAAGTCCTGCCAGGTAGTTTAAAACCTGTTCCATTTCTTCCTGGCCCCCTTCATGGCCAGGATAAAAGACTATAGTTATTATCCCCCCGGGAATCAGCAGATTTATGGCAGCATCAACTGCTTTAACCGTATCCGCAGCTCTGGTTTTGATATCATGATTCCCTCCGGGCAGGTATCCTAAGTTAAACATGCAGGCCTTTATTGCTCTGTCAATGTATTTTGCCATATTCTTATGATTATCATGCACAAAGGTAACACGCTCAAGGAGATGGTGCTTTTGTAATAATTGCCGGCTGAAAGCCAATGCTTCTTGCTGAATATCAAAGGCTATAACCTTTCCCGTATTCCCTACCAGAGAGGCCAAAAAAAGAGTATCATAGCCCTTGCCGCAAGTAGCATCTACCGCCACATCTCCCTCAAAAACCTGATCAACTAGGGCTGCATGAGATATATTTACCGCATTGCCAAAAGGCCCTTTAATCTTTATCATTCAATAACCCTAAATTACGTTTAAGTCTAATTTCTACGGAACTAAAATGAGCTATTTTCTTAGGATTAACCAGATTTAACATGAATTCGGCCTTGGTTATAATAACCTGATAACTTGCATCCACCGTTAGTTTTGCCTGGCCATCACAACAAACCATGGCTTGGTTTTTAGGATGCGGGGAAAAGGTAATTTTTCTTTCCCCTTTAATTACCAGTGGCCTTCTTGAGGTAGTATATGAGGCAATGGGAGTGATGACCATGGCTGGCAATTCCGGATCACAGATAGGACCTCCGGCTGATAGCGAATAGGCTGTAGAACCTGTTGAGGTGGCTATGATAACCCCGTCACCATAGAAATCCTCCAGCCTTTGACCATCAATTTCTGCCCCCAGGCGTAATATTTTAGGTGTGGTGGTTTTAATTACTACCTCATTTAAGCACCAAATCTTATCAATAGGCTGTTGATCCTGGCAAATGGTTATTTGTAAAACCATTCTTGGGTCATATGCAAAATCCATCTTTACTATATTATCTATATATTTATCCAGTTCCTCAATATCGATGCTGCTTAAAAAGCCTACTTTTCCCATATTAACACCCAGAATAGGGACGTTCTGCGGAGCATATTGTCTAAAGGCTCTTAAAATTGTTCCATCTCCCCCCAGCACCATGGCCAGATCAATATCCTGGGCCATACTGGGCTGGCCTTTATCGATTAAGACTTCCAGGCCCTTTTGTTGCAGCTTAAGAGCCACTTTTTCAGCCATGGCCAGGGTCTTTGGCTTGTATTGGTTTATTACCAGCACGATTTTCATTTAATTCTTTGATCCTCCCAGCTGTTCATGGGCTGCCTTTACTGTATTATCAACCAAATTAGTTATTTCCCTATCGGTAAGGACTCCTGCCCCAGGGGATAGATGCAGGAAAAATTCTATATTTCCTTTGGGCCCGGTTATGGGGGAAAAGGTGGCATTAATACACTGCAGTCCCTGATGGGCAGCCTGGGCAATACAATTAACCAGAACTTCACGGTGAATTGCCGAATCACGAACAACGCCATTTTTGCCGATTTTATCTCTTCCCGCTTCAAACTGCGGTTTTATCAGTGAAATTATATGGCCATCCCTCTTCAGTAATTGTTTTACAACAGGGAATACTTTAAAAACTGAAATGAAGGAGACGTCTACAGTGACAATATCAAATAGTGTATTTATTTCTTCTCTTTTTAAATACCTGATATTGGTTTTTTCCAGCACTACTACCCGGGGATCGTTGCGCAGCTTCCAGTGCAGCTGCCCGTAACCTACATCAACTGCCCATACCTGGGCAGCCCCATATTGTAAAGCACAATCCGTAAAACCTCCCGTTGAGGCTCCAACATCCAAAACGATACGGTTCTTTAAGGATATGGAAAATTCTTCAATAGCTTTCTCCAGTTTAAATCCTCCCCGGCTTACATACCGGGGGACACTACTATTTATGTCAATCTCTGCCTTATCTTCAATACTTGCACCGGGCTTATCAATAATTTTTCCATTAACCCTTACTTCCCCGGCCAGTATCAATGCCCGGGCCTTCTCCCGGCTCTCGGCCAGATCCCGGTTACATAAGAGTACATCCAGCCTAATTTTGACCAAAACTTAAAATCCCCCGTACTTTGTTATGATGCAAAAGATCTGGCCATTTCCCCACTATTTTATCAGCCAAATCCGGGGCATCCATACCCAGGTGCCTAAAGAGGATTTCCACCTGGCCCTGCCCCACAAATTCATCAGGTATACCAAATCGCATTACTTCTGCATAAATATTGGAGTCAGCCAGAAGTTCCAATAAAGCACTGCCAAATCCACCAGCCAGGCTATTATCTTCAATTGTTACAATTTTGGCCAACCTTTTTCCCACCTCTTTAAACAGGTCAACATCCAGGGGTTTCACAAATCTGGCATCGATCAAATAGGAGCTTATCCCTTTTTCCTTAAGTATCCCCTCCACTTGTTGAGCCATATTAAAACCCTTGCCGATGCCTACAAGGGCTAGGTCTTCACCCTTTTTTACTACCTTGGCCTGTCCTATAGCCAGTAAATTAAAATCATCCCTAATATTTAATCCTTCCCCCACTCCCCGGGGATATCTGATTATCTGGGGCCCCTCCCCTTGTAAGGCTGTAAAAAGCATATCTTCCAGTTCGTTTTCATTAGAAGGAGCCATAATCGTAAGATTAGGAATGTTCCGCAGGAAGGAAAGATCAAAAACACCGTGATGGGTAGGGCCATCCTCTCCTACCAGTCCCGCCCTATCAACCGCAAAAACTACCGGCAGATTCTGCAGGGCCACATCGTGAATAATCTGGTCATAAGCCCTTTGCAAAAAAGTGGAATATATAGCTACCACAGGCTTTAACCCTGCCTTGGCCATTCCTGCAGCCATGGTTACTGCATGTTGCTCACAGATGCCTACGTCAAAGAATCGCTGGGGAAATTTCTCGGCAAAACTACTGAGGCCGGTGCCCGAAGCCATAGCAGCCGTAATGGCAACAATCCGCTCATCTTTCTCGGCCATTTTAATTATGCAGTCGCTAAAAACTTCAGTATAAGTTTTTTTATTCTTTTTTACAATATTGCCTGTACGTATGTCAAAAGGCCCTATCCCGTGAAATAGGTCCGGATTGCGTCTGGCTGGCTCGTAGCCACGTCCCTTTTGGGTAATGGTATGAATCAGAATGGGACCTTTCATTTTTTTGGCATTGGTTAACACTTTTATCATTTCCTCTAGATCATGCCCATTAACCGGCCCAATGTATGTAAAACCCAGTTCTTCAAAAAGACTGCCCGGCACCATAAGATACCTAACCAGATCCTTAAACCTGGTAGCCGCCCGGGCAATATTAGGACCGATCCCAGGAATCCCCTTGAGTATGGCCTCGATTTCCTCCTTGGTACGATAATAAGAAGGATCTGTCCGGAGCCGGTTTAAATACCCGGACATGGCTCCTACATTCTTGGAAATGGACATTTCATTATCATTTAGGATAACAATCAAATCTCTACTTTCGTGTCCTGCGTGATTTAAGGCCTCGTAGGCCATTCCGCCAGTCAGGGCGCCATCCCCGATAACGGCAATTATTGAATTGTCTTCCTTTTTCATATCACGGGCAATAGCCATACCCAGACCTGCCGAAATCGAGGTGCTGCTATGACCGGTATTAAATGCATCATGATCTGATTCTTCAGATTTAGGAAAACCCGAAAGCCCGTTAAACTGCCGGAGAAACTTCATTTGTTCCCGGCGGCCGGTCAATATCTTATGTACATAACTCTGGTGCCCCACATCCCAAATAACTCTATCCCTTTTAGTATCAAAAACAAAATGAATGGCCAAGGAAAGCTCCACCACTCCCAGATTGGCGGCTAGATGGCCTCCGCATTCGGACACACTGTTAATCAACAATGTTCTGATTTCCCCAGCCAGTCTATAAAGTTCTGATACACTAAATTTTTTTACATTCTCGGAGGAATTAAGTCTATCCAATAATTCACCCATTAACTACCCTTCCTACTTTTAGGAAATTCAATACCAGTTATCTTTTCCCACCAGTTCATAACCACAGCGGTTCGAAATATTATACAATTAGCGTTTTTTACGGCAACATTTTTGCCGATGGCTTTTCCGCCTACCGTCAGGCTGGCAATCAAGCCTGTCATAACCGCACTGCTTAAGACCAGGTCAGAAACCCCCAATTCATCAGCAAGATTGATTACTATGGCCGCCCCTATGGCTCCGCTCAAGGTACCTGCAATATCACCTATTACATCATTACAAAAATTTGCTACTCGGTCAGCATTCTGAACGATTTTAACCGCCTGTTGGGCTCCAGATACTTTTTTTGCCGCCCTGGCATTAAAAGGCGGCATACTTGCAGCAGTTGCGGCTGTTCCAATAATATCAAAAAAAATTCCTAAGAATATTATTAACAATAATAAGATAATACTAACAAAATTGTTGTCTACCGTTTTAATCAAGACCTCAGAACCCAGGCCAACCAGCAGAGCAACAAAAAAAGTGAAAAAAGCAACCACTAACCCGGCTGTAAGATTTGATTTATTAACATAGCGGGCCAATCAGCAGTATCCTCCATATAAAAAACCGGCTGTGGCAAAAGGTTGTTTAATGAGTAAACGCTGCGACATAGGTCCAGCAGGTTTTCCCAGCAGGTCACCCAAATGTTGCCAAATGGGCGGTTTCCCTTTACGCCTACTTCGCCCCGTTACCGCAGGCGAGGCTGGATTGCCACTTAGTACGCACTTTAATCCTCATTAAACCATGTGGTTACACTCAGTCTAGGAGTTTTCCTCAACAGCTCTAACCAATTTCTAGCCTCTTTTGCAGTTACGGTTTCAAAACAGGTTACAATACCCTGGCCGGGGTACTGCAACCCACTAGCGTTTATTCGCCGCCACCACTCAAGGCAGGCTACACTGCACCCAGCTTTGACCGGAATGCAGGTTTTCCCATCCATTTCGGATGGGCCTCCACAGATATAAGGGTCTTGTTCGCATGCCATTGCGAATTGCCCTCATACCCTTAACCCCCAGCAACGACCCCTGACTGGGCGTCAAAAGCCGATACCAGAGGCTTCATCGATGTGCCCTTAAACGGATTTTTAGGCCCGTCTTCAAAATTGGCAAAGCTGACTAGAATACTGCAACCTTTTGCCAACCACCTTTCATTACGGTATTATATCATAGATGAAAAACTGTTTTCTAGTGGTGCACAAGAACCAGGAGCCTGCTAATTATCTCTATGTAATAGATAATATGCCAGGTTTCTTAGGAAATTCGCTTCAGGCCCGAATCCCTTCAAGCTATCAATACAATCATTAACACTCTCTTGCAATATCTGTTGCGACTTTTCCATTCCCAAGAGACTGGGGAAAGTGGTTTTCTGATTCCTCTGGTCGCTTCCCACCGGCTTGCCAATAATTTCTTCATTGCCGTTTACATCCAGAATATCATCGCTTATTTGAAATGCCAGACCAAAATTAGCTGCATAATTATCCAGGGCCCTTATCCCATCAGCCTCCATACCGCCAATAATGGCTCCTGCTCTTATACTGGTTCGGAATAGTTCTCCGGTTTTCAGGCAATGGATCTTTCTTAAGGTATCAATCCCGGTATCCCGGCCTTCATGCTCCAGGTCCAGAACCTGGCCCCCAATCATGCCCTGGCTGCCTGCGGCTGCCGCAATTTCTTCTATAACCTTGAGCACACGGACGGCTGGCACTTGATCATCGGTACTAGACACACCGGCCATAAGGCCAAAAGCAGCTGTTAGCAAGGCATCCCCCGCTAAAATAGCCAGGGCTTCTCCGAATACTTTGTGGCAGGTGGGTTTACCTCTGCGAAAATCATCATCATCCATGGCGGGGAGATCATCATGTACCAGTGAATAGGAATGGATCATTTCAATAGCACATGCTATAGGTACCGCTCTTTCCTTTTTCCCTCCGGCTAGAGCGGCCCCTTCCAGCACTAAAATGGGGCGCAACCGCTTTCCTCCGTTAAAAACGGAATAATACATAGCTTTGTGAATAGCCGGCGGAAAGGTTTCTTCCTGAGCCATAAATTTCTTCAGGCAAGAATCAACATATTCCTTGCGTTGTCTTAAGTCCTGGCTAAAGCTGGCTTTGTCAAAATTCATGATTTTCACTTCCATTGCTGTAATAGATTATTCAAGATCGGTCAGCTCGAAATCACCATCCATGTTTTTGAGCAAAAGCTTAACCTTGCCCTCTGCTTTGTTCAACTCCTGCTGGCAGAACCGGGACAGTTTTATGCCTTCTTCAAAAGCTTGGATAGATTCCTCCAGGTCAAGTTCGCCGGACTCCAGTTGTTCAACAATCTGCTCCAGGCGCTTTAACCCTTGTTCAAATTTGATTTCTTCCATGTTCTTAGAGTATCTCCTTTTTTATTACCTCAACTTGAATGCTAACCCTTTTAAAAACTAGATCCAAGTTGTCTTTTACATTTATTTCACTTTCCTGGCGTACAATTTGCCCATTTTTCTTAATCAGAGCATAACCCTTACTCATTGGTCGATAAGGGTCCAAAGCTTCAAGTTTACCTGACTGGTACGAAATACCAGCTTGTTTTTCCTTAATCTGCTGCAAAATACATCGGGTCAAGTCTTTTTTCAGTCTGGCCAGTTGTTCTTCCCTTATTTCTTTTTTTATAGGATTCTTCCATATCCTTTTCATTGACAAGCGGTCCAGGACTTCACTATTGTACTCAATCTTTCTTACTATGGCCCTGAGAATCCTCTTTTGATAGGCCATCAATTCCTGCTCCAGTGCTGCCAGTTCGGGAACTGCTATCTGAGCTGCCTGGGTAGGGGTGGCCGCCCGGACATCGGCTGCCAGGTCAGCCAGACTAAAATCTACTTCGTGACCTACTGCTGATATAATTGGTATGTTTGACGCGAAAATGGCCTTAACTACTTCTTCACTGTTAAAAGCCATCAAGTCTTCTAAGGATCCGCCGCCGCGTCCTATGATAATAACATCTACCTGTCCATACTCATTTAGCCAGCGAATTCCTCTGGCGATTTCGGAGGGAGCCTGCTCACCCTGAACCGCACTATGTACAAGAACAACATCAATTTTACTGTGCCTCTGTTTTATTATCCTCAGGATATCACGAAAAGCAGCTCCATCCTGGGAGGTAACAACTCCCACCCTATTAACCACCGAGGGCAGGGGTTGTTTTTTATCCACCGCAAAATAGCCTTCTGATCCTAACCTCTCCTTTAATTGCTGCAAATAAAAGTACAATTCTCCTCTGCCAAATGGGTGTAATTCCTCCACATACAACTGGTATTTGCCTTGCCGGGGAAACAGAGCCACATAACCCCGCAACAGCACTTCCAAGCCATTTTCTACACCGGTGGTAAGCCTCAACATGCGGCTCCTAAACATAACACAGCTTATTATACTTTCTTCATCTTTCAAGGCAAAATATGCATGTCCGGAACTCTGGTTTAGTTTAAAGCCGGAAATTTCGCCTTTGACCCATACATCCCGCAGGATCTCGTCACTGGCCAGGATACGGTTTATATGGCTATTCAGTTGAGTTACGGTAATATAATTCTTCATTAGTTATTCCTTCTGGCTGCCTGGGTAAGATTCTCCATCAGCTTGGCAATCAGCAAAGGCCCCAGCCCCCCCGGAACCGGCAACAAATGGCCCTTCCGCTCTTGCACGGCATCCCGGTCTACATTGCCGCAGGTTTTTCCATCCTTCCAGTGGAAGCCGGCGTCCAGCACCAGGGCTCCGTCTTTAATGCCATCACTTTTTACTATTCCGGGACTGCCCTTTTCAATGACCAGGATGTCCCCCTCCCTGGTGTCCATTGGGCTATACTCGGGCACCACCAGCACCCGCAGTCCTTTTTTGATTAATATTTCGCTTAGGGGTATGATGAGATCAAAAGAATTGCCTACCAAAACCGCCTGCTTATTATCCAAATCCCGGGCGAATCTATTTATAACTTCCAGGCAGCCTAGAACGGCGCAACTGATAAAGCCGGGATGAGGGCTGGTAATGTTGCCTTTATTAAAGGGATGGAACCCGTCCACATCTTTTTCCGGGCTAATGGCGGCCAGAAACTCATGCTCATACAAAGCAATTCCTTCCGGCAGGGGTAATTGCAGCAGTATTCCGTGAATGGAACTGTCCTCATTCAAATCCTCGATGATTTTTAATAGAGCTTCCCGACTAGTATCGGGAGGCAGGATAATTCTTTGGGTTTTTCCTCCAATGCTAAATACAGCCTTTTCCTTTAAGCTAACATACTGAATGCTTTCCGGGTTATTGCCCACTACAATAGGCGCCAAGACCGGGCATAATCCAGCCAGCTGGTTGGCTTCCGATAATCTGATCTTAATTTCTTCGGCAATAACTGAACCGCTAATTATCTCCATTATATTTCACCTCAGCTTTTATTCTAATTGGTAGAGACATGCAGCCATCATGGCCACACCCACTGCATTGTCGGTACTTAACCGGGGTGAAGCAAAATGCAGCTTGAGTCCCACTGCCGGGTGCTCAAGTCTATGCACTAACCGGCTGCGGATTAGACTGTTGGCCATTACTCCGCCCACCAGGAGTATATCTTTGATGCCCCACTCCTCTGCTTGTTTTGCCAGGCTTTTCTCCAGGGTATTGGCGATAGATCGAAAAATTGAAAAGGCGATGCTGTTGTGAGCCATTCCTTTTTGCATCAATTGTCTGGCCCGGGTTTCCAATCCAGAAAAGGAAAAGGAATCCTTTTTTACCGCTGAGGGAATTACGGGCACGGCCTTCGGATCCACAGTTATGGCTAGTTTTTCCATTTCCTTTCCCGCCGGAAATGGCAAACCCATAGCAACACCGATCCGATCCACCAGTTGTCCTGGGTATAGGTCAGAGCTGGACATTAAAGGAGTAATACTTAAAAAATGGCTTTTACAGCGTTTTACCAGCATAATATCAGAAGTGCCGCCAGAAAAGTGAACTGCCAGAAACTCCTTACTAGCCAGCAGTTTCCTGTTATCCAAAATTCCTGCCATAATATGACCCTCTTGGTGGCTTACCTGGTAAAGCATAAGATTATTATAGGCGCTCAAGACTTGGGCAACCGTGTTGCCTGCGGAGAAAACCGGCATATAGCTCCCTGGTTTTCGGCAAGGGAAAGCACTGACAGCAGCGGCGCAGATATCATTTGGACTAAAAGAAGATAATTCCCTGAAAAGTAAGGGAAGATTTTGCAGGTGAAGGAAGAGGGCCTGTGATTGCCTTAACCCGCGCTTTCCATCCTCAACCTTAAGAGGTAGCCGCTTATCAAAAATCACGTTAAAATCCTGATCGACAACGGAAATAGAGCTGGTGTACGCACTGGTATCAATCCCCAGGAATAGCTTCATCTATTTTCACCAAAACCTTGTCCAAAATGGCATTGATAAATTTGGCCGACCCTTCGTCACTATATTTCTTGGCTATTTCAATTGCTTCGTCTATTGCTACTACAGGGGTGGTTTTTTTTAGCAGCAACATTTCGGATAAAGCAACCCGCATAATATTCCTATCAATGGAAGGGATTCTCTCCAGACTGCAATCCCTGGAAAACTGAAGAATTTGCTGATCAAGCTGAGGCAGGTTATGCAGGCAAGACTCAATAAGGGCCCAGCAAAATTCCTGGTCTTTTTCATTTAACGGCCCTTCCCGCAGCAGATAATTAAAAGCTGCCTGAGGGTCACTGTTAACCTGGTCAACTTGGAAAAGTACCTTTAAGGCATATTCCCTGGCCTTTCTTCTGCTCAAGTATATCTCCCTTCATCTATTTCTTAAAAATATTATCTAACCAGTTATCCAAGCTTTTATTATCGTCCAATCTTTTGCCAATGAAAAAACCTATCCCGATAAAAACAATAATAAAGAGGACTTTCCAAAAGCCAATAGTAATAAACAATATGCTGGCGACTAACCCCAACAAAACACCTATAGTCTTATTTCGATGTTCATTTAGGAGTGAAGCAAGTAATTTCTCCCACATTTCTTTGCCCCCTTAAATACCAGCCTGTTTATTGCCTGTATTAAAATCATCGGTCAGGATTCTCACTTCATCAACCTGGAGACCTCCTAACTCTTCCAACTGTTTCTTGACTGTCTCCTGTACTTTTTTGCTCAATTCGGGAACCGGATAGTCAGGGTTAATTAAGGTATGTATCTTAATTATGACTCCGTTGGATCCCTTGTGGACAGACGGTCTGACTTCTTTTACCCCCTCCACCTTGTGAACTGCCTTCATTATCAACAATTTAATAGCCGGGACGGTTATACATATTTCTCCCAGCAATTCCTTGCTTACCAGGTAAGAACTGGACTCAGATTTGGTTTTGAAAACAGAAAAAATAACAGCAATAGCTGCTACCATAGCTAATATGGCAATTATCCCCACAATAATCCGGTTCTGGGGAGTTGCCATAGCTTGGCTGATATATGTAACCGGTTCGGGTCTGCCCATGGCTGCTACCAGAGCAAAGCCTGCCAGGACTAATAGCCCCAAGTTGTAAATCAATAAGACAAGCCGCCATAAAACTTTCATGTTGCCACCCTCTATCCTAATTAATACATATAACCCCCTGATTTAAGCAGGGGGTTAAAAATAGTATGCCATAAACAGCTATTCAGTGGCAATTACTTCGCTATCGGTTATGTTGCCCTCCTTTTTCATGGAAACAGCCACTATATGAACATTAACTTCAGCTACTATTAAGCCTGTCATAGCCTCAACCGCTTTTTTAATTTCTCTCTGGACATTCTCAGCGACTCTGGGAATAGGATAACCATATTGTACGACTATATAAATATCTATTTTGGTCTTATCGTCGGTTACTTCAACTTTAATACCCTTGCCGAAATTCTTTCTCCCTAGCTTTTCAGCCAGATCCAGCCCCCATCCGCCGCTCATATTAACAACCCCGTCAACCTCAATGGCTGCAAGGCCTGCTACCGTAGAGACAACCTCATCAGCTATTCTTATGGAACCGAGCTCTGTATTAATTTCGGGCTTCTTGGCTTCCATTTACTTCCACCTCCAATTAGTATGTAGTTTATTTTACCAGATAAAGCCCCGGATAAGCAACTCTACTAATAGCATAACCATCTGCCGTTCCAAGTATAATGAGTTAATAACTATTTAACTGTCTTTTTTTATGAGGAAAAGAACCTGTCCCTGTTTTACCGTTTCACCATTTTGGGCCAGTATTTCCACAATGGTCCCATCACACTCGGAATTGATTTCATTGATAAGCTTCATTGCTTCAAAGAGGCATAGGGTTTCGCCTTCTTCTACATGATCTCCCAACTCTACAAAGGGATCCGCTTCCGGAGAAGAGCTGGAGTAGAAAGTACCGGTCATTGGCGCCAGTACTTTTTCAACGTCGCTGGCATCAGGATCATAGGCAGGAATCTCTTTAGGTTGTGCAGTTTGTTCAAAGGTTTTCTCAACAGCAACCGAAGCCTGCCCAGCTGAATCTACCGGGGAAGCATTAACCTTTAGCTCCGTACAACTATTTCCGTTGGCTGATTTGCGCAAAATCAGCCTGCAATTGCCTTTTTGCAGATCCATTTCTTCCAGCTGAGACTCCTCTAATATTCTTACTAATTCTCTTACTTCATCGATATCCATATTGCCATCTCCTTCATGTTCCACAGCAACGGCCGCATGGTTTTTCTGTTTCGGTTCAATTATTCCGTTGGCGGAACTTTCTGAGTTTAGTTTTCCTGAGTTTCTATTTTCCAAAAATTTTAAGGCTACCTGAGGGAACAGGGCATACAGCAAAACATCTTCATCGCTCTTGGCCACGCCAGCAGTTTCCTGGGAACATTTTTCCCAAATGGGTTCTAATAAATCAGCTGGTCTTACCTTTGTAACTTCTTCATCACCAATAATCTTTTGTTTTATCTCCTCACTAATTTCTACTGGCGGTTTACCATAAAGACCTCTGACATAATCTTTTACCTCACCCGGGCATATTTTATACCTCTCTCCTACTAAAACATTTACTACTGCCTGGGTACTGATTATTTGGCTGGTGGGAGTAACCAACGGCGGATATCCCATGTCTTTTCTAACCCGGGGTATTTCTTCCAAAACTTCACCAATGCGATCAGTTGCATTCTGTTCTTCCAGCTGGGAAATAAAGTTGGATATCATCCCACCAGGAACTTGATGTTCAAAGACCTTCATATCAGTTATTCTGGTAACCCCACGTTCAAAGCCTCGTACTTTTCTGAGTTTGTCAAAATAGTCGGCAATTTCAAACAATTTGGCCAAATCCATCCCAGTATCTGCATCAGAGTCCTGTAACGCTCTCACCAGGGTCTCCACTGGGGGCTGGGAAGAACCGAAGGCCAAAGGAACACTGGCAGTATCCACCACATCAACACCTGCCTCAACAGCTTTGAGTAGGGTAGCCATTGCCAGTCCTCCTATATAGTGAGTGTGCAGCTGTACGGGAATATCAAGGTTTTCCTTCATAGCTTTCACAAGATCAAAGGATATATAAGGAGAAAGGAGACCGGCCATATCTTTTATGCAGATGGAATCGGCTCCCATATCCTGTAGCTTTAAAGCTGTTTCAACAAAATGCTGTATAGAGTGAACTGGGCTTATTGTATATACCACACATGCCTGGGTGTGCTTGCCCATTTTTTTGACGGTTCGCATACAAGTTTCCAAATTTCTAATATCATTAAGTGCATCAAATACTCTAAAAATATCAATCCCGTTTTCAGCAGCCATTTCCACGAATTTTTCCACTATATCATCTGGATAGTGATTATATCCTACCAGTGACTGCCCCCTAAGCAACATCTGCAGCTTGGTCTTCTTAACATGCTGGCGTATGGTCCTTAACCGTTCCCACGGATCTTCATTGAGAAACCGCATACATACATCAAAAGTGGCCCCACCCCATACTTCCAGGGAATGATAGCCCACATTATCCAGCTTATCCAAAATTGGCACCATATCTTCAGTTTTCATTCTGGTTGCCCACAGGCTTTGATGTCCATCTCTAAGACTTGTGTCTGTAATGCGAATTTTACCCATATAAACCTCCCCAATTATTGGAAAAAATGTAAATTAAGTATATATATATTAATATACTCAGGCCCTCAGACCTGAGTATAGATTGTAATCTATATTATTATATGTATAATGTTTTCTCATTTCAATGTTTTCGCCATGTATACATGCTTTTTAAGGGGAAGGTTCCCTGACAATAATAGAAATGCTGTCACTGCTGACCTGGATGGCTGAACTGACCAAATCCTTTATTTCCTCTTCCTTATCCAGTCTGGCTGTGTCTGATTCGATCACAACAGTGGTGTTTTCAGATTGAATAATTACCACGCACTCGTTATAACCCCTGGCTTTTACCAGGTTTTCTACCTTCATTTCCCTTTCCATATCAGTAGATATCTCCACCAACCGCAGTGCAGCCGCTTCCCGGATTTTTTCCTCACTGGCATGATCATCTAAAATCTCTCTGAGCATTTCAATCTCTTTACTCCTTATACGTTCCCTTTCCATACGGTATTCGGCAAAGAAATCCCTGACTCTATCCTTTTTCTGTTGCTGATCAATATTGACGTCTACAGTTCCATTATTATCCGGTAGATTGTCGGGGTACGCTTGAGGATCCTTATCCCCCCATTGGCTCATAAATGTACTCAGAGCAAAAACCAGCACCATTGCAGCTATTATGATTAGTGTTTTCTTTTTATTAATAACCATTATTATCACCCTTTCTGGGCATTACCCTTACCTTGTGAGCAGGAATCTGCAGTAAAGTAGCAGTAGCATTAGTCAATCTCTCCTGTATTTCCGGGAGGTTAGCTCCATCCGCTACAACTAATACCCCGGTGACTTGGGGATACTTTTTCTCCACTAAGAGAGGCTCTCCCGAAGATACTGCAAGATCCTCACTGGTACTCGTTTCATGGCTGGTCTTTTTAACCCCCCGGCTATCTTCCTCCTGGGTTTCCCTTTCTTCATGACGCTGATTGGTGGCGTAGGTCATTATTCCATCTGACGCCAAAGTAAGGCTTACTTCAACCTGCCCGGCACCTTCAACCTGTGCCAGGATTGCTTCCAGTTCTGCAATGATTTGTCCTTTGGTGGTATCCAAGGGCTGATAATCACTTGCACTTATCCCTGGTGAAGACTCCACCACGCCGTTGTAGCTGCTGGAAGGCCAAATTAACGCCAGCAGTCCCAGGCAAATCATAATTACAATCACATACCTGGTCTTTTTCCCGGATAGAATAGGCTGTTTGTCATCACTGGCCTTAACCGTTCTGATCCATTCTTCAAGCATCTCCTTTATCCCCCCGCAAATTTAATATCTATTTTCTCCTCCGAAAGGCCGTAAAGATTTTTAACTACCTGTCTGATTTTTTTGTCTATTTGCTCTTTTAGGCTGCGATTCATTAAATCAGCTTCGGAGGAGAAAACACCAACATCTCTATCATGAGTCAGCTGGTGTTTTTCACCCTTGACAACGATGTTGACCCTGCTCAGTGTGCCATTTTCATCAATTACAGCTTCTGTATAGGCTTCTTCCACTCCCGGTACCAGCATTACCACCGCACTGATTTGTCCCTGCATCTTTTCCCGAATCAAGGCCTGTTGGCTGTCCATTATCTGACGATTAATCTCTTGGCCGGTTGCTTCGATTTTCTCCACATCCGTGCCTTTCCTCACCGGATGGTGCCAGAGGTCTACCTGAAAGCTTTTATCATTGAAAAGCCAAGCCAGTGAAGGAGTTAAAACTGCAATTAGAATGAATAATCCAATAGAAAATCGCACAAAGGGTTTTATTCTCCCTTCGGGAAGTAAAATTTCCAAAAAGCTGGCAACGATTATTATTACCAGAACATTTCTTACGATTTCGGCCAAAAAGAACATAGCACCACTCCCTAGCGAAGCAATACCATCTGATTGGACAGCCCTGCTACTATGGCTATCATTATGAAAAACATCAATCCCACTGTAGTGACAGCGGCCATCATCAATAGCAGATGGGAGCCCATTGTTTCCAAAATGCCGGCAGTTTTAGAATCCCCCAGGGGCTCAGCAATGGCGGCGGCAATTTTATAAATAAAAAATATAGCGGCAATTTTCAGCACAGGCAAAGCAATAATACCTAACACAATAATCACTCCCAAAACGCCCAAAGCCTGCTTCAGCATTAACACATAGCCAGCCGCAACTTCTATAGTATCGGAAAACATTTTGCCTACTACGGGTATTGCATTATCGGCAATAAACTTGGTGGTACGGAGAGCTACCTTATCCAATACTGAGGCATATATGGCCCGTAAGGTTACCAGGCCGACGAAAATGGTGAAAAAGAAACCCAGGGATATTTGAGCCATTTGGGTAAAGAATTTGGCCATTTTCTCGACCTTCAGGCTGTCTGACATATGGTTAACCATGCTCAATATGGCTGACATAATAATAAGAGGAAACACAATATTATTAATGGCATTGGCCAAAGCCGTAGAGGTGGTCATCAGCACGGGAAAAAGCATAACCGAAGAATTAATGTTTCCCATACCTGCAGTAAGAATCAGCATTTGCGGAAGCATTCCCATCATAAATGTCACCATATTATCTATAGTTTGTTGGCCAATAGCCAGAACTACTTTGAAGGTCCCTATGGCAATGGCAGCCAGGGCTAAAAAGCAAGTAAGGTATGAAACCCTGGCAACTCCTGTAGAGAAGGCGGTCTGCAGATTTACCAGCAGGGCGGCCACTATGGATAGAATCAGCAGTTTGCCCAAGAGACTTGAATTAGCTGCCACTTCTCGGAAAAAGAATCTAAAACAACTTTCTCCTGCTGTGGAAATATCGAACTCCCAATCCCCCTTGATAAAATCGGTAATCCATTCTTTCACCGGCTTACGCTCCATAAAAAAATTAATTTCACCATCAACATTATTCTTGTATTCCTCAAGAACACTAAAATCCAGACTTTTCATGGTTTCTTCCAGGCTAAGCAATGGTACCTCTTCAGTTGCAGCCGCTAGACCACTGGGCATTATTAACACCATTAGAATAGTAATAGACCATAACAGCAATCTATTCACCGGCAACACTCACTTTAGGGTTATTTTTAAGATATCTGGACTGCTAAGACCTAGGGCTTGGCCAAAGAGCAACAGAAATACAATAAAGCTAATTTCTCTTATATGGGGATAAGCTCAACCAGAGACTCCAGAATAGCAACCATAATTGGCAGAGCCATGACAGCTATTATGATCTTGGTGGCAAATTCCACCTTTTTGGCCACTACCTCGGCTCCTGCATCCTGGCAAATAGCTGCTGCAAATTCTCCAATATAAGCTACCCCCAGGATTTTTAGTACTGTGGATAGAAAAAAATAGTTGATCTCAGCCCTTCTGGTTAGTTCCTCCATAACACTTATTATCGAAGCCAGCTTATCTATCAAAAAAATGAAAATGACAATTCCAAAGACTATGCTGAGAACTACTGCCATTACAGGCTGTTCATGGCGTAAGATTAGGAGAAGTATTGTTGTTACCAGGGCTAATCCAACTACCTGAGCTATTTCCATTTTCTCTCCCCTTTTTTAGAAATGCTGTAGCGATATCAGCGTTTGTTACTTCTTATAATGGGACCTTGACCTATTATTGGGATGGTGTTGGGGTTGGTTAAAGATTAAAAACGCTTCGCACTACTGTAAAGAGCTGATTTAACAGCTGGACAACAATAATCAAAACCACCACAACCCCGGCCAAGGTAAGCATTTCCGCTTGTTCTTCTTTTTTAGCCTGCTTGAGTACAATAGATAGGACAGATATTAATATCCCAATTCCAGCAATCCTAAAAATTACTTCAACATCGACCACAATTTGGCCCCCCATCTATAAAAATGCCAAGGTTTTTTCATAATTCATTTTTACGGTCAATAATGGCTAAACCTGGTATCCGCCACCGCTTACCATCTGCCCTCCAGTGCCTAATAGGTTCTCAAGCGGTTTTTACTGGCTTTATATAAGCAGTAATACAACTACTGCCCCTACCATAAACCCCCCATAAAGCCATATCTTCTGTTCTGATTCCATCTCCTGACGGGCTTTTTTTTCCTGTATTCTTAATTCCTCATCAATGAGCCTAAAAATTTTTTTTTGTTCATCAGCACTGGATCTTCCCAACTGATCTGCCACTGTGGTAATAAGCTTCAGATCCGTTTCTTTAAGTTCACTCCTGGTGCGGATACTATCGACTCCCCGTTTCCACGCTTCCCCGGCCGTTGCCCCGGTTTTGGCTTCCAAGCAACGGGATCCTTCCAGAAATAAAAGTGATATTGGTTTTTCGCAAAACTGAGCAGTTCTTGCCAGGGCTTGAGGAAGGGGCACATACATGCAGGTTATTTCTTTTTCCAAAAAATTCATGGCCAGCCTTAGCTCTTTAAGCTGTTTTACCCGTGTAGATATCCTACCGGCTCCAATCAAGCCCCAGGCACCACAACCAGCAATGATTAACACAATGCCCGCCATTTTCAATCCCATGCTAATCCCACCTGATAATTCTCTCTATACTCCCAGGTCCATGACGCCTGGACAGAACGACTCCTACTTTAAATGCCCTTAATTCCAAGATTTCTTTAAATAATGGCCTTCTAGCCAGTTCTTCAATACCTGCCCCATGGACACTGCATATTATCGAGACACCTGCTCCCAAACATTCCCGTATTGCCTCAACATCAGCCCTCTGACCGATTTCATCCGTTATTATCACTGCAGGAGACAGAGCCCGAATAGCCATTATTATTCCAATTGCTTTAGGACAACCATCTAAAACATCAGTCTGCGGCCCCACATCCAGTTGGGGCACTCCCAAATAACTTCCAGCAATTTCTGACCTTTCATCAATAATCACCACATTGCTTGCTTGATGCAGATGGCTGCCGGTAGCTATTATCCTGGCTAAATCCCTCAGGATGGTGGTTTTGCCACAACGAGGAGGAGAAATAATCAGAGTATTTTTTATTTTTTCGTCACCTGAAGCGAAAATAGAATCAAGCAATTTGTTGGAACAACCTGGTATCTGTCTGGCAATTCTAAAGCTGATACTGGAGAAGTTTTTTATTGTTCGCACCTCACTGCCCTGGGCCATAACCTGCCCAGCCAGTCCTACTCGGTGACCTCCAGGAATGGTGATAAAACCCCTTTTGATCTCCTCCTCAAATGCATAAAGAGAATTCTCACTAATCGACGCAATGGTTCTGAATATATCGTCTTCATTGACCAGATATCCTCTTTTTAGATCTTCCCTGACTCTTCGGTTTTCATCTATAGTCACTACAAAGTTGTCTCCCTTTAAAATCAGAGGTTTTGCCACACGCAGTCTGATTTCCTCAAGATGTTCCAAATACGGTTCATCTAAATCTGCCAACAAGTGTTGTAATGCAGGTGCCATATACGGTACAATCTGGCTTTTGATCAGAAAATGATTATTGATAGCCATGAGCAACACCACCTTGCTCTATATAGATATTGGCTTCTACAGTAAATTATTCCAAATATCTGCTGTGTCAGTGTACAGAGGGGTTCTTGCTGAAATAGTCCCAGAATTCCGCAATATAACGGCCGCCATCGGCCATGCATGGGTAGCAACATCCTGCGAGAGCGGAAAGGGAGGCTAGCCGCACGGGCACGCAAGAACGGAGCTAGGCAGGATGGAATCGGCACTGTTCGCCCTTTAAGTTAGCGGACAAGCAGTTGCCTATGTGCAAACTAAGAAGCAAGTATTATGCATGTCCGTTTACCGGATAGACCTTTTATGGTCTCCAACGGTTCTCTTGACCGCCTTTTAAACAGAAATACTTTATAGAATATTTTTTGAATTTGCAGGAATATTACACTATAACACGAATTTGTAAAAGTATTTCTTATTGTGAGTCCGAGTGAGCTGCAATCCTATAAATGTTGTTAGTCTGTCTTACTTAGGTCTCTGATGATGTATTTTAGGAGGGTTAGTATGGAGACTTTTTCACAGGTATTAGGTACGATTAATGGCTTTGTATGGGGGCCTTGGATGCTGACACTGCTGGTAGGCACCGGAATTTTTTTAAGCTTTAGACTAGGTTTTTTGCAGTTTTCCCAGTTGGGATACGCACTAAAACTAGCCTTTTCCCCCGCCCAACAAGATCGGAAATCAAAAGGGGACATTTCTCATTTTCAAGCCTTGATGACTGCTTTGGCCGCCACTATAGGAACCGGAAACATTGTAGGGGTGGCTACCGCTGTGGTATTAGGCGGACCAGGAGCAGTATTCTGGATGTGGATTACGGCCATTTTTGGGATGGCCACCAAGTACGGTGAGGCTGTTTTGGCGGTTAAATACCGTATTACCGATGAACACGGCCAAATGGCGGGCGGTCCCATGTATTATATAGAACGGGGTCTCGGGTGGAAGTGGCTGGCTTGGCTATTTGCCTTTTTCGGAGCAATAGCAGCTTTTGGAATCGGCAACTTAACCCAGGTAAACAGTGTGGCCGGCAACATGCTAGATACTTTCGGAGTTGCTCCCTGGATTACAGGCGTTGTATTAACCGTATTTACAGCCTTAGTAGTCTTAGGCGGTATCAAGAGCATAGGCAAAGCTACCAGTGTAATAGTGCCGTTTATGGCAGTTTTCTATATTATTGCCGGCTTATACATATTTTTTGCTAACCTTAGTCTGGTACCCCAAGCTATAAATCTAATAATTACCCACGCTTTTACAGCTGAAGCAGGATTTGGAGCCCTGATAGGCACAACTATCCGCTACGGTGTTGCCCGCGGAGTTTTTTCCAATGAAGCTGGCTTGGGCTCAGCTCCTATAGCTGCCGCTGCCGCCAAAACCGATCATCCTTGCAGACAGGCATTAGTCTCCATGACAGGTACTTTCTTGGATACCATAATAGTTTGCAGTATTACCGGAATCTCACTGGTAATGGCTAATCTCTATATAGGAATTGAAAAAGCTCAGGCAGCAGCTTTGACTGCTCGTTCTTTTGAACATTTTATTCCTCATCTAGGCAGTGCTTTAGTGACTGTTGCTTTGGTGTTTTTCGCTTACTCTACAGTATTAGGATGGTCATATTACGGAGAAAAATGCTTCTACTATTTAGCAGGGAAGAAAGGAGTATTACCTTATCGTATAGTATTCTGTCTATGTGTATTTATTGGATCAATGCTAAAGCTAACCCTGGTATGGGATATTGCTGATACCTTTAACGGAGCAATGGCAATTCCTAACCTGATTGCTCTCTTGGCCTTATCCGGGGTAATAGTTTCGGAAACGCAGGACTTCAAGGGTATACGTGAAAAAGAAGCCAAACTAAAGGTTGCGGCTCACTAATAAACAGGGTGCCAGGAAAACAACCAGCACCGTCATCATAATTCTGGCGGTGCTGGTACCATATTTTTGTTTGCATCAGCCCGGAAAAGCTTCGCTAATTTATTAAGATAAAACCGCCTTTAAGTCCTGATCCGCCGTGGTTATCGGTTTTATATTATAGTTTTTCACTAATACATCCAGAACATTAGGACTTACAAAGGCCGGCAAGCTTGGTCCCAGGCGGATATCTTTAATACCCAGATATAACAAAGTACACAGTATGGAAACCGCTTTCTGCTCATACCAGGAAATCACTAATGACAAAGGCAGATCGTTTACTCCACATTCAAAAGCCTCGCTTAATGCTACTGCTATTTGAATAGCAGAGTAAGCATCATTACATTGGCCTAAATCCAGCAGGCGAGGTATCCCCTGGATATCTCCCAGCTTCTTATCAAAAAAGCGGAACTTACCACACCCTAGAGTTAATACCATGGTATTGCTGGGAGTCTTTTCCACAAACTCAGAAAAATAGCTGCGCCCCGCTTTAGCTCCGTCGCAACCCCCAACCAGGAAGAAGTGTTTAATGTGACCGGACTTTACTGCGTCAACCACCTGATCTGCTACTCCCATAATGGTGTTGCGGGCAAAACCAACCATTACAGTGCCCTGATCCTCATCACTGGCAAAGCCTGGTGCAGCCAGAGCAGCTTTAATAACCGGTTCGTAGCTGCCATCATGCAGATGGGTAGCTCCCGGCCAGGCAACCGGTCCGGCAGTAAAAATCCTTCCCAGATAATCCTCAGCAGGTTCTTGAATGCAATTGGTAGTCATCAAAATGGCTCCCGGGAAACGGGCAAATTCCTTTCTCTGGTTTTGCCAAGCAGTACCATAGTGCCCAAAAAAGTGGGGGTACTTTTTCAGTTCCGGATAGCCGTGAGCAGGCAGCATTTCCCCATGGGTGTATACAGTAATGCCGCTATCCTTGGTGGCCTCCAAAAGTGCTTGCATGTCTTTCAGGTCATGGCCGGAAACCAGTATGCATTTCCCTTTTCTGTGCCCCAGGGGCACCTCCGTAGGAACTGGATGTCCAAAATTACCGGTATTGGCTGCATCAAGGAGGTGCATAGCCAGCAGATTAATTTCCCCTGCTTTAAGCACCGTTTCTAGCCAATCTTGCAGGGAGCGGCCCGGATTCCCAAGCATAATCATAGTCTCATAAATAAAATCATATATTTTGTCGCTTTCCTGGCCCAGGATAGCTGCATGGTAAGCATAGGCCGATATTCCTCTCAAAGCATAAAGAGTAAGCTCCTGTAATGATTTAATATCGGGGTCTTTTTCCTGACCTATCAGAAATCCAATTTCCTCTGCCTGTTTTAATAGTTCGCTCCTGTTTTCAGCCGGGGTAAAACATACCGCCGGATCTGTTGAAGGCAAATCTATCCCCCGTTGTTTTAAAAGGTCATTTAAATATTGTTTTTGCTCGGCACTGGTACGTATCATACCTTGTAGACTCTCAGGATCAAAATTTACATTAGTTAGAGTAGCAAACATAGCTTTAACAATAAACAGGTTGGTTTCCGCCAGATTGATACCATACTGCCGGGCTTCATGAGCGCAAATGGAGAGTCCTTTTACTGAATAAGTCAGAAGATCTTGAAGGGCGGCCACTTCCGGCAGCTTGCCACAAACACCCCGGGAAGTACAAGCAATACCTTTACTGGTCTGTTCACACTGGTTACAGTACATGACAAATCCTCCTCCAGTCGATTAAGTAATAAAGAAAGATAAATAAAGTCCCCTGCAGCGGTAAATCCGGTATTGAAAATTATCGGCTTAAAATCCTTCATTACAAAAATCGGGCTCAGCCTAATAGGACTAAATCCATCCTCTTTATCTTGTATTTTAATATACACTATACCGGTTCGGTTTGACAAGCTTCATCATATTAATAATTTATTTTCCAACAGCAGGAGTGTAAATATAATTTACTCTCATGCCTGCACCTTTTCTGTCACCATTCATATGTTGATAAAGAGGTGATGTTTATGAATAAAATTGGCAATATAGTGGATATGAAGGAAATTGCAGGTGAGATGAGATATGACGGTGTAACGGTATTATCCTACCGAATTGAGTATCCTTATGTGAAATCATCGGTTTACAAAAGCTTCTTGGGTCCCATCAACCAGTTTTATAAAAACCGTGCCCTTAAATACCAGTATTACTGTCAAACCAAGTTGTTCGCCATGGCAGTTGAACAGTATTTGCACGATAAGAAATCTGGTTATCCGGAGCGGGCGTATGATGCGACGTTAACTAACACAATAACTTATAATTCCGACTGCATTATAAGCCTTTATTCTGATCGATATGAATTTACCGGTGGAGCACATGGAAGTACCGTAAGAAGTTCTCAAACTTGGAACCTGCAGAATGGCCAAATGCTAAGAATCGGCGATCTATTTAATACATTATTCAATTACCGAAGGTATATTATAAACGAAGTAATTCGGCAAATAAGGGAAAACCCGGAGCCCTATTTTGAAAACTACGAAACTCTGGTGGAGCAGTATTTCGATCCCAACAGCTTTTATTGCACACCGAATGGTTTGGTAGTATATTACCAGCAATATGAAATAGCTCCTTACGCTAGTGGTATTAGAGAGTTCTTGCTGCCATATAACCAGAACATCCAAAATCCCATCAACAAATGTAGATAGTTCAGGTCAGAGTAATAGTGCCAGGCACATTTACCTGATTTCAAGGTATAACTCCTTTTTCCAGTTATGGCCTGGCTTACATATTTCATTATTTTGTTAAAATGTTTCCCCTCTAAGAGGAGGTGGTTGCTTGGTGATTTGATTTGTTATCTCCTAACTCATCATCATCAAGGTCGGGCTCAAAGTCAAAGGAACCGTCATTGACAAAAACAACCTCGTTGCATTGCGGGCAGATAATTTCTATCCGTTCGTCACTTTCCAGGAGCTGAGACTTAAAGCATAGTTCCTCGCCGCAATTATCGCATTGGATTTCGACAAACTCGTCATCCTCTTCGGCCAGGTTATTCTCCAGGTCCATCAGGTCTTCGTCAACGCTTTGAATATATTCCCTGATACTGGCCAACTCCTCATCGAAATTCTTCATAGAAACCGCCATGGTATCCAGAACTCCCAGAATTCCAGAAATTATTTTGCCCTGGGGAGTCCCATCGCTTATGTTGAGTCCTTCACTAAGTCCCTGCAAATAACTTACTCTTTCGGATATATCTTTCAAAACATTAATCCCCCTTTAAATGCATTTGCTCCTCGGATATATTATCTGTATTTCTAATAAAATTATCCAAATTCAATGTTTTGTAACCCTATAATCGGATTCTTGCCAAGGAGCGCGCGGAGGGGGGCCAGTTAAGACGCCATTATAACCGTCTTGAGTCACAATAGTCTCTAAAACTGGTCTTCTCTTATTTATTAGGCTCTCTCCATATATGATCCGGTTCTGGTATCTATACGGAGCCGATCCCCTGTATTTACAAACAGAGGTACTTGCACCACCGCCCCGGTTTCCAGGGTAGCATTTTTGGTAGCTCCAGTAGCTGTGTCGCCTTTAACGCCGGGCTCGGTATCCACTACCTCTAATTCCACAAAGTTAGGCATTTCAATGCCGATTATGTTTCCCTGGAATAGAAGTACTTGAATAGTCATATTCTCCAACAGCCATTTTACTCCATCACCCATCTGCTCAGGGCTGATAGTTGTCTGTTCATAAGTCTGGTTATCCATAAAAACATAACCTTCGCCATCATGGTAGAGATACTGCATCTCTCTCCGGTCCAGGATGGCTTTGGGTACTTTTTCCCCTCCGCGGAAGGTTTTCTCAACCGTCCCCCCTGATTTTAGGTTCTTTAGCTTGGCCCTCACAAATGCCGCCCCTTTGCCAGGCTTGACATGTTGGAATTCAACCACTTGATATGCTTGACCCTCCAACTCTATGGTTACCCCAGTTTTAAAATCGTTTACAGAAATCATTTTATCCCCTCCATTAATTAAATGATAATTAGTTGTTTGGTCGAGTTGGTTATTACTTCACAGTTCCCTTTTTTGACTATAACGGTATCCTCAATTCTTATGCCACCCCACCCAGGGATGTAAATCCCTGGCTCAATAGTGGTCACCATATTTTCTTGCAAGACCTCCTGGCTCCGAGAATTCACCGTTGGCTTCTCGTGAATCTCCAATCCCACTCCATGCCCGGTACCATGAAGAAAATATTGATCAAGAGTATATTCTTTGAGGCACTCTCTTATAGACTTATCTATTTCACTGCATGGAATTCCTGCTTTTACCATGGCAACCCCTATTTCCTGGGCTTTTTGCACAGCCTCATATCGCTTTCGCAGTAAACCGGAAACCGGTCCTATTGCTACGGTCCTGGTCATGTCGGATGCATAACCATGAAAAAAACCACCGTAGTCCAGGGTAACCATATCACCTGCCGCAACCAGCCTTTCTCCAGGATGCCCATGCGGTAAACACGCGTTTTCCGCAGATAATACAATTATATCAAAAGATTCCTTTTCACATCCTTTTTCTCTAAGCTGGTAGGCTATTTTATTGGCAATAGCCCTCTCACTGATTCCCGGCCGTATTATTTCTATTATTTCATCAAATACTTCATCGCCAATTATTGCCGCAGCTCTAAGCAAGGACAATTCCTTCTCATCTTTAACCGCCCTTAATTCCTCAATCAGGCCTGTTACTGGCACAAGTTTAATGCCCGTTGCCTGAAGTTCAGAATATAACCGGTAAGAAACCGCATCGCTTTCAAATCCGACATTTTGGAAGGACCGGCACATCTTTTTGAGTTTTTCCCAATTGCGGCTTTCCTCCTGGACAAAATGCCACAAAGGAGACTCCCTGGCCACCTGCTCAATATACCGGGAGTCAGTGAAAATAAATTGCTCTTCACCAGTAATTATTAAACGTGCATCTTCTCCACCTGAGAAACCAGATAAGTATCGGATGTTTTCTGCCTTGGTTACTAAAAAGGCAGCAATTTCCCGATCTTTTATTTGTTGACGCAGTTCCCTTATTCTACGATAGATAATATCCCTCCTTTAGGCTTGATGATTCTTTATAAGATGACAGGCAGCTAGGAAGGCCATTTTATATCCATAACTGCCCAATCCAGCAATGATGCCGCTGGCAATGGGTGAGAGAAGGGATTTTTGCCGAAACGGCTCCCGGGCATAGATGTTGGACAGGTGAACTTCAATAAAAGGTATATCTACCGCTTTTAGCACATCATAAAGGGCAATACTGTAGTGCCCCAAAGCAGCAGGATTAATAATAATAAAGTCTGCCGAATCCCTGGCTGCCTGGATCTTATCAATGATTTCTCCTTCATGATTTGATTGGAAAAATTCCACCTTAACCTTTTCCTTTTCAGCTATGGTCAGAATTTCCGATTCAATTTCTATAAGAGCGGTATCCCCATAAATCTCAGGTTCCCGGGTACCTAACAGGTTAAGATTGGGTCCATTAATCACCAAAATTTGGCCTGGTTTATCCGTATTAATCACCTCCAATGCTCACATTTTTTATAAGTATCGTAGGAGATCCCCTACTGCCAAAAAAGCGCAAATCGCTGCCTACTTCTTCAATATCCTTAAGCAGGGTAATCAGATTGCCGGCTATTGTCAACCCTCTAACGGGATAGGATAACCGGCCTTTTTCAATCATTATCCCCGCTGCCCCCAGAGAGAAGTCCCCGGAAATAGGGTTAGCCGTATGCATGCCAAGTACTTCGGTAACCAGCAGTCCCCGGTCAATTTCTGCTATCATTTCGGCTTGAGTACGTTTTCCAGGCTGCAAATAAAAATTGGTAGTGCCAATGGAAGGCATACTGCGAAACGAGGCCCGTTGGCTATTACCGGTAGATTCCACGCCGCACCGTTTAGCAGTATAGGTATCATGCAAAAAACCCATGAGAATTCCGTTTTCTATAATGGTTTTATTCTGAGCAGGATACCCTTCATCGTCGAAAGGAAAACACCCTGCCCCCTCTTCATACAAGCCGTTATCCACCAGGTTAACAGAAGAACCCGCGATCCGGTCTCCCTGCCGTTGGGCCAGCAGTGACTTCCCCTTTAGTACTGCATCGGCATTCACCATTTGAGAAATCAAGGCCAAAAATTTGGAAGCCACATAGGGCTCCAAAAGGCAGCAGGTCTTGGTTGAAGAAATGGTTTTAGCATTTAACATTCTCACTGCATTTTCTACCGTTTCCTGCCCTACCAGTCCCGGGTCCATTTCTTTTATCCGTCTCTTAAGCATCATCCCGAAACCGTTTTGAGCATCTCCCCTCTCTTCTGCAACCAGAAACAAAAAAATACCACAAAAATTACCTATAGCTGCGCATTTTACGCCGGAAGAATTCATAACCAGACAGGTAAACTCGGTGTCCTCATACCCGGCCTTTTCCACCACCGTAACCCGCTGATCCTTTTTTTTGGCAATCTGCTCCAATTTCCTGGCCAGCGAGATTTTGTGATCCAGGCTGGTTTGCGGAATAGCATCATCGTAAATATGTAGCTGCGGCAGGGTAAAGGCCCCTTTAGGAAATGCGTGGAATTCATCCAGTGTAGTATAATTAGATATTCCTATGGCATCTTCAACAACTTTTTTTATGGCTTGATCGGATAGTTCTGTAGAATAGGCAAATCCCAGGCGGTGCTGGTTAATCACCCGCAACCCCAAACCTATTTCTTCAGCCTGCTTAAGGCTGTCCACCTGTTGGTTGACAATTTCTATACTCAATTCTCGGGTATGCAGCAGAAATGCCTCAGCTTCCAATCCGGCCTGGCCCGCCCATGCCAAGGCTTTCTCTCCTGCCTTAGTAAGCCTGTCAATCATTTGATCACCTTCTTTAGGGGGTTATTTTTGCTACCGGAAATAGCAGTCCCTCCAACTAACAGTTCCTTTATTCTTATAGTAGGCTGAGCATCGGAAACAGGTACCCCCTGCCCATCCTTGCCGCAGGTACCTATGGCGAAGCCCAGGTCACTTCCGACCCGATCTATGTTAAGCAATACCTGGGGGCCGTTGCCTGTAAGAGTAGCACCCCTGACTGGATACTTTATTTTTCCATCTTCAATAATATATCCTTCCTGCACATCAAAAACAAAATCCCCTGTTGTTGTGTTCACCTGTCCACCCCCCATTTTTTTTACCAGCAAGCCATGGCGGGTAGATTCTATGATTTCCCCCGGGTCATCCTTTCCAGGGGCAATAAATGTATTACTCATGCGCGGGATGGGTTTGTATTGATAAGATTCTCGGCGGCCGTTACCTGTTGACTTGGTTTTGGCTTTTTGCGCCGTTAAGCAATCGTACATAAACTGAACCAACCTGCCGTTTTCTATAAGAACAGTCCTCTGGGCCGGATTGCCTTCGTCATCAAAACCGAAAGATCCGTAGGCTCCCGCCAGAGTAGCATCATCAATTACACTTACCCCCTCTGCCGCCACCTTTTGCCCATACTTATCTTTGTAAACAGATAAGCCTTTTTGCACCAAATCAGCTTCCAGCCCATGTCCACAGGCTTCATGAACCATAGTTCCCCCCGCTGCAGAGGACATTACCACTGCCATTTTACCAGCCGGCGCAGGTCGCGCCGTAAGCATCTTTACAGCCAGTGCAGCAGCTTTTTCCGCCAATTCTGCAAAAGAGGTTTCCTCCAGGAGTTCCCATCCCCCCGTTCCCCCCAGTGATTCATAACCAGTCTGAATGATTCCTTTATCTTCAGCAATTGCGTTTACAACTGCCCGCAACTTGGTACGCTCTTCTTCAACCAGGGTCCCCCACGTATTGGCAATCTGAATCTTTTTATGCAGATCACCGATTACTACAGTAACCTGGCGGATTTTTCCATTATATTCCCGGGCCCGATTATTGGCGGCCAGAACATGTTTTATTTTTTCCTCTAAAGGAGTATTGCCGGGCAGCTTTTGGATTCCCGGAACAAGCGAGGAAAAGCTTCTTTCTGCCAGGGATATGACGGCTCCATCACCAGCCGATGCTTTTAATACTCCGGCAGCCACCTCAGCAGCCTTAAAGAGCCCTGCTTCTGATATGTCATTGGTATAAACCAGTGAAGTATTAAAGTCTTTAACAACGCGTATTCCAGCTCCCTGTTCTCTTCCGCTGTTAATCTTTTCGATTCTATCGTCTTCACAGAATATGGAGGAAAGGTCCTTCTTTTCAAAATAAATTTCAGCAAAATCAGCACCTTTTTTTTGCAGTTGGCTTAAAATCGCTTCTAACAGGCTCCTGTCCAGCATTTTGTCCTCCATCATATGATTATTTATCTTATCCAATTTTGCCGATATTTATCGTTGTTGGCAATAAAAAATAGCAAAAATTCTTAAATATTATGGAAAAAGGGATATGGACGTCATCCCTATTTTGATTTCTACAGGAAAGATATGCCGCCGGCAGTATGATTCTACCATATATATATCAGGAATGATGATAGGCGTAAAAATTGGCAGTCAACAGTAGCTCACTATCTGCCCCTCTGGCATAATCGCCAATTACCTGTATCCGGATATCGTTTATTCCGAATAATCTAGGGGCATTTTCCAGATGGGCGATGAAATTCATCAAATTTGTGTAATTGCCTGTAAGTACAATTTTATAAGAGGAAGATTTTATTTTTGTCAGACTTTTATAATTGATTTCTGCTAAATTATCATCTATCACCAGACTATCCTCATATGATAAGGATTTTATAATAATACTGTTACTCACAGCAATCTCCTCGAAAAAGGTTATGGTTTCAGGAATGAAAGCATACTGGGGCACTTTTTCCGCAAGTCTCCTGTATTCTTCATCAGTCTTTTGTTGTGGTTGCTTCATTTCCAGGTCCTGAATCGTTGACGATTGCAGGGCAGCAGCCAACAAACGGTTCTCTTTTTCCAAAATGACTATTTGGTTGGCCAGGGGGAAATACAAATAATTATAGTAACCATATACTACCACTATTACTATCAGCAGCAGGATCAACCTTTTTTCTCGTTTGGAAAGCTTCACCGGTTTTCCAACCCCCAATCCATTTCCAAAGTAAAGACTGCCTGGTTTATATCTGAAGTCAATTCAGATGAGATGGAATAAATATTTTTGCTACCCAAGTTTTCCCTCAGACAGGAGAGGAGAACCGCAACTGTTTTTAGATCCGGGGCATATCCAGAGATTAAGACTTTATTCCGCTGGGCTTCCAGCCTAGTCAGGCGGACTCCTTCAGGTAAGGCTGAAGGAAGGTCAGAAAACCAGGCGGAGTATTCCACCTTAGCCTTTTCCAGTGCCTCAACAGCTTTATGTATATTCTGGGTTTCATCAGGCAAGTCTTGCTCTGTTTGGTATAAATCCCAGTGTAAGTTCTTTTCCTTTACTGCTGCTTTCAACCTTTCATTTTCTGCCCAGTGTTGGGCCAGGTTGATATACAGATTGTAATAGGAAAAAATCAGGCCTACGCCAATGAAAAACAGTATTAATAATACTGCCAGCCTAGGCCGTTTCTTTATAGTGGTTTTAGAATCTTTTGCCAACAGATTAATCCTAATACCCCGTTCCATCAGACTATCTCCCTGGCTCCCAGCCCCATGGCCACAATAAACTCATGTTTCAGCTGGAGCATTTTTTCTTTAGATAACTTTTCCACCGAAGGAGGCATAACAATGCGATTAATACTATCAGCAATAACCACATCCAGTAATAGATACTTCTTTAAAGTCTCCTCCAAGCCGTTTAAGGTGGCCCCTCCACCGCACATAATAATCTTTACCAGTTCCTTACCCTGCTGCACTCTAAACTGATTAACAGCCTGATTTACTTCACGGGCAAAGGCCATATTAAGGTATTTCCATTTTTCCTCAATCAATATTTTGATATCATCTGGCAGTTCATTAGACTCGTTACCGTATCTGCTGGGGTGGTAATAAGCACTGCTCCCCAATGGCAAAGGGCGATGAAAAAGCAGCCGGTGTCCCTGAAAAAACGATAAAGAGGAATGAGAAGCCCCCACTTTTAAAAGTCCTATAACGTTTGTGGTGCTTTCGTCGGCGATTATCCTTCTTATGGCCAGTGGTTCTATTTCTACGGCAACTAATCTTAGCCCCGCCATTTCACAGACAGCTTGCAAATTGTCAATCTGGCTGCGGCGTACAGCAACAAAAAAGATTTCCGTTTTTTTACCTTCTCCATCCTGAAATTCCCTAAGTGGATATATATCCATGCTGGCTTCTTTTGCAGGTATAGGCAGGAAAGCTGTAGCCTCAAAAAAGGCGGCCTGGCGGAGATCCTTTAATGCCATGCGGGGAAAAATGAGAGTACGAGTATACATCTTTTGATCCGATACAGCTGACACTACCTCTTGCCCCTGAAGCTGCAGCTGATTAACCACATCTGCCAAACATCTGCCGATTTTGGCCGGATCCACAATGTTCCCCGCTTCGTAGGCCCCATAGGGAACAGGGATACTGCCAAAGCCAATAATTTTAATATTATCTCCCTTTTTGGCCATTTTGACCAATCGGATCTGCCGACTCCCGATATCCAATCCAATACCAGTGTTTTTTCTAAACAAGTTGATTTTTTTTAATATTTTTTTACTGGTAGTATATGCGGTAATAGGTTACAACCCCCCGGTTCTGCTCTAGAGGCAGATCATATTGCACTTTAATCCTTGCCTTTTTTGTTACACCACCAAAATACCCGTTAGAAGTAAAGCCATATATATAATAGTCGCCATTTGTTTCTATATCTTCCGGATGTAGGATTATGGAAAACCCAGCTCCAGTCAAGCCAGCCATATTCATCTGCATGCCATTGATCCAGCTGGCCGGGTTAAGAGGATCCCCATGAGCTAATAATATTTGATATATATTTTCCATTGCCCAATCCACTCCGGCATCAGCCATCTGTTGGGCCTGCTGATCTTTTAAAGCCATATCATTCATCCGGTATTCTAAACTGGCCATATTAGTAATTGCGGTAACCAAGACACTAAACGTAATCAGCAGTATAAGCGCCATGAGCAAAAGGCTGCCTTTCTCATCTGCCTGGCTGGCTCTCACACCATTCTACCCCCACCTATTTTCCCTTCCCATACCGCTGCCGCCTGCAGGCCCCAGGGATAATTGGGGCTTCCTTCTTAAGCCTGGAAAAAGCCTTCCACCACCTTATTCATCATCCTTCACCGAAACCCCTGCCCACCCGGCAAACAGCAGCTCCTTTAAGGGAATAAACTCTGCCATTAGTTTCTGCCTGGATAGTAACCTCAACCATCCCTGATCGGTAAGAGAATTTTATCATTGATATCTTTTCCGAAATGGGCACCCCGTTACGGATAATCTGATCCTTGTTGTCATCATAACGGTAAAGTACCGACCCACTCTCCGAATTGAGCATCAGGTCATGGCCATCTATGGAAATTTCCGATGCTTCCCGGATATCATTAACAATCTTTTGCATAGAAATTCTCACCATGTACTGTATTTCAGAGATTTCTGCCTGGTATGCAAAGGCACGGCTGCTAGTCCAAAACACTCCTATGATACCCAAGGCCACTACTGCAGCTAAAGCCAAAGCCACTACCATCTCTGCCAGGGTGGCTCCTTCTTCTGAATGCCAAAATCCCATGTTTCACTCCCTGATAATCGAAAAAATGCTTATCTCTTGCTCCTGTTCTTTTTCCCACCAGGTCACTCTTACCTCTACATTCCACAAGTTGGAAAAGGGTGAATGGTTGCGAGCAAGATAGATTTCAGCTTCAATACCGGCCGGGCTGAAAGGTTGGTATCCGTGCCCCGGCCATAATAAGCTGGCTGCCATGCCGTTTTCTATCAAGGGCAGAAAATCTCTTTCTGCTCGTAAATTTTCCACAACTGCACAGGCATACTGGCAAGCTATGGTTTTATTACCGCCCTTTACGATCCAATCGGCTGTAGCCTTCAATATCGGAAGAAAACTGATGGAAAGGAGGCAAAATATTACCAGCGAGGCTATTACCTCTACTAGGGTGGTGCCTTTTTGATTCCGCAGCTTATTAAGCATGTGCATCTCCTATTATCTCCCCTTTTCCGGTAATTAGCTGCAGCTTACGTTAATGAAGATAACCATATAGATGGTCAGGAGAATAGATGAAAATAGCAGTAAGCAATTGGGGCCTGCCAATTATAAATGCCGAAAGCTGCTACAGCCAGAAAAGGGCCAAATTTTATAGCTGTTTTTCGGTTGGCCCTGCCTCTCATTGCTAGAATCAAAGCCCATAAACCAGCCATAATGGATGAAAGAAACAAAATCATTACTGCTCCCTGAACCCCCGTAAAACACCCAGTAACCATGGCCAGTTTAATGTCACCCCCGCCCACGCCGCCATCTGAAAGCAACGCAGCTAAAGTCAGTATTATCAGTAATATCCCACCACCAGCACCGGCTTGGGCCAGTCCCAAAGTAAAAGGCGATAGAGCCAGTCCTAGAATTATTCCGGGGTAGGTTAAGCGGTCAGGGATAATTCCTTTTTCCAAGTCGGTATAAGCAGCGGCAATCAAAATAGCTGTAAAAAGACATCCTGCCAGAGTCCGGGCAGTCATACCCCATTGCCAGTAAACCGTAAAAAACAGAGCCGCTGTCATTACTTCTACAATGAAATACCTGCCAGGAATCTTACTCTGGCAATACCTGCATCGGCCTTTCAGCCATAGGTAACTGAAAACCGGCACCAGATCCCTTAAGCCCAACCGGTGCCGGCAGCTGGTACAATGGCTGGGCGGCCATACTATTGATTCGCCCCGGGGTAATCGATGGATAAGTACATTTATAAAAGAACCTATGAACAAAGCGATAATAAGAAAAGAAATATGGAATAAGATCATGGTTTATCCGCCACCTTGGGCTTCCTCATTAATGACTTTGCCATCTTGCAGCACATATTTTCCATAGTCATCACTGGGCGGCTCAGGTACTTTATCAATATAGTTCTTGTTTTCAAGCTCTGCCAAACCAGTTAATTCCTCGTCCTCAATAGCGTTGTATAATTCAACTGCCGTCTGCAGCATCTGCAGGTTGGCTTCATTGGCCTGAGCCCTGGCATCAGCCAGTATGCCGGTAAACTTGGGAACAACTAATCCAGCCAGAACTGCCAGTATGGCCATTACTACTACCAGTTCCACCAGGGTAAAACCCTGGTCGTTCTTTTTGATTAACATAACTGTATCCTCCTTGCTTTTTAAGGTTAGCAACCTCATTTCCTTATCGGTTATTGGTTTTGCACAGGTTTTTAGTAACCGACGCTCTGCATTATTTGAAAAACCGGCAATAAAGTGGCCATAATTACTCCCCCCACCATCAGGGCTAATAGAAAGATTAAAGCCGGTTCTATCATAGCTGTGAGAGTATCTACCTGATGCATTACCTCTCGGTCAAGATAATTGGACATAGTTAACAAGATATCATCAAGGGTGCCGGTCTCTTCTCCGACCGCTATTAGGTTGGTAACCAGAGAATCAAACAACCCTGTTTTTTCTAATGGACCAGCGATAGACTCCCCCTCATTGATACTGACAGAAGCACTCATAATTCCCCGGCTAATAACGGTATTGTCAACCACCTGGGCTGCTACTTCCAGAGCTTGAAGAACTGGTATTCCCGACTTTACCAGAATACCCAGGGACCGGGCAAAGCGGCTCATTACCAGCCTGGTAGTCACTGGGCCCACCAACGGCAAGCGTAAGTACAAATAATCATAAAACATCCGCCCCGCAGCCGTTTTCCCCACCATCGGCATAAGCACTATGGCCAGGCAGATGCTTACCAGCAGCGGCAGCCAAGCATCACCTAACAACCGACTAATAGCAAGAAGGATTGAGGTAGGCAGGGGCAGGGTAAGACCAGCGGATGTCAGCATCCTGGCAAATATAGGCATTACGAAGGTTATTATGAAAATGACTGCAATAACTGCAATTATACAGACGAAAGCAGGATATATGGAGGCTGCTCTAATCCGGCAACTTATTTCCTGTTCTCTTTCCAAATGCTCACGCAGACTCCCTAATGTTTCAATAAGAGATCCTCCTGTTTCGCCGGCTTTGACTATGCTTACATAGATGCGGGAAAAAATCTTAGGGTGCTTGGCCATTGCCTGCCATAAGGGCATCCCTGCTTCGATATCCCCTTGTAATTGGATAATTGTCTTTTTCAACCCCGAATTAGGTGTTTGTTCCTGTAATATTTGGAAGGAATGTAGAATATTAAGCCCAGCTCTTAGCAGTGTCTCAAACTGGCTAGTCATTAAAACCAAATCTCGTTTTTTAATCCTTACCAGATCGAACCTTAGATTTCTTTCATTCTCTTCAACCTCCTCTAAGGAGAGAATATGGTAGTTCTGCTTTAGCAGGATAGCAATTACTGCACCTGCATCATCAGCAACCATACTTCCTCTGCAAGTCTCTCCCTTTCGATTTTTGACCTTATAACAATACTTCAGCCCTCTCCCCCCCCAATTAAACACATCGGGATGTGGTGATGGTCAAATAATGGTTAGAATGCAACCGTTTTTATCACTTCTTCCAAAGAAGTTAATCCCTGCCGGGCTTTTTGGATACCATCATCTTTGATGGTAGTCATCCCGCTCTTTATGGCAGCCCTTTCTATGATCTCTTCAGAACTTTCCCCCCTATGGATCAATCTCTTTATTTCCGGCCCTACTACCATTACTTCCATCAAAGCTAATCTTCCCTGGTACCCCAGTTGCCGACACAAATGACAGCCCGTGGGGCGGAAGAACTCTTTTTGGGTATACTCCGGTATTCCTATTTTTACTGCGATCTCTTCATCAAGATAGTATATTTCCTTGCAGTTGGGACATAGCTGCCGTACCAGCCGTTGTGAAATAATCCCGCTCAAGGAGGATGCCAGCAAATAATGCTCAATTTGCATATCGTTTAACCTGGCCACAGCGCCTGCAGCACTATTGGTATGGAGAGTGGAAACAACCAGATGTCCGGTCAAAGAAGCATGCACAGCCAGCTTGGCTGTCTCAACATCCCGTATTTCTCCAACCATTATGACATTAGGGTCTTGCCGCAGAATAGCCTTCAGTCCGCTGGCAAAGGTAAGACCGGCTTTAGGATTTATCTGAACCTGATTAATTCCTTCTATGGAATACTCCACCGGATCTTCTAATGTGATTATGTTTTTATCAACTAAATTGAGATTTTTAAGAATTGCGTATTGGGTAGTGGTTTTACCGGAACCGGTGGGTCCTGTGACTAGAATCATGCCATGGGGGCAATTAGCCAAATATAACAGCTTAGCCAGATTTTCCTCAGATAGCCCCAGCTGATCTATTGGGATTAAATAGTTGGCCCTATCAAGAACCCTTAATACGAGTTTTTCCCCGCAAGCCGTAGGTAAGGACGAGCAGCGAAAATCGATGGGCCTTTCCTCCACTCTTAACTGGAACCGGCCATCCTGAGGCATTCTTTTCTCAGTAATATCCATTCCGGCCATAATTTTTATGCGGGAGGTAACAGCGGCAATGATTTTTTTAGGAAGAGTAGGCCCTAAATATAATTGGCCATCAATCCGAAAGCGAATCCATGCACGGTCCTGCTGAGGTTCTATATGAACGTCACTGCAGTGGGCCTTGACTGCTTGGTTTAAAATAGAATTTACTATCCGAATAATTGGCGCATCATCATCAAGTATAGTCTTAAAATCCCTTTTTTCCTTGGGGGTTGTTAAACCTTTTTCCAGGTCGGCAAAAATATCTTGTATCTCGGAATCTAGGGAAAAAGCCAGGTAATGACTAATTGCTGTATCTAACTCTTTTTCATTAACCAAAACAGGCATTATATTTAACCCTGTTGCCATTCTAACGTCATCCAAGGCTTCCTGATCGAGAGGATCAGCCATAGCAAGAGTCAAGGTGTCATTGGTTCTAGAAATCGGGAGAACCTTATGCATGTGGATCAAATGGGGCTGAACTAGTTTTACCGCTCCAATATCAACTGCCAGCTGGGCCATATTTTTGTGGGGAATACCCATCATGTACCCCAGTATCTTCAGCAGCTGCTGTTTCGTGAGAAATTTTTTTCTCACTAGAATTTGGCCAATTTTTTCGCCGGTTTTCTTTTTTTCTTGCAGCACTGAGGAATACTGTTCATCACTAACCATGCCAGTTTTCCACAGAATCTCTCTAATCCTGGTGTCCTGCACATTCATGCCACAATCCTCATATAAAATAATGTATTAAATGTATTTTTTGTCCTAATAGGTATAAAAACCCATTTTATAAAAGGATTATAGGCTCAATCAACGATTGAAAACAACAAAAAAACGTATTTTTCTAAAGAAAAATACGTAGTCAACACTAAATCCCATTATTACGAGTAGCCTGACGAATACGTTTTAATCTATTCGTGGAAAAATCGGTCGGGATACTGTATAACCAAAATTACCCTTGATACCCCATAATAAGCGAAAAGACCTCATCAACCACCTCGCTGACAGTCTTATTACTGGTATTTACAGTTAAATCGGCACAGGCATAAATTGGTTCTCTTTCCCGGAGCAATGTCTCAATATCAGCCAGGCCAGGGTTTTTGCCCAACAAAGGCCTGGTTCCCTTTTTACGGCTTACTCTATGCAAAATATCAGCAGCATCAGCTGTCAGATTTATCATAATGCCGTTTTCTCTTAATATATCAACGTTTTCCTGGCTCAGGGTGGTTCCACCACCAGTGGCAATAACGAGGTTTTGTTTACTGCCTAGTTTCTGGCTCATAAGCTTTTCTTCCGAACGAAATCTCACCTCACCATACCGGCGAAAAATCTCCTTGACCGGCAAACCAATTAAGTTCTCGATTTCACGGTCCATGTCAATAAACTGCATATTAAGTCTCTCGGCCAATTTTTGTCCAACCGAACTTTTTCCTGTTCCCATAAATCCGATTAATACAATGTTCTTTTTCATGATTTCACCTTTCAAGCCTTCTGGTAAAATAGTCTACCACGATTACATACTTCAACTTGACCAGTCCGCATCACTTGCTACTTCTTTTTTATATAGCCTCCTCTGAATTGTTTGGGTTCCATAAGAATTACAAATGCCCCTGGGTCCTTTTCATATATGCGATCAGCCACGGCTCTGGCCATGTTTCGTCTAACCAGCATATTAATCATAAGCTTCGGACCTGCCTTACCCTCAGCTTCCCATGAAGTGACAGGGTATCCTTCCTCTCTCAATTCTTCGATTATATAAGCGTGATCCCGTTCAATAGTAGCCTGAATCCCTCGAAAGCCCAGAGCTAAGCCTTCTTCTATAAAGCTTCCGACTAAAATTCCCATTGAAAAACCGCAGCAAAAGACGATAAGTTTGATCGGGTCATCCAGAGATCCTACTACCAACCCTAATGCCAGAGTATAAACTAGGATTTCAAAGAAGCCGATAATGGCAGCAGGGATTTTACTGCCGCGAATAACTAATATCATTCGGATTGTACCCAGTGAAACGTCAATTATACGAGCCATAAAAATAAAGAGTAACTCAAGAAACATTCTTTTTATCCTCCTACCAGCTTTCAGGTGGGGCTTCGGATACTCGAACCCTACCCGCCACCGGGTTAACAATGACGTAGTGCCTAACATTATAGGTATTTTGCAAAGTGACAGTTCCCCCTGCCCGTGGTGTTCCATCAGGCAAAAAAGTACAGGCCGGGACATCAATAACCCTGGTGGAAAAAGTAGTATTGCCTACGTATCTAATGCCCTTATTTAGAAAATGGCGCTCTTGGCCCAGTATCCGATAAGAATTATTATTTGTATAAAAAAGTACACTTTGTGACTGACCAGCACTGATAGCCTCCTGCCTGGAATAACGGATTAATGTAGCTAGGCTCTGGGCATCTGCTTTCAGAGCATAATGTTGCCAAGCTCTATCCAGTGCCGGCAGGGCAACCGCTAGGGCCATAGCCAGCAGCGCCATTACGGCAATTAACTCAATTAAAGTAAAACCCCATTCATCTTTCTTGATATGAGGACCACTCCTTGTTGCCATTCTGCTTACGCTACTATCTTTAAATGATTTAATAACCCATCATTTGTTTATTATTTGATTGTTAATCTGCCATTTTTACTTAGCCAGCGCAAAACCCAGAATTCAAAAAATCTGGATATTTTGGTTCCCCAAAACTCTTTTCGGGCCAATGGTTTCACCAAAATAGTAAAGGCACCAGCACGGTTACCGCCCAGGATATCAGTAAATATTTGGTCTCCAATTACTGCCGTTTCTTCGGGAGATATCTGCATAAGATCAATGGCACGCCTAAAGGCCCCCCGGGTCGGTTTCCTGGCCCGATGAATATACGGAATCCCCAAGCTTTTCGCAACCCCCAAAACTCTCTTTTCCCCGTTGTTGGACAGAATACATGCTTTGAATCCTTGATCTCTAATCTGCTTAAACCATTCGGCTACCTGCTCTTTTATTTCTACACTATTCCAGTCAGTAATGGTATTATCGAGATCCAAAATGAATGCCTTAATCTGCCTTTCTCGGAGTACTTCAAGGGGAATATCAAGAATTGAGTCAACATACATACCAGGATATAGTCTTGACAACATATAATATCAACCTCAGTTTTTTCCTAATCAGGCTTATAAGCCCATGGCCTCTCTAAAAATAGATGCAGCTAGCTCCGGAGCTGCAGGATTAATATATAGGCCGGTGGCCAGTTCTAGCCCATTTGTTACCATTAATCTGGGGGTTATTTCTATATACCAGTGATAGCCTTTTTCGTAGAGTATATTTACTGGAGCATTATTTACCACCATATTATAGGAAGGGTTATCAAGAGAATCAACCATAGCCTTCAGAAACTTTATGGAAATATGAGCCAGATCCTTTAATTGAGCATCAGTAATATCAGAAAAATGCTCGGCATGTTCTTTGGGTATAATCCAGCTTTCATAAGAAAACCTGGAAGCATAGGGGCAAATTATCAGAAAGTAAAGGCTTTCATAGACAATCCGCTGTTTGGCCGCCTTTTCCTCTTCAATTATTGAACAGATGAGGCACTTGTTGTTTTCGCTGTAATATTTGGTTAACCCAGGAGTATTATTGGGCACCACAGGAATTCCAATAATTTGGCTGTGACTGTGCTCCAGTGAGGCACCGGAAAACAGCCCCCGGTTTTTATAAACCTGAATATATTTTATTCTCTCGTCCTCTGCCAGCTGCAGATACCTTTGGCGAATTAAGGTTAGTATTTTTTCCATCCTGTCATCGCTGAATTGGTGAAGCTCCTGATCATGACAAGGCGTTTCGATAATCACTTCATGTTGCCCGGGTCCGCTGCAACTTTTTAACAATCCTGTTTCACAGGAATGTAATTGTCCCTCCAGCTTGAATGCGGTATACTTGCTGGGTACGGCTCGGATGTCCCAGCCCGGCGAATTAGGGAGCGAATCTTGGGCACGACAAGCGGCCACCTCTGGAGTAGTATGCTCTTCCCGCCCTTCACAAAATGGGCAAAATCGATTGTTGCTAATATAGGACCCATTTCTGTTTATGGGAAAATCTGCAGGCTTTAATGCAAAGTCAGTAGAGATAACAACCCATTTACCTCTAATTAAGTCCAATCTAAGTTCGGATATTTGGTCTCCCTCCTTTTTTAAGATTTAACCGCACCATAGTATTAGTAAACTACTATTAAGCAACTATTCATATTTATTGCCTTATCTTTCTAAATTATAACCTGCATTTCGGGAGGTTGAAAACACAAGAGCAAAAAAAGCCCCGGTTGGCGGTTGGCCAACGGGGCATTTTTTATAATAACCAATTTAAAGTACCAATCTAGTGTGGCTTTACAACCAGCACCGGGCAAGGTGCAAAATGGATTATCCGGCTGCTTACACTGCCTACCAACAAACCCGCCAGTGGGTTCATACCCCGGCTGCCCACAATAATGAGGTCAACCCCGTTCTTTTTGGCATATTCGCAAATAGTCTCTGCGGTATCGCCAATCCGAAACACGGTTTGAACCTTTTCCGGCATGGAAAACATCTCTGTGGTAAGTCTTAATATTTCCTTACCCTTTTCCTGGGTTTGTTCGCTCAAAGATTTGATCATGTCGCCACCCATATCGTAGTAACTATTGATAAGATTAGGAACAACATGTATGACTTCGACTTTCTGAGCCATTCCTTTTTCCAGTAACATGTTGGCTGTCCTGGCAGCTTCAGTGGACGTGGGCGAACCATCAACTGCTAACAAAACCTTGTTATACATATTTTCGCCTCCTTCATACATTCCTGGGGAAGACAACATGTTTTTCGTTACTATCATACTATTCCAGAAACAACTTCAGGGGAATCAAAGTAACTTACTTCGCGGTATGGTTTGACTAATAATACGGGACAATTAGCATAATGAATTACTCTGTGGCTTACGCTGCCCAAGAGCAATCCAGAAAAGGTATTGAGGCCCCTACTGCCAATTACTATTAAATCAACGCCATTCTTAGCTGCGTACTTACATATGGTTTCTGCGGGCGGTCCTACTTCCACTACTGTGCTAATTTTATCATTGCCGCCAAAAATTTCCTGTGTGCTCTCAATTACTTGACGCCCTAGATTATCAGCTTGTTCTTTCACCATATTAAGAGTAGTCGGATCCCAGTGGTTCTCCATGCTGGCAATCACATTCATAATAACCAGTTCCTCGGCTGCACCTTGATCCAAAAGGATTTTGGCTCTTTTGGCTGCCTCCAAGGAATGCTCGGAGCCGTCAGTAGCTAATAAAATCTTTTTATACCTCATAACACCGCTCCCCTTTCAAAACTTTTTTGGCTAATTTTAGTATATCATAAAAAGTTACGGCACGATACAAAAATTAGATTTTTGTCGAAGCTATGTGCGGTCATGGCAGTATAGGAGGCCTTGGTTGATAATTATGAGCAGCAACCTGGCTTTAGAATTACTTCTTGCTAGCTAGAATCTCAAATCGATAACTGGCAATATAATCATCACCGAAGGGATAAGCTCTCTTGCTGTTGGCGGACAGGTTTCGTAAAATTTCATAGATTTCATCAATTTTTTCTTGAGAAGTTCCTATCCTCTCAAACCACTCCGGCAGCTTATAATCGGCCCTTATAAAACCGGTATACTCTACAGCCAAGGGTAATTCCTTTAATATCTGATACCACAGGCGCGGGGAATAGGCAAACTGATGGGAGCTATCCCTTAAATACTCAATATGGTTTATGACTTTTTCCGTTTCCTCTCCATCAAAAACGGTACAATCAAGAATATACAGTTGTCCTCCCGTCTTTAAAACCCGACACATTTCCTTTAAGGCTTTCATCACGTCGAAAAAATGATGAACAGCAAACCTTGAAGCAACAATATCAAAATGACTGTCAGCAAAATCCATACTATGTACATCCTGGGCAAGAAACTCAATATTGCCTATACCTTGGTGAATCGCAGCATTCCTGGCCTCATGCAGCATTTCGGGAGTAATGTCTATGGCCACTACATGCTGGACAGATTTAGCCAGAGCAATGGCCGTATGCCCTCCTCCAGTTGCCACATCCAACGCATTAGCTTCAGGAAAAGGTTTTAACAGGTCTATCATTCTTTGCAGGTCCTGGGGATTTCCATGTGTAGAACTAAACCGGTAGGAGGCCGCCTTGGGCCCAAAGTTTTTTCTGACTTCCGTTTGATTACCCAATTATCCTTCCCCGCCTTCATTTCAATGTTATTATCTCTTTAACTTAATTATTTTTTCCCAAATATCAGGATACTTTTTTTGGATATTTATTACCTGAAACTCACTATTGACAAATGCATGCTTGGTTCTGGCCCGAGCAATTATGAGATTATTCTCTATCCTGGAAACTGTATAGGAAAAGATTACTTTTGCTCCGGTTAAATCCGAAATGTCGGTGTTAACCAGCAGATCATCACCATAGCGAGCCCCATTAATGTATTTACACTCTGCCTCTACTACCGGCATCATCAGGCCCCGATCTTCCATATAGCCATAAGTAATTCCGGCTGCAGTGATTAAATCCCCCCGGCCAATTTCAAACCAGGCAAAATAATTAGAATGATGGACAATCCCCATTTTATCGGTTTCTACATACCTTACCTTTATTCTTGTCTCAGCACTAAACATATTTGTCGCCTCAAACTATATTAGTTATTTTCCATAATTTATTCCAAATCTCAATTACTATCCCAATAAAACCTATTCGAATTCCAGTTTGTCAACAAAGACAATCTCTTTAGACAATGTTTTTTTTACAGCACACAGGTTAGCTGCGTTTTTCAAAATCTGCATGGTCTTCTCATCAATAAGCTGATGACCTTTGATTTTAATACTACACTCAAATATAGCCTTCTCAGGATCAGTATTATTCAGTATTACTTTTGTATCAATACCTGTTAAGTCTATGTTTTTATTTTCCGCCACTTTCCTTAATGTAATATTAATACAGGCGGCCAAAGCAGCTTCAAGTAATTCGTGGGGACCTATGAATTCACCTGTTCCCCCCCTTTCTCTGGTTGTATCAACAAGTATTTGGTATTCCTTAATTTCAGTTACATACTTGGTATCCCGGCTAATGGCTTGCAAATTATCACTTCCTTGCTATTAATTATTAATGTAGTTTTTTTAAGAATAACACATTTTTTCAAAATTAAGATTTTAATCCTTGCCCGAAGATCCCTATAAAAACAAAAAAGTTCTATTTTATACAAATAGAACCTCACTAATTTTTTGTAATTTTGGCTCTTATTGCCCTTCCACACTAATTTCCTTGATGAGTTTCTTTAGAGCTCGTTTTTCAATCCGAGAAACGTAGGACCTTGATATCCCCAGCTTTTTAGCTATTTCCCGTTGGGTTTGTTTGAGGCCGTTAAATAGCCCATAACGCATTTCAATAACCTGTTTTTCCCGTTTACTCAAAACATTTATTTTTCCTTTAACGGTTTCTTCCTGAAGCTTTAAATCAATAGTATCCACGATTTCGTTGTCAGTAGTCAATATGTCAATCAGGGAAATCTCGCTCCCTTCTTTGTCATACCCAATAGGATCATATATAGATACCTCCTGTTTGATTTTCTTAGTGTTCCTGAGGTGCATCAAAACTTCGTTTTCAATGCATCTGGCCGCATAGGTAGCCAGCCTTACCCCCCGATCATCATTATAAGTCTTGATGGCCTTGATAAGTCCTATAGTCCCAATAGATATGAGGTCTTCCAGATCCTCTCCGCTGGTTTCATACTTGCGCACAACATGGGCCACCAACCGTAAGTTGTGTTCGATCAAAATATTTCTGGCATCTTCACTGCCTTTTTTCATTTCCTCAAGATATTTTTTTTCATCTTCTTCCTCAAGAGGTTGTGGAAAAACCTGGTTATTAATATACGCAAAAAGAGCCAGGGATCCATTTATCACAGCCGTAATAGCAAGTGCCCATACCAGGATTCCCACTTTAACACCCCCATAATAGTAAAGCGCTTTATACTATATGAGGATGGATGACAAATTGTGCAGAAAAATGGATGGAAAGATATGGGGAACGGTTCTTCCGTCCAGACAAGGGGACGGTTCTTCTGTCTAACCTTCCCTCAGACAAGGGACGGTTCTTTTGTCTAACCTTCCCTTAAGAACTTATTAACCTTATCCTTATTTATCCCAGTAATGGCCGCAATTTGGCGAAGTGACAAGTTGGTTCTTTGTTTAAACTCTCTTATAAGCTCCTGGTTGTTATCCTGTCCTGCGGACATTTGTTCAAATAATAGCTTTGCTGCGTCCTCATCCATAATTTGCTTTTCTTCTTGTAGATCTATGAACTTATCGTCGTTTGTTTCATTCATAAACTCAATATACTGCTTCTTTGCTTTCTCTTTATCATCCGAAAATATGGCCAGCAGTATTTCTTTATCCAGAATTTTGTCTAGGTATTGGTTTTCGTCCAAATAACATAAATAACTGCTCCACCGGTATCCTCCTGCAGTTTTTGTCAGACCTGCCTTGACAGGGTTAATTATGAATGTACCTTGCAAGGGCTAGGATATAGCGGTCATCTTCTACTACTTCACTCCGATACCGATCCTGGAATAAATGTCCAACTCTTTTATACTTTTTATTAAAATAATAGACATAGCTTACAGCAATACGCTTGATCACTGTTGCTATGTCTTCTGTCCCTTCGCTTAACATTAGATGAACATGGTTATCCATCAAGCAGAATGCATGCAGGTTAAACCTGCCTTTTTGTTTCTTTTCGCTTATGGTTTCAATAAATCGAATTCTATCTTCATCATCGATAAATATCTCCTTGCGTTCGTTTCCTCTCACCATAATATGATAATATCCGCTCTCGCTTTTCATTCTCTTTTGTCTTGCCATTTTCTATCGCCCAAAGTTGATTATACCAGCTTGCCCGGCCCTAGACAACAGAACCGTCCCCTTGTCTCACTGGAACCGTCCCCTTGTCTCACTCCTGGGAAAGAATTAATCGGCAGAAATATATGGGGGGATGAAACAGTCCAAAACCGGCAAAAAAATAGAGGAGTATCTTCTCCTCTTACAATATACAACACATTCTTATTCGATAGCGGGGGATAAAGAAAGCATTAAACAACTTATTTATACAATGGGATCATAATTGAATACCATTGGACTGGTATCCAAGGGGGTAAAACCGCCTTTAAAGTGATTTAGCAATGAGGCATTAATATTTTCCACGGTCCAGCCCTGCATATTTATTGCTGATCGGATAGGACGGGGCAGAGAGAATAACAGGATTTCTTTTCCGCGCACACAAAAGACCTGACCACTTACCTCACTGGATAGATCACTGGCCAGATAGGCAACCAGGGGCGCAATGTAGTCCGGAGACATTTGTTGGGATATGGCTCTCCGTCTTCTCCCTTCCTCAGTGTCTGCAGGAATGGTATCGGTCATTGGAGTCCAGGCAAAAGGAGCAATAGCATTGGCTGTTACATTATAGCGAGCCATTTCCAAAGCCGTAGATCTGGTTATTCCAATTATCCCTGCTTTGGCGGCCGCATAATTGGTCTGACCGATGTTCCCGATCAAGCCGGTAGTAGAAGTGAAATTGATCACCCGGCCGCTTTTCTGCTCTTTGAAGTGCTCCACCGCTGCCCGGGTTACGTTAAAAGTGCCTTTCAGGCTTACTGCTATTACTGCATCCCATTCCGCTTCACTCATTTTAAATATCATGCGATCCCGGACAATTCCTGCATTGTTGACTACAACATCTATCTTTCCATATGCAGCAATGGCTTGATCAACTATCTGCTGTCCTTCCTCGAATACGGCCACATTGTTATAATTGGGGTTGGCTTCGCCCCCCGCTTCTTTTATTTCCCGAACTACCACATCAGCGGTTTTTATTTCTTTCCCGTTTTCATCGGAGGTGGTACCCACATCATTAACAATTACTTGGGCACCTTCTTTAGCCAGGTATATGGCCAGGGATCGGCCTATGCCCTGCCCTGCACCGGTGACTATAGCTACTTTTCCTTTTAATGCATCCACAATAATACCTCCTTTAATCTACTAGGATAAAAACGTATTCAAAGTATCGCTATTGAGTTAGAATACGCTCAAACACTGCCGCGGCTCCATGCTAATATCCCGAACACATGGAGATTACACCGTATCTGCCGTTAACATCATCAGCAATATTCATTAGGGTAACCGTCATTCGTCTTCCCGCATGGCCCACCCCCTGCAGTAAGATTACCTCAATCAGGCGGTGCAGTATAATCTGGAAGGGATACTACACCGCCCAATTCGGTTAACGATAACCATTTACTTATACCAGCTTGCTGGTTCTAGTCCATAGTTTAAGTTTCTTGGCCTCTTCTACCAGTTCATCCCTGAATTCCGGAGCAGCCAGTGAGATTATCATTTCCGCTCTATCCCACATGGATTTGCCTTTCAGGTTCACTTTGCCGTACTCAGTAACCAAATAGTTTACACATGGGCGAGGAGTAGTAACTACTGCGCCTGGAGTAAGTATAGGCTTAATCCGGGATGACACCTTGCCATCCTTGGTTTTATGAGTCGAATTCAAACAAATAAAGGATTTGCCCTCTTTGGCATAGTAAGCCCCAATGGCAAATTCCAATTGTCCGCCGGCTCCGCTGATATGCTTGGTTCCTACTGACTCAGAAGCTACCTGGCCGGTCAGGTCAACTTCTATACAGTTATTAATGGAAACGGCCCGGTCATTCCGCATTATTACAGCCACATGATTGGTATAGGAGCAGGGGAACATGGCCATCATGGGATTATCGTCGATAAGTTCATATACTTCTTCAGTTCCCAGGGCGAAAGAATATACTACCTTGCCTGTGTCTATGTTTTTCCTTCTCCCCGTGACCTTGCCGGCATTAACCATTTTTGCCATGGCGGTATTAAACATCTCGGTATGAATACCCAGATCCTTTAAATCCGATTCGGCTATCATAGTACCAACCAGGTTAGGCATGGCCCCAATTCCCAGTTGGATGCAGGACCCATCCTGTATTTCTTCAACAATGTATTCAGCGATTTTTCTATCTACCTCATCAGGTTCGGGACTGCTTAGAACCTCTGGTTTAACGCTGGCCCGGGGATCTTCAACAATGTAGTCAACTTCCGAAATGTGGACAGCTTCATCACGGCCACCCAGGCATCTGGGCATCTTATCATTAATTTCAACAATAACAATTTTGGCCACATCGCAGCAGGTTTTCAAAAAGGTACCTACCGGTCCAAAATTGAAGTAACCATGTTTATCCATAGGGCATACTGACAGCATTGTCACATCTACCCGGCGGTAACCTCTCTCCATCCATTCCGAATTCTGGCCTAACATTGACGGAATATAGGTACCAAAACCATCTTCCATAAATCTTCTTTCCTGAACACTGCAATGGCCGCTCAAATACCGGAAGTGTATTCCGGACCGGTCATTTTCAAAAATTTTAAAAGGTCTGTAGCAAGCTGAGCTATGCACCATAACATCAAAGAGCTCATCTTTCCTCTTAGCTAATTCCGCATCTATGGCCATAGGTTTTGACTGCCCGTAACCAAACTCCAGCCAGTCTCCGGATTTAACCATTTTCGCTGCTTGCTCGGCGGTAATCAATTTTGATTTATATTCTGCTGAATAATCCTTCATTTTTTACACTTCCCTCTTAATTATTTCTATTGGTAAGCATTAATGGTAAAGTACTTTGAATCTTCTTTAAATACCGAATAGTTGCCTTACTAAAAGGGTTGGTTTTTTCTTAAACTGTGTGTTATTCTAAAACTGTATCTTAAAATCATATAGTTTTTTTCACCCACGTTTTATTTCCCCTTTAAGCGTGGGATCTTTTTTCGGTTCAAAGTTAGCATCCTTAACCATACTTTAGCCTATGCTGCCGTTGCAGCCTCATCCTGCCGTTTCATTAAATACTTGTTTAACAAAGCTACAATAATTATTATCCCAAGGCCAATTAAATCAGTAGTCAATCCCGGTTTAATTAGAGTCAAAGCCGCTACTAACGCCAGGACCCGCAACGGTACAGAGAGTTTGGAGAACAGATAGCCTTGCAGGCCTACCGCCAAAGCAAAGGCACCTAAGGTAGCCGTAAAAATAGTTTGTAATATTTCCAGTCCAGAACCCACCCACAGGAGGGATTGTCCGTACACAAACATAAAGGGTATGATAAATCCGCAGGCTCCCAGCTTTGTAGCCAATACACCTGTCCTCATAGGCTCTGACCCGGCAATTCCTGCCCCGGCAAATGCCGCCAAAGCCACCGGTGGGGTTATGGTCGAAAGACAGGCATAGTAGAAAGCAAATAAATGAGCAGCCATGGGGGCTACCCCCATTTTCACCATGGCGGGAGCAATCAAAACTGCCACGATGATATAACACGCTGAGGTGGGCAATCCCATTCCCATGATTATTGAGGTAACCATGGTAAGTAACATCAGAATGGGCAAAACTCCATGGGAAACCTCAATTAGGATTCCCGTTAAGGCCATCCCCAGTCCGGTCCGCATCAGAATTCCAATTGCAATACCAGCACAAGCGCACACTACAGCTACTTCCAATCCGCTCACGGCACCGCTAATTAAAGCACCAATAAATTTGCGCAAGTTAATCCTGGTATGTGACCTTATAAATCCAATCAATATAACCAAGACAATGGTAATAAAAGCTGATTTCTGAGGTGACAGGCTTAAGACCCCCAGCATATAAATCAGTGCGAAAACTGGAATCAATAAATGTCCGCCTTCCAGCATGGTGGCCTTAAAGCTGGGCAGCTCAGCTTTGGGCCGTCCCATAAGCCCGCCTTTGGCAGCCTCTAAATCAACCATAAAAAATAAGGCTACATAGTATAGAACGGCCGGTATAAATGCAGCTACAACAACATTCCAATAGGGAACTTCCAAAAAGTCTGCCATAATAAACGCTGCAGCTCCCATTAAAGGCGGCATTATCTGACCACCCGTAGAGGCGACTGCCTCTATAGCTCCTGCTACCTCCGGTTTATAACCGGTTCTTTTCATTAAGGGAATGGTAAAGGTACCGGTGGTGACCACATTGGCAACAGCACTGCCGCTAATACTGCCCATCAGTCCGCTGGAAACAACTGCAGCTTTGGCGGGTCCGCCCCGCATCCATCCGCAAGCCGCATCGGCTGCTTTAATGAAGAAGTCCCCAGCACCTGAAGCCTGCAGGAACGCACCGAATAATACAAAGATCATAATGAAGTCCGCTGCTACCTGGCAGGGAGTACCGAAAATACCTTCCTCCCCCAGGTAAATGGTACTGACGAATGACTTCAGGTTCATACCTGCATGCATAAAAATATCGGGCATATATGGACCTGCAACACCGTACAGTATCAGAGCAAAAATCAGGATCGGCAGGGTCCAGCCCACTTTCCTGCGGGTAGCTTCGATAACCAATATTATGGCCAGCGTGCCCATTATCATATCTGTTAAATTAGGATTACCAACCCTCCACACCAGCTCATCATAAACTACCATTACGTAAACAAAAACTACTACAGATGCTATGGCTAGTATTGAATCTATTACCAGAGAAAGCTTAGGCCTCTTTGGCGATGTTTGCTTTAGCAGGAAAAGCATCGGTAATACCAGAACCAAAAGAGTTGCTCTCTGGTTGATAGCGCGGAGTGAGCCAGCATACGAGGTGTATAGAAAAAAGCATGAACATATAATGCCTATTAAAGCTATTATCCTGCCCCTCATACCTGACAATTTATGTTCTTCAAGAAAACTGTCCAACTTTTCTAGCATCCTAAACTCTCACTCCTTTCTTTTCGTGCATTTTTATAAAGCTGCGTCCTTTGCTTGGGAGTACCAGGTTATTAGGCGGCCTTTCATTTACGACAGACCGGCCTAATAACCCTTAGATAATTCTTATGGAAGAAGAGTTATCGCGAAACCATTTTCGTTATAGTACTTTTCAGCTCCCGGATGCAGAGGAATAGGAACATTTAGAGCTGCCGTTTCCTTGTCAGTCCGTTTCCATTGTGGTTGAATGGCGTCTAATTCATCCTTATGCTCAAACATGGCCTTGCATATTTGATATACCAAATCATCCGATAAATCTGCTCTAATAGCCATTACTGTTCCAATTTCCAAGGTAGGTGCAGGCTCTGTCATCCCATCTATATATCCAACGGGAAATTCTGATACAACATAATAGGGATGTTCAGCATTGATCTTTTGCAGAATTTCTTTGTCTAAGGGAATAAATCTAATGTCACAAGTAGTGTCTAACTCAATAACTGCGGGGGAAGCTCCGCCTTTGGGGATAGTCATTATAAAAGCATCAATATTACCGTCTTTTAAAGCTGTAGCCTGTTGGGCATTGCCGCCCTGGTAGGGTTGTACATCGTCATAGGTCATATCATGAGCTTTCAATATTTCCTCAACAATAAAATAAGTTGCGCTGCCAGCAACTCCTGTTCCCATTCTTTTGCCTTTTAAATCGGTAAATTTTTTATAAGGGGAGTTTTCTTTAACTATAATTCCTACTAAGGTAGGGTCGGTCATAACTAAAGCTCTGAGGTTTTCATCCTTTTCCATGCCACCAATTCCACGGTAAACTTTATATGGTACATCAGCAGTACACATACCGATTTCCATGGTCTTGGCTTTTAGTGAGGAGAGGTTCTCAATGGTAGCTGCGGTTGGAGTAGCATTTGCTTTGGTATTGGGGACGTAATTGGAAATAACGTTGGCCAATGCTCCACCCATAGGATACCAGGCTCCACCTACGGTAGCGGTTCCGATAGTAATCAGTTGCGTCTTATCTCCCCCGGCTTGTTGGCCTCCGGAGGGGTCTTTTGACGAAGAATCGCCGCTGCATCCAAATACCATTCCAGCCATAAACATCATAAGAGTTATTAATCCAATAATCCTCCAGTTTCGCTTCATTAATCAACACACCCCTTTTTAAAAATTTGGTTGAATACCTTAGCTGCAATGTATCCCTCTCTAGAACCACCTCTTTTTAAATGTTTAAAGTTAGTCTAAATAATTAAGATACTTTTTCTTGTTGTACTATCCATCCCCCCTTCTTTTTCTCATCATCCGGTTTAGGCATACTCGGCATATTATGTTTTAATGTTTAAAACTCGGTTTCATTTGCCGTCAACTGGTTGCCCAGATCACTTACGTCCAATCTTTACATTTCTTCCATATCAGTCCACCTGATGAAATGCCATTTCAACGTATGAAGAAAAAAATATATTAATCATATAACCTACAAAGGTCCAAGCTGCTTATTAATTACCCGTTTGTTTCTTCCCTTTCTCCCCATGAAATAGCATTTCGCAGAAAGGTTAAAAAGCACCTGTTTTTTTATTGGTATAACCGAGTAAAGATGATATCTCGCTAGCCGCTTCCATTACTTTGGCAATGTAACAATCTATCATGTCAATTCTAGTGGCAGGGGCTGTTATCGTAACAGCGGCTATTACCCTGCCGGATACCTCTCTAATAGGTGCACTTATTCCTATGCCGTCCCTTGTTCGCTGTTTAATTGTGACACAATACCCTTTTTCCCTTATCTGGTGAATATCTGCCCAGAGTTCATTAGAGTTAATTAATCCGAACCTTTTATCCGATAATTTATATTGTTCAATATATTCATTAATAAACCGGTCATCATTAAAAGCCAATAACAATTTAGCCGATGCTCCAATATGCAAGGGTGACCTTTGCCCCACGACCATATAGCCGCGCACATCCCCTTTCCCTTGGAGGCAGTAAATACATACTCGCTCAAATTTTTCAATAATGTTTAGGTGAACCGTCTGGTGGGTACAATCTCTTAATTCCTTTACAATTGGCCTAGCCAAAGTAGCCAGCTCCAACTGCTCGTTAATTATCGAGGCCAGCTGCAGGATCTTACTCCCCAGCCAGTATTTGTTATTTTCTGTTTTGGTTAGATATCCACGGTACTCTAAAACTCTAGTCAACCTAGAAACGGTGGGTTTGGGAATATTTAAGGCGCGATGGATCTCCACGGCACTCAATGGCTCACTTTTATCCAAAAATAACTCTATAATTGATAAAGCCTTGTCTATGGTTTTTACTACTATTGGACTATCCATATAAAATCGCCCTTTGTTTCACAATGTAAACCCCGATTTCACTTATTAGTATATATTGTATGCCAGTTGTTGTCAATATGAATTATAATTTGTGAAAAGTATCCTAACCTGCACTGTGAATAAGCTAATCTTCAATAGAGGCCTGACATTTGCTATTAGAGCCTGAAATTAGTTTGTTTGACTATGGAATCCATTTCTATCTTTAACTATGAATTCTGTGGAAGTACTGTGAACAAAGTCCTGAATATAAAAAAGAGGAGTTTTTCTCCTCTTTTTTTGATTCAGTTGACCTCTGGTACATAAAAAAGCTCTTATTCAGAAGCAGATTCTGTTATTGGAGAAACCATGTATTGGGTATTTGGCCTAATAATTTATACAATGGGATCATAATTGAATACCATTGGACTGGTATCCAAGGGGGTAAAACCGCCTTTAAAATGATTTAGCAATGAGGCATTAATATTTTCCACGGTCCAGCCCTGCATATTGACTGCTGACCGGATAGGACGGGGCAGGGAAAATAACAGGATTTCTTTTCCGCGCACACAAAAGACCTGACCCGTTACCTCACTGGATAGATCACTGGCCAGATAGGCAACTAGGGGTGCAATGTAGTCCGGAGACATTTGTTGGGATATGGCTCTCCGTCTTCTCCCTTCCTCGGTTTCTGCAGGAATGGTATCAGCCATTGGAGTCCAGGCAAAAGGAGCAATAGCATTGGCTGTTACATTATAGCGAGCCATTTCCAAAGCCGTAGATCTGGTTACTCCAATTATCCCTGCTTTGGCGGCCGCATAATTGGTCTGACCGATGTTCCCGATCAAGCCGGTAGTAGAAGTGAAATTGATCACCCGGCCGCTTTTCTGCTCTTTGAAGTGCTCCACCGCTGCCCGGGTTACGTTAAAAGTGCCTTTCAGGTTTACTGCTATTACTGCATCCCATTCCGCTTCACTCATTTTAAATATCATACGATCCCGGACAATTCCTGCATTGTTGACTACAACATCTATCTTTCCATATGCAGCAATGGCTTGATCAACTATCTGCTGTCCTTCCTTAAATACGGCCACATTGTTATAATTGGGGCTGGCTTCGCCCCCCGCTTCTTTTATTTCCCGAACTACCACATCAGCGGTTCTTATTTCTTTCCCGTTTTCATCGGAGGTGGTACCCACATCATTAACAATTACCTGGGCGCCTTCCTTAGCCAGGTATATGGCCAGGGATCGGCCTATGCCCTGCCCGGCTCCGGTGACTATAGCCACTTTCCCTTTTAATGCATCCACAATAATACCTCCCTCAAGATAATTTGGGTTAATTCTAACTTACCACTTCCCAAAACTCATAACTGGCGGTCATTTGATACGTTCAAATACTGCCGCCGCTCCATGCCCATATGCGGCACACATGGAGACTATACCGTATCTGCCGTCCACATCATCAAGAATATTCATTAGGGTGACCGTCATCCGGGCCCCCGTACAGCCTAAGGGATGCCCTAAGGAAATGCCGCTCCCCCACATATTCAGTTTCTCCCTGGGTACACCCAGCTCACGCATGCAGATAATCGATTGTACAGCAAAGGCTTCATTTATTTCCCAAACGTCAATGTCTTCTTTCCTGAGTCCAGCTCTGGCTAAAGCAAGGGGAATTGTATAAACTGGCCCCATCATGGTATATCTGGGGTCAAATCCCTTGGCTGCAAAGGATAATAGTTTCAACCGCGGTTTCAGGCCCAATTGTTCAGCCTTATCTTTGGTCATGATCAGGGCGGCTGCCGAAGCATCACTGGTTTGACTGGCAGTCCCGGCAGTTATCACTGCGGTTGGATCATCTGCCAATACGGGTTTTAATTGGGCCAGGGATTCCATACTGGTATCCGGTCTCGGGCCCTGATCAGTATCAACTACCCTACGCACAGTTGACCCATCACTTTGCGGTATATCAGCCTCAATGGGAATTATTTCGTTTTTAAACTTGCCTTCCCGGGTAGCTTTTACTGCTTTTTGGTGACTCCAAACCGCATATTCTTCTTGTTCGGTCCGGGAGATATTTTTCTCTTTCCCAATAAATTCTGCCGTCCAGGCCATAGCACTGGCTCGTATATCCATGAAATCTCCCAGGTGGGGATGGAGTTCCCGGCCGCTGTTCATGGGAAGATGGGTCATATGCTGAGTCCCGCCTGCAACTATACAATCTGCCCAACCAGCCATTATTTGGGCGGTTGCGAACTGGACGGCCTGCAACCCCCCGGCACAGAAACGCTCAACAGTAGTACCGGGTATGTTTAACGATAATCCCGACACCAGGGCTGTTTGCCGTGCCAGGTCCTGGCCCTGATCTTTGAATTGATATGATGCCCCATAAACTAGATCTTCGATTTCTTCCGGATTTATGCCGGTGCGCTTAACCAGTCCCTTTAATACCCGGGCACCCAGTTCATCGGCTCTCAGATTAGCATAATATGATTTTTTCCCTGCTTTAGCTATCGGCGACCTTACCCCATCAACTATTACAACTTCCCGCATGATTGTTCCCTCCTTAAATAGCATGTTCTTACTTAAAACACTGCTCCCCCATCATCGCCATGTGTTTTCCTTGACTAGACTATTTTATTGGTTCTCTTCCAGATCCCAATTTTCTGAGCTTCTTTAATCAATTCATCCCGAAATTGTGGGGCAGCTAAAGAAATTATCATTTCTGCCCTTTCCCAAACAGATTTACCTTTTAGAATAACCTTGCCATGTTCAGAAACAAGATAGTGCACAACTGGCCGCGGAGTAGTCACTACTGCCCCGGGAGTGAGGGTAGGTTTAATTCGAGATAGCACCTGCCCGTCCTTGGAGGTATAAGTGGAAGAAAAGCAAATAAACGACTTTCCTCCTCTGGAAAAGTACGCACCCAGGGCAAATTCCAACTGACCTCCAGAACCGCTTATCTGCCTGGTTCCCACTGATTCCGAACAGACCTGTCCTGTGAGATCAACCTCCAAACAGCTATTAATAGACACCGCCCTATCGTTTTTCATAATTATATAAGGTTGATTAGTATAGGAACAGGGGAACATAGCCATGTCTGGATTATTATCAAGTATTTCATATACTTCTTCAGCTCCGAAGGCAAAACTGTACACCATTTTTCCAGTATCAATATTTTTTTTCCTCCCGGTAACTTTACCGGCCAGATACATATCTGCCATTGCAGTGGTGAACATTTCCGTGTGAATTCCCAAATTCTTAATATCGGAGTTCGCAATCATGTTTCCTACCAAATCTGGAATACTTCCTATTCCTATCTGGATGCAGGAACCATCCTCAATTTCTTCTACCAGGTATTGAGCTATTTTTTTGTCCACTTCATTAGCTGTGGCTCTTGGGGCGGTAGCCAGCGGCCTGTCTGCCAGAGGATCTTCCACAATATAGTCCACTTCAGAAATGTGTATTGATTCATCTCGCCCGCCCAGCGCCCTGGGCATCAAATGATTAACTTCAACTACCACGATTTTAGCCACATCACAGCAAGTTTTGAGAAATGTCCCCTGGGGTCCAAAATTAAAGTAACCGTGTTTATCCATGGGCCCTACTTGGATCATAGTAATATCTGCTTTACGCCAGCCTCTTTCGAGCCATTCGGAGTTCTGGGCCAGCATAGAGGGAATATAAGTAGCAAACCCCATTTCTACGTACTTTCGTTCTTGAGTACTTAAGTGTCCGGAATAATAATCAAAATGCTCTCCTGTTTGATCGGCTTCAAATACCGCAAATTTCGATTGACTGGTGGAATTGTGAATATGAACATTGAATAGTTCATCTTTTCGCTTGGCCAGAGCATGGTCAATAGCAATAGGTTTAGCCTGGCCGTATCCCCATTCTAGATAATCTCCAGACTTTACTAGCGCTGCGGCTTGATCTGCTGTGATTAATTTATTTTTATATTCAGACAAAAACTCTCTCATATTAAACCTCCTACATATAAGTTGAAAGTTCTACCAACTGGTTAATGTAGTTTTTCTTTTTACAGTGTGTTATTCTAAAAATAATCCTACAAGAACCACCAGGTTCTTACCCACGTTTATGCTATACGTGGGTTTTTTTCTTCACTCCTTTATGATATTGACCAACATGTTCCCTACTGCTGCCATTTTTTGCCTTAACCATACTTTAGCCTATGCTGCCGTTGCAGCCTCATCCTGCCGTTTCATTAAATACTTGTTTAACAAAGCTACAATAATTATTATCCCAAGGCCAATTAAATCAGTAGTCAATCCCGGTTTAATTAGAGTCAAAGCCGCTACTAACGCCAGGACCCGCAACGGTACAGAGAGTTTGGAGAACAGATAGCCTTGCAGGCCTACCGCCAAAGCAAAGGCACCTAAGGTAGCCGTAAAAATAGTTTGTAATATTTCCAGTCCAGAACCCACCCACAGGAGGGATTGTCCGTACACAAACATAAAGGGTATGATAAATCCGCAGGCTCCCAGCTTTGTAGCCAATACACCTGTCCTCATAGGCTCTGACCCGGCAATTCCTGCCCCGGCAAATGCCGCCAAAGCCACCGGTGGGGTTATGGTCGAAAGACAGGCATAGTAGAAAGCAAATAAATGAGCAGCCATGGGGGCTACCCCCATTTTCACCATGGCGGGAGCAATCAAAACTGCCACGATGATATAACACGCTGAGGTGGGCAATCCCATTCCCATGATTATTGAGGTAACCATGGTAAGTAACATCAGAATGGGCAAAATTCCATGGGAAACCTCAATTAGGATTCCCGTTAAGGCCATCCCCAGTCCGGTCCGCATCAGAATTCCAATTGCAATACCAGCACAAGCGCACACTATAGCTACTTCCAATCCGCTCACGGCACCGCTAATTAAAGCACCAATAAATTTGCGCAAGTTAATCCTGGTATGTGACCTTATAAATCCAATCAATATAACCAAGACAATGGTAATAAAAGCTGATTTCTGAGGTGACAGGCTTAAGACCCCCAGCATATAAATCAGTGCGAAAACTGGAATCAATAAATGTCCGCCTTCCAGCATGGTGGCCTTAAAGCTGGGCAGCTCAGCTTTGGGCCGTCCCATAAGCCCGCCTTTGGCAGCCTCTAAATCAACCATAAAAAATAAGGCTACATAGTATAGAACGGCCGGTATAAATGCAGCTACAACAACATTCCAATAGGGAACTTCCAAAAAGTCTGCCATAATAAACGCTGCAGCTCCCATTAAAGGCGGCATTATCTGACCACCCGTAGAGGCGACTGCCTCTATAGCTCCTGCTACCTCCGGTTTATAACCGGTTCTTTTCATTAAGGGAATGGTAAAGGTACCGGTGGTGACCACATTGGCAACAGCACTGCCGCTAATACTGCCCATCAGTCCGCTGGAAACAACTGCAGCTTTGGCGGGTCCGCCCCGCATCCATCCGCAAGCCGCATCGGCTGCTTTAATGAAGAAGTCCCCAGCACCTGAAGCCTGCAGGAACGCACCGAATAATACAAAGATCATAATGAAGTCCGCTGCTACCTGGCAGGGAGTACCGAAAATACCTTCCTCCCCCAGGTAAATGGTACTGACGAATGACTTCAGGTTCATACCTGCATGCATAAAAATATCGGGCATATATGGACCTGCAACACCGTACAGTATCAGAGCAAAAATCAGGATCGGCAGGGTCCAGCCCACTTTCCTGCGGGTAGCTTCGATAACCAATATTATGGCCAGCGTGCCCATTATCATATCTGTTAAATTAGGATTACCAACCCTCCACACCAGCTCATCATAAACTACCATTACGTAAACAAAAACTACTACAGATGCTATGGCTAGTATTGAATCTATTACCAGAGAAAGCTTAGGCCTCTTTGGCGATGTTTGCTTTAGCAGGAAAAGCATCGGTAATACCAGAACCAAAAGAGTTGCTCTCTGGTTGATAGCGCGGAGTGAGCCAGCATACGAGGTGTATAGAAAAAAGCATGAACATATAATGCCTATTAAAGCTATTATCCTGCCCCTCATACCTGACAATTTATGTTCTTCAAGAAAACTGTCCAACTTTTCTAGCATCCTAAACTCTCACTCCTTTCTTTTCGTGCATTTTTATAAAGCTGCGTCCTTTGCTTGGGAGTACCAGGTTATTAGGCGGCCTTTCATTTACGACAGACCGGCCTAATAACCTTACAACAAATCCTGATTAAGGAATCAAAGAAATTGGGAATCCATTCTCTCTATAGTATTTTTCGGCTCCCGGATGCAGCGGCATAGGAACGTTTACTGCAGCCGTTTCCTTAGTAGTCCGTTTCCATTGCGGTTGAATGGCGTCTAATTCATCCTTATGTTCAAACATGGCCTTGGTTATTTGATAAACCAGGTCTTCTGGCAAATCGCCTCTTATTGCTATTACTGTACCGATTTCCAAAGCAGGCACTGGTTCCTTAACACTTTCCGTATAGCCTACGGGAATTTCTGAAACCAGATAATAGGGGTTCGCTTCATTAATTGTTTCAAGTACTTCTTGACTTAACGGAATGAATCTTATATTACAAGTAGTAGCTAATTCAATTACCGCCGGAGAAGGGCCGCCTTTGGGAATAGTCATAACAAAGGCTTCTATATTACCGTCTTTTAAAGCTGTAGCCTGTTGGGCATTGCCACCCTGGTAGGGTTGTACATCATCATAAGTCCAACCATGAGCTTTTAATACTTCTTCAACAATAAAATAAGTTGCGCTGCCGGCAACTCCTGTTCCAACTTTCTTACCCTTTAAATCAGTAAACGACTGGTAGGGGGATTCAGCTTTTACAATAATTCCAACAAAAGTAGAATCACTCATTACCAAAGCCCTGAGGTTTTCATCTTTTTCCATGCCGCCAATACCACGGTAAACTTTATATGGTACATCAGCAGTACAGATGCCTATTTCCATGGTTTTGGCTTTAATAGAAGATAAGTTCTCAATGGTAGCTGCGGTTGGAGTAGCATTTGCTTTGGTATTGGGGACGTAATTGGAAATAACGTTGGCCAATGCTCCACCCATAGGATACCAGGCCCCACCTACGGTAGCGGTTCCGATAGTAATCAGTTGCGTCTTATCTCCCCCGGCTTGTTGGCCTCCGGAGGGGTCTTTTGACGAAGAATCGCCGCTGCATCCAAATACCATTCCAGCCATAAACATCATCAGGGTCACTAACGCTATAATTTGCCATTTTCGTTTGGGCATCCAATAAACACTCCTTTCCTTTTCCTGTGCATCCCTAACCTGCCGCTTATTTCACCGCGCAACCAGATTTTTGAAAAAAACGGCATCTACGCATTTGGTTATCCATATCACCTCCTGGAATCAAACTTAGAAGTTTAGTGGGCATTGCACAATATGAAATGCCGTTTCATCATTTGACGACAAAAATTTGGCGTTTATTCCGATCCATCAATATAAACAAATATTGATTCTCCTAATTTTCCATAAATATAGCTGCTAATAGTACTTCGTTTAATTGCTAGTAATATAGATAGGACCGTTTCACATTGTGCAACGCCGTTTCATAACTTGGGGAAAAAATAATTATTCACCTGAATAACCAAGAGAAGCCGATATTTCTTTAGCAGCTTCTATGGTCTTGGCTATAAAATCACTTACCACCGCTTCATCTCTGGTAGCCGGAAAGGTCATAGCAATTGCAGCTATTACTGCCCCAGATGCATTTCTAATTGGTGCGCCTATTCCTGTGCTATCTTGGGTTCTCTCTTTAACTGTAACGCAATAACCCATCTCCCTACTTTTGTTTATATCTGTCCACAATTCATCTATATATGCCGAACCGCAATTATCTCTCAAGAATTTGTCAATATAGTTGTTAATAAAACTGTCACTCATAAACGCCAATAAAATTTTGGCGGATGCTCCAATATGTAATGGAGATCTATGCCCTACCGTCACATGACCCCGCAAATATCCTTTTCCTTGCAGGCAATAAATACACAGTCGCTCAAAATTTTCTACAACATTAAGATGAACCGTTTCATTGGTAGCATCCCTTAATTTCTTTATTGCCGGCTTAGCCAAAGTAGCCAATTCTAATTCTTCATTGATTACGGATGCCAATTGTAAAATCTTGGTACCTAACCAGTATTTATTATTATCCTGTTTCACTAAATACCCAAAAGATTCCAACACTCTGGCCAATCTGGATACAGTAGGCTTGGACATATTCAGATGCCTATGAATTTCTCCAATACTTAAGGGTTCTGTTTCCTGCAAAAATAAATCGACAATTAATAATGCCTTTTCCAGAGTTTTTACTGTCAATTGGGAAGTCACTGAAAACACCCTGCCATTTCAACATGTGATTTACCGTTTCATATATTGTATTATACTATGTCATGCCAATAACTGTCAACATTTATTTCATATAAATTAGTTAGCCAACGATTAAAAAAGTCAACCCACCCCCCTACCCTCCGGATAATCTCCATTGGCTTTACTATTCGTTGCCAGGTTAAGATTTCCCCAAGCAGTCTTTGTACGATTTGTCAGGCAGCGATTTAAGGCTAACTGCCGATTAGTTAACTAATTTAACTTTGGTGTTTTCTTCTATTTGGTTGGCACCATCACGGATAACCCTGTCACCTGCTTGGAGCCCGGATATCACCTCATAATATTCCTGGTTTCTGAATCCCAATTCCACCTCACGATAAACAACACGGTGGTTTTCCACGGTCATAACATTGTAGGCTCCTTCCTCATCCAAAAAGACCGCCTCCCGGGGCAAAACCAGGACATTAGATTTGGTACCGGTTTCTATACTTACACGGACTTCATAGCCCGGCTGCAGATTAGCTGTTTCATCCAAAGATACAATGACTGTTACCCTCCTCTGGGTAACACCGAGAGCTGAGACCTTTTCCGTTGCCTGGGGGTAAATTTTTTGGACCTTTCCAGTAACCTGTTTTTCTCCCAACACTGGCGAAGTAATCACAGCTTTCTGTCCCGTTCTGATTTCTCCTATTTCATCGCTGAGTATGTCAACAACCGCTTCCAGACTTTTCGGAACACCTATTTCCGCCAGCAAGGATCCCGGAAAAGCCATTTGCCCTGCTTTAAGCGGCAATGATAATACAATACCCTGAACAGGACTAGTAATTGCAAGTTGCTGCCTTAATTCTCTGAGGTCTATTAAGGTTTTCTCCTGGCTGCTGACCTGGGCCTCTATGGTTTTTATATATGACTCCTGATGAACCCTAGCATCTGTTAACCTCCGTAGCGCTGCCTGGGCTGCTTCAAATTCCGCCTGAGATAAGGCCCCGGCTCCTAACAGTTGTTTTTTCCTTTCCAGATCTTTTTGGGCTAATTCTATTTCCATAAGTATGGTATCCAGAGCAATCAAAGCAGCATTATACTCTGCTTTTGTTCCTTCCAAGTTTGACTGGGCTGCATTAATCTGGGAATTTAATTCCAGATTCTCCAGTTGGACTATTATATCCCCCTTTTCCACCCGGTCCCCCGCTTCCACCAAAACCTGTACCACACGTCCATTCTGGTGGGATTCGATCTTATACTCCTCAACCGGCCGGATAATCGCGTTTTCCTCAATGGACCTGACTATTGTCCCCTTTGCAATGGTCTCTGCTTCCACCTCCGGACCTCCCCGAGTTAATCCCACAATAACCACCAGCAGCACAATCGCTAGGCCTCCAAGAATATAGGTTTTTTTCACTTTTTGAATCCCCCTCTAATCCTTGTTCTTAAGAACCTCTACAAGATCTAATTGCCTGGTCTGTCGGGCGGTAAAAAGATATCCAACAAAAACAAAGGCCAGGGCCAAAAAACCGGCTTGCAGGTATGAATCAGGGTATACCACCAGTGACATGGTGAATAGATCCGTACTCATAGCCTTAATATATAATTTAGCCATAAGGGTGCCACCAGGAAGTCCCAGAGCAATTCCCACTATGGCCTGGACAAGAGTTTCCTTAAACAGTAGTTTTGATACCTCTTTCTGGGTAATGCCCAGTACTCTCAAGGATGCCAGTTCTCTCTTGCGCTCATTAAAACCCATAATTAACGAGTTATATACTATGGCCAGACCCAATACAACTGAGAAAAGGACCATTATACCTATAAAGTAAATCATACTGTCCATAAGCTGCATAATATTCTGTTCCTCCTGGCTGCGGCTGGTAACTGAAGCTACTTGAGGGATTTCATTAAGCCTGGCTTCCAGTTGGCGCTCTGACCCTGGGACTATCTTTAGCATGAGGCCGCTGATAACCTGGGATTCTCCTAATAGGTTATTAGCAGTAGTGAGTGTAGCAAAAGCTCCTCCCGCCATCATCATCTGTTGATTGATACCAGCAACTGTTACATAGGCTTCCCGGGAAGCTCCAAGGGCCATTTTGGTTTCTAGCCTAATCCTGTCTCCTGCCTTTAGGTGAAGCTTTTGGGCTGTACGATCATTAATTATAATGCCTTCCCCAGGTAAGGGCAGGGGATTCCCCTTTTCATCAAATATTCCTTTTAAGCGGGAGTGCTCGCTTAAACCGGTTATCAAATTCTCTTCGGATAAGGTCTCTGCACCATGCCCGGCAAAAAACTCTACCGGTACTTCCAGGACCGGCTCAGCAATTTGTACCTCTTCCCAGCGCTCAATATAAAGGATTTCATTTGTTTTTACGGGCTGAGAAAACTGCACCAGGTAATCATAACGATTATCCTGAGCAAAAAAACGCTCCAGCATATAATCCACTGAATCATTCATCCCCAATGACAGTACCAAAATGGCAGCAGCACTGGACATACCAATAACCGTTACCGCAAACCGGGTGCGGTTACGGGAAATGGAACGTAAAGTCATTTTCCACGATGTATGCAGGAAATTCCATAACCATTGGCATTGTTCAAAAATGGTCCTGCCATAATTTTTGGGGGGTTCAGGATGCATGGCCGCAGCCGGGTTGATTCCGGTTATTTGTATGGAGGCAATAACGCCCGAAACCAAACCTACTCCATTGCTTATGAGTAAGCTGTTAATAATGGCCGTAGTATTTACTCCTCCTATAGTCTGGGGAAGATTAAAGAACATAGCATATACTGTGGAAATAATTGAAGCCATACCTATTCCCGCCGCCAGCCCCAACAAGGCTCCGGTGGTTGACACCGCCACCGCATACCCGGCGTAATTCGCTATTATCCGCAGGTTGGAATATCCCAGGGCTTTTATAATCCCGATTTGAGTACGCTGGGATTTTATCAGCCGGCTAAGTAATATAAACTGTATGGCTGCTGCCACCAGAAAGAATATCATAGGCATAAAACGGGAGGAGATTTCCAGCCCGTCTATTTCAGCAGTCAGGGTTGCATTGCTCAACTGGTCCTCACGGGGGTAACTGGCAATGTTACCATAGGGCTCTAGTATCTGTTCAATTTGTTTTGCGGTTTTTTCCTCATCAAGCCCCGGTGCCAATTTTACAACCACCTGGTTGATCTGCCCTTCAATATTCAGTATCTGCTGGGCTTCCCGGTGAGCCATCATGACTATGCCAAATTTTTGTGGATCATTGTAGATTGATGAGGAATCTTTCAGAGTATAGATAAATTCCGGACTAATAGCTGTCCCCATTACAGTCAAAGAAGTTTTTTTTCCCTCGGCAATAACCTGTATCTGGCTCCCCGGCTTAAGATTATTAGCTTTACCATACTGGGGATCAACCAGCACACTTATTCCGCTTCCGGTTTCTTCAAACATCCTTCCTGAAACCAGGTGCAGTTGATTAACCTGTTTATCCATAGGAAGGGGATAACTAATCAGGCGTACACTGGCTCTCTGACCATTCTCTTTTAAGACCGGCAGCTCTTTGACTATCCGGCCGGTGGCCTGCAATACACCCGGGAGCGCCTCAATTTGTTTTACTACTACTTCGGGAGCTTTTACAACATGGAAATTGTAATCAGCAAAATTGTGTTCCCTGTAAAAAGTATCTTTTGACTGGCTTAAATTATAGAAGGCGGTAGACATGGATATATAAACCGTCACGCCAACCATAACCACTGCAGTTAGAGCAAGAAACTGGCCTCTGGTGGATCTTATCGTCCTTACCAGTTTTATGGTTAGAGCCTGCATTTTACCACTCAATCCTTTCGGGGGGAAGCGGATTAGTATTTTCCACCATCTCAATTATTTCGCCGCTCCTCATTCTGACCACCCTATCGGCTATATCTGCAATGGGGGTATTGTGACTGACTATTACTACACTGGTCCCCTTTTGGCGAGCTATTTTCTCCAGAAGACTTAGTACCACTATCCCGGTTTTATAATCAAGAGCCCCCGTTGGCTCATCACAAAGCAAAAGCTGCGGTTGTTTCACCATGGCACGGGCAATAGAAACGCGCTGCTGCTCTCCTCCGCTCAGCTGGGCCGGGAAATGATCCATTCTGTCTTTAAGTCCCACTTCTTCCAGCACCTGATCAACCGGCAAAGGATGGTCAACCAGCTCCGCAGCCAGCGCTACGTTTTCTCTGGCAGTCAGATCAGGAATAAGATTGTAAAATTGAAATACAAAACCGACTTGATGGCGACGGTAGGCAGTTAACTCATTGTCCCCAACTCCACTCAAATCCTGGTCCTTAAAAACTACCTTCCCGGAAGTGGGCCGATCCATTCCACCGATAATATTTAACAAAGTGCTTTTTCCCGAACCGCTGGGTCCCAATATCACCAGCAATTCGCCACTTTTTATATCAAAGGTGGTTTCTCTTAAGGCATATACTTTTATCTCACCCATGACATAAGTCCGGCTGACTTTTTCCAGACGCATTAAGATACTGCCAGTCATACTTCCTCCCCTTTTGCATTCAGGGTTTATGCGTAACTCCGTTTTCGTTAAGAATATCTGAAAACTGCTGCCTCATCAATACCTCCGTCGGTTTTCGGGCAAAAAAACAGTCCATCACCGCCCAGTCCAAAGGCTGTAATAAAAAATCAGCCCCAAAGGCTGTGTGGGATAGATGACCCTCCCGTTTAATGAACGCTTTTTTCAATTTGTTGTTAATGGAAATAGATTTAACATCTCCCTGGCAATTTCCTTAAACACCGGAGCAGCACTGGCTGCACCTGATTTGCCGTTTTCCACCAATACAACTATCGCCCAGCGGGGATTATCAGCGGGAAAAAACCCCCCGAACCAGGTGTTTAGCAATTCTTGATCCTGATCCAAAAAAATCTCCGTCTGGCTGGTGGCAGTTTTTCCCGCCACCGACACTTCCTGTAGCCTGGCGGTTTTCCCTGTGCCCTCGGTTACAGCTGCCGTCATCAGTTTTTTTAATACCCGGGCCGTCTCCCTGCTTATAACCTGTTGGCTTTCCTGCATCTGGGGAGCCTCTTGCTGTCCAGTTTCATCAACTACATATTTTATTATCCGGGGAGGGCCAAAAAGTCCCTCCTCAGCTACCGTACTTATTAAAGAAGCCAATTGCAGCGGAGTTATCAGTACCCCTTGCTGTCCCAGACAAGCATTGCCGATTGCAGGTTCCCCCGGATTAATACTGACATGGCTTTTTGCGTTGTAAGAATAACCGATTAGGCTTTCGTCGGTAACATGAAGCTTGGCAGCATAGTCCATGATCTTTGCTCTACCCAGCTTTATACCCAGGTTGATAAATGAAGGATTGCAGGACTGGGCAAAGGCTTGTACAAAATTTATTTCACCGTGTCCCTCCTTATTCCAGCAGGAAATGGCTAAATCCTCATTAAAAATATACTGGCCATTACAAAAGAAATGATCAGAAGGGCTGACCAGGTTCTCTTCCAGAGCCGCTGCAGCCACTACTATTTTAAACAGCGAGCCTGGGTAATATCTGTTTAGAGCCCGGTTGCTCAACGCTCGGTTTTTGTCCGCTAGGAAATTTTCGACTTGATAGGGATTAAAGGTGGGTCTACTGGCCATAGCCAGGATTTCCCGGCTCTTTGTATCCATAACTACCACAGCCCCTGTTTCCACCTGTTCATTCATTACTTTTTCCACTATTTCCTGAACGCGTTTGTCTATGGTTAAGACTACCATATTGCTTTTTTGCTTAGGGTCTTCTTTAACTTTGAACATGAGCCCACTTATGGCCATCCCCCGGGCATCAAAAACTGTTACCAATTCCTGACCCGCATTACCCTCCCGTAAAATTTCGTCATACTCTCTCTCTATCCCCGCCTGTCCCTGGGCAATTTCGCTTTTGCTCACATAACCCAACAAATGGGCACAAAACCCGTCGCTGCCATAGCGTTTAATAACCGGAGCCACTACCAGTCCGGGAGCCTGAAGGGACTCTATTCTTAATATTTCCTCGTCCGTCAAATCGGCAGCAATTCTGATATAGGGTTTCCCCATCTGGTACGCGCACATCAGTTCGGCCGCCCATTGCGATGTATTAATATCCTTTTCAGCGAACACTCTGGCCAGTGCATCAGTAAGTTCAGAAATTGATTCTTCCGGGGACTCACTGTAATGGTTATCAATAAGGCAGTACAACCCATTGGAACTATTGGTACTGGTTAGAGAAACCAGATTTCGGTCAAGAATTTCCCCCCTCGAGTATTCCTTCAGCTGGATTTGTTTGTTTCGCATGGCAGCTGCCTCTTGAGTCAGTTCAGAACCGCACCACAGCTGGTAATAGGCAATTTTCCCTCCCAGTAAAACATAGACGGCCAAGAAGATACACATGGCAACAAAAATTCTATTGGTACGCATGAAAAAACCCCTTCAAAGTCTTCAGTATAATTATCTTTGACCTTTCCAGGGGTACCTTATACTATTAACTGGTTATTATTTCAACGGGCAGAGGGGCGTTGGCCAGAACCTCCAAAACCTCAGGAATTGTATCTTCGGTGCCAGTAACAATTAACAACCCCGCCTTCCGGTCAACTGTTGATACCACTCCCAGGTGTTCATAGGCTTCCATTATTTTGGTAAGCAGGTCAATATCTTTCGGTGCTATTTTTAGCTGAATAATATCCTTCATTGGGTTGTTAACCTTCTTAATATAGAATACTCCGGCAATGGCCTTGCAAAGGGCAGAAGTACGGTCTGCCGGGCATGCCTGGCCCTGTCCATGATCTTATACTCCTCATCATACATTTCTGTTAAACAGATGCTTAACGCCTGACCGCCGGGAATCATCACCTCCAGGTTATCACCTGGGCCGAAATTCTGTCTTTGTTCCACTATCAGCATTTTCTTTGTTTCATCATATCCTTTAACCATCCCGCAAAAATCATAACGAACTGGAACCGATTCCTTTTTCTGGTCTTGCAGGTCATAGGTTGCTCCTGTCATAAAACCGGTTGTATAAGGGCGTGTGGCAATTCTGTTTAATTCGCTGCTCCATTTTGTCAATTGGGCCTCACTGAACGGATGGTTATGCAACAGATAGCAGTCGATGGCCTGGCGGTAAACAGAAGCCGCCACAGCTACATAAAGAGGGCTTTTCATTCTTCCTTCTACCTTAAAAGCATCAACTTTTGTATCAATTAATTGCGGGATGAAGGGCAAAAGGCAAAGGTCACGGGAATTAAAAATATAAGTGCCTCTCTCATCCTCATCAACCGGGAAATACTCACCAGGCCGTTTCTCCTCTACTACTGAATATTTGTAGCGGCAGGGATGAGCACATGCCCCCTGGTTGGCGCTTCTGCCCGTCATATAATAAGACAAAAGGCATCTTCCAGAATAGGATACGCACATAGCCCCATGAACAAATACTTCTATCTCAATCCCTACCCTCTGTTTTATTTCTTTAATTTCGGAAAGAGTCAGCTCTCTTGCTAAAACAATTCTGACCGCTCCTAAATCCCTGTAGAAGGCAGCCGCTTCATAGTTGGAAACATTAGCCTGAGTGCTGATGGTAACCGGCAGTCCGGGTGCATATTTTTGGGCCATACGCAACACACCAGGATCAGAAATGATTAAACCATCCACCCTTAACTCAGCCAGGGCCTCCAGATAACCTGGCAACCTGTTAATGTCATGATTATGAGCCAGAACATTTACACCCACATATACCTTTTTGCCCCCTGATCTGGCGTACTCCAATCCCTTAGAGATCTCTTCCAGAGTCAGATTACCTGCATAGGCCCGCAGGCTGAAGTCTTTGCCTCCTACATAAACTGCATCAGCTCCAAAATTAAAGGCAGTTATTAATTTTTCCAAGGTACCTGCTGGAAGTACCAGTTCTGGTTTTTCCATATACGACTCCCGCTTATTTTGCATAACGTCTAATAGCCCCCTGGTGTTCCTCAAAAGTCCGTGAAAAATGATGGCTGCCATCACCCTTGGCTACATAATAGTAATACTTGTGTTCCTGAGGATTTAAGGCTGCATTGATAGATGCCTTGCCCGGGCAGCAAATGGGGCCGGGGGGCAGCCCTGGGTATTTGTATGTATTGTAAGGTGAGTCCACCTCCAGGTCAGCATATGTTACAGTAGTCTTGTGTTCACTGAGGGCATATAGGACTGTTGCATCGATTTGCAGAAGCATCTGATTTTTTAACCGGTTTTGAATTACCCCGGAAATGATACTCCGTTCTTCGGCCACCATAGCTTCTTCTTCAATCATAGAAGCTATAATTACCGCTTCATACAATGGCATCCCCCTTTGGTTGGCGGTTCTGTCAAAATCCTTGTACCAGACCTCTTGAAAACGCCTTAGCATCATCTCCACAATTTCTTCGGCAGTAGTGTGTTCCGAGATATAGTAAGTATCAGGAAATAAGAAGCCTTCCAGGCTGTGCAGATCCTGAGGAATATATTTAAAGAACTCAAAATCATATGGTGATTCTAAAGCCTTTTCCCACTCGGACAGTGAACAGATATTTCGGGAATTCAATAGATTTCCGATTTGTTCAACCGTATAACCCTCTGGTATTGTGAAGGAGAAAGTCATTATCCGGCCCCCGGCAATACAGTCGGCAATCTCGCTTAAAGACTGACTCCTGCTCAACTGGAAAGTGCCAGCTTGCAATTTCCCATCCAGTTTATGAGACTTACAGTAAGAAACAAAAGTCTTTTCATTTTTGATCAAATCTAATTCTTTTAATATTGCAGCCACATCCCGGGCACTAGAGTTTTCGGCGATTACCACTTTTATAGGAGTATGGTCGGTGGGATCAACCGGTGCATACTTGCTGTGGTTGTAATTGGCCAGGCCTATAATACCCCCTACTACAGATACTGCCAGGCCAATGGCTATGAATAATTTCATTGCCTTTTTACCGCTTAATCTGGTACTTTGCTTCATTTCCTATTCTCCCCAAAAACATTAATTATCTCTACAGTAGAATATTACTTTCCCCTGGATCTTTTTCATCCTGACCTGGGCTTCCTTCCTCTTTTTCCGGGTCACCGGGCTGACGAGGATTAATCATCCCCTGGTGGTCATTATCATCAGTGTTGGTCTTCTGTTCCTCCCCTTGGTTTTCCTGTTTATTCGAGTCGCCTTGATCTTGGTTTCCCTCACCATTATCAATGTCCGGGCCCGTATAAATAAGTCTATTTAAGGGCTGGTAAGTGTCTTTGGCCAGAAATTCCTGGTACAGCAATTCTCCGTTTTCATCCAGGAAAGAACGGAAAGATCGGGCAACAAAACCATTCTGGCCAGCATGCTCAATCTTTTCTTCACCGGGTGGCAGGTTGGGATTAATCTCCTTCACATCCTGGTATTCAATTACTTTATCTATTACACTGAAAACTTTGATGGGTTTTTTAAACTCAAGGTTACCATAAATACTAATGGAAAGTTTTCCCCGGTCGGCCATACTGTGAATGTAAATAGGGCTGTCAGTATTGTTTACAAAGCGGAAATCCTGTAATCGGTAGGCTACAGTAGCATCCAGACCCACCGGAACATAAGCAACTGCTAAGGCATGGTTATGTCTCTCCGTAATTTCCAGCCCGGCCAGCAAGCAAGCATTATACAGGGTTGAAGATACCTGGCAGATTCCTCCCCCCAATCCCGGCTCAAATTTTCCGCCGTTAATAATTAAAGCATCACGATAACCAAGTTCATAAGTTCTGGGACCCACCACCTGATTAAAGGAAAACTCACTTCCCGGTTTAATAACCATATTATTTATCAGGCTGGCTGCCATCTTCAGGTTGTGGGATCTGTCAATATCCTCTGTATTATACCAGGTATAATAGGAAGAGAGCTCACCTATATTTTCCAAATCGGCAACTGATACTGATGGCGTTCTTTCTTTCATAGCAATCTGAGCATTTACCGGAGATAGCCCTTCCCAGTCTATGTTTAAGTCTCCCAGGGTTTTCTCCAAATTAACTTCCCTTCCTGGACTGCCGGGTATGATGACGAGACCCATTTTTTCATCCACCTCCAACCTGGCATTTACCGGTTCCAACGCCAGATCCTGATTCCACTTTTCCTGCAAGTGATTTATAGCAGTTTGGTCAAAAGTGAGAGGTAGTGGATAAACAACCTTCTCGGCCAGGGTCAAGGAAAACAGTCTATTTCTCCAATTCTTTTTCTTTTCTTCTGCCCATATATCTTCTACTGTCTTTTCCACATTGATGGGCTGGCAGACGGCACCGAAACAGGTAGTATAATTATAATCTTCAAAGGAAAAAGTTATTGGGGTAGTATATAGCCTTTCCGCCGCTTTTGCAACTACTTCACATGCCTGCGCCTTATTCATCCCCTCAACTTGGTAAGAAGCAATAAAAACACCGGGTAAGAAAAAGTACATTTGATAATAGAGTAAAAAAGCGGAAATACCCGTAACCAGAATGATAATTAGGGCCAGCACGGTATTTCTAGTTTTATGCAATACCATTAACACTCCTAATAAGTGATAAAACCATTATAATATAATGCTGTTGCCTAATACACAATAATAAGAGCCATTAGTTCACAACGTCGCCAACTTGCCCGTTAGTGACGTCTAAGTAAATACACCATAATAACCAGCTGGGCCAAAAAAAAAAGAAGCCTTGCGGCTTCTAAAAGCTCCATCACTCTAAATTTCTTCACTATCAGCCAGCTCCTGCCAGGCGTCGGCTACTTTTTCCCATTCTTCATCATCATCTATATCGCTTAAAAACTCATTGCCTTCTTCATCATATACAACCTTTAAGATTATTACTTCTGCCTCATAATCTTCATCCTCAATTTCTTCCTCTTCAAGGGGAAGCAGGACTCTGTACAGGGCATCCTCTATTTCCAATTCTGCCAGGAGCTCAAACTCGTGCTCGACCCCTTCTTCGTCAACTAGAACCATAAGCGGAAACTCTTCATCAAATATTTCCTCATTGCTCATAAATTCACCTCTTTCAAAAAGCTAGGGACATTCTAATATTTTCCTTTTACTTTGTCAAACCAACTCAGGATTTTCTGTGCCTGTCCAGGTAGCCCTGAAGAATATTGACTGCGGCCAGTTTATCAATAACTTTTTTGCGCTTGCGGCGGGAAACATCAGCCTCCAAAAGGGTTTTCGCAGCAGCCTGGGTACTCAAGCGCTCATCCCAAAACTCTATTTCCATACCGCTGTACTTCTGTAATGCATCAGCGAAAGCCTTTATTTCGGAGGCTTTAGGGCCAATAGTCCCATTCATGTTACGGGGGAAACCTATTACTAGTTTTTTCACTTCATAATCGCGGCAGATACTCATAAGTGCCTCAAAGTCTTTTTGCAAACTCTGGCGCGTCAAAACCGAATGTCCCTGGGCAGTCCAACCCAAAGGGTCACTAATAGCAATGCCAATTCTTTTTTCCCCTACATCCATTCCCATTATTCTCATTGTGCACCTTGGCCTTGGAAGATTCGTGTTAAACTTTCAACCGACTCATTTTTGCAGAAAGCTCTTTAAAAGTAATTCCAGTATTTCGTCCCGATCGATTTTGCAGATTAGGGTCCGGGCATCGTTATGGCTGGTAATATAAGCCGGGTCCCCAGAAATCATGTAGCCCACCAATTGATTGATGGGATTATACCCTTTTGCTTCCAGAGCAGCATAGACTGTGTGCAGAATAGTATGAACCTTATTGTCCTCATCTTTGGACAGTTTAAAATTAACGGTGCTTCGCGGATCTTGAGGCATCATCCATCCACCTCCTGTATTAATCAAGCCCTTTATTTATTTTACGCCATAACCTCTAATTATTATAACTATTTTCCATAAATTGTCTGGCGCCCAACAAAGCCTCCTGCAATTTACTGACATCTTTGCCGCCCGCCTGGGCCATATCAGGGCGCCCGCCTCCACCGCCTCCAGCAACTCTGGCAGCCACACCTACAATCTTGCCGGCATGGATTCCTTTCTGAACTAGATCTTTGGTAACAAAGCAGACTAGGGATACCTTATCATTAATTACTGAACCTAATAGTACCACTCCCGTGTTCATTTTATCTTTTAAGGTTTCTCCCATCTGGCGCAAAGCATTGACATCATCAGCGGGCACAGCTGCAATTATGGTATTTATTCCATTAACCAAGTTCACTTGGCCCAGCAGGTCATCAATTGAGGCTCTAGAAATTTTGGCTTTTAGAGCTTCCAGTTCTTTTTCTACAGCTTTTAGTTTTTTTTCATTGGCGGTTATTTTGTCATTAATTCCATCAGGGCTGGTTTTCAGGTAATAAGCTATACTTCTTAACTGATTCTCAGCTTTATTCAAATAATCCAGGGCATTTTGCCCGGTTACAGCTTCAATTCTTCTTAATCCGGATCCTATACTGCCCTCGCTGATTATCTTAAAAAGTCCTATAGCCCCTGTATTGGGAACATGGGTGCCTCCGCACAATTCCATGCTAAAGTCGCCGATCCGTAGAACCCTTACCTCTTCACCGTACTTCTCTCCAAAGAGGGCAATAGCTCCCATTTTTTTGGCATTTTCAACATTGGTAACAGTAGTATTAACTTGAATGCAGCTCCATATTTGTTCATTAACCAATTTCTCGATTCTATCCAGTTCATCTGCGGACAAGGGAGCCAGATGAGAAAAGTCAAACCGTAGCCGAGAGGGTGTAACCAGTGAACCTTTCTGTTCTGCGTGTTCACCCACTATGATACGCAATGCCTTATGCAAAAGATGGGTGGCCGTATGGTTTCTGGCGGTATCCATACGTCTGGCCCGGTTGACCTGTAGGTGAACTCTTTCCCCCATTTTTATACTCCCCTGCAGTTTGCCCCAATGCACTATCCATCCCGAGAGTTTCCTAACATCTTCTACCTGAATAACCCCATTTTCACCTGTAATCAGGCCGGTATCAGCTACTTGTCCACCGCTTTCCGCATAAAAGGGGGTCTGGGCAGTAATTATTAAAATATTTTCGTCCTGGGCTGTTTCAGCCATCTGTTGATCTTTAATGATGGCAATTACAGCAGATTCATCTTCAGTTACATTATAACCTGAAAAAACGGTGGGGGGATTCCCGCTCATGAGCTCAGCAACCAGACGTTCCTGGGCAAAGGCCCCTTCTCCCTTGTTGGCACTGCGGGCCCTTTCCCTTTGTTCTTCCATCATCAATGTAAAAGCTTCCTTATCTACAGCGAGTCCGTTTTCTTCGGCCATGTCTTCAGTCAGATCCAGAGGAAAACCATAGGTATCATAAAGCATAAAAGCTGCTTCACCAGAAATGGTATGAGCCCCGCTTTCTTTTACCTGCTCTACAATTTCAGCCGCTTTTTTCAGTCCTTCATTAAGGGTGGCAAAAAACCGTTCTTCTTCAAGCTTAATTACTTGTTGAACAAACTTATGTTTTTCCACCAGTTCAGGATAGGCTTGTTTCATTACCTCCGTTACCACATCCACCATTTTGTATAAGAAAGGTTCTTGAATCCCCAGAAGACGTCCGAAACGGACCGCCCGGCGAAGAATTCTCCGTAAAACATAGCCTCTTCCATCATTACTGGGTAAAACCCCATCTGCTATAAGAAAAGTGCAAGCCCTGCTATGATCGGCAATAACCCGGAAAGGAAATCCTTTTTCCCCCCGATCGTAAGCAATACCTGTCATTTTCTCCACTTTTTCAATAAGGGGAATAAAAAGATCGGTATCATAATTGCTGGATACATTCTGGATAATGGACGTTATTCGTTCCAAGCCCAAGCCGGTATCAATGCTGGGTTTGGGTAAAGCTGTCATCTGGCCGTTTTCATCACGGTTATACTGCATAAAAACCAGATTCCATATCTCCAGCCATCGGTCGCAGTCGCATTTGCCTATGCCACACTCTTCACTGCCACAGGAGTACTCAACTCCCCGGTCATATAAGATCTCACTGCAGGGGCCACATGGTCCTGTATCCCCCATGCTCCAAAAATTGTCTTTTTCTCCCAGACGCACAATCTTTTCTTTAGCTATACCTGCTACTTCCTGCCAGAGATTATATGCTTCATCATCATCAGTATATATGGTTACCCATAACCTTTCTTCCGGAAGAACCAGCACTTTAGTCAGAAACTCCCAGGCAAAACCCATAGCTTCACGCTTAAAGTAATCGCCAAAGGAGAAATTCCCCAGCATTTCAAAAAATGTATGGTGCCTGGGAGTCCTGCCAACTGTATCCAGGTCGTTATGTTTACCTCCGGCACGTACACATTTTTGAGCAGTGGTAGCTCTTTTATAACTACGTTGATCTATCCCCAGAAAAACATCCTTAAACTGGTTCATCCCCGCATTGGTAAACAAAAGGGTAGGGTCATCAACTGGTACCAGCGAGGAACTCTTAACCACTGAATGTTGTTTTTCCTTGAAGAATTCCAAGAACAATTTCCTAATTTCACTACTGGTCCTCACACTTGCTGCCTCCTCTTTCCCGTAACACTTTCTAATATATTTTCTTTTATTAACTTGGGGCTGTCAACAAATGGCTATATCATTTATCCACAATTTTAAGAAAGGCCCAGCTCAAAATCACCTTTAACGCAGCCGTTATCGGTACTGCAAAGACCATTCCCCAAATACCAAAAAGTTTTCCCCCTGCCAAGAGGGCAAATACAATTAATAAAGGATGCATGCCCAGGCGATCACCTATTATTTTGGGGGTAATAATGTTTCCTTCCAGTTGTTGAACCAAAATAATAGCTACAGCCATATAAATACCCTGCCTGAGGGATTCAGTCAATGCTATGGCTATAGCTGGAATTCCTCCTAAAAATGCACCAAAGTATGGAATCAGATTGGTTATACCAGAAACTATGCCAATCAGCAGCGGGAAATTGACCCCTAATAGGGCAGCCGCCAGACCTATCATGATTCCTACCAATAATGCCACCAGGAAATTGCCTTTAATAAATTCAAAAATAACCTGGTCAATTTCATTCAATAATAGGGCTACATCCCTCCTGGCTTCATGGGAAAACATGCTAAAGAACCCGGTTTTAATTTTTTCCCAGTCATTCATAATATAAAAAGCCAAGATGGGCGAAAAAATCAAAGCCAAAATCATATTTAAAAACCCTAAAAATCCCCCCACAAATCTGTTCAGGCCCTCAATAATATAGTTTTCAATTTTATTGATATTCTCCTGCAACACATCATTTATTCTTATGGGCACGGGCATGTTATCAATTCTATCTGCCACATCCTGTGCAGAATCAGCATATCGGGGAAACAGCTCCGCCAACTGGCCTAATTCCTTTATTATTCCCGGTACGGTAAAAGAAAAAAAAGCTGCTACCAGTAAAGACATCAGAAAATATAAGAGAATAATCGCCCAGGTTCTTTTTAATCCCTTCCTTTCAATAAAAAGCACCGGTCTGAAAAGTAAGTAGGCAAGAATCCCCCCAATTAAAAAACTGAGCAGAACCTCTCTTACCAGGTATAAAAAATAAATGGTGGCTACCATAACCACCAGAAATAACACATATCTAATTATTCGATCCCCTTTTAAGGCCATACTACTGTGTGCCTCCCAAGAGGTTATCTGCCTCCTCATCATGGTCATCCATTATGCGATTTTTGGTTCTCTTTATTCTAGCCTTGATCTGCCGGCTTCCTTTTTTTATTTCATTTTCATTTCTTAATACCCAAACACTGCCGACAACGCCCAGCATAGCACCAAATAATACTGCACCCAAGTAATCCCTCATAAAGTCGCCACCTCCTAATCAGATTATTCCAGAATCTTTTTCCACTGCAATCAGGGTGCCATCCTCAGCCACTTCAAAAAGGTTGACCTGGCCTCGCTGAAAATTAAACTCCAAAAAACAATTCCAGCAAAAATACTGGTCACTTCCTACTTTTCCTACCTGTAACCCCCCACATACCGGGCACCTCAAAATCATTTACGCTCTGTCCCTTCATCTTTTACTAAAGCATTCATTTCGTTTTTCCATAAGACCTTATTTATGGGTATTTTATCCCGGCCTTCCAGGATATCTTTTATAGCACCATCGGAAATTTCTACAGCACAAATTTCTTTTTTCTCCAGGGATACAACCAGGTCGCTAACAGTTCCCAGTTCTCTTCCTTCCAAACTGTATATAGTATCTCCAATCTTTTCGTCCTGCATTGATAATTCTTCCCCATTATAGTAGGGTTTAATACTCATATCGCTCTTAATTATCACCGCTTCTTCGGTAAGTGAAAAATCGTTTCTTTCGATAAGGCCTAAATCTCCTCGATCGTTTTCGACAATCAGAAAGGCAATCTTACTATTATGGCTGACCACAGCTTTATTGACTTTGGCCACAATCCCGGCCTGGCTTTGATCAAAAACAGGTAGGTTTTTTATGTTCCGCAGTTTCAAAAAAATTGCTCCTTTCACCTAATTTAGCTTTCCCGGTTGGCCAAAAAAAAATGCACCCTTGAAGGTGCACCGGACTGCTTTGGTAAAGCCGGGAATAAGCGAAAACTGGTAAATATCACCAGATTTCACCCCCGCCCAAAACATATTCGCCGATATAATAAACAGCCGATTGTCCTCTGGTAACTGCTCTTTGGGGCTCAGCAAAGACTGCTTTGATTGAGTTGTCTTTTTGCCAGCTGATAGTGGCAACAGCAGGTTGGGCCCGGTACCTGATTTTGGCTTCAACCTTAACATCAGAATCCAGTGTTGCATAATAGATAAGATTATTATTAATAGAATACAACTCTTTGGTATAAAGGTATTCTTCTTTATCTACAACCAGCTGGTTATTTTCCATATCCATATCTATCACATAAACAGGGTACCCGGCACTGACCCCCAATCCCTTTCTCTGCCCCACAGTATATAACGGCAGCCCCTGGTGCCGGCCTATTATCTTTCCGCTCATATCTACTATATTTCCTGGGATGAGGGTGCTTCTTTTACGCAATAAATCCCGGTAGTCGCCATTAATGAAACATATCTCCTGGCTTTCTTTGTACGCCCTGGGAAACCCGTTATCAAAAGCCATCTCCATAACCTCTTGTTTCGTCATCTCCCCTAATGGGAAGCAGGTTCGAGAAAGCTGCTCCTGGTCAAGGGCATATAAGAAATAGCTTTGATCTTTGGAATAATCCCTCCCTTTTTTTAGAAGATAGCGATCCTTTGCCTTATGATATTCAATTATGGCGTAATGTCCTGTGGCTACTTTGTCGTAACCGTTTTCCAAAGCCCAGCTGAGCAAATAGCCGAATTTTATCTTCTTATTACATTTAACACAGGGATTAGGGGTTTTTCCGCTCAAATAGGATTCGCAAAAACTATTCACAATGGACCGGGAAAAATAATCCTGCAGCTCAATAATGGTCAGGTGGATGCCCAGGGTCTCAGCCGCCCAGCAGGCTTTGTCCACTATAGCATAATCCCAATTGACCATGGTTAGCGCGGAAACCTCATGGCCCTCTTTTTTCAATAGCAAAGCAGTTACAAAACTGTCAATTCCTCCACTGAGCATTACCGCTATCTTCACCCTTAAATCTCCTTTATTGTTAATCTTTTTTCTATGTTTTCACATTGAATAGATTCATAACCGGGCCTTTTATTATCAGGCAATTTAATCTATAATGACTGAAAAATCATAATCTTTTGGAGGCGTAAATGAATTTGTTCTCAATAGCTGCCAGCAATAATGCACCCCTAGCTTATCGGATGAGACCCCGCAGTCTTGATCAAGTGGTTGGTCAAGAGCACATAATCGGACCGGGTACGCCTTTAAGAATTGCTATTGAGAATGACAATCTCTCCTCCTTGATTCTCTATGGTCCACCGGGAACGGGAAAAACTACTATTGCCCAGCTTGTGGCCAAGACTACCAAATCCCATTTTGAAAAGCTGCCAGCTGTAATCGGCAGTGTCGGTGATATACGCAAAATAGCCTCCGATGCCGCCCATCGGCTTAGTTACTTTCAACAAAAAACCATTATGTTTGTTGATGAAATACATCGGTTTAATAAGAATCAGCAAGATGTTCTCCTGCCATTTATTGAGGACGGTACCTTAATACTTATAGGAGCAACCACCGAAAACCCCTTTTATGAGTTAAACAACGCCATTATGTCCAGGGTTAGTTTGTACATTTTAAAACCCCTGAATGAAAACAGCATCAAAAAAATACTATATAATGCCATAGCGGACAGACAATACGGCTTGGGTAATTATGAAGTGAAAATGGACACTGAATGTTTGGACATTTTTCTGGATGTTTGTAAGGGCGACGCCCGTATTGCCCTAAACATCCTGGATACTATAGCCAACCTTTATATGAAAGATAATAAACTAACCATTACCCCGGACTTATTAAAGCAAATTGCTGGTAAACCGATTATCAGGTACGATAAAAAAGGAGACAGCCATTATGATATAGTATCAGCCTACATAAAAAGCATCCGCGGCTCAGACCCAGATGCTGCTTTATTCTGGCTGGCAGTAATGTTGGAAGGCGGTGAGGACCCTCGTTTTATTGCCCGCCGCTTGATCGTCCATGCCGCCGAAGATATCGGCCTGGCAGATCCATTGGCATTAAGTATGGCATGCTCTGCCGCCTCGGCTGTGGATTACGTTGGAATGCCCGAGGCCCGGATTCCTCTGGCTGAGGCTACCATATATCTGGCAACCGCACCAAAAAGCAACAGTACTAAAAAAGCCATAGACCAGGCCATAGAGGCTGTAAGAAAAAACCCGGGCTTTACGGTTCCGCCGCATTTGGCAGATAGTTCCCACAGCCAGGCTCATATTCTGGGCAAAGGCGTAGGCTATAAGTATCCCCACAACTGGGGGGGCTATGTTGCTCAAGCATACCTTCCGGAAAACCTGAACTCCCTTACTCTGTACAAACCCAGTAATCATGGTTATGAGCAAAAGGTTCGGGAGTATCTTGAAAATCTCCCCAATGCCAAGCATGAAAGTTAAAAAAGGAAGATTAGCCTTTTGCGCTTAATCCAAAACCTGTTCTATAGTCCTTTGCAATTGGGCTTTGCTCTGAGTGCCAACAATCCTTTTTACTTCATTTCCGTTTTTAAAAATAATTAGGGAAGGGATTCCCATGATTTCATAATGTTCAGCAAGAGCCCGGTTCTCATCTACATTGAGCTTGCCTACGGAAATCTTGTTTTCATAGGCCTCTGCTACACTATCTACCACCGGTCCCATTATCCGGCAAGGTCCGCACCAAGGTGCCCAAAAATCAACTAGTACCGGCAGATCTGATTCTATTACCTCTTTCTTCCAGTTTTCAATATTCAATGTTTTTATGTTAGCCATTAGCACTCCCCCTATGGTTTTTCCTTTGTGATGTTCAATATTCTAAAATATAAACAGAATAGGAAATAATGTCAAACAGCATTTTCCCGCTTGATTATATTTTGGGTATTCATTAATTTAATACAAACACTTTTGCTGCCATTAGGTCCTAAAAACACGCAGCGTAAGTTGAATAAACTTACGCCATAGCCGGGAGAATAATTCAATTTAATATACTGTATTACCAGACCAGGTAGCGAAAAGCAAAGACGCATCCCAAGGAGACCACGGCCCACAAAAGGGTGCGCAGTATTTCCCCTCTTACTTGTTTAGTAAGCTCCTCCATTACTATTCCTCCTTGAGTTTCTCAGTATTCTATCCAAAAATTATTATAGCATAATGCTAATCGGCCAACTACCAAACATTTTTCTAAAAAGAGCCTCCTGATAAAACCGGGAATAAAAACCTCCCACAATCAGAAAATAATAAAAACAATTCCGGGTGGTCTTATTATGAAAACTTTGTGGAAAGGTGCAATCAGTTTTGGTTTGGTCAATATACCGGTAAAAATGTATGTGGCTACGGAAAAAAAGGATATTAAATTTCATTACCTGCATAAGGAATGTATGTCACCGGTAAAATACCAAAAGTACTGTGCCAACTGTCAGAGGGAACTTACAACGGAAGAGATCGTAAGAGGTTACGAGTATCGAAAAGGCAATTACGTGATAATAAATGAAGAAGACCTGGACCGTATCCCCCTGGAGGATACCAAAACCATCGATATTTTGGATTTTGTCGACTTGAACCAAGTAGATCCGATTTATTTTGATAAATCCTATTACCTGGAACCTTCCCAAGGAGGGGAAAAGGCTTACTCCCTTTTGGTCCAGGCTATAGAGAAAACAGCCAAAACTGCTATTGCCCGTATAATAATAAGGACTAAACAGTCTCTCGCCGCCCTGAGGGTAAAAGACAGGGTTCTGGTTCTGGAAACCATTTTCTATCCGGATGAAATTAGACCGGCCTCTTCTCTTAATACAGGTGTTGAACAAACCAAGTTACATGAAAATGAAATTAAAATGGCAGTTAACCTTATTGAGAACTTGTCTACCGACTTTCAGCCGGAAAAGTACACTAATGAATATCGATCTGCCCTTTGGGAACTAGTTGAAGCTAAAATAGCGGGTAAGGAAATAGTAACCCCCGCCCCCAGTGAAGGAGAAAACAATGTAGTAGATCTGCTGGAAGCATTAAAAGCAAGCGTAAAAATCGCTGAAGAAAACCGACAGGCCGGCGGTAAAGCGAAAACCCGCAAAAAGAGAAAAACAGGAACATAGACTATATGATTGGATCAATAATTCCCATGGAACCTGTTCTTCACCAAGAAGCTTTTAATGATCCTAATTTTATATTTGAGGTTAAATGGGATGGGGTGCGGATTTTAGCATTAGTAGACCGTAATACAGTACAGTTGGTAAATAAAAGGCAACGCCGGCGAACCGAACAGTACCCCGAATTACTCCAGCTTACCCGATTGGTAACTAAACAACCAGCAATCCTGGACGGGGAGGTGGTAGCCCTAAAAAATGGCTTACCCAGTTTTCCAGCAGTAATTCAGCGAGACCGCTGTTCATCAGCCAGGAGTATTAAATCCGGAATATTATCCAATCCAATAAATTATATGGTTTTTGATATTCTTTATTGCCAGGGCAGAAGCCTTTTGGACTGGTCCCTCAGCCAAAGAAAGGAGCTTCTGGACCAAATTATAAGGCCCAATAATATAGCTTTTACAGTAGATGGTTTTGTTGATGGTGAAATACTTTTTACCGAAATTAAAAAACGGGGAATGGAAGGGATGGTTGCCAAAAGAAAAGCCAGTCCCTACACCCAGGGCAAACATCATCATGATTGGTTTAAAATAAAAAATTTTCGCTACCAGATGTGCGTTATAGGTGGTTACACCATGGATGGCAACCGGATTAATTCGCTGCTCCTGGGGGCATTTCGGGAAAAGCAGTTGGTATATGTAGGAAAGGCAGGAACAGGACTAAAGGCCAATGAATGGGAGGTTATGGCAGCGGAACTGGAAAAGCGCCGGATAAATCATTCACCCTTTGTCAATTTAATCAGCCAAAAAGGCGGGCATTTTGTTCAACCGCAAATATGTGTTAAAGTTAAATTTTTAGAATGGACAGAGCATTTACACTTGCGCTCGCCTGTAATTGTTGGGTTCTCTTCCCTGCACCCGGACCAGTGCCAAATCTAAGGAAAGGAATACTATATATGAACAAGCTGCTCATAAATGGACAGAGTTTTTCGGTCTCCAACCTGGAAAAAGTGTTATTTCCTACTGAGGGTTATACCAAAGGCGAACTCTTGTATTATTACCTGCAGGTGGCTCCTTACATGTTAAGTCACCTTAAGGAACGTCCCATGGTTTTTACCCGCTATCCTGACGGTATTAAAGGGAAAAGCTTCTACCAAAAGGATGCTCCAGCCCACCTTCCGGACTGGATAACAACTTTTCCCTGGTATTCTGAAGAATCACAAAGAGAGCTTAACTTCATCCTGATCGAGGACGCTGAAACCTTGGCCTGGTTAGCCAATCAGGCCTGCCTAGAATTCCACCCCTGGCTCTCCCGGGTTGATTTGGTGGATTATCCTGATTATATTGTATTTGACCTGGACCCTTCCCCCCATAACAGTTTTGCCCAGGTAGCAAAAATTGCTCAGATTTTCCAGGATCTTTTTCATGAATTAAGGCTGAGCACTTATCTTAAAACCTCCGGGTCCGAAGGTCTGCATATATTCTTGCCGGTGCAAAACAGCTATTCTTACGAGGAAGTAAGGAATATTGCCCATGGCATAGCTTCAATAATTGTCCAGACAGCTCCAGATATGGCAACTATTGAGCGGAGAGTAAGCCAGCGGGGTAAACGGGTATACATTGATTATCTCCAGAATGTACGAGGCAAAACCGTTTGTGCTCCCTACAGCGTTCGAGCCCGCCCCGGTGCGCCGGTTTCCACCCCTATTACCTGGGATGAACTGCCCCACATAACCCCTCAACAATTCACAATAAAGACCATTTTGACAAGGCTGCAGTCAACTGGAGATTTGTTTTATCCGGTTTTAACCCACAAACAATCATTAGAAAATACTCTAAAGCTTATGGGAATGGCAACCAAAGGCTGAACTGGATTCATTGCAGACCAGGACTTTTTTTTGTAAAAGGGAAACGGGGTTTAAAGCAGAATAAGTTTACCCAAGAGGTGATAAAATGAGGGCCATTTCACTGATTTCTGCTCATCCCCAGGCCGGAAAAACTACCCTGGCGGTAAACTTGGCATCCGGTTGCAGCCTTAAAGGTCTCCGGGCGGCATTGGCTACCCCGGCGATAAATGGTTTTCTCTTTAACTGGTTGGGCATCAATCCTCCGGCCATTGGCCAAATATCTAATCTGCCGTCTCCTTTCGGCTTTGATATTATGACTTACGACTATCAAAAAGATCCTTATGAGTTTATCAAACTAATCAATTTTTACGACCTAATTTTTTTTGACACCGCCAATACTTTTGATTCCCAAAAATTTGCCATCAGTTGTTCAGATCTGGTTCTGCTCTGTACCCAGCTGGCGCCCGAAGAAGTACCATCCATAGTAAGGCTTAATAATAAGCTACTGAAGGTTTTTCTGCAAAATAAAAGTATTGATCTCATTGTTCCTAACCGGATAAACACCCGCGAATGGGCGGAAAACACGCAGCATTTAATGTCCCTGGCCCATATCCTGGGGCCGGATAAAATTGCTGACATGATTCCAGCCTGCGCAGCTATTCACGACTTGCCTTTGGAAAAGGAATCCGTATGGAATTTACCCTCCAGGTACCAGAATAGAAAGGATGCCTTCAGTCATTTGCTGCAGGCGATTGGCAAGGCAGCACACATAGAGTCCCTGTATTAACCTAGACCAATATTTACAATAACAGGTACATGAGCAAGAACTATTTAGAGTATAATAACCATATCTATTTGGATAAGAAAGGAATTAGACAACATGAAGCAAAATCCTGTAGTGTCGATCACAATGGAAAATGGAAACCTAATTAAAGCAGAACTGTATCCTAAAATTGCCCCTAATACGGTAAACAATTTCATTTCCCTGGTTAAGAAAAACTTTTATGATGGTGTTATATTTCACCGGGTAATACCGGGATTTATGATTCAGGGCGGCGACCCCCGGGGGAATGGGACAGGGGGCCCGGGTTACTCCATAAAAGGAGAATTTTCGGCTAATGGAATTTCCAACGATTTGCGCCATGAACGCGGTGTGATCTCTATGGCCCGCAGCATGGCACCTGATTCAGCAGGATCACAGTTCTTTATTATGGTGGAAAAAGCACCACACTTAGATGGTCAATACGCAGCCTTCGGAAAGGTTATTGAAGGTATGGAAACCGTTGATGCAATTGTAAATGTCCCAAGAGACAGGCGGGACAAACCATTTGATGATCAGCGCATGAAAAAAGTATCAGTAGACACCTTTGGTATAGAATACCCTGAACCTGAAAAAGCGTATTAGTAAACCCGTCCACAATTTTTTAATCCGCTATCATGTTGCGGACAAAAATAAATCCTGGATTAAAACCCAGGATTTTTAATAGGCCGGATTAAAAATCAACTATTCCTGTTTCTTCATGTTCGGTAAATTCCACCAGATTTAGAGCTTCTTCCACAGTATAATAACCGGGCTTATTATTGTTGATAAAATCAATAACCTTCATCAAGCAATCAGCAAAGGCATTCCGGTTAAGGCTTTCATGTTTAATACTGATTTTTTCATTTTCGCTTATAAACATAACCTCATGAACACCTACTACTCCGCCGCCCCTGATGGCATGGACGGTAATTTCTCCCGTTTTTCTAGGTTGGATGCCCTTACGGCTGTACAATACTGAAGTTTCAACGGGAATGCCTCTCTCCCGCCCAATTTCTTCAGCCAGTTTTACCGCTGTACCAGATGGAGCATCCTTTTTATGTTTATGATGAATCTCAATTATTTCAGTATCCCAGTCTGGCAGCAGATTGGCCAGCTTTTTTACCAGATTCAGTAAAACATTAATACCTGTGGTAAGATTAGGTGCATAAACGATAGAAATCCTATTACGGTATGCCAGGTGTTCTATAGTTGCCAGTTCTTCCCTGGTAAAACCGGTAGTACCTACAATAAAATTAGTCTTATGAATGGCGGCCGTTTTTAAGTTTTTCAAGCATGCTTCGGGATTGGTAAAATCTACTATTACATCGGGTTTAGCCTTGGCCAGTTCATTACTCAGATTATGACTTCCCTTAATTTCTATCCCGGTCTTTCTAATATTTAAGACATCTCCCAGGTCCTGCCCCACATATTTATCTTTACTCCCTGTCCTATGTACTACAAGGACTAGATTTAAACCCGGATGTTCCAATATGCTCTTGGCAATCACCTTGCCAATTCTGCCTAATCCTATAAGCCCGACATTTACCATGATATCCCTCCTAAAGAGAATATACCAAACCAAATAAAAAGCAGGCCAACCAGCCTGCGCGGAACACATAAACAAAAGGTCACTAAACCTAAACTTTTGCTCCCTCCTGTTGCTTTTTCCACGCTTACGAGGTTAGCTGACGGGTTCGGGTCGAAAGAGCAATAACCCTACTCAAAATGAGATTCACCCCAAAAACGGATCCCCCGCTTTCCCAAGGGGAAATTAAGCGATTTATTTGATTATCTATTTAATATTTTACTACATGGATCACTAGCCTACAACTTATTTAATCAGGAATTAATGCCAGGCTTACTTAACCAAGCCAAATTTGGTTAGTTATTCTTACGAAAATAAGTAACCGTTGCGTGGGATATTCTTACATTTTTGTCGTTAAATATGGATACATCTCCATAAATTAGACTTCGGCCATTCTTTATTACGCGGGCCTCAATAAAGATGTCAGAATTGAAACAGGGAGCAAGAAAATTTATCTTTAATTCAGAAGTATCCGGTTTTCTCAATTCTCCTTCTCTGCCCAAGCCGTTCAGGGTTGCCAGAGCCAGAAAGAAAACCAGGTCGGTACAGGTCATTAAAGCTCCTCCATGCACAGCCCCGTTAGCATTGGTGAAATTAGGGTTAAAAGGCATCCTGGCTTTACAAAATCCTTCATCTATGCTGACAACTTCCAGATTAAGATATCCATTAGTTGGAGTAGTCTGTAAATACCCATACAGATCGTCAATTGCAACTTTCATAAATCTCCTCCCCTACTTTGAGCATTGTAAGCATCTGATCCTTCAATAATTATACAGTATTTGGGATTTTGGGGGTAATACTATTTGCTTTGATTCTTTTACTAAATTGGTTATCCATGGTAATAGTGGCTTATAATAGCCTATTACCAGAGCAGTCTTAAATTTTTACCGCCGGAAGCTGCTATTATTGGTGAGCTTATCCTCCTGTCCTAGCAGAGCGGACTTGCCTCTTAATCTAAAATGGCATTATAATGCCTCAGAAAGAAACGACTGGCCATGCTAACTAAATATCTTTGATGTTAAAACAGAATTATGAAGGATCTACAGCATAATCAATTGAGGATTAAAAACCGAATTGTTAAGTTCAGCCAGGATGAAACTTCCTCCAGCCGCTGAACGGGGAAGAGAAGGGCTTCCGGGATTTATCATCCACATTCCCTCAATTTTTTCGCAAAAAGGTATGTGAGTATGGCCAAACAATACAACTTCTGCACCTACTTCTTGGCCTCTTAAGAATAGGGCATTTAAACTGGTTTTTACTCTGTATTGGTGACCATGTACCAGATAAAACTTAACTCCCTCCAGTTGTTTTATCTGCTCCGTTTTCCTCCTGCTGCTAGAATCACAGTTACCAGGGACTCCACAAAAAAAAGGTACCTTTAAAAAACGGGCAATTTGAGCGCCGTCCTTATAATAATCACCAGTAAAAAACAACCCTTCTATTTTTCTCTTTTTTAATTCATCTCTTATTTTTATTATCTTTCCGTGGGTGTCACCGGTAACGGCTAAAAGCATTTTTTCTCCCCTTAATCAGATGCAAAAATTTTCTGCAATACAGGAATAGCTTTTTTCAGAGCCTTGCCCCGATGGCTGATGCGATTCTTTATTTCCGCCGGAATTTCAGCAAAAGTCTTATCAAATCCTTCCGGAATAAATAATGGATCATAACCAAATCCCCCTGGCCCGCGAGGCATCCAGGCTATTTTTCCTGGGCATCTCTCTGTTATTCGGGCCAATTCTTCTGCGGGACTGCAGATAGAGATGGCACAAACGAAAGATGCTTTTCTTTTCTCCTCTTCTACGTTATGCAACAAGGCTAGAAGTTTTTCATTGTTTTTTTGGTCATCGGCATCTTCACCGGCAAAGCGGGCAGAAAGAATCCCTGGCTGCCCATTAAGGGCATCGACCACGAGTCCTGAATCATCTGCCAAACAATGATACCCGGTTTCCCTGGCTGTCTCCCGGGCCTTTTTCAGCGCATTCTCTTCAAAGGTTGCACCATCTTCTTCTATTTCCCGATCAAAAGAAATATCCTCCACGGTTAAAACCCTTATTCCCAGTGGTTCCAACAGCTTCTGCAGTTCTCTTTGCTTATTCCGGTTACGGGTTGCAATTAATAATTCTCTTACCATGCTTATGCTTCTTCCACTATAAGCTTCTGCAAGGCTAATAGTTCTTTTATCCCTTTTTGGGCCAGTTTTAAGAGCTGGGCCAACTGGTCATGGCTAAAGGGTTTTCCTTCGGCAGTTCCCTGAATCTCCACAAACTCTCCGCTTCCCGTCATGACCACATTCATATCAACATCCGCCTGGGAATCTTCAATATATTCCAGGTCCAACAGCAAGGTATCGTCAATTATACCTACACTGATGGCTGCTACATAGTCTTTAATCGGAAAATCCGTAATAGTACCGTTACTCATAAGCTTTTGCAGAGCCAGATAAAGAGCCACAAAACTACCGGTTATGGAAGCCGTTCTGGTACCGCCATCAGCCTGGATAACATCACAATCTATCCATACGGTTCTCTCTCCTAGCTGCTCCAGATCAACAACAGACCGCAGGGCCCTCCCGATCAAACGCTGTATCTCCGAGGTTCTTCCACTTATCTTACCCCGGCTGGCTTCCCTGGGTGTTCTAATCTCAGTAGATCCGGGCAGAAGAGAGTATTCAGCAGTAATCCACCCTGTTCCGCTGCCACGCAGAAAAGGCGGAACTTTTTCTTCAACGGCAGCCGAACAAATAACCCTGGTATCACCCGCTTCAATGAGGACGGAGCCATCCGGATACTTAAGATAGCCAGGAATAATTTTGACAGGCCTCATTTGGTCAGTTTCCCTATTACCGGTTCTTATGAACAAAACGCCAAACCTCCTATTTTCATTTATATCTGGTATTGATACAGCAGCCTAATGCGCCATTAAGCTGAGGCTGAGGAAGGGTCATAACAACTTGTCCCATCTCTTTTTCTATTATTTTGCCCAACGCCTGGTTTAATGCTCCTCCCCCGGCTAAAACTAAATTTTCACTATGCAATTGCTTCAGCATGGGCGCAAACCTTTTATACAATGCATAATTCACTCCTGCAGCCAGACTGGCAATGGAATAGCCCTGTACAATTTTCCCTATAATTTCTGTTTCCCCAAAAACTGCGCAAGTAGAATTAAGCTCCACCGGATCAGTACTGTATGAGAACAATTCTTTAAGGCTTATTCCCAGAACTGCTGCCATGTTCTCCATATAACGACCGGAACTGGCCGCGCATCTATCATTAGTTAAGAAATCAACTACCTTCGCATCCCGGATTTTGATAATCTTGGTGTCCTGGCCCCCAATATCCAAGAGGGTAAAATCATTTAATCCAGTCTGAAATACTGCCCCCTGGGCATGAGCCTGAATTTCTGGTATTTGCACCGCCCCGGCAATCTTAACCGTAATTTTCCCATATCCTGTTACTGCCAAGGAATCATTGGGCAGCCCCAACCGTGTTGTATCTATGTTAAGCGTGTCTCCTGCAGAATTGGCATAATTTCTGTAAAAATCTATGGTATCAATTATGTGGCTGTTTATTATCTGAGTGCCCTTCATGGCCACTATTTTAACACTGCGGGATCCCAGATCCATTCCGATCATCAGCTATTTACACCTCAGCAATCAATTTATCCTCAATCCGGGTATTTATATTCTTAGTATATTCTACTATAAATACCACCCTACTCCTTTTCTTTTATAAAACAAAGATGAGGAAAGTTTTTTCCCCATGTTTATTTGCTATTTATACCGCTATTTTAACATATTGATAAAAGCTTCCAGACGCATACGGGTTCTCGCATCAACTTTGCCGGGCCTGTCCCCTTCCAGGGAAAGAAACGGCCAATCCAGTTTCTTCCTCATAATAATATCTTCTATCTGGCGGAAACAAAAAGTCTGGGTATAGTGGATAATACCATCAACTTTTCTCTTCCTTAACTCTTCCTCGATGTCCTGGAGACGGGGGAAAACTCCATATGGATACGTATAATAAAGATACTGATCAACAATGTTGTCAGTGGAATAAGGCATGGAGAATTGCCTCTGGACTTCATTATAAACTACCCTGGCCCCCAGGGACTCGATAACCTGGTATAGGTCAGTAAATATGGGCGGAACTCCCAAAAAAGCCAGCCGCACTTCATTTTCAAAAGGTTGGCGTTTGTTAGCGTTCTCAATAAACTGGGTCAGCTCCTGGGCAAAACTCAATGGATCGGAATTAAAGTCACTTGAGGAAACCAGATAGTAGTGGTTCTCCCATCCAGTTACCAGGTTACCATGCCAGGTCATGTAATCCACTTCCCTGCACAACTGGCGAATACTATCCAGTTCTCGTTTTTTCTCCATTACCAGATCAGCACTAACCCCGAAAAAATCCATCAATTTGTGTATTTGCCCCTGCAGAGTTTGTCTATCCCGATCAAAGGGGTAGGCAAAGGGTATTATTTTTTTCCCCTTTAATAGAAGTGTTTCCATTAATGCCTGGGTATTGCTGCAATCCCCTTGCATTACTGCTATTACCGCTTCAATATCGGTTTGGAGTGAAACCGAATAAAGTCCTTTTATCCATCCGCAGGTATTGCGGGGATAGCCAGCCACTTCGGCTTCTTCTACATATTGCCCGGCCTGCTGGGAGGTAATAAATATGTTGTTTAAATCTACAGGGGTCTTCCCAGCTGCCAGAATAACTTCTACCGGGATGGAAGTTGTAAAACCTATCTTTCCCATACTGTACCTCAATCCAATTCTATTTTTTCAATCCTTTTTATTTCATCCCCCAGCAATAATCTTCCTACTTGAGAAAATGAATCACTGCAGCCGCTAACGTAGAATTCTCTTACAGGCGGCTCCTGCCCGTCATTTAATAAATCTCCGGTAGCTAGTATCTGTTTCAATTCCTCAATGGTTTCATAAGCAATGTCCACTACAGTAACCTTGTCCCCAACACAATTATTAATTAGCGGAAGCAAAAAAGGATAATGGGTACACCCCAATACCAAGGTATCAATACCTTTTTCCAACAAAGGTTTGAGATAGCAGTCCACCGTATCCCTCGCCTCCTGGCTATTTAACATCCCCTTTTCCACCAGGGGAACAAAAGGAGGACAGGCCATTTCAAATACTTCCAGGTCTTTATTGATCATTTGTATCTCTTTAGTAAAGGCTTTGGAATTCACTGTAGCCTTAGTAGCAATAACTCCTATTTTGCCATTACTGCTAATTCTGGCCGACGATCTGGCCCCCGCCTTAATAACTCCCAATATAGGCAAGCTATACTGGTCCGCCAAAGCCGGCAGGGCTGTGGAGGAAGTCGTACCACAGGCAACAACAATAGCTTTTACACCCTTTATTATAAAAAACTCAAAAATATTCCGTGCATAAAGGATAAGCTCGGCTTCCGTCTTTTCACCATAGGGCAAATGCAGAGTGTCGCCATAGTAAATGAAACTCTCCTGGGGGAGCATCTGCAAAAGGGCTCGGGCAATGGTTAACCCCCCCACCCCAGAATCCATTATCCCAATACACCTGTACTTGTCCAATAATAACACCTCAATTTTACCAAAATTAAAGGGAACATGAAAAACAACTTGATAACCATTCACCTGTGATGTTTTAGCCATTTACTCTAATAGGTATAGTCAGGTTCTACTGGTTTTGACAAGTCCATATAACCGGCAATACGGTTCACCCTTTGTCCATTTACCATAAACTCCACAGAGCTTACGGTAGCAAACTGTCCCAGGGTATTTACCGTTGCATAAACCATCAGTTCTTCATCACGCGCACTGGCTACGGAACGGATTTCCGAACTGAAGTCGACAATGCATCTGCCGTCAGGTTTGATATTAATGTCTAACAACCTGGTTCCCTCCGGGAATACTTTAAGTGAGCTGGGATTAACCGGACCCTTTATCAATTCTTCAATAGTCTTGCGAGCGATTCCTTCAGTCTTGCCGATGGTTCTCAATTCCATTACCAATTTATTTCGTTCTGGCCCGGGATAATATAGTTGAATATCTATGGTTTCCTCGAAAGGGTTCAGCTCTGGTGGTAGGTTAGCCGAATTATCAAGACTATCCTTTTCTCCTTTTGGTGCTTCTGACAGTTTCAGCAAATCCTTCCAACTGATCAGCTTCTCCCTTTCCTGATCTGAAATACAACCCCCGGCAATCAGGCAAACAGCCAGAATAGCTGTGGCAAGGCAACAGACAACAGATCTGGTCATTTTTGTAAGCCTCCCCTGCTTGTTCCTGTATATAAAGATACGAAAAAGGTTTTCATATTATTACTAAAAAAAATGGCACCGAACGGTGCCAATATGAAGGAGGAGTTATTAAAACAAACTAAGGATAATCCCATTCCTTAATTTGATTTGCCTATTTTTAGTAAATCTATTAAATTAATTATATCACAGGATTCGACATTTTCAATTAACAAATTACAATATTACGCCATTTTTTTAGCATAGTTGGTCATATTCTTTTTCTCGTGTCGAACAATGTTAATTAGGTTTTCCCGGTTAAGATCATCAACCAGGTATAAGGTCCCTCCAGCTGCTTCGGCAACTTTTTCCATATAGAACCGGTTTGATTCGACACCTATACAAAGAAATCTTATATTGCTTCCTTTCAGCAAAGAGGCCGCTTTCAGCCCATCCGCTTTAGCATCTAAGGTCCACAAAGGAATGTTGGGAACACCATCAGTAATTAAAACAACCAAAGGATTACTTACTTGGGAATGGTCGATAAGCTTAAGAACGGTCATTATTCCGCTGGCCATCGGAGTAAAGCCAGCCGGATTTATCGTTGACAACCCTTTATGCAAGACTCTTTGATTACGAGTAAAGGGCACAACCACCTGGCTTTTCCGATCTTGAAAAGTTACCACCGCCACTCTCTCTTTTCCGGAGAGGAGTAAATTCTGTGCCAAAAAGCAAGCTGCCTGTCTCTTCTCTCCCGCCATACTGCCGCTGGCATCTATTAATAGACATACATCTATAGGAATGTAATTCTTTTTCTGATAATAATGAAGATCTTCTTTTTTAATGGAAAAATGCCCATTATCCCTTATTAAGCTATTAATAGCGGCCTGAACAATAGTCTCTTTTACGGCCAGATCTCCAGACCAATATTGGGGATTGTTAATGGTTTTATTGTAATTAGTAAATTCCATAGCTGACAATTTATACTCTTTAGGGCCCATTTTTTTGAAGCGGCTTCCCCGTCCAGCGGGCATCCGCCGCATATTACGTCTAATTTCAGTCTCCAGTTCGCATTTATGTTTAATGATGTATTCCCTAATTTCCAATCCTTGCTTGGTTAACACCTTGCCTAGAAGACCCTGTTTAAGCAATTCCAATTCTTCCAATTGCTTCACATAATGTTCAACATCGCCCCACTTCTTTTTCTGTTGATCTGTACCTTTCCTTTTGAATATATTGGTCGAATAACTTTCCATGAACTCTTCAATCTCATTTACTCCACCAAACTTTTCGGCCAGTTTATAGATTAACTGGTTTACATTCTCCTTGGCCGGAAGCTGGTGAGTTGTCTGTCCAGAAAATTTCTTCCAGGGTATTTTCAAATATCCTGCAAAATCCTCTTCTTTTGGTTTTTCTTTGCCGTGTACAACATTCCTCACTTTCGCCAGTTTTACTCCAGAAGCTAAGATAGTCTCTTCCACCGCTTCAGTAATAACATACACCAAATAATACTCTTCACGAGATAACCGGGCTAGAATATGGACATGATTCAGTTCCTCATCACTGTCCACAACCGGTTCTACAGCACTTTGAAAAAGATCGTACAGCAGTCCCCTGCCCCTATTGGTAGCAATAATTATTTTTTCCGCATAACCAGTAACTAATTTAAAGCGTTCTTCCTCAGCATATTGAAGCTGGGGTTCCCGTTCAATAAAATAATTGTCAATAGCCCAAAATATTTTCTTGGCCACATCCTGAGGGTCAATCTTACCTGCCTGATGATAAACATCTATATGTACAATCTGATCAGCTTCAACATAATTCAGGTAAGTTTTGCCCGCATCCTTATTAACCAAGACTTTAATTTGACCTTTAACCCTTTTTTCGGGCATACGGGCATGGACCTTCCTGCTTACTACTGAACTTTCTCCCAACCTTACTCCCTGGTCTTGACCCAAATAAAGGTTCAAATAGTTACTTACTGAAGCAGCCCGGTTAATACTGGTCTGATCATTTCTCATAGTATTCACCCCCCTGTTAGCTTGGGGTAAGAGTTTTTTCAGTACTCACCAGCTCATCTCTTCCCATCTCTTTGAGTGGTTTGCCGGTGTATTTAAAGTAATCAGGGTCTTCGCTTTTTTCATTTTTTCTTCCCCGAAAATTGAGAATACCCTCCCTGGCTCCCTTGGATTCCACATCATTGAGAATTCGGACCAGCGTATCACTGTCAATACGATGCTTCAGTACCATAGGAATCATTTTGATAACATCGCTCAATTGCACCTTTTCTCTTCCTTTAATGGCACTGTATAATACCGCCCCCTGCTGCATAGCCTCTGTGGCCCGAATGCTCTCTAGATTATGTTTAATATAAAGCCGGGCAATAAAATTACAGAGAAAATCAGGCAAATCCATCTTTTTGTAGATCTCAACCCATTTGAGTATGTTTTGGCAGTATACTTCATTTTGGGAATAATCGGTATCGTTGATGTTTCCCTTACTATTTCTGCAGCAATAAGAGTTTTCTTTTAAAATGCGGGCCAGCTTATCAGCAGAATCAGGTCTTCCCATAAAATATACCATATCAAAGCGATCTGACAGCTGTCTGCGGATTTCTTCCAGGGGTCCCGGATCCTCATCAGGGTTGGAAGCTGCCCAAATCGATACATTAACGGGTATTTCTACTACCGGCAACCCGGCTTCCTCAATTTGTATATGACCGGGTTTATTCCCCATTACATCAAGGAGAATATCAGTAATTTCCGGCGCAGTATCAGCCAATCGATTAATCTCATCGATAAAGACTATACCCCGATTAGCCTGGGGTATCAGGCCTGGTAAAAGCCGGGCTTCAGGATGCATGGGATCAGTCAGCCGGGCCAGATCGATACTTCCGGCAACTGTTCCAATTTTGGCAGAATGAGAAATCTCCAAGAAAGGCATGGGAATTTCCTCAGTCCCCAAGGCTTCGATTTCTTCCGGCTCCATGTTGCAGTGTATTGGACAATGCGGCGCATAAGGGTCACAATTATAAATGCAATCCTTTATCCGCAGGATGGTGGGAAGTATCTGTTTGGCCGAACGTATAATAGTAGTCTTTCCCGTACCCCTTAAGCCTTCTACGTGGAAATGCAGAGGATCCCCAACATAGGTGGAAACAATAGACATCATAACCAGATCAAATAGAGGCTCATTTCCCTCATATCGTTCAAGCTTGTAAAATGGTATCATAACCCTCACTCCAATCCTCTCAGTCAGGATACTACCGCACTTGGTATCCTAAAATCAAACTGCCGCCCAAAAACAGTTCCAGAGGGTTTCTTTTTTGTATGATCTGTTAGGCAGTAATCCGATCAATGCCTAACAGTTCCAGTACATATCCTCCTTTCCTTCCAGTCTGTTCCGTACAGTACGTTACTCCCTATTGTAATTATAAAGTATTATGTGATATTTTTCTCTAGTTTGGGTTCACTTGGTTGGTTTACACGGATACTTTGCTGCTGCTTGTTACTTTTTTAACAAATTAATGGCTTAACTATAATTTCTCCGATTAAGTGACCAAAAAACTTGAACTCCCCTTGTTTTTATCAGTATTTCGGTGAAAATGGCATCAGTGTATCAGGGTATTAGCGACCACAAAAGTGATCTGTTTTGCGGAAAAAGCGGCATAACTTGCAGATAACAGGAGATGGTCTATATGTTTCAACATTCGATTCGGTTTCTGAGCAATTTTGATTTTGACCTGCTAAGAATTATATTTTTATTGCAGTTTTCCAAATGTAATAAATAGGATCCTTCCCCGAAAATTTTGATTTCCCTAACATAGTCCAAATTAACTATGAAAGCTTGATGAGCCCTAAAAAACCGGAGGCTGTTAAGGCGTCTCTCCAGCTCGTTCAAGGTATAATTGGTCAGGTACCCGGTTTTCGTAGTAGCTATATATACTTTTTTCCCCTGGCTTTCACAGTACACAATCTCATCATGGGGTAAAAGGGTTATTTTACCTTTGCCCCTAACCGGCAGGCGGTTACTATAGGTTTCTTGATAGTCTTTATATTTATCCAGAATAATTTCGAATCGTTCCTTGAGTCGTTCTGTTACCATTTCGTCGATAATATCTCTGTGAGCAATCTGATGTTTGACTCTCTCAATAGTTTTTTCGATACGGCTCTGCTCAATAGGTTTTACAATATAATCAATGGCCCCCAATTCAAAAGCTTGAACTGCCATATCTGTTTTTACCGTAATAAAAGCAAAAAGCGGCCGATCTTTATCCTTCAGTTCTCTCAATTTCATGGCTGTTTCCAGCCCACCCATTTCCGGCATAGTAATGTCCAGAAAAACCAAATCGACCTTCATTTCCTGGCACAACATTAAAGCTTCCAAACCATGCACAGCTTCTCCCACAATATGAAGGTCTTTAATCTGTTCCAGTACATACCTGAGTACAATTCTTTCTCTTTCGTCGTCATCTACGATTAGAACTCTTAAAGGCATAGCACCATTCCCCATATGCTCCATTAAATTAAATGTAACTCCAGGCCTTGTTTTAATATATAATGATTTAAACAATAAAACAATAATTATATTCTGAGTAAAGCCACTGCCAATGTCTGTAATCACTAACGGAGCTATTAGTGCCCCGTTTTTTGTATTTACCCTTTTAAATATTGATTTCATTTGCTACTCTTATTTTCGAAGGAGGTAATTATTATGCGTTACGAAGGAACAATTTACCGCCCGCCCAGTGAAGCGTACAGTCTCCTGATTCAGGCCACCATAGGCTGCCCTCACAATAAATGTACATTTTGCGCTCTTTACAAGAAAGCAAAATTTCGCATAAGGCCTGTTGAGGAAATTAAAGAAGATTTGCAGACAGCCCGTGATTATTATGGGGAATTTATTGAGTCTATTTTCTTTCCTGACGGAAACACAATTATTATGAAAACAGATCAGTTGGAAGAGATTTTTTCATATGCCCACCAGCTCTTCCCCCACTTAAAAAAAATCACTGTTTACGGTTCGGCACGATTTGTTAACAAGAAAAGCCCAGAAGAACTTAAACGTTTGCATGCCGCCGGGCTGACTAGAGTTCACACTGGGATGGAGAGCGGGGATGACGAAACCCTGCAAAGGGTAAAAAAAGGTACTAACGCCGCCGAGATTATATCAGCAGGTTTGAAGCTAAAAGAAGCCGGTATTGAAGTAAGTGAATATTTCCTGACAGGTTTGGGAGGTATAGAAAGAAGCCGTGAGCATGCCATCAACAGCGCCCGGGCCTTGAATGCCTTCAGCCCTGAGTTCATTCGAATAAGAACCCTTATTCCAGCCAAGGGCACACCGCTGTACGAGGATTATAAAGCCGGAAACTTTAAACTGCTCAGTGCCCACCAAGCACTTAAAGAGGTGCGCTTATTTGTGGAACACCTGGAGTGCGAGAACAGCATGTTGCTCAGTGATCACATAAATAATTATTGGAATGTGCATGGCTTGCTACCCCGGGATCGTGAAAAGATGCTGGCTTCTATTGACCATGCTTTAACTATTCCTGAATCGGAATTTCGCCCCCCGCACCTGGGAAGTTTTTAATAATGAAAACATAAAAGGAGCCCTGTTAGCCACCAGGGCTCTCCCTTATTTGGTTACTGTTTTACCCTGAATACCGTCATCGACCTTTGGCGGAACAATATATATTTCATCATTGCGAAAGTCAAAATAGTCACTCAATTTCCAGTAAACTCCTCTGCTCAGCCGGGTATCCGCTTCCCATTTATAATCAATATACGGCACATCACCTTTTAAAGTGAGTTTAAAAGGGCGATCTAAAATCAATTCCTGCAAATCATGAAAAACCAGTTTTAACGTTCCATCCGCCTCTTCCACATAGCCAGTTGCAAAAAAGGGAACATCTTCCACAGTTATAGGGCTGGTTTCATTGCCCATTTGGATGTAATAACTGCCATTTTCCTCTCTGTGGATGTTTTTGGCCAGTACATTTAAAATATTGCGCCTGAACATTTCTGCCTGTCCATAATACCATTTGCCGTTTTTTCTAATAGTAATTGCTGGTACTTCCAAAAAAATAAACCCCCAGATCAGTTTTTGTTAATTATATACCAAAAACAAAACAATTAAAAAATATCTGACCAGAAAATGACTTTAGCCGACCGAGCAGCAGCTGCTGCTTGATCAGAAGTTCTGAGCCCGGCTTAGTCCCAGTGAGTTTTTATATATCTGGGCAATTTCCTCATCGGTAATTTCCCGGTTACCCATTACCAGACCAGCCAGGCCAAAGCCGTGTTTTTGGCCCAGCTTTCTAAGATATCTGATATCCTCCAAAGGCAATTTTAGACCGATACTGTAGTCCTTGCCTTCTCCTTCCATAGAAAGCAAAACCGTTTCGGACAGGCAAGCCAGGTTTACCCCATCCCGGTAACCCAGGTTGGGGCCAAAAGCGATGTTGTCAGGATACTGAACTAAACCACCTTCCAGGATCAGTACATCATTCCGCTCTTTTATTACCTGTGGTGAAACATCAGCCGGCCTGGCAACATCGCAAACAACTGCCCCCGGTTTAAGGTGCTCGGAACAAATCAGGTATTCGGGAGAATTGCTGGCAGCTACGATCATGTCGCATTCCGGCAGAGCTTCTTCCAGGCTAAGGCTGGTTCTTACCGGCTGAGGTGTTCCGGTTAAAGCACATACTTCTTCCAACACTTCCAGGGTTATTTCCTGTCCTTTTAGGAGAATCTGGCGAAGTTCATGGGCACGATGATTTTTTACTGCCACCAACGATTCTATGGCTTGATTCAACCACAGACTCAAGCCACTGAGTATTTTTTCCTTGCGCCGCTGCCATGCATAGGTGAACATCTCTTGTACCAGACTTTCTAAACGGACTCGGCTGCTTTTAGTATGCTTGGGATTTCCCAGCAAAGTAATTCGGGTCATTTGTTCTGCCAGGAGCATAGCACAGGCCCGGCCAATTGAGCCTGTAGCACCAACAACTGCACCCTGGGCCCGGGAAGCATCAATGTGCATTTTTTGAGCCCCCAAAAAAAGTGCTTCTATGGCCATCAAAGTAGTATAGCTATTGCCGCTGGTTATAGCCACACCTCTTCCCAGCACTGATCTTCCTCCCTTGGTCACTACTGAACTCAAGGCTCCTAACCCAACAATCTGGGCACCCAGTTCCCTGCCCAGGTCAACTGCCTGGGCAATTACTTCAGTAGTCTCTTGCCGCGGCAGGCTCATCATTTCCCTGGCACCAAAAGGCACTCCAATTAACCATCCTTCTGCAATGGTCCCATCAAGGGATTTAATGGCCGGCATATGGCATACAACCCCTGCTTCTTTGGTTTTACTCTGCCATTGCATAAAATCATAAAGCTCCTGGCGAGTAAAGGAACAAAAAGAAGGGTTATTGATAATAACATCTTCCGGAGCTGGATAATGAATAACAAAAGCAAATTTTTGGGAAGGCTTTTCTGTCCCGGTTAAATGGGAAGCCTTGATTTTCCTGATCTGCGGACGAAAATCAGTAATTTTTCCAGGTCTCCTAAAGTCATTAATGAGATAACGATAGAGCTTGGCATAATCCCGATAGTGAAGAATATGGCATACCCTGTCCAGTGCGTTGAGTACATAATCAATTTCTTCATAAGTAATGGTCAGGGTAGGCTCCAGTCTTAGAGTCATTGAGTTATTCAAATAAGGGGCTAGGCGGACATTATACACATTTAATAAAAACCCGGCCAGCAATATGGTGAAACCGCCCTGATCAGCCATGTAAGCCATGTCATAAGAACCGCAATCATCCAGGGGGTTAAACTCTATGGCGGTCATCAGTCCCTGGCCACGTACTTCCTTTACTACGTCCGGGTATTGGGCAGCAATTCGGTTCAGCCCTTTCATCAGATACTGTCCCTTTTTTTCAACTTCCTTGATTAACTCTTGATCGTTATCCAAAAGTTTACGCAATACTGCGCTTCCTACCGCACATGTAACGTTATTATTGGCAAAGGTAGAACTGTGTAGCATACCATAATCTTCATTCCAAATACGAGGGGAACTGATGCAGACTCCTATAGGAAGAATACCCCCCCCCAGAGCCTTGGCCAGTACTAATATATCAGGCTCCACCCCTTCGTGATCACAGGCGAATAGCCTGCCGGTCCTGCCTAACCCGGTCTGAATTTCATCAACAATAAAAATAACATTATGTTTTCGGCATAAATCCTGAGCGGCAGCAAGATAACCGGGTTGGGCAACTATTATACCGCCTTCGCCTTGAATCGGTTCAACTATAAAAGCAGCGATGGAGTCACTGGAGCTTTTCAACAATTTTTCCAGAGTTCCAATATCGTTAAAGGGAATACTCATGAATCCCGGTGCCGGCGCAAAAAAAGGCTTTTGATATGAGTTTTTGCCCGTCGCGGAGAGGGATCCAAAGGTTTTGCCGTGAAAGCTGTTTTGGGTGGATATGATATACTCCTTGCCGGTTGAAGACCGGGCCAGCTTAATAGCTGCTTCCACAGCTTCCGTCCCGCTCTGGCAAAAGGTGCAATAGCACAATTCTCCCGGTGTATACTGGGCTAACAAATTGGCTAATCGCAAGGCCTCCACAGGTAACGAAGGCTGTACAAAACTGGGGATTTGATTTTGGCGAACCTCATCAACAGCATCCCAAATATACTGTGGATTATAACCAAAGGGTATTGCACCGTATTGGGCAATGAAATCAAGGTAACGGTTACCCTGGTCATCCCAAAGATAGCTGCCTGCTCCTTTGATATACCTCTTGTCGATTTTAAAGGTTTCGAATATTTCAACTAATGTAGGGTTTAGAAGGTCATTTCTCTGGTTTTTCATTTGATCACCTCTGTGCACATTCTTGTGCAAAATCTATAATTACATATATTGTAATAGTAATTATTGTTATGTCAAATAATTCAGCAATTTTTATTATGATGAGCATTTTTCATAATTCTACAAGTTAGATTTTTCGAAGGCTCATGTATGTGCAAAAAAGGACTTCACCCCTTTTTTGGAGAAAAAAATTCCTACAAGTAGTGAAGTCATCGAAATGCTATTAATGCCTATAAACAACAAGCAGAAAAATGTGAAATGCAGTGGTCAATATTGAGGAAGCCCGCCAAACAGAATACAATTTCCGGCTTACTTTATGGATAGGAAACACTTGCGATTTACTTTTATGAGCCTCCAGATTGGAGAAGACATAGGCTTGGAAATGCACCCTGATGTGGACCAGTTTATCCGGATTGAAGAAGAGCAAGGGATTGTTAAAATGGGGGACCGCAGAGCCAGATTGGATTTTCAAAGGCCTGTCTCTGCGGATTACGTCATACTAACGCCCAAACGGCAAATGGCACCATCTTTTCAACACGGGCCAGCAGCCTCTTAAGCTATACTCTGTTTATCTCCCACCGGAACACCCCCACGGTACGGTGCGTGAAACAAAAGAAGAGGCTGAAATTCACCAGGGGAGTTAAGTATCCCTGGCCTTTGTTAATTTTTGTTAAAGATCCAAGCCCAGCCGATATAGTCCATGTTCGTGTAGTAGGCAAAATACGCTCCAGAGTCAATAGACACAGTTTCCATGGCGTTAATGATATCTATTTCATCGTGTTTCCCGGTTTGCAGGGCTATTCCTACATGGCCCCAGTTTTGAGTAGTCCCCCCAACTGTTCCTTCCCAGTTATAAAATACGGCGGCACCCCGAGGAACAACTTTATCTTTATTCGCCTCGGCATTGAAATTTATCGCCGTGTTTTTGGCAGTATCCCCAAGCGTCCCGGTAAGGGTTAACCCTCCGTTCCTGTACGCGTCCTGGACAAAACGCAAGCATCTGTATTCGTAATCTGTTCTTCCGATATTTTCAATTGCCCAGGCAATAGCGCTTTCAACCTGGGGATCCCACTCCCCTTCAAATTCGGTAAGGCACCTCTCGTCCGCCCAGCCGGTTTTTCCATGCCCCTCTAATTTCCACCAGGTAATGCCATTTTTCTCCACAGGACCGTCTACTACGCGCATTCTCACATAGTCATACAGAATTCCCACGGTCTCACTGGCAAGGCCTGGTTGAGCCAATAGTTTCAGGTAGTAGTAGTCGGTATTATTATCCAAGCCAATCGCGTGCTGCATATGAGGGAGCACCTGTCCCCAATCATCCAGATAATCCACGCTTATCTGGACCATTACCTGACTGAGAGGCTGTTGGGCGGAAGGTACAGGGGGCGTGTTGATATCTATCCGCCTTAATTCTCCGGACCATTGCACGGACGCCCCTAAAGATTCGCTGATAAACCGCAGGGGAACCATGGTCCGGTCCTCCACCAGCATTGCGGGTACATCTAGAGTTTTGGCCTCCCCGTTCACATAAGCTGTTTTATCCCCGATAACCAATTGAACAGTTTTGTCTCCCAAAGTCAAGGTAACTTGTCTGGCAGACTCATCCCAGTCAACTTTGGCCGTCAAGGCTTCCCCGATGGCTCGAAAAGGCACAAGGGTACGATCTTCTTTCAGCACCGGATCCACATCCGTCACCAGGGGAGTTCCATCAAGAAAAATCTTGATAGGGGCTTCCGTCCCTGCAGCATAAGCGGGACAAGCTACTGACAAAAGCAAGAAAAATACCAACAACATTCCTGAACAAATCCGCATTCTACGCTTCAGATTTCTCAAGTGACTCTACCTCCACTGATTTGATATATGTTTATTTTCTTATATGCTTGATGTGATATCAAGCAAAATATACTTATTACAACAGCATTTGGTAACGATAAATGTTTTGCCTTTTTCTCCCTTTTTTAGTACACCAACCCTTGGGTATCTTATTGCCTTTTCAAGTTTCCAATTGTCGGGCTTTGATTTTCTAAGGTTAATTCTGCCAAATGCTCATTATGTATAAATTTAGAAATAAAGGAAATATTATAGAAAATCAGGCAAATAATTTAATTTATCTTAATTAAGGAGGCAGGACAATGGAAGGAAGCGAACTAAAAACCAAAGATGGTTATGATATCGGGACCTGGCATTTTTTAAAAACCGGCTGGTGGATTCTCCACATAATAGCTATTCCCGGTGTTTTTTATCTAGGCTGGGTTTTTGGGGATGCAGTTTTTTAATCATTTTCTAATTCTTTTCTATTCACCCGCCATACCTTTAACCGCTAATGGCACCACCTGGATTGTGGTGTCATTAGTTTTTTGAAAAGAAATAGTGAGAATAATACTGGCTTCTACCACTTGAGCCAAGCCAGTACCCTTTGCCACACATAGCCAATCTTGAAAAAAACAAATAAACTGGATTGTTTGCGAATTTGCAGCTCTTTCCAGAGTCCTGAATAAACAAACAGAACCATCATTCCCCAGAGTAGTTCAGACAGGGCAAAGGCCAGCCAAATCCCGTTAAGGTTAATAGAGCGGGGCAGGATAAGAAGAAGGGGGAAAAAAATCCCCATGTGGCGAAAAACTGAGAACCACATAGCCCTGGTACCCTTGCCCAGCGCCTGCAATACCGTATTCAAAATGACCAGGGGGCCCATGAGAGGAAGGAAAAAGGTTGCCATTTTTAGGCAGGCAACACCTAAAACGGTCAGAGCCGGATCATCCGAAAAGAATTCCAATATCCAGACTGGATAGCTTTGAATTACGAACCAACCTGCTCCCATCATTAAAAAGGTTAAAACCGAAGCTTTAATTATAGTCTCTTTAACCCGGTCCAGATTGCCGGCTCCATAAGCATAGGCTGCTATAGGCATGGTGCCCTGGGAGAGCCCGGCTGCAGGCATTAAAAGCAAAGACCTAACCCTCAGCAGAATACCCAGAGCAGCTACTGCTGTATAACTATAAGCAGCCAGCAGCCGGTTTAAGAATACCATGATAAAAACACCCATCAGTTCCATTATCATGGTAGGCAAGCCCACCATATAGATTCCCTTTACTACATCCCAACTAGGCCGAAAATGGGTCCAGGACCAGGTTAAAATATACCTTTTTTTTAGAACCATTACTACCAGCAGAATAAATCCGAAAAACTGAGCTATAATAGTTGCGATGGCGGCTCCATTAAGTCCCATACCCTTAATGGGGCCCCAGCCCAGAATAAAAAGAGGATCAAAACATACCTCTAGAGCCATGGTAAATAAAGAAATGATCATGGGCAGAATAATATTTCCTTCGCCCTGAATGCAGCTTTCCATAATCATGGGGACAAACGCCAATACACATCCCCAAAGAATGATATTTAGATAATTTTTGCTCAATATGAAGGTTTCCGGAGTACACCCGAAAAAGATTAAAAGGTCATCAATAAAACTGGTACCAATAGTCAGAAAAAACAGTCCGTATCCAATACTTATAATTATCCCGTGCCATGCGATATTATCAGCATATTTGACATCCCCGCTCCCCAATTTTCTGGCAATTAGAGAGGTTACGCCCACCCCGGTAGCCGAAGCCAATGATGTTATCAGGACCTGTACCGGTATAGTCAGCGTAAAAGCAGCTAAAGCTACTGGGCCTAGTTGGGCAATAAAATAAGTGTCTATTAATTTCAGCAGTGAAAAGATCATCATTCCCGTCATAGCCGGGAAGGACAATTTTATGAGCAGTAAACCTACTCTTCGGCTGCCTAAATCTGTTTTGTAGATACTATCATCCCCTCCTCAAAAGCTATGAGACGAAGGGACAGAATATATCTTTTTTTATTTTTTGCGGGTAAACATTCTGCCTTGCCCAGTGTTAGCATATATCCAGCTGCCGGACAGGTTCAGTGTGCAAATAAGCCTCCATCTGGAAGGTGGAGGCTTATTATACAGTACACTGTTTTTCTATCCTTACTTCCCTGTAAAATTAGGTTGGCGCTTCTCAGTAAAAGCTTTCATCCCTTCTTTCTGATCCTCAGTAGCAAAGCAAAGGCCGAAGGCATCTTTCTCAATGACCAGTGCGCTGTCAATATCAGTCTGCATTCCTGCGTTAACAACGGCTTTACAAAGCCGCACTGACGTCTGACCCCGGGAAGCAATCTTTTTCGCTATTTCCATAACATTACTCATAAGATCCTCGCTGGGAACCACATAATTCACTAATCCGATGCGCAGAGCTTCATTGGCGTTAATAATATCTCCAGTGTAGAGTAACTGCTTGGCCATCCCAATCCCCACTATACGCGGTAAACGCTGAGTTCCGCCAAAACCGGGAGTAACCCCCAGCCCCACCTCGGGTTGCCCGAACTTGGCCTTTTCGGAACATATTCGGAAATCACAGGCCATGGCCAGCTCGCATCCGCCGCCCAGGCAAAAACCATTTATGGCAGCAATAACCGGTTTTTCCATAGTCTCAATCAGCCGCAACACCTCGCTGCCTAGCTGGCCGAAGTTTCTGGCCTCCATGGGCTGCATCTCAACCATAAAAGTAATATCAGCGCCCGCCACAAAAGCTCTGTCGCCTGCTCCGGTAATAATCAGCACATCAATACTATCATCATCACGGACATCTTCCACTCCCCTTTGTATATCCAACAATGTATCCTTGTTCAAAGCGTTCAGAGCCTGGGGACGGTTAATAACCAGAACCGCCACCCTACCCTTCTTTTCCAAAATTACGTTCGACAAGATCTTTCCCCCCTACCTTTTATAAAGTCAATGGATATGATTGCAAAAAGTCAAATGTTTCATCACCTCCTTGAAAAATAAAAAAACCCGCAAAATCAGCGGGGCTCCCTGGCCTTCAGTATTCTTTTTTCCTTATTATACAATATTTAACTTAATAAAGAAATGGTGCTGTTTTGATTTAGTATTGATTGGCCTTAATTTGTTCAACGGGTTTATAAATCTAGTTCATTAGAATAGTGTTGGCTCTTAAATACCCTTATACTCACTTCCTTGCCGTTACTCTCGGTGATTATGGCACCGTTTTTATCAGTACGATAGAGCATAATGGAGTTGCCGGCCAGATATTCCATAACTTCCTGATGCGGATGGCCAAAAGGATTGTTTTCTCCACATGATATAACGGCAATTCCTGGATCTGCCTGTTGATAAAACTCAACCACGAATGAATCGCGGCTGCCATGGTGAGGAACCTGGAGGATGGTAACGGCTCTCAGCCTGGGGCTGTTAACCAGTTCCCGTAACCCTTCTCTGCCCAGGTCGCCAGCCAGCAGAAAGGAAAATTTATCAAAGGTACCCCTAAGAGCCAATGAAGAATTATTGTATTCAGAAATAAACCAGGGATCGGGGGGATGCAGAACCTCTAGCTTTACTACTGGTGAAATAGCTACTGTTTGCCCTTTTTGCAGAGGAATTAGTTTGGTTCCATGGTACCCAGCCAACTCTTTTAACCTGTCATATTCCGGAGCTTCTAATAAGATTGAGGGCAAGCCGGCATACCTGGCTGGTACCTCTTCCAACACCTTTTCCAGTCCCCTCAAGTGATCTGTATCAGGGTGAGTGTTAATTACCATATACAGCTCTCTTATGCCACGGGACCGAAGATAGGGAAGAACTTTTTTGCTCCCCACATCATAAAAATCGCTGCCTCCCCCATCAACCAAAACAAATCTGCCTTCCGGGGTTTTTATAAGAGTACTGTCACCCTGTCCCACATCCAAAAACACTAATTCCAAATTACCACGATTAAACAGGCTGGCCGGCAGGCAGATAGAAAACAGAAAAATCCCCATTAAAACGGCTGCGGCTGTTACTATTTTGGTTTTTTTGCTTATGAGGACCATAATTAATCCAGCGAAATATACACAAATGAGCCATACGGGCGGCGCGGCCGCCCATATAAAGGCCCAGGGCAGGTTTTTCAGCCAGCCTGCAGCCGCTAGAATAAACTCAATAAGGAATCCGGCCGGAAAGAGGATTATTTGGGTAAAAACCAAGGGCAGGGCAGAAACTAATAGAGACAAAAATCCCAGAATTACTACTATTCCTGCGATAGGGACGACGATTATATTACTCAACAATGATACAGGAGAAAAAAGATTAAAATAGTAAGCCAGAAAGGGCATAACTGCCACCTGGGCACATAAAGGAACCAGTATAAAGTCAATCTTTTTGTCCTTATAGCCTATCCTTTCTTTAAGCCGGGGAAATACAAAAACAATACCCCAGGTTGCTGCAAAAGAAAGCTGAAAGGATATTTCCCAAAGAGCCAAGGGATTATGCAGTATGATTATGGTCCCTGCCAGTCCCAGACTATTGCTGAGATCGTTTTCCTGTCCCAGATAATGCGCCAATAGGCCAATAATGCTCATTAGCACCGCCCTTGACACCGAAATGGGCCAGCCCACCATGGTTCCATAAAGCAACAATAATGCACAAACTGCCAGGAATCTTACCCTGGGGGAAAACCCTAAAAGCGAGCTTAACCAGTAGGCCATTAACAGCAAATAGCCCACATGCAGGCCTGATACAGCAAAAAAATGAGCCAGCCCGGTCTGCTGAAATTGCCGATAATCTTCGTCAGTTATGCTTTCTTTATTGCCAAGTACCATACCAGCAAGAATTGCTGCTTCATTGGCAGGCAGCACCTGGTCAAATAATTGTTCGCATTGCCTGCGATAATCGGTTATGAAGCTCACCAAGCCGGTTTTGCGAGAGATTATATTTAAGTCTTCTTGGTTTTCCAAGGACAGAACCAAATGAATATTTTTATTGGCCAGATACCTGCGGTAATTAAATTCTCCGGGATTCCCTGCTGCACTGGGTAGTTTTATTACTCCCCAGCAGGATATTTCATCCCCCTTATGCAAATCCGCTAAAAAGGAACAGAAAACCTGTATATGGGCTTTTTCATTTTTTTCGCCTGCAACAGTAAGAATAAACCTGGTAGTGTCTTCATTATAAACCGGGTGATTTTTTATAACCCCGGTCAATTTTACCGGGTCACCGGTGTCAGGCAGGAAGGAGGGCGGATTCTTATCTACGACCAGATTAAAGAAAACCAAGCCTGCTACCAGCACAACTGCAGCCCAGAGGGCTTCCCAAAAACGATCAGCAACCAACTTGGCACAGCAATAGATAAAAAATGCCAGCAGCAATCCACCCATCCACAATTCATGGTATGCCAGCACAAAGGCCAAACCTAGCAGCACCAGGATATTAAACCAGGAAAGCGCCATAAAACAGTACCTATAGGAAACAAGGGGTCATTTAACCCTGATCAGGCCTTTTAATTCCTCGAACTTTTTATCCCCTATTCCACTTACCTTCTTAATATCTTCAATATTCTTAAATGGTCCATAGGTAGTGCGGTAATCCACAATTCGCTGGGCGATGGCAGGCCCGATGCCAGGCAGTCTTTCATCCAATTCTTGTGCTGATGCATTATTAATATTAACCAGAGCTGACGACGGGGAGGAGAACCCTCCCTGAACAACAGGGTTTTCACCCTGGGCAGGTATGAGGACAGTTTCTTCATCGGATAATTTGCGGGCCATATCCACGTGAAGGACATCTGATTTTTCAGTTACTCCGCCAGCTAATTCCACAGCTTCATATACCCGTGTTCCTTCCGGCACTTCAAAAACACCGGGCCGATTTACTTCTCCGGTAACATATACTTTAATGTAAACCATTTCTGGTTCTTGCTGCTGTTCATTATCATGGCCGGGTTTCTCATCCATATTGGTTGAAATAATGACTTCTTCAGCCTGGCGAAGAGATCTTATTTCCTCGTATTTACCTCCGGCCCAGAAAGCCATTACCAGCAAAACTGCAAAAACACCAATCAGGCGCCTGTCAAATCCTCCCATTTTTCTGCCACCTCAAGTGGTAGTTTCGCCCTTGCTTCAACCATTTCCTGCAAGAATGTCCAATAGCTGACAATTATTTTTCCTTTAACCGATGGCATTAGGCAGAAGACAAATTCATGCAAGCGTACAAGTGCAAGAGTACAAGTGGGCAGTGCAAGTGAAGACGGTTTCATGCATTGGGTAGTAGGTGTACAGTACAAAGGTTAAAACAAGATTTACCGGTTGGGGCTGAATCCGAGGTATTGGGAATGTATGGCATATTTCACAGAAAAAGTATGCCATTTCTGTAGTCCGGTTAGGAACCTCAGAACGGCATACTTTTTCCCTATTTACAGTATTCTATTTGTTTTTGGCTGCTTTTGCTGAAGCCGATTAGCCATCTGCTTACATATTGACTGCTAATGGTTTTTTAATACCGGGGTCGATAACTGGCACATAAGCTTTCATCTTCAGGATCGCCGGAATCAATATTCATTGATGGAGAAACTTCAATCTCTTTTAAGGTACAATACTCTGATTCATTAAACTCACAACTTTCAACATAACACCTTATTGTCTGTCTCCCTTGCAACAATTGAAAATGAACCTCCTCTTGCTGATTTGCAAATATTTTGCTCTAATTTTATAATATTATTCCTGGGCTTTATCCTGGAACCATGGTATGTACCCAAAAGCAACTATACTGTATCTTACATTAGATTCACAATCCAAGAATTTGGACGAACACCAAATTGTTTCAGCCGTGTCCGTTTGATTAATCCTTAAACTCTATAATAAAAATCATCATCCTTACGAATTCTCCCCATTTTTATCAATCTTTTCAGATGATTGTTTACGCCATGTTTATTGAAAAACTCCTGATAGGGGCTGAAGACTTTCCCTACTCTTATTAAGGTATGTAGCGAAGCTAAATCCTCAAAAGTTCGAGGTGTATCAAGAGATTGAATAATCCTTTCTTCTCTTCTCAGTATCCTATCCCTAAAGCCTAAAAACGTTTTTTCCACATCTTCTTCGACAATGCCGTTATGCCCACTAATGACCAACCTGGGACGTAAAGCAATGCACTTATTAATAGTCTCAAGGTAATCATCCAAATCACTGCATAGACAACCATACCAGGGATCAATATCACCACCGATTAGAATACCTTTTTCTTCGTCAAAAAAGGAAGTGTGGCCTGGCGTATGTCCTGGTGTGTGAATAACCTTTAAGCGAACCTTACCAAAATCCAGTATTTCTCCATCGTTTAATCCCCGACTTATATGTTTGGGCTCCAATTGAAAAGTATCGATTAAGAAAGTACCTATCTTTTGGCCTTCAAACATATGGAACCCGTACATTTGTTGAAATTCTTCCAGGGATTGGTTAGCAGCTATCTCGATCTGGTTGCACCAGGTCTGTGTTGCTCCCAAATCCTTGGCGCAGATGACGTGATCATAATGGAAGTGGGTTAGTAATAAAATGTCCAGCCCTTGCTGCCGGATTTTTGTAGCCAATTCAGTGCCGCAACTGGCATCTATCAGAACACGCACTGTACCATCTATTAGAGTACAATTGCAGTATGGAGAAGTGCCGTTTTGTGGAGTCTTTAGGAGCTTGATGTGATGGTCTATGGTTCTAAACAACCTAATTCACCTCCCGATTTACAGCATTTTTGGCCCACTGGGAGTCTCGGAGTATGGCCCGGCCTACCCCAACCAGATCTGCCTGGCCATCAGCCAATACTTGCTCCGCAGTTTCTGCATCAGTAATCCCACCGGTTACGATCACGGGAATATTCACCACCGATTTAATGGCTGCGGAAAGAGGAGCAAAGAATACCGGAATAGTAAGTCCCGGGATATTCCACCCCCGAATTCCTCCAGAAACATCAATTATGGTTACTCCCGCTTCCTCCAAACAGCGGGCAGCTGTTTTGATATCAGCCACACTAATTCCGCCGGGCATAAAGTCTCCGGCACCTAGTCTTACTAGAATCGGAAAATCATGGCCCATCGCTTCTTTTATTTCCTTTATTACCTCCAAATGCAGGCGTATCCGATTCAAAATATCACCACCATACTCATCAGTTCGCTTGTTGGTCACCGGTGATAGAAACTGATTTAGGAGGTACCCGTGGGCTGAATGTATTTCCACTCCGTCAAAGCCGGCTTGTTTTACTCTAATGGCAGCGTCCCGGAAAGCTTTAATTATTTTTCTAATGTCATCCGGCGATAATTCTTGGGGGGTTTCCTCTCTTCGTGGATTGGCTATGGGTGAAGGACCCATGGGAGTCTCTCCGATAATTTCACTGGTAGTGTTACTCCCGGCATGGTTGATCTGCATAACTGCCTTGGAGCCCTGGCTGTGAATTAGAGCCGCTAGTTGCTTTAATCCCGGAATCACGCTATCATCGGCAACTGAGAGCTGATTTGCGCCGGCTTTGCCTTCAGGCATTATGTAGCTGTGTTCAATAATAATGAGAGCTATATATCCCCCTTGGGACTTTTCTCTATAATAATCCAAAAGTACTTCACTGACCTTCCCATCAGGCTCGGCCTTGGCAGTAGCCATGGGCGGCATAACCAAGCGATTAGATAAAGTAAGGGATCCTGCCTGTAAAGGCTTTAACAAATGATACATTATTAACCCCTCCTGGTTTTTTTCCAATAGTTTTGCCATATATAACTAGTTTATCACAATTTCAAGCTGGCGCCGCCTATCGCTGGTTTTTTGCCCAGGACATTAAACCTGGCAACCTTATGAGAATCGGCTGGTGGAGGTTACCCTGCGGGTCGGAAAGGAATGATTCATTGCTATCTCCTGCTTGCTACTTGCTCCTCTATTTCCCGAAGCAACACAAGCAATGAACAAAGTATGCGGTTATATTAAGAAACACCTGGAGTAATGGCTATGGCTCTTAGCAGAGCTTTTGCCCCTTCGGTAATAAAAGATATATTAATTTCAGCCAATGCCCCGTTTTTTTGTAAAACTGAGCAACAAGTATAGAAGGTGCAACTATTATTATATTTACAGTTGCATTCGGTGATTATATATTTTATAATGTTCTGCGTGGATCAAGTTATTATCCGCAAAGTTGAATAAGCCTACAGGCAAAGACCCGGAGCAGTAGGTTGCGCAATGCAGAGAGCCGTTAAAGGGTGAAAGGCGGCATAGCAGCTGAACTCGCCGGTGAGCCTTACAGGTGAAAGGAGTAGCCTGTAACGGGAGTCCCCCGTTATCATATTAAAGCTGGACAGTACAGTGGGGCTATGGCGCAGTTGGGAGCGCGCTTGAATGGCATTCAAGAGGTCGTGGGTTCGAATCCCACTAGCTCCACCATTTTTGTAATGTCAAATAAGGGTGGTACCGCGTGAGTAAATCTCTCGTCCCTAAGGGATGAGGGATTTTTGTTCTTTTTACTTTTAACAAAGGAGGTAAGGGTTTTGGAACAAAAATACGACTTTAGACAGATTGAGGCCAAATGGCAACAATACTGGGATAATAGCCAATTATTTAAGGTTTATGAGAACCCCCAAAAACCTAAGTATTATAACCTGGAAATGTTTCCCTACCCTTCCGGCAAACTTCACATGGGGCATGTTCGCAATTACGCTATTGGCGATGTGGTGGCCAGGTTTAAACATATGAATGGTTTTAATGTCTTGCACCCTATGGGATGGGATGCTTTCGGCCTTCCGGCTGAAAATGCGGCCATAAAGAATAACAGCCACCCGGCCGCTTGGACCTATTCCAATATTGACAACATGAAAGCTCAATTAAAAACTATGGGAATCAGCTATGACTGGGATCGCGAAGTGGCTACCTGCAAACCCGATTATTACAAATTCACCCAGTGGATGTTTTTAAAGCTGTTCGAAAATAAACTGGCTTATAAAAAGAAAGCGGCAGTTAACTGGTGCCCTTCCTGCCAGACGGTGTTGGCCAATGAGCAGGTTGTAGACGGGGCCTGCGAACGCTGTGAGACCCTGGTAGAAAAGAAGCAGTTGGAACAATGGTTCTTTAAAATAACCGATTATGCCGAAAGGCTTTTAAATGATTTGGAAACCCTGCCCGGCTGGCCGGAAAAAGTAAAAACTATGCAGAAAAATTGGATTGGCCGCAGTGAGGGCTGTGAGTTTTCCATGGATATCGCAGGAAGTGATGAAAAGATTACCGTTTTCACTACCAGGCCGGACACGGTTTTCGGTGTTACCTATATGGTTTTAGCTCCGGAACACCCGCTGGTAGAAATCATATCCAAAGGTAAGCCCCAGGAAAAAGAAGTGAAAAATTTTATTCAACGAATGAAGTATGTGAGCGAAATGGCCCGGACCGCGGCTGATGCCGAAAAAGAAGGGGTATTCACCGGTGCCTATGCTATAAATCCCATGAACAACGAAAAAATACCTATATGGATTGCCAATTACGTTTTGATGGAATATGGAACCGGTGCCATAATGGCTGTGCCTGCCCATGATGAAAGAGACTTTGAATTTGCCAGAAAGTACAACCTCCCTGTGCGGGTAGTAATAAAAGCAGAAGATTCTCCCGCCGACGGTGATGCTATGACGGCTGCCTATACCGGCGATGGAGTGATGGTTAATTCCTCCACTTTTAACGGACTAACCGTAAGGGAAGGGAAAAAGCAGATAATCGATTATATGGAAAAGAAGCAAATTGGTAAAGGAACAGTAAACTACCGTTTGCGGGATTGGCTCATATCACGCCAGCGCTACTGGGGAGCTCCCATACCCATAATCTACTGTAAGGACTGTGGAATAGTCCCCGTTCCTTTTGACCAACTCCCGGTTCTTTTGCCTGAAGACATAGATTTTAAGCCTTACGCAGAATCACCGTTGAACTCCATACAGAGCTTCTACCAAACCGCCTGTCCGGTATGTGGCCAGGACGCCAAACGCGAGACTGACACCATGGATACTTTTGTCTGTTCTTCATGGTATTTTACCCGCTTCTGCAGTCCAACCCCGCAAGATAAACCATTTACACGGGAAGCAGTTGATTATTGGATGCCCGTTGATCAGTATATCGGCGGAGTTGAACATGCCATTTTACACCTGATGTACGCACGTTTCCTAACCAAATTCCTTTTTGACCAAAAACTGCTCTCTTGCCAGGAGCCTTTTACGAATCTTTTAACCCAGGGCATGGTCCTTAAAGAAGGCTCTAAAATGTCCAAATCGAAAGGAAACGTGGTCAGTCCTGAAGAAATAATCAAAACCTATGGGGCCGACACGGCCAGATTGTTTATCCTGTTCGCTTCTCCCCCGGAAAGAGACCTGGAATGGAGCGACCAGGGAGTTGAAGGCGCTTATCGTTTTCTCAACCGGGTTTGGAGAATGGTTACAGATTATATTCCCCTAATTGAAAAGGGCGGTGGCTCAGGCCTGGACTTCAGCCAGCTTGATGAAGCCTCCCGCACATTACGTTATAAGACCCATGCCACCATAAAAAAGGTAACTGAGGATATTGAACAGCGATTTAATTTTAATACCGCCATCAGTGCCATAATGGAACTATCCAATACCTTGGGCAGCTATCGGGACCATAAACAGCCAAATCCAGCGGTAGTAAAAGAGGCCGTAGAGAATATGCTGTTATTACTCAGCCCCTTTTGCCCCCATATATGTGAAGAACTTTGGGAAAAAGCAGGTTATAGGGACAGCGTTTATGCCCACACTTGGCCCCAACATGATCCCAGTGCCCTGGTACAGGAGGAAAGAGAAATAGTCATTCAGATTAACGGCAAAGTCCGGGACCGGATAATGGTGCCGGCCGATATGACGGAAGAAGACCTGCGCCAGACTGCTCTAGGGACCCCCAAAATACAGGAGTATATGGCAGGCAAAACAATAATAAAAACTGTGGTGGTTCCCGGCAAGCTGGTGAATATTGTAATCAGATAGGTGGGTAATTATGCCTTGGCTGCTTTTTGAAACCAAATGGGGTTGGTCAGGGGTTTTGGCAACACCGGACGGTTCTGTTGTCCAAAAGCTGATATTGCCGCAGAATCAGCCTGATCTGGAACTGCAAATAGTAAAAGCCGATGAACCATTGTTTTATATCAGACCCGATGATCGGTCGGTAAATTTAGTAAACCGGATAAGAGATTACTTCATGGGAAAAATCATTAATGCCTGGGAGGTACAATTAGACCTTTCAGGCCTTCCCGCTTTTTCCCAGACAGTATTGAGAGCCGTATCCACCATACCCTATGGAGCCACCAGCTCATACGGCGAAATCGCTGGCATTGCAGGGAATCCCAAGGCAGCCCGCGCAGTTGGGCAGATAATGAAAAACAACCCTATTCCGTTAATAATTCCGTGCCACCGGGTTCTGGCTGCCAACGGATGGGGCGGTTTTTCCGGACCCGGCGGGGTCAAACTCAAACAAAGGATGTTGCAGTTGGAAAAGAAGATTAGCCCATAAAAATACCCCTCATAAAAACGAGGGGGTTTTCGTGGATTTACGCTCTAACAGCATTGATCACAGCTTACTTTCAACAGCTACTGGGCTGGCATCTCCCCAGAGATTTTCCAGGTTATAATACTCTCTTTCTTCCCTTCGAAATACATGGAGAATTACGGAATTGTAATCCATTATAATCCAATGCCCTTGTTGATGCCCTTCTTTTCTATCCGGTGCAATTCCCTGATCCCTTAGACATTCTTCCACCGCATCAGCAATGCTCCTAACCTGAATACTATTTCTGCCGCTGGCAATTACAAAATAATCAGCTATTACGGTTAAGTCTCTTACGTCGAGAATAACAACATCTTCCGCTTTTTCTTCCAAACAGGCATTAGCTATAATTTGTACCACTTTTTCCTCTGTGATCAATCATGTCCCTCCTTAAAGGCCGATTAGGGCTGCAACAAAAAACGTAGCTTATGTATGTTTTCTATATCCTTCCCTTTTGCGCCTGCAGAAGTAAGAAATTTCTTACATCGACAGTCTTCGGATGCAAGAGCCTTTTCCGATCAACACAGTATTTTATAGTTGATTCTAGTCCAAAGAGCATTGCTTCGTCAAGGCTCCTGAAAGCCAGGCACTCCAGCCTTTCCCGGCCTGGGTAATCCCTACCCGGTTCCATCATATCCGCCAGATAAATAATTTTTTCCAGGATACCCATATTAGCTTCCCCCAGGGTATGGTTTCTTATGGCTTTCAAGATTTCTGTATCATCAACCCCCAATTCTTTTTCCACCAGGAAGGCTCCAACCGGAGCATGTAAAATATCGGGGATTAATCTTTCGATATTTTCAGTTATTAAACCATTCTCCTCCGCTAAACTGACCAAAGCCGATCCTGACAGGCCCTTGGCATAGTCGTGCAGAAGCCCGGCTAAATAGGCTGGTTCCTGTGGAAGGGCATAGGATTCCGATAGCCTTTGGGCAGCCTGGGCTACTCGAAGAGAATGATTAAATCTTTCTTCAGATAATCTGGATCTGATAATTTTTATAGCTTTATCCGCAGTAATCAATTATTATTCCTTCCTAGCATATAATCCGTGATCATAAATGTAATCAGCCACCGGTTCAGGGACCAGGTACCTTATTGCCCGGCCTCGAGCAACCCGCTCCCTAATCTCACTGGAAGACAAATCAAATCCGGGGATCTGAATGAACTCCATACGGTCCCAAATGTTTTCGGGTAACAATTCCATCACTGGCTGGGATTTTTCATATCCGGGCCGGGTTACTACAATAAACCTGTCCACCAGATATACCAACCGGTTAATATCCTTCCAGGTGTTCAGTGTTGAAAGACAGTCAGCGCCTATGATGAGATTAATTTCACTGTCCCGGTACCGTTCTTTAAAACAGCTTACCGTGTCTACCGTATAGGAGATTCCTCCTCTGTCCAGTTCCAGGGTTGATAATTCCAAATCGGGATTATCCGCTATAGCCAAGCTAACCATAGCCACACGGTGTTTTTCGTCAGTAATGACAGCTAAGTCTTTGTGGGGGGGCGCGGCTGCCGGAACAATGTAAATGCGTTCCAGATTAAACTCATCGCGGGCATATTCAGCAGCTATTAAATGCCCGTAGTGTATCGGGTCAAAGGTTCCCCCCAGAATACCTAGCGAATTGGTTTTTGGCACAAGTACCTCCATAATTATATAAAAGACTGTTAGGGCTCATGAAGTCCCGACCAACTGCCAGCAGGAAAAATTCCCGCCTTGGGGTCCAGGATTCCATTGAATCTAGGTAAATAATACCTATTAGCAAATAGAATTGCAAATCCTGCGAATGGTCTTCCGTTTTCCCCGGTTATTTGATATCTTTTTATTGTATGCATTTAAACAACAGGGCTAATGGGAAAAAGAGGCTTTCTATGTTACAAGAAATTCAACTCACTTTCCATAATCAGGGATTGCGCAGCTTTATTGAAGTCGATCTATGTATTGATTGTCCCCGTCAGGACAGTAAAGGCTGCTGCGGTTATTACTCCCCGGTTTTTTACGCCAGTGACTTTGCCTTTCTATTGCAACATAATCGCGACTTGATTGAATACATTCTTAGCTTAGGCAATATCACTATTCTGGATGCATCAGTGACAATCAATAGAGAGGACGATGGCCAGGGATTTCGTTGTCAATTTCATACCAGGGAAAAGGGCTGCATGCTCTCCCAAAACCTGAGGGAATCTATCTGCCGCCTGTTTGTCTGCCCGGGCATCAATTGGGAACAGGAGCCGCAATTGAAACACTGGAAAGATTTCTTTGACCAACTCTTTGAATATGAGATTAACCTTAATAATATAATTGCTGACTCCCTCAGCGAAAGAAACCTGTCATTACGGGATAGCCAGCGCCGAGGGCAGTTTTTTTCTGTGCTCCTGGAGCTTTTTAAACAGGAAACAGCAACTCCTCCCGCTTTTTTCAATACATGCAGGGAAACAGAAAAGTACATTCTAAAAAGGGAAATTAAATATGGAGTAGAATGGCCTTTATAATACATTCTAATTGCACTTACATTAGGAGGTATTCGTTAAATGAACTGGGATAAAAACAATAAGATTTTCAACAGCGTTCTGGATGCAATCGGATGTACGCCCCTGATTCGGCTTAACCGTATATCGGCGGAAGTCAAACCGGAAATCTGCGTTAAGCTGGAATATACTAACCCCAGCGGAAGCCTCAAAGACAGGGTGGTTCATGCCATTGTAGAAAAAGCTGAAGAGAATGGAAATCTTAAACCAGGAATGATCCTATTGGAGGGAACAACAGGCAATACCGGAATCGCTGCGGCTATGGTAGGGGCTGCCAAAGGTTACCCGGTCATTATAGTGATGCCCGAAGGGATGAGTGAAGAACGAAAGAAAATCATTCAGGCTTACGGTGCCGAACTGATTCTGACTCCTGGAGCCGAAACGGATGTGGACCTGGTATTGGAAAAGGTCGAAGAACTGAAAGAGATTTATGGCCAGAAGATTTTTGAAATAGGGCAATTTTCTCGGCAGGAAAACCTGCTGGCCCATTATGATAACACCGCTCCTGAAATATGGGAACAAACCCAGGGTAAGGTGGACCTGTTTATTATGTGCCAGGGTACCGGAGGCACAGTCACCGGAACCGCCAAATACCTAAAGACGAAAAATCCGGACATAAAAATTTATATTTCCGAACCTGCAGAATCGCCCATTCTTTCCCGCGGCAGAATTGGCCAGCATAAAGTGCAGGGAATTGCCGATGGATTGATTCCCGAAATTTTGGATCTGGAATATATTGATGGTATTATTCTGGTGAGTTCAGAGGAATCCATGCGCACAGCGCAGCTCATGGCCAGTCAGGAAGGTATTTTCTGCGGGATTTCTTCCGGGTGCAATGTTGCTGCCGCTTTAAAAGCAGCCCAAAAATACCCGGAAAAGAAATGCATTGTCACCATGGTCAATGATAATGGCCTTCGGTACCTCTCCACCGAGCTTTGCGGGACCCCAACCCATCGCAAGCTTCTGGAAAGACAATATGCACTGAGCGAAGAGGATCGGGAAAAGCTCTCCAAATACCAATTCGAAATTATTGAATAGTGAAAAGATGGCCAAGCCATATAAATAATTTTCCCCGATTAGATTATAATCGGGGATTTGTTATTTAACAGAATATTAATTATCTAACCTGGCCGTCCCCGTAGATTACATATTTAATGGTGGTCAGCTCTTTTAATCCCATGGGACCCCGAGCATGCAATTTTTGAGTGCTGATGCCCATTTCCGCACCAAAGCCAAAGACATTCCCATCAGTAAACCTGGTGGAAGCGTTGGCATAAACCGCTGCCGCATCTACCCCGGACATAAACTGGCGTACTTTAGTATAATTCTCACTCACAATGGCTTCACTATGCCCGGTTCCATGAAGGTTAATATGCTCTATGGCAGCTTCTGCGCTGTCAATTACTTTGACTGCCAGGATCAGATCCAGGTATTCCTCATCCCAGTCTGTTTCTTGGGCTTCTTTAATATTATTTCCGACGATTTGCATAGTCCTGGCACAGCCTCTGATTTCCACTCCGGCATTAATCAATTTCTCAATCATCGGCGGCAGAAAAGTTTCGGCGATGGCGCTATGAACCAGTAAAGTTTCGGCTGCGTTGCAAACCGAAGGCCTTTGCACCTTGGCATTAAACACAATATCTAAAGCTTTGTCAGTATTGGCAAATTCATCCACATACACATGGCAGTTGCCCATACCCGTCATAATAACCGGAACTCGGGCATTCTGCATTACAACATCTTTTAAGCCTTTCCCGCCCCGGGGAATTAATACATCCAGATAATCGGTCATTTTCATCATCAGAACCGCCGCCTGGCGATCTTCACTATCCACCAATTGGATGGCGCCTTCTGGTATTCCGCAGCTTTCTGCAGCTCGTCCAATAACCTGAGCAATAACTCTATTGGAGTTAATCGCTTCTTCTCCCCCCCGGAGCAAAATAGAATTCCCCGCCTTAAGGCACAGACCAGCCGCATCGGCAGTCACATTGGGCCTTGATTCATAAATTAATCCTACCACTCCCAGGGGAGTCCGAACCCGGCCAATTTCCAGGCCATTGGGCCTCTTCCACATTTCCAGGGTCTCCCCTACCGGGTCTTGAAGCACCGCAATTTCCCGCAGACCCTCGGCCATATCTATAATCCGATTCTGGTTCAGAGTCAACCTTTCAATTAAGGCAGGTCCCAGACCTTGTTCCCAACCTTTTTCCACATCCAGGGCATTGGCCTGTAAAATGGGTCCCGCATTTTTCTCCAGAGCATCCGCCATGGATAGCAAAGCCTGGTTCTTCTGGTCAGTTGGCGCCGTGGCCAGAAACCGGGCAGCCACCCGGGCTTTTTTCCCCAGATCAAAAAGCATCTCCTGCAAATTACCGTTCATCATTCTCTCCCCTTTACCCCTGATGATTGATAGTCGACCCATAGGTTATTGCGGTGGATAACTTCATCGTAATCCTTGGAGCCCAAAATACTTTCAATTTGTGAGGTTTTGCAGCCAGCAATTCTCCTGATTTCCTCAGCACTATAGTTGGCTATGCCCCGGGCAATCTCCCTGTTTTCGGTGCCATGTACGGCTACCACATTGCCCCGGGCAAAATCCCCCTTAACATCTACTATTCCTGATGGTAAGAGGCTTTTGCCGTTTTTTAAAAGGGCTTTCTCAGCCCCTGCATCGATGATCAGACAGCCCTGGGTTATAGTCCCAAATGCTATCCACTTTTTCCGCCTCTGAAGTCTTTCTTCCCCCGGAACAAAAAGGGTCCCTATTTCTTCTCCGGCGACAATCCGGGTTATGGCCTGATCCTGGCTGCTGTTGGCTATCACCATGTTTACTCCGGTTGCCATGCACATCCGGGCCGCCTTTAGCTTGGTCAGCATTCCACCACTGGAGAAGCTGCTACCTTTAGTTTTGGAGTTTTCCTCCATGTCTGCAGTTATCTCGGTAACTCTGGTCAATAAAGAGGCATCTTGGTTTATTCTTGGATCAGAATCATATAAACCATCCACATCTGACAGAATAATAAGCAGGTCAGCATCAATTACTCCGGAAACCATAGCTGACAGGGTGTCGTTATCACCAAATTTTATTTCTTCTACAGCGACTGTATCATTTTCATTGATAATTGGTATTACTCCAAGGTTGATGATGGTCTGCAGAGCATTGGCAGCATTAAGAAAGCGTTCATGGTCATCGAAATCGCCTCTGGTAAGGAGAACCTGGGCTACGGTTTTCCCATACTCGGCAAAGAGTTTTTCATAAAGATGCATCAAGGCTCCCTGCCCAATCGCGGCCAGGGCCTGCTTTTCAGGAATTGTCTGCGGTACTTTTTTGAAGCCCATCCGGTTAGCTCCAACCCCAATAGCACCAGAAGTCACCAGTACAACTTCTTTCTCCCGGTTATGCAGATCAGACAGTTCTCTCACCAGCCGATCAATTTTTTGAAGATTAAGTTGTCCATTTGGGTGGGTTAAAGTACTGGTCCCCAATTTAACCACGATTCTCCGGCATTTAACTAAAGCCTGTCGGTTACTCATTCACATGCACCCCAATTATTCACTATATATTAGCTCCACATCTTTTATCCGCACTGTATCGCCATCTTTAATACCCTTGGCTCTCAATGCGTCCTCCAGTCCCATGCGGTTAATTATGTGCTGGAACCTTTGCAAACCCTCTTCATTATCTAAATTTATCATGGCTACCAGCTTTTCAATTCGTTTTCCGGTAACCTGAAATACTCCATCAATGTTTTCTATGAAAAAGGGGGCTTCATCTTTATACCTGGTGATAACCGGTTCTTCACCAACAAACGCTGCCTGCGCAGGAATCTGCTGTAAAAGAGTATAAGTCCGGTCAATCAGGTTGTCAATTCCTTCCCCGGTTATCGCAGAAATGGGGAAGACTTTTTCCTTGCCGAACTCCTTGACCAGGCGATCTGCATTCTGATGAGCAGCAGGCAGATCCATTTTATTGGCAACAATCAAATATGGCCGCTCCAAAAGGCTGGGATCGTAATACTTTATTTCTTCCCGGAGGACCAACAAATCCTCGACAACATCCCTTCCTTCTGTTTCACCGGCATCCACCACAAAAAGCAATACTTTGGTTCTCTCAATATGGCGCAGAAACTCCAGACCCAGTCCCACACCCTTATGGGCACCTTCTATCAAACCAGGAATATCTGCCATTACAAAGGAATCACGATTTTTGGTAATAACCACTCCCAGGTTGGGATACAGGGTTGTAAAGGGATAATCAGCAATCCTGGGTCGAGCCGCCGAAACCCTGGAGATAAGGGTTGATTTCCCTGCATTAGGGAACCCTACCAGCCCAACATCGGCCAGAACTTTCAATTCCAGGCTTACCCATCTTTCTTCACCCGGCTCACCATTTTCGGCCATGGTAGGCGCACGGTTGGCAGAATTGGCAAAACGGGCATTTCCCCGCCCACCCCGGCCACCTTTCGCAATAATCACTTGCTGTCCGGGTGTAATAAGATCTGCCAGGACTTCGCCAGTAGCGTCGTCTTTTACTACCGTCCCGGGAGGCACTTTCACAATCAGATCTTCCCCCGAAGCACCATGCATATTTTTTCCCTGACCGTGAGCACCCCGGGCTGCTTTAAAATGCTTTTTATACCTGAAATCCACCAGGGTTCTTAACCCTTCATCAACCTCAAGTATGACATTTCCTCCCCTACCCCCATCTCCTCCCGATGGTCCTCCCATGGGAACATATTTTTCCCGGCGAAAAGCCGAGGCACCGTTACCTCCATCGCCACCCCGGACAAATATGCGGGTATGATCGATAAACATTAACTCACTCCTCAATCCTAATCCTTATGGGGTCAGCTTCCCCATGTGCAAAAGCAAGAACCATTTCTACACTATGGTCATCTTCATGGAGGGTAATACTGACGACTATTTCTTCACCTGTGTTATCTAGTTTTTCCCGGCATTGGGCAAGGGTTTTCAGTGGTTCATTTTCTTTTGCCAATAATCTGGTTGTCCTTAGTTTTATTTCGCTGAACTTTATTATTATTCCCATTTCTTTGGCCAGAAACCCTTGATTCAGCAAATACAAGGCAGACTCCGCATCTGCTTGTTCAAAAAGGGTCCTATCATCTGCCATCCCTTTTACCACGGTATAGACGTAATCTTTGGCTTCTTCTAAACATCCCAGATCCATATAACCAAGGATTACCTGCAAGTGGTTGCCAAAGTCGTGGCGCATATTCCTGATCAAGGCAATGATTTTCTGGGCATCCATGTTATCCCCTCCCCATAGTTACCTAATAATAACAAAAACCCCTGAAAAACTCCAGGGGTTTTAAAGTCCAATGATAAGGTGACTAGTTACATATTTACCGGATCAGCTACCGGGTAAACGCTGACCTGTTTTTTGTCTTTGCCTTTTCTTTCAAATTTAACGCGGCCGTCTATTACTGCAAAAAGGGTATCGTCTCCACCGATCATAACATTCTGGCCGGGATGAATCTTGGTTCCTCTTTGCCTTACCAGTATATTGCCTGCTCTGACTACCTGTCCGTCAAATCTTTTCACGCCTAATCGCTTAGACTCACTATCTCTTCCGTTTCTGGAACTTCCTACTCCCTTTTTATGAGCCATTTATCTGCACCTCCTGCTCAAAAACCTATAAAAATCAATTAAAACTCAATCTTTTCAATCTGAAGTTTTGTATAAGGCTGCCGATGGCCCTGTTTCTTGTGATAATTCTTTCTGCGCTTGTACTTATAAACAATTATCTTTTTGTGCTTATCCTGCTCCAAAACTTTGGCAACTACCCTAGCGTTTTCCACCAATGGCGCGCCAATTTTTAACGCCCCTGCTCCATCACTGACCATTAAAACTTGATCAAGGACAACCTCTTCTCCAACCTCGGCATCCAGTTTTTCTACCTTAAGAAAATCTCCTTCACTAACCTTGTATTGTTTGCCTCCGGTCTTAACTATTGCGTACATTTCCATTACACCTCGCACTTTTCAGACTCGCCAGTTGCGGGCAGGCTTCAAAAAGCCATTTTAATAAACCCCAACTGTGCGGTTACAAAAACACGCAACCAATTGATAAAGTATCACAAAATGGAGTTTCAGTCAAGAATCATGCTTTCACATCTAAATGGTAATTATTTTTCATAAGGCCCCGAATGTACATTAAAATCGGTGATTTTTAAATTATCATTAGCAACTATGTTAACCTTCTTTTGAATACGTTTTTCTATGTAGGCCAGATTTTCCCCATTCTCGGTTATAAAAGGCATAACCTGCGGATGTACCTCACAGGTTAATTCTTCGGCCTCCAGATAACCCATATTCGCCAGCTTCCTCTTTATTTCACAGGCAAAAGCAAACATATTGATAATCCTGCCCCTTCCGCTGCAGGCAGAACATTCATCAGTAAAGAATTCAGAAATACCATATCGTGATCTCTTTCTTGTCATTTCCAGGAATCCTAGTCCTGTCATACCTATAATGCGGGTATGGGCTTTATCTTTTTCCAACTCGCTTTTGAGTCTGTTTATGACAGCAGCTTCATTATCCTTGTCCTTCATATCAATAAAATCAATTAAAATTATACCCCCCATACTTCTAAGCCTCAGTTGCCGGGGAATCTCAATGGCGGCTTCCAGGTTAAGCTTAAAAACTGTGTCTTCAAAATCGTCGGTTCCTGTATACTTGCCGCTATTCACATCTATTACGGTCATGGCCTCAGTTTCATCAAAAATCAAGTATCCTCCGCTCTTAAGCCATACCTTGCGGCGCAGTGCTCTTTTTATATCCTTTTCCAATCCGTATTTTTCAAACAGCTCCCCTTTTTCGTATAATACCGGAACAATGGGGCTCTTCCTTTCTGTAATACAGTCCATTATTTTTTCTTTTAACTTGGGATTATTAACCAGGATGCGAGAAACATCTTTGTCAATATAGTCCCTCAAGGTTCTCTCCAGAACATCCATATCCTCATATAGCAGGCTGGGAGCCCGGCTGTTCTCGTACCGCCTATTAATATCATTCCAAACCATCATTAGCCTTTCCATTTCAGCGGCTATTTCGTTTTCATCGGCCTGTAAACAGGCAGTTCGTATAATAACTCCCATGCACTCCGGTTTATTGGCATCAACAATTTCTTTCAGACGATCCCTTAATTTGCTGTCAGTAATTTTCCGTGATATACATATCTCCCTTTGGTAAGGGAGTAATACCAGGAACTGTCCTGGTAGACTCAAATTCCCGGTAACCCTGGCTCCTTTTTCTGAAAAAGCCTCCTTTTTTACCTGAACCATTATATCCTGACCGGTTTTTAGCAGATCAAAAAGATTGCAGCCACGTTTCTCCTCCGGGCAGCAAACATCTCCGGCGTACAAGAAGGCGTTTTTGGAAAGACCAATATCAATAAAGGCACAGGAAAGCCCGGCGATAATATCCTTCACCTTTCCTTTGTAAATATTACCTACCCGCTCATCCTGGTTAGCCCAAAAGACCTCGGCCAGACGGCCATCTTCCACAATGGCCACCCGCGATTCCCATGGATATACCTCACATAAAATTTCTCTTTCCACTTACATCACCTATTTTCATTGGAGAGAAGAAATCAGATGATTTTCTAATGTAGTTTCCACTCCGCCAGATATCCACAAAATCATCTTCCGTTAGACCCCACATCTTAAGCAAATCATATAACTCATCAAAACGTATATTCAGCGGTTGCCCTGTACTGACCCACAATTCAAGGATATCAGAATTCTCGCCATTTTCCACTTTTATTTGGAAAATTCCCGGGCGCAGATCCTTTTTCCTGCCCTTTTGCTTGCCCCGGCTTAATACGATTAGAGTTTGCTTTTTCAGCAAGTCATCCCTTAACCCGGTCAGCCCCAGCCCCGCCCTTAACTGAAACGAATAGGAAGCTGAATTGATTATGGCCATTAGAGACGGAGAATCTGGAGGGATTTCTATGCATTGTCTAATTGTCATGCCCCCAGGCAATACCTGGTTTAGATCGTCAACAAACTGCTCCGGCTGCATATACTCTTTTAGTTCCAGGTCAAAATACTCCTTATCCCCCCATAACCCCACAGGGAGTACTGTCCCCATTGATAACCTGATATGGGGGTTAAATCCTTCGGTCAAGGCATAGGGTATAGCAGCCCTGCGCAGGGCTCGTTCCATCATTCGCATCATATCCAGGTTGGAAAGGAATTGCATTTCTTTACCTACCCGGTATTCAGCTCTCAGCCGCATTTGCTTTCTCCTCTTGTAGTTTTATTTCCAGCCCAAAGGATGGGCAAATACCGCAACCGGTACACTGGTCCTGCCTGCAGTCAGGTGTGGTGATGCCTTTTTGGGCAGCCTCGTTTTCTTTTATTAGAAAAGATTTATTCACACCAATATCAATAAAATCCCAGGGAAATTTCTCGTCATAACTACGTTTTCGCGTACTATAAAAATCGGGGTCAATACCTGACTCTTTAAAGGCCTCCATCCAGTCTGCGAAACGGAAATACTCACTCCACCCATCAAACTTGCAGCCCCGCTTCCAGGCAGCGTGTATAACCTGGGCAATTTTCCGATCCCCCCTGGCAATTACTCCTTCCAGATAACTGGTTCTGCTGTCATGAAAACTTATTTTGATCCTTTTCATTCTCTTCTGCTGCAGAAAGTGTTTTTTATTATCCAATTCTTCAATACTGTTTTGGGCATGCCACTGAAACGGGGTATGGGGTTTGGGAACAAAACAAGCCAAACTAGCCCTAATTTCCACCGGCCTTTTGGAATACTGGTCTCCAATTTTCTTAACTCTCTCCAATAAGGATAGTATGCCTTCCAGGTCTTCTTCACTTTCCCCCGGCAGACCGAACATAAAGTAAAGCTTAATGGAAAGCCAGCCCGACTTAAAGGCAGCTTCTACCGCCTTTACCAGTTGTTCCTCACTAACATTCTTATTTATTATGTCCCGCAAACGCTGGGTACCGGCTTCTGGCGCCAGAGTCAGAGTTGTCTTGCGAACCTTCTGCACTTCATTAGCCAGGTCAATGGAAAAGGCATCAACTCTTAATGAGGGAAGGGATACCCCAATTCCTTTCTCTGCGTTTTCAGTCACCAAGTCTTTTACTAATCTTTCTACTCCCGAATAATCAAGGGTGCTGAGGGAAGCCAGAGATATCTCTTCCACTCCCGTATGGCAAAGCTGGGCCTGTGCCTGACTCTTTAGCTTATCAACACTTCTTTCCCTCACCGGCCGGTACACTATTCCTGCATGGCAAAAACGGCAGCCCCTCTGGCAGCCTCGCATAACCTCAAGAACAGCACGGTCATGCACAATGTTTAGAAAGGGTACTATGGGCTTTTCAGGATAATAGGCGGTTTCCAGATCACCAACCACTCTTTTGCGGACCTTGGCCGGTACTCCAGGCACACTGGGAATAATTGCCCTAAAGGTATTATCCGGATTGTACTCAACGGAATATAAAGCTGGAACATAGACTCCTTGGATATGGGCCATTTTCTCCAAGCGGATTTGCTTGGCAAGTCCTCTAGTTTCGTGATAACAATCCAAAAATTCCAGTATTACTTCTTCTCCATCACCTATTAGAAAAGCGTCAAAGAAGTCGGCAAAGGGCTCCGGGTTAAAAACCACCGGCCCTCCGGCAATGATCAAGGGAAATCTGTCATCTTCCCTCTCCCGGGCGAAAACAGGTATCCCTGCCAAATCCAGCATATTAAGTACATTGGTTAGAGAAAGCTCATATTGCAGGGAGAACCCTACAATATCAAAATCAACCACCGGCTTAAAGGACTCTAACGAGTAAAGGGGTATTTTTTTCTTTCTCATAAGGTCCTCCATATCCGGCCAGGGAGCAAATACTCTTTCCATTAAATGCTCGCTTTTTTCATTTACCAAACCATATAGTATTTTCCCTCCGATATGTGACATGCCAACTTCATAAACATCCGGAAAAGCAAAAGCCATTTTAACTAGTGAACTGTTCCAGTCTTTTTTTATCATATTAACTTCGCCCCCGGTATAGCGGGACGGCTTTTCCACCTGGGGCAATATTCTCCTGAAAAGTAGGTCTTTCATTAAAACTCCTCCGCAAAAGACAGTTTCCCCCGGCTGAAAGCACCAGAAGAAAACCCCATTAATTCTGCCGAATAATATATTACCACAACATAATCTAATATAAACCTAAAGCCTTCCCTTATATAATAAAGGCCATATAATCCCGCTGTGATTTTTAGTAATACTAGCTCTCTGCCTATAATACAGCATGATAATTATTTTATAAATCACCGTTTAGCTTAGTCTTTGCCATTATACTGACTGCTTCCTCATTCCTTCATTTATCATGTGCAGCTTTTTGAGGTTTATTGCGAAAGCCGCATCCATTGTGAGACTTCGCAAAAACGAAGCAAAAAGAACGCAACTCCCACCAAAAAAGGGGGGTGGCATAGCAAATCTACCACCCCCTTTAATATAAGAATGCTGTACTTTTACTGTTATTATTACCGGCTGCCTACAGCAGGCATCTTCTGTTACTTATTCATTCTGCATTCTTATTAAGAACCCCGCTTCGTTTCTGTAATCTTTTTCAGTTGGCTAAGCAGATATCAGTTTATGACTACCGACTTCCAATTGCCAACCCCTTATTTGATCTCGAAATCACCTTTCTTTTCTAGTCCATCATTTCTCTAGCATTGTAAAAATAACTCCCGTTCTGCTCTATTATACAAGCATAACCGGTCTGTTTATGTTTAGCTTCATTGGCAATACCCTGCGGGGTCTCACAGCCTAATACTCCGGCTAATACCCCAACAATTCTGCCCTCTTGACTTATAGGAACAGCAGCCATTGAAATTACAGCTCCATCCATCTTACTGACAAAGGGCGTAGACACATTGGGTTTCCCAGCCAAGGCTTTCTTGAAATAATCCCGGTCTTCAACATTAATGCGGTCTCCTTGGATGGAATTCAAGACCCCTTCAGGAGTGATAATACACATGTTTTGGTATCCAAAGCATTCAGCCTCTTGTTTTAGTACTGGCAGTTGCTGGTTAATATTCATACCAGCTGTGTCAAGTTTTTCAGCCACCGTTGCCAGGATATGCAGCTCAGCTTCCGGCCCTCTCACCACCAGTGCATTTTCCATATGGTTATTGTTCATATGAGCGGCAGCGTAATTATATGACCAATAACCACTATACCCGGTGCAAAACATTACTAGCAGAAAGATCCCGATAACCCAAATCCCTTTATGCTTAATGTTACTCATAATCATCTACTCCTTTTAATCATATTCCCAAACCTGCTACGTCGAACATTTTCGCATAAATCCAATAGTCGCAATTGGGTAGAACTATTTAAAGGGATAGATTTTTATTAACCTGCTAGTTCCGCTGATATAATCTTTCTAAGAACCCAACATTGGTGAACTCCCACCGGCCAGACCTCCTTATGCAACCCTCCCTTCCCACAGATTTAGACTTAGCCGATACTGCTGCTTGTAAGCCCGTACAATGCTATTACGAAGATAATCACCCCCATCACGTAACCCATTAATTTTCATCCCCACTATAACTATTGGATAAATTTTGTGAATGTGACTCCTTTCTCATTGTCGAACAAAATAATGGCTAATCTTTACTTTTAGTATACTATGGTTTCCAATTTTGCGCCATAATGTAAACAAAGACTAACTGCTTTTGCAGTGACCAAATAACCGGCTCTAAAGAAAAATACCGACCTAATTTGCCTTACAGTCAGGGAAATAGGTTTTAAGTGGGCATCAGGCCGGCCCAGGCGGTTATCCTGTTCTGGTCAGGCATATTCTTAGTCTTGATCAAAGGATTTAATAGATGCTTTAATTTTAGTATATACTTATATATTATGGTTATATGTAATTTAGCCCATACTAATATAGCCAACCCAGAGAGGAACCTAGATATTTAAGGGGGTAAACACAGCAATGTCCGAAAAAGTGCTGGATAACCAGCTTTCCATGGCAGACAGTAAAAATCCTGAGGAAGACACAGAAGTATCCTCCAATTTTATTGCCAGCATTATTTCCGAAGACTTAAAGGAACAAAAAAACCAAGGCCGAGTTCATACCCGGTTTCCGCCTGAACCTAACGGCTATCTACATATTGGCCATGCCAAATCCATTTGCCTTAATTTCGGCTTGGCCAAAGCTTATCCCGGTGGCCTGTGCAATTTGCGGTTTGATGATACTAATCCCAGTAAGGAAGACACAGAATATGTGGAGTCAATTAAGAATGATGTTAAATGGTTAGGATTTGACTGGGATGATCGCTTGTATTATGCTTCCGATTATTTTGATAAATTATATGAATATGCCATTGAGTTAATAAAGGCCGGAAAAGCATATGTTTGCGATTTGAGTCCCGAACAGATAAGAGAGTACCGGGGAACTCTTACCCAACCTGGTAAAGAAAGCCCTTATCGTAATCGCTCAGTTGAGGAAAACTTGACTCTGTTTGAAGGTATGAAAGCAGGCCTGTATAAGGACGGTTCCCGGGTATTAAGAGCCAAAATCGATATGGCATCACCTAATCTCAATATGCGGGACCCGGTAATCTATAGGATACTGAGAGCACATCATCACCGAACGGGTGACCGGTGGTGCATATATCCCATGTATGATTATGCTCACCCCTTGTCAGACGCTTTGGAAGGAATTACCCATTCTATCTGTACTCTGGAATTTGCTGACCATCGGCCACTGTACGACTGGTTTCTTGACAATGTCAACTACCAGAAGGATCAGCCCGGGCGTCCCCAGCAAATAGAATTTGCCCGGCTAAATCTGAGCCGCACCATTATGAGCAAGCGTAAATTGCGCCTTTTGGTCGAGAATAAACATGTTAACGGTTGGGATGATCCTCGGATGCCTACTATTTCAGGGCTCAGGCGACGGGGCTACACACCTGAAGCTATCAGAAACTTTTGTGAACGTATAGGTGTTGCCAAGCGTAACAGTACAGTAGATATTGCCCTTTTAGAACACTGTATAAGGGAAGATCTGAATCTCAAGGCACCAAGAGTAATGGCTGTTTTGGCACCCCTGCGGATTATAATAGATAATTTCCCGGAAAATAAAGTAGAATGGTTGGATGCCCAAAACAATCCTGAAGATCCCACCATGGGGGTCAGGCAAATACCTTTTACCAGAGAATTATTTATTGAAAAAGAAGATTTTATGGAAAATCCCCCCAAGAAGTTTTTCCGTCTCTCACCAGGAGGGGAAATCAGATTGAAGCACGCATATATAATTAAATGCGAAAAAGTAATAAAAGACGAAAAAACGGATGAAATAATAGAGCTGCATTGCTCCTATGACCCAGAATCCAAAAGCGGCGGCATGAATGCCGGGAAAAAGGTTAAAGGTACTTCCCACTGGGTATCGGCCCCCCATTCTATAAATGCTACCGTTCGTCTTTATGACCATCTTTTCCTGGATGATAACTTGGAGAGTCAAGAAGAGGAAGACGATCCAACAAGCTTTCTGGCACGGATAAACCCTAACTCCTTGACCGTTTTACATAATTGCAAAGTGGAACCCAGTCTAGCCAACGCCAGCCCTGAAAGCAAGTTTCAATTCCTTCGTCAGGGGTATTTCTGTGTGGACCCTGACTCAACACCCGGGCACCCTGTTTTTAACCGCATAGTCCCTTTACGTGATACCTGGGCCAAGATAAAAAACAACAATAAGTAATAAACAGAATTGTCTTTGACTATTAAAACCCCTGCGCAACATACTGTGCAGGGGTTTTAATACCCAGCTTATAGGTCAAGATTTGTTTTCCTGCTGGTAAAACTCCGGTAGCTAATTCGTTTTAGTACAAGCTTATGAGTTGATAATGCATTAGACCTAAGGCTTATTAGCATCGAAATATTTGCCGATTTTTCCGCTGTTTAAAACAGTTTCAATTTTTCGTCATTTCGACAAATTATTCGTTTTTCACTTACTCCATATATCCTCTATCCATAGGTAGGTTTGCTAAAAGCCTAATTTGCGTGTTTTTGCTGTGCCTCAAAAGCTGGCACAGATTTTGCATGTAATGGGAAGTATAATATAGGTTTCAAACATTTCTTGGTGTAGCTCTATTGATAAGAAGCATCTTAACCCTGGGTGCTTTTTATACAACCCCTCTCATTAAGGACCAGTGAAGCTGGTCCTTAATACCCTTGTAAGACAAAAAAACCACCAGAGCTCATGAGAGCCTGGTAGTTTTTTCATATAATGCTAAACTAAAGCTTCGTAGGTCAAATAACCCCCACTAATGTTTTTTACTTTATATCCGTGCTGCAGCAAAATTCTGCAGCCTATATAACTTCTCAGACCAGCACGACAGTAAAGCATTATTTCTTTATCTTTAGGAATTTCCTCCATTCGATCCCTAATTTCATCCAATGGTATATTATAAGCATCGTAAGCTGCACCTGCTTTATATTCTGGTACAGTCCTGACATCCAATAAAAAGGATCCGACTCCTATCCTTTCCGGCACTTCCTCCCAGCATATAGCTTCCACCATCCCATTGACAATATTACCTGCCACATAAGCAGTCATATTTACCGGATCTTTGGCCGAAGAGAAGGGAGGGGCATAAGCCAGCTCAATTTCCTGCAAGTCAAAGACATTCATCCCTGCCCTGATAGCGGTGGCAATAACATCGATTCGCTTGTCCACTCCATCATATCCCACTATCTGGGCTCCCAGTATTTTCCCTTCATCAGGGGTAAAAAGCATTTTTATGGTCATTTCCGTTGACCCAGGATAATATGTGGCATGAGATGCAGGATGGGTATGACATACCCTGTAATCAATACCGGCTGCTTTTAACGTTTTTTCGTTCTTGCCGGTATTGGCTGCAACCATGTCCAGTATTTTTACAATGGAAGTTCCTTGCGCACCATGGTACTTAAGTTGCTTTCCGCAAATATTGTTGGCAATTAGCCACCCCTGACGGTTGGCAGGCCCTGCTAAAGGCAGATGAATATTATCTCCGGTAACAAAATCTTTTACCTGAATAGCGTCTCCAGCCGCATAAACATCAGGTGCAGAGGTTCTTAAATACTCGTCCACCTGAATGGCTCCTGTCTCTCCCAGAGCAATTCCCGCATCGGCAGCCAGCTTGGTTTCCGGTTTCACTCCTATGCCTAATACAACCAAATCAGCCGGTATCCTGGTCCCATCGCTTAGAACCACCTGCTGTACTTGATCTTCACCCTCTAGAGAAGTAACTATCTGATTAGTGAACAGGTTTATTTCCTGCTCCTTAATATACTTTTCTGCAATTTTGGCCATATCAGGATCCAGGGGCCCCAGTATCTGGGGAGCAGCTTCAATAACCGAAATCTTCAGCCCGCTATGTAAAAGCATTTCTGCCATTTCCATACCAATATAGCCTGCACCGATTATCACTGCGTTTTGAGGCTTCTGTTCTTCAATATAGCCTTTGATCATATCACTGTCAGGAATATTCCTTACCAAGAAGACGTTTGCTTTATTTACCCCTGGTATATCCGGTATTTTAGGGCTTGCTCCCGGACATAGCACCAGTTTGTCATATGTTTCGGTATAAATTTTTCCCGTTAACAGTTCCTTTACTTCTACTGTCTTTTCCTGTGTATTTATCTTGACTACTTCGGACATAACCCTTATGTCGATATTAAACCGGCTATACATGGATTTGGGGGTTTGTACCAAGAGTTTTTTCCGCTGCTGTATTACACCTCCCACGTAGTAGGGCAGCCCGCAATTAGCAAAAGAAATATGCTCACCTTTTTCAAACATAATAATTTGGGCATTTTCGTCCATCCGCCGCAGCCTGGCAGCCGTACTGGCGCCTGCTGCTACGCCGCCTACAATTACCACTTTAGTACCCATATTGCTTATCCCCCTTACTGGCAAAGATTAGGTTTATTATCCTGCAACGCGTCTCCTCCGTTGAAAGTTCTTGGAGCAACTATCAACTCATTGGACAATACCACCCCAGTTGAAGACCCCTACTCCTTCCCGTGCATATTTTTCCTCATTTTTTGAGTATAGCCTTCCTCTTTACCTCTAATAATATAATCCACAGCCATTCCCGCTGCTTCGATAACATACTGGTGACACATCTTCTTCCGCTCTTTGGATAGGAAATTATCCTTAAAATCGCTAGTTAATTCCTGACACTGGCATGCACCAAATCTTTCTGCAAAATCATTGGGCAAATTGTTAAATAACCTGTATAAACCGGGATTCCCTTGTAATTGATTTACTCTTTCTTCAAAAGTACCCACTTTGGGATTTTTCCTGCCATGTACACAACCTACTGCTATAGTGGCACCGGCTAGGGCTCCGCATAATGTACCATACTGTCCGATGCCTCCCCCAAAGCCAGTGGATACAGCAACTATTTCAGGGGGAAAGTCTTCAATTATTCCCGTGTCCACCACCGCTTGCAACACTGACTCTGCACAGTTTAATCCTTCCCGAAAATTTTGTCTGGCATTCTCCCTGGCTTGGTTGATAATTTCCTCTTTGTTCATAATACCCTCCCTTTCTATAAAACTTTTTTAAACGAGCTAACCGTGAAGTCTATTGGTAGGCGTCCTGGTTCATCTAGTGAACTGTCATTCCATTAAATGATCACCTTTATTGTATTGGTACCTACGACTTTATTTCAAGAGCATTTTTCTATAAATATTCTACAGTTGACTATGGACCACCTTTACAAAATATATTTTGCTGGTAGCAAAATGATCACAATCGGTTAGGAGTTGTTATAAGTGAAGTAATGATAAATATTGCCATTTGTTAAATACCATAAAAAATATTTGCAAATTAACCTAAAACATAATTTTTTTGTTAACGGTTTTGTTAATGGTTGTTGTATTATAGTGAATTATGGGATAATTTGCCAAGGTAAGGCTGGAGGCGGACCAGGAAGGCACGGGGACCGTAGAACGCCCCGTGCAGTTCCGCTGGTGTTACATATTTATGAAGGCGAGGCTAACTCATTATGGAAGATAAAGAAGATATGCCGCATGAGGACTCAGCGTAAAGGAGGACACGTTCCCGTGTTGCGGGATATGCTGTTCTGAAAATCACACCCCGTTCGGGGTTTCCTATGCAAAGATTTGTCCAGACTGCCGTATATCGACGTCTCTGCCATATGGCCAAGATTTAAAAACGGCCACGGTTTTTGAATGTGATAGGCTTGGCTTAAGCGGCTATACGCTGGTAGATGCGGATAATCTTACCGGGGTTACCGATAGGCCAACGGAAGCTGTTGTTAAAAATTATACCGGTTTTACCCCAAAACCATTTGAACAGGGAACTATTGCCGGTAACGGGCAGACTGTGATCCGGATAGAATATGACCGCAATATATAATGTAGACTTGGATACGGCCGGAGGTGAAATTAACAGCGGCAATGTAACCTCCTATGCTTATGGGGTAGGATATCAGCTGCCTACTGACGTCACCCGGGCGGGATATATCTTTAATGGCTGGTTTGACGGAGCGAAACATCCAAAACCGTAACCATTGCTGAAAACAGCGTCAGCAGCGCCTTTATGACTTTTGAGGCCACACGCTTTGCCAATGAGGACCGGGTATACTTCCTGGATATTTACAAGGTAGAAGGAGGCGGAGCTCTGGGGAGCAATACCCGGGCAACCCGCACCATGGCCAAGGACCCCGACTTTACAGTTGACAGCAGCGCATTGAACGAGTATAGATTACTGGCCCAAGTCAGTAACAGAAATCAAGTGGTGGCCGAAAACGCCGGCGGAGATTATAAAACCACTGTACCCATCGGGTTGAGCAGTCAGGTACTGGCTAGTCAATACAGTGCCAATTTACAAACCTATATCCGCAATACGGCTCATGGAATGAAGGTACAGCTAAGAGATTTTTATGGTAATGATCATGGATGGATAATGCATAGATTTGTGCTGTTCAACAGAGTTACCGGCAACGTCAGCTTTAATGCGGACAAATCACCAACGGTTCCTAATCTTCCATCCTACACCGCATGTGCCTTGGTTTACGGTATCTCGGACATTGGGGATAATACGGACAACTACGGAGTCAATCTGCCGGCTAATGCAGGCCCGCTGACACCCAGCGGTACCACCCGCAGTGTTGCGATTCACGATATCAAATGGGATACCTTCCAGCCCAAAGGTAATTACGTCCTCTTTGGCTTAAACGAGACTTGCAGTATAACTGTGGGTGCCTACAATGCAGCACTAGCAATTTCAGCTTGGACCTTTAACAGTGCCAAATTGTATACCGCCCCCATGGATAATAGAGAACCTTACTTGCTTGTTGTTGCTCCCATGGCCACTTCCACCTTTAATAAGGGGGACCGGGTGGTTATTGCCTTGGTATTTGATGAGATTGTTAATAGTGCTAACAATGTTTCGATTCACACGCCTCTGTCAGATGAACCGTTTACCCTTACGGGCGGCCTTGGCACCAACGTCCTTTACTTTGCCGGAACAGTAAGCAATTACAACGCCCCCGCCCCAACCACAGAAAACATTACGATAGTCAACCAAGCAAATATTAAGGATATGTGCAATTAAACAAGCAGGAGAATGACGGGAACAGGTACATTGATTCTTGACCACAAAAACCTTAAGGGGTTATAGCACAGCTCCGAACCATGAAACATCATGGACCATATAAAGGATGGGTGCAATTAAACAGGAACAGGGGAAAGGCAGCGGTGAAACCGTTTCCTTTCCCCTTGCCTTTTAACAGTAGCGATATTAGTTTATGCGGCACCCGTTGGGCAAGTATTCACATCCCTGCCTGGCCGGCAGCTACGATTACGATTAAGCTAAACCAACCAGGCTGATTTATACAGCAGGATTAACCTTAGAGTTGAATTGGCACAGGTGAACAGAAGACTGCTGGTCAAGCCCTATTTACAAGAAAACCCCTGCGGATTAATGATATGCTCCTCCTAAAGTAGACCATGGAAATATCCAAAACTTTAAGGGGCAGATAAGAATCCAAAGGGGTTCTTTATATTTTAGGAGCAAAAATATACCTGCTCTTAAGAGCGAGATTGCCCAGTCCTCAATATCTCTAATCTATTTGCCCAAATACTTTAGTATTCCGCTGGCAATGGCATTAGCTGCTTTATCCTGGAAGCTCTTGGATGTCAATAAAGACAGCTCCTGTGGGTTACTCATAAATGCAACCTCGGTTAGAATAGATGGCATATCGGTTTGAACCAGAACGGTATAGGCGGCCTGTTTGACCCCCCGATCAGCTGTCCCCAAAGCTCTTGACAACTCCCGCTGGACATAATTAGCCAGTTTTGACCTCTGTTCTTTTTGCATGAATAATTTAGCATCATCAATAGGAGCATAGTAGTATGTTTCTGTTCCGTGAGCCTGTGAAGTAGTATGAGAATTACAGTGAATGGATACAAAAAGGGCGGCATTTAGCTTGTTGGCTACTTCGGCTCTTTCTGGTCTTCCCATGTAACTATCGCCGCTTCGGGTATATTCTACCTCCATTCCTTGGCTCTTCAGAATCTGCCCTACCTTAAGCGCAATAGCAAGATTAATGTTCTTTTCCTGAATTCCGGACCTAATGGCCCCGGTTTCGCTCCCACCATGTCCGGGATCAATTACAACAATATTTTTCCGGTCAGGTTGTTTAATCTTTTGGGCTGTCAGACATATGTTTATGGCATTATCCTCTTGTGTCTGAAAGATATTATAATCCCCTAATTTTTGGGTCATTATTTCCAGAGTAGTCACCGGACCTGCGGATTCACTTATAGTCATTTTTTTCAATACCGGACTGATTTTGTACTCGTATTCGCTCCGCTCCACTCCCATAGCGGTGGATTCCAGTTTGACTTCCAGAATATTGTCTTTTAGTTCAGATGTATAGCTACCGGGAGTAAGGGTATAGATTATGATGTTATCCCCATCGTTCCCTGCTACTTCTCTGCTGATTCTGGTTATCCGGTTGGGGAAGAAGATTACCTGCCGAAGGCCATTATTTTCATTAATTATTTGATAATCATCCATAGTCTTTGGTAAACTGATTTCCACTATAGCACAATCACTTTGATTGGCTATGTTAAGAGATAATTTTTCGCTGCCTACCTGTTCCTGCAGTTCAATTTGGTTTAATACTTTTCTCCATAAAAAGTTGTATTTAATGCTATTTTCCGTTTCAGTCAAGGAGCCGTCCACCCTGGATCCGGACTCAACAACTACCCGGAGACCCTGGGCGTCTTTTTCACAGGAAACCCAGACTTCATTAGCTGCCAGAACTGCTGGTTTCTCCGTTAATGGCGGTTCCGGAAGGGTGGGTTCTTCTGCTGGTATCTCCGGCTCTTCCGGTTCTACAATAGATGGCTCGTCAGGTTCCCAGGCTACGTCAACCACCCAATCAGCAACCCAGCTGGTTATACCGCCTCGGCTAACCTGATACCATCCATCCTTGTGGGCAAGAACGTGCAGAATCTCCCCTTTACGCGCACTGGCTACCTTATCATAGGAAATACTGGGACCGCTGCGCAGATTAACTACTTCTTCGCTTACCATCACTTGACTCATACTAGGAGGATCAGTCTCGTTGGTATCGGTTGTAATCCGAATAGTACGATCAGCAGCATCCCAATTTACCTGTCCTCCGAAGGCTTCTCCTACAAACCGAAGAGGCGCCAGGGTTCGATCCTGAACTATTTTAGCCGGAACATCGATAGTTTGTTTGTTGCCATTAACCAACGCCGTTGTAGAACCAATAGGAAGCACTACTGTTGTAATGCCTCGGACAGCTGTCACAGTACGAGTATCCTGGTTCCAGGAAACGGTAGCACCCATGGCTTCAAAAATTGCTCTTAAGGGGACTAAAGTCCGATCATTTTCAATTATGGGATCAACTTCAAAACTGAGTTTATTACCATTCAGATATACTGTAGGTGCAGGGTAACCATTACTTCCGTTGGATGGCGGTTCCTGTTGATTTGAGGGACCGGTATTTGCAGAGAGGCTGCCGATCTTTTCCACCAGATAAGAAGCAATATAACAAGTTTGTCCTCCTGATTTCTGCACCTTATACCAATCACCCTCAGTACCAACCAGAGTCAGGACATCTCCCTTTACCGCCTGCCCAATTACAGCATGGGCAGTTGATGGCCCAGACCTTAAGTTTACTAGTTCTTTTGTTACTCTAACCTTTTCCAAGCTGTGCACCTTAAGGTAATCGCCGCTAACCCAACCGGTAAGTTTGCCCGCCGATATTTTGTACCATCCATCTTTGCTGTCCAAAACCGACACTTCGGTGCCTTGATATAAATTGCCATCTATAGTATAATTGGTTCCCGGCCCGGAGCGTACATTTACTACACTTCCGGTGATACTGCCATTATCTGCTGAAACCATGTCACAATATAACAGCATTCCCCCAGCCAGGGTAAATAGGAATACAGACAATAATAATAAATTGTTTTTTATATAAGAGCACCAGGGCTTTAACATACAAAATTCTCCTTTTTGAAATGATGGTGGTTGTGGTGTTACTAATTATTCTAGATTTTTCAATTTTAAGTTAACAAATAGGCTAGTCCAAATAGTGTTGTTGAGAAATATTCCAATGCCTTATTGCAACCCCCTTCCTCCCTAAGCGAATTTTTTCTATAAATAATTACTCTATTAATTATCTTTTCCTTTCAGGGTTGGGCAAAAAAAAACAAAAAAACTAATAATATTCCATCAATCAGAAATACAATTATCGATAATGGCCTCAGGTCCGATTTCCCACAGAATTTCGATTAACTGGGCTTCCCCGGCCATACCAACAATATTATGCTGGCTGTCTACAACTGTAACAACCACATAGTATTCCGGTTTTACGGCATTAAGTATTTTAATCACCTTGGTTCCAGGCTGGCTGACAATATTTTGTGCAGGTAGAAAACCATAGCGGGACAGCTCATTTTTTTTATGGACCAGAAAACGCATGAACGAATAGCCTAATAGCTTCCCCTCGCGACTGGCGCCCCAGAATACAAAAATCCCGATTAAAAGCAAATTGGCTCCACTAAAATCTGTTATGGTCAGATAGCCGCCATAAAGGAATATAGCGGCGGCACACAGTTTACCGGCCAAAGCGGCCCTTTGAGTTGCCTTTTTGAAGCCCATTCTTCTGGCCAGTGTAGCTCGTAATATCCTGCCCCCGTCCAGGGGCAGAGCCGGAAGCAGATTAAAAAGCCCCAGCAACAAGTTAATATTAATAAAGTAATTATATGTCTGATCCAAGATTCGACCTTGTGCAAAAAAAAAGGCCACCGCCAGAAAGAGGCTAGTAATCGGCCCAGCCACAGCTATCCTTATTTCTTTGTGGGGATTGAGGCCGGTAAAATCATCTATCCGCGCCTGCCCGCCAAAGGGATAGAGTTCAATTTCCGACACTTTCACACCGTTCAGCAAGGCCACAGCGGTATGAGCAATTTCATGCAGGAGGACCGCAGATGTTATGAGTATGACTTCATAAAGAAGTCCCAAGCAGCCATAAATAACACATGAAACCAGGAATAGCAGGTTTATTCTTAACGAAACCCCAGCAATCTTACCCAGGAACATAGCCTATTGAAAAAGATTGGTTGGATTCATCGGCCCATCTTGATTCCTGCATTCAAAGTAGAACCATTCCCCAGTTTTCCCTAGAGGGGTACTGGTATTTACCATTGAGTCCTCTTCCACCAGTATTTCCTTTAGACCTCCATAATAGGAAAAAAGATTTTCACTATGCCTCACCAGTAGTTTTCTGGTTCCGTCTTTAAGGGTAACCTCCTGTACTCTCCCCTCTAGAATCGGATAGACCAGAGTATTGTCTTGAACTTTAAGACCTATTCCGGGGAAAAACTCCTGTTTTCCTTGCTCCTTATCCCAATACCATCCATAACTGTTTTGGATGGAAATAAATTCACAGGGTTTCTGCAAAGTAGTACTTCCCCCTGCAGGAACTGTTGGAGCGCTGCCATCATCGGTAAGATTGTCCAGAAAATGTGCAATTCCCTGATTCAAGCTGCTATCACTCATAATATATTGCACAGCGGGCAATATGATTTTTTTACTTGGGTGATCTGATTGCAGTGACAAACCAGTTAAGGTTACTATTACTATTACCACCAACATTCTTATTCTAAGACTTCCCAGCACTGTAAGCACTCCATTTTTGGCAAGCATTATTAATAAAATATATAATTTTCTGATTCCTTTTATGCCATATAATAGAAAACCACACTAAAAAAGGCCTGAATTTAAAGGCCTTTTTTCAGTAAATTTTATCTAATGTCATACTCTGCATCAATATAATCGGTTCTCCGGGATTTCTTGAGCAATAACCGACGTACCCGAGGTGGCAGTAGATTGGCCGAATACTCCAAGACCCGGTTAATCATAAGCAGAAGATTCTCGCTCCCATCCCAGTACTGTAATACAATATTATGGTCAACACTATCCAGCAGCCTCTTTAAAACCAGAGCCAGTAAAAACAAATCATCGACCTGTCCCAGGAAGGGAACCAGATCCGGTAAAAAATCCCACGGAGAAAAAACGTAAGCTATTGTCATCAGGAGCAAAGCCTTATCAGCTGCAGAAACGGATTTGTCCTGCCCCAAACGGTAAAGGAGCTTGACCAGGTTCGGAATAAAACTGAGAGCCTCTTTGGTAAAGCCAGCAGCCTGGCTTTTTGCCTCATTTTTTTCGTTCATGATAAACCTCCTAAACCTTATTATTTACCATTAGTTAAAATACTATTTTCCTGCCCCGGATATTTATATTCAGAATAATCCCTACGGCAATTAAATTTGTCAACATGGAGCTTCCTCCATAGCTTAAGAAAGGCAGGGGGATACCGGTTATGGGCATTATACCGATTGACATGCCAATATTTTCGAAGATATGAAACACCCACATAGCAGTAATACCCAGTATTATGAGTGTGCCATATAACTCTTTGGCATTGCTGCTGATGTAGATAGCTCTTGATAACAAAATTCCATACATCAGGATAATAAATGCAGCTCCGATAAACCCGAGTTCTTCTCCTATTACGGCATAAATAAAATCAGTATGATGTTCCGGCAGGAAATTCAGCTGCACCTGGGTTCCATTATAAAGCCCCTTACCCACCAGCCCTCCCGATCCAATGGCAATCAGAGACTGGATGGTGTTCCATCCTGTCCCTCGTCCCCCCTGTCCATCATTATATGGATCAACAAAAACAGTTAATCTTTGCAATTGATATTCTTCCAGGGGCAGCGGCATACCAAACTGAAAGTGCAATGTAAGCAGCAAAGCCACCAGGGTGATGCCGGAAAAAATTAGGGTTAACAGTATTCTCGGGTTCGCACCTGCTCCAAATAACATTACTACTGTAACAGCAATATATACCAAGGCTGTACCCAGGTCTGGCTGCAGCATTATTAAAATAAAAGGCACCGCCATGTAGAGGATGCAGGGAATCATTTGCTTTAAAGTATGTAATCCTTCCTTTCTGCGCAACAGAAAATCAGCAAACCCGATAATCAAAAGTACTTTAGTAAATTCAGCTGGTTGAATAGCCGGCAGGGGCCCCAGACTTATCCATCCGGTTGTACCCCTTACCTCCTCTCCTATTACTAAAACCATTATTAATAGCATCAAGGAAAGAGCGTAAAGAACATATGAGAATTTTCTCAATTGGGAATAGTCAAAGCGAAGCACCATTGCTGCTAAGATGAATCCCAAACCTATATTAAACAACTGTTTTTTGACATAATAATACTGATCTGCCGAAATCCCTCTGGAGGCACTGGAAAGCACAATGATGCCAAAAGCCAGAATGGTCAGGAGCGAAATAAGAAACGGTTTATCAATGAATTTAATTCGCTTAAGTTCCAAAACAAACCTCCGAAATTAAAATCAGGAAATTATATAATAATTATTATAATAGACATTTCACAAAAGAAAGTATAATTCTGTGAACCAAAAATAAAAACGCCGATCTGACTGGCATCGGCATTTTTTGTATATTTTTCCATATTAGATGGATTAATTATCCCCAGGGCTGGGTAAAGCTAAAATCAGGTTACCGGAATTGATTTATCAGTTCCCGTCCTCTTTAAACCTTTTACAGGAATATTGGCAACCAACGCTACGGCATCAGGTTCATTTTCCAGATTAACCGTAAGCGATTCCTCATCAATATCCAAATATTTCCTTATTACTTTTATCATTTCCTCTTTTAGAGAATTAAGCAACTCTGGCGATACTGAAGCCCTGTCGTGAATAAGTACCAGGCGCAGGCGCTCTCTGGCAATGTCTTTGCTTGATGTATCCCTTAAGAATACTCTGGTGAGGATATCCAACAATGTTTATACCTCCCCTCATACTCAACCCAATTTCAACATTTTGCGAAATCTCTCTACCAGGCTGGGATCTTGCATAGGATACAAGGGAACATTTTCTCCCGTTATTCTTCTGGCAATCCGGCGATAAGCCGACCCAGCGCGGGAAGAAGACTCAAGCACCGCAGGCTCTCCCCGGTTGGTGGAAACTACAATAGCTTCATCTTCGGGTACCACGCCTAATAGATCTATAGACAGAATGTCAATAATATCGTTAACATCCATCATATCTCCTCTTTTGACCATTTTGCTGCGGATACGGTTTATTATTAGGCTTATCTTATTAATACCTGCCGCTTCTAGCAGACCGATTATACGATCGGCATCCCGTACTGAGGATACCTCCGGTGTGGCTACTACAATGGCATCATCAGCCCCGGCCACTGCATTCTTGAATCCTTGCTCTATCCCGGCCGGACAGTCCACCAGGAGGTATTCGAATTCCTGGCGCAGCTGATTGTGCAGGTTCTTCATCTGATGGGGCGTCACCGCCGTCTTATCTTTGGTTTGGGCTGCGGGCAACAAAAACAATCCTTCAAAACGTTTATCTTTAATCAAAGCCTGCCTCAATTTGCAGTTACCATTGACTACATCGACTATATCAAAGACAATACGGTTTTCTAGTCCCATAACTACATCCAGGTTTCTCAGACCAATATCAGTGTCTACCAGGACTACTTTTTTATCCATCATAGCCAATGCTGTCCCCAAATTGGCAGTAGTGGTAGTTTTGCCAACGCCACCTTTACCTGAAGTAATCACAATCACCTTACTCTTCATCACTAGACCTCCATTCAAATTTTTATCTGTCTGATTACAACTTTTCCTTCTCTAATCTGAGCAATTTCCGGAGACTTCACCACCTGCACCTCCCCGTCAGGTGGACGGGTTATGTGATGGGCTATTCTGATCTGGGTAGGATTTAATCTAAAAGCAGCAATGACTGCCCTCTGATCCCCAAAGGCTCCCGCATGGGCTAATCCCCTTAACGAACCCATAACCAAAATATTTCCTCCAGCAATGACCTCGGCACCTGGATTAATATCTCCCAATACCACCACATTTCCCTCGGCAAAATATTTCTGGCCGGATCGCAAGTTTCTGCAAATTAAAACCGTTTCTTTGTAATAGGGCATTTCAGAAAAGGGGCCATTCTGGCTATCACTAGGCTCCTGACCGGTAGCTGCTGACAATAAATGGCCAAGATTAAAGCCATATTCCAAGAGTATCTTTTCAATCTCCTTGATCTGCTTGTTATTCAGCTGATTTTCACCAATCTGAATACTAACGCAGCCGCCTGGCTGTTGACTATCAAGCAAAGGGAGTTTTTTCGCCAACTCATCTTTCATTTCTTTAAATGAATTGGATGCGGTCAAATTAATCAGTATCTCGCCGTTAACAATTCGTAAGGCTGTTGACATATCCTGCCCCCCCTACAACCACGAAAGTAGAGCTACATTCCTTACATTTCTATACTTGTAAATAATTTCCTTTGGAGAATAAAAAAAAATAAAGAGAAATAAAACCTATTTCTCCGAGATTAAGTCGTTTGCCAGCAAAAAATTCTTTCATTATTCACCAGTAAAATTCGACAGGCGAAGCTATTCCTTATTTTCCATCAAATGATCCTTAATTCCGAAGTATTGTTCGAAAACAGCTTTGGCTACATTTCCCGTTGATTCTCCCCCATGATAACCGTACTCAATAACCCCGGCAAAAGCTATTTGGGGATCATCAACAGGAGCAAAAGCTATAAAAACTCCATGGTAATCTTTAAGGGGATCATCGCCTACCCGGCCTGATTCAGCAGTGCCTGTTTTGGCCGCTACTTTAATATCTTGCGGAAAGTGGCTGAAAAGATAATAAGAAGTACCACCTGGCTGACATACTGCCTGCATGGCTTGCTTGGTGGTATTTATGCTTTCCTGGCTCACATCAGCCTGCCGAATCAGTTCAGGCTTAAATTCTTTCAGAACCTTGCCTTCTGGCGATACTACCTGCTTCACCACATAGGGTTTTTTTAACTTTCCATCATCGGCCAGTGTAGCCACATAATTGGCTAACTGAATAACTGTATAATCATTAGATCCTTGCCCGATGGACATATTATAGGTATCAAAATCCTGCCAATTGGTATTAAAATTGAAATCAATCTTATATTGGGCTTCCAATATAGCTTGTTCATTTTTCTTTTGTCTTTCCAGGGTTGCCCTGGCTTCTTCAGTTGCTGCCTGAGCAAAAAGCTGGTCATACTTGTTATCCAGTTCCTTCCGCAAAGTCTCGTATTTTCTATTGGTCAAAATAGCATTTATGCTCTCTTTCCATTCAGGTGTGGGCAGTAACCCTTTGGCTTCATTGGGAATATCGATACCGGTTCTGTCACTCAGCCCAAACTCGTGAGCTACCCTTATTATTTCATCCTTACCGGCTCTTCTTGCCATCTCTTGAAAAAAGGTATTGCAGGACTGAGCCATTCCGGAAAAATAGTTTACATGACCATGGACACCCCAACACTTTATATAGGGTGGCAGCCAGTAGCCTCCCTTGCAGTTTACCAGGTCTTTTTGAGGATCCACAACCCCAGCCTCCAGAGCAGCCATAGCGGTTATTGGCTTGAAGGTAGAGCCCGGCGGATAAGTCACCTGTATCGCTCTGTTTAAGGCAGCCCCAGGATTTAATGGATCATACTTTCCGTCCCGGGGACCCAAATAGTACTCAGCTCTTTCTTGACTAATATTACCTCGCCAGTCGCCCGGGAACATGGCGGGAAAGCTGCACAGTCCCAGCACTTCTCTGGTTTTGACATCCAGCACCACCGCTGACCCTACCTGGGCCTTGGGGAACCTCTTTTGCAGGTTGGTCAAGACTTCAGCCATGCTTTTTTCCAAGACTTTCTGAATTTCGGTATCGATGGTAAGGTACAGATTATTTCCCGGCTCGGGTTCCAAGGTGACCAATTCACCAATGGGCCGACCTCGTGAATCCACTTCCACCCGCCTGGCTCCAGGTTCTCCTCTCAGTTCTGCTTCATATGCCTTTTCTACCCCTGATTTACCTATCAGGCTGCTGAGGTCGTATTCTATATTTTTCTCGGCGGCAGCGGCAATCTCTTGGGGTGTAATAGAATGAATATACCCCATTATACTGCCTGCCAATTCCCCCTGGGGATAGTCTCTCAGAGGCTCAACGGAAATAGCTACTCCGGGCAGTTTTGGTCGGTTTTCTTCTATTTTTACTACCAAATCCCAGGGAATATCTCTTATCAAGGTAATCGGTTCGAATAGTCTCAACCTGTTGGCCTCAATTTTTTCTTTAATGGAATTTTCGTCTAATTCCGGGTAATAAGGGGCTATAACCTTAAGCAGTTCATTAATAACCGTATCCTGGTTATGAACTCCTTGGGCTGTCAAGGTAAGAGTATAAACCAGCTTGTTAGTTGCCAGGATTTCTCCTTCCCGGCTATATATCTCCCCCCGGGGTGCTTTAATGGACAGAAGGCGAATGCGGTTTTCCTTGGCCTGGGTCTGATATATGTCATTGTTAAATATCTGTACCACGGCCAACCGAATAAGCAGGATAGCGAAAAGAGCCATTATTATATATGAATAAACCTTTAGTTTCTTTTCTAACTCCCCTGATTTCATTTATAACTCCCCGAATGATTCTGACAGTTCTTTTCTGGAAAACCCATGATACCAGACATAAAGAGGCAGAGCAATAGTTGTATTGAAGAGAACTTGGATTATTAGCCCTATCAACAAACTTATATCAAAATGGAAAAAATCATAGCTTGCAATACTTAAAATAAAGACAAAGGCTGAGTTCAGCAGGGTAGCTATAAAAACCGACATTATCCCTACAAAAAGATTGTCTTTAAAAACATTCCCTTGCAGCTTCCCAATAATAAAAGCTGTTAAACCTTTGGAAATCGCATTTATTCCGATAAATCTGCCCAAGTAAAGATCCTCCAGCAGGCCACAGCAAAAACCATAAATGGTTCCCGGATAAACCTTGTTTAAAAGAGCAAAAAAAACTACAAAGATCAATACCAGGTCAGGAACCACCCCGCTAATGCTGAGATAATCCAGTATGGTGGTTTGTAACAATAATGCCAGCCAAGGCAAGAAAATAAGTAAAAAGGTTCGCAAAGACTAATTCTCCTCTACCCCATTATGTTCTTCTGGTTCCCTGTATTCTGTAATAACCAATACCTCTTCAAGTTTATTTAATTCAACGGTAGGCCTAATGGTAGCTGAAAGCAATAGCCCATTGGGTTCGCGGGTAATAGCAACTACTGTACCAATATCAATACCCTTGGGGAATATCTCGGATAGTCCTGAGGTTATCACTTTGTCGTCTTCTTTAATTCCTGAATAATAAGGAATATTGATCATCCTCAGCAGTTCACTGCTCCCCAAACCCTCCACAATCCCGCTGGTGTCGCGGGTTTCCTGAACCACTGCACCAACCGCCACTTCCCGGTCAGATATAAGATTGACCTGTGCGGAGTTCTGACTCACACTGCCTACCCGGCCAACTAAGCCCTTAGGGCTTATGACTGCCATGTCCTTGGCAATCCCGCTGTTGCTTCCCTGATCAATAGTAATAGTCTGATACCAGCTGTTGGGACTGCGAGCTATTACCCGGGCAGGAACCAAAGTGTAGATCTCCCTTGCAGATTCAATAAAACCCACCATTTCCCTCAGCCTTTCAGCTTCAGCATGGCTTTCTCTCAGCATCTGATTTTTGAGAGATAATTCAGCACACATCCTAGCTAGGGTTTCTACTTGCTTTTGCAGGTCCTTTTTGTCTCTAAAATAAACAGCAATACTGTCCCACTTTTCGTTAAGCTTACTAACCCCGCTTTGCAGCGGGGTGTAAGTTTCACGTATCCATTTTTCCATAATAGTCAATTCCTGGCGGTTTGAGGAGCTAAGATTCATAATAATCAGAAGGACTATTATAATACCGGATATTAACCAGAAATATCGATTATTAAATAAATTAAACAAAACCCTCACCCATTAGAAAGTTTTTCTGCGGGCAACCAGGACCCTCCTCAAAAATTCTATGTTTTCCAGGACCTTGCCTGTTCCCCGGGCAACCGCTAGTAATGGTTCATCACACACATAAACAGGCATGTGGGTATCCATGCTGATCAGTTTGTCCAGCCCTCGCAGCAGAGCTCCGCCACCCGCCATAACAATTCCTCTGTCCATAATATCAGAAGCCAGTTCCGGAGGTGTTTTTTCCAGGCAAACCCGAATTCCATCTACAATTTGAGCAACCGTCTCTTTTAAAGCCTCCTGTATTTCTGTTGAAGAGGTTTTTATTGTTTTGGGAAGTCCATTGACCATATCACGGCCCCTAACTTCAAAATGCTCCTCCGGACCTTCCCAGAGGGCTGAACCGATGGACATTTTTATCTCCTCGGCAGTACGTTCGCCAATCAACAAATTATAATTTTTCCTTAAATATTGAATAATAGCTTCATCCATTCTATCGCCGGCTACACGAACAGATTTGGCAGTTACAATTCCGCCCAGGGAGATAACCGCCACCTCCGTAGTCCCGCCGCCAATATCAACTATCATATTCCCGGTAGGCTCATGAACAGGGAGATCAGCGCCTATAGCAGCTGCCATAGGTTCTTCAATCAAATAGGCTTCTTTCGCTCCGCCCTGCAAGGCTGCTTCTTTGACGGCCCTTTCTTCAACTGTAGTGCAACCGGTAGGAATACTTATAATAATACGCGGTTTCATAAAGCTTTTCTGCCCAATGGCTTTACTGATAAAGTACTTGAGCATAGCCTGGGTAACGTCAAAATCCGCTATTACCCCATCCTTCATAGGCCTTATGGCAATAATATTTCCCGGGGTTCTGCCTATCATCTGCTTAGCTTCTTCCCCAACTGCCAACACCTTTCCGGTGTCTGCCTGGATAGCAACAACTGAAGGTTCGGTTATAACAACTCCCTTGCCTTTAACGTGTACCAGAGTATTGGCCGTACCTAAATCTATTCCAAGATCTCTTCCCAGAAACACTTGCATATTTCCTCCTCTTACGTCAAATTAAACCCTTTTCCTTCAAGCTACAATAGGCTTTTTCTCCTATTACAACATGGTCCAGTATTACTATACCCATAGTCTCGCCTGCTTGCACCAGCCTGCGCGTCACTTCAATATCCTCAATACTAGGTGTCGGATCGCCGCTAGGGTGATTATGTACCAGAATAATTGATGCTGCACTTCTTTTTACCGCAGTTTTAAATACTTCCCGGGGATGAACTATTGAGCTGTGAAGTCCCCCTTTTGAAATATCCTCCATAGCCAAAAGGCCGCCTTTACGGTCCAGGTATAAGGCGCGGAAATATTCTCGGTCAAAGTAACGCATTTCCTCCATTACCAGGTCACACACATCCTGGGGACTTTTTATTACAGGCTTATGATAAACGCTGACGGCCATCCTTCGGCCAATTTCAATGGCAGCTCTTATACTGATGGCCTTAGCAGGTCCGATGCCATGTTCGGCAGTTAATTCCTCCAGGCTGGCTTCTTTTAAGAACCTCAAGCTGCCGTATTTAACCATCAGTGATCGAGCAAGATCAACCGCATTTACTTTCCTGGTTCCCATACCGATAATGATTGCCAGTAATTCGGCATCACTCAAACTGGCCTCGCCTTTTTCCATTAATTTTTCACGAGGACGCATACTAACCGGCAGGTCCTTTATTCCCACATGGTATTCGCTCATTTATAGCACCTCCAGGAAGCATTTCAATGCCTTGTTTTTTTAACATTTGGTAAAGTCTGCTTAAAGGCAGGCCAACAACATTGAAATAACAGCCCTCTATCTTCTCAATTAAAACAGCGCCATATCCTTGAATACCATAGGCCCCTGCCTTATCTTGCGGTTCTCCGGTGGCAATATATCTGACAATTTCCTCCTCGCTTAATTGCCGGAAATATACCCAGGTGGTTTCTGCTACTACTTCCTGACTTTGATTATCCAGATCCTTAACACACAACCCGGTTATTACCCGGTGCCGGTTACCACTTAGCATTGACAGCATTCTGAACGCGTCATCATCATCAGCAGGTTTACCCATAATCTCTCCATGCAAAACTACAATGGTATCAGCAGTGATAATAATGCCGCTTTGAAGCCTATCAGCAGCCAGATCAGCCTTTTGTAGGGCAATTCTTTGTACAGCGGTAACAGGGTCCTCTTTGTTATAAAATACCTCATTGGCTTCGATAGAAATACAGGAAAATTTTACTCCCAGATTAGATAACAGGATCCGGCGCCTGGGAGATTGCGATGCTAAAATAATATTACGCATTTCTTTTCCTCATACTTACACCCTTTTAATGACGAATTATGAAAAAACCGAATAAATAGAAAAAAAATGCCTTTCATGCCATCAAACTAACCTGGTAATAATTCTACTATAGCTTATTTTATCCATCTACCGACAATTACTCCCAACACAAGTGGAAAAAAAGATGGATTTGTGTTAAACATTGTAAATTCCAGGTTTGCTAAAAGTTTAGCATTACCCAACTGTTAAAACAAGAAAAACACAAAAAGCTCTCCAACAGAGAGCCCTAACAGTTAATAAAGGTTTAAATTGGGTTAATTGTTGATTAGCTTGTTAAACGCCAGGTTGAAACTGAGTACTTCAATATTAACGGATAGATCAACATTACGTAAAATAACATCCTCCGGAACCCTTAACACCCGGGGTGAGAAATTGAGTATAGCCTTAACTCCAGCTGCTATTAACTTATCGGTTACATGCTGAGCAGCAGCTGCCGGAACAGTAATAATCCCCACATGTATGTCATTCTCTTTAACCGATTCCTGCAGTTTATCAATAGACTCGATAGTAATATCGTTCAATTTGCTGCCTACTATGCTAGGATCTGAATCCAATACAGCACAAATATTAAACCCCCGCTGGGAGAATCCTTGGTATCTGGCCAAAGCTGAACCAAGTTTTCCTGCTCCTACCAATAATACATTCCACCTATGATCTAATCCCAGTATTTTCATCAAATGACCATATAGATTCTTGACCTTGTATCCTACCCCCCGGGTCCCAAATTCCCCAAAATAAGCCAAATCCTTTCTTACTTGTGCAGAACTGACTCCCACACCTTCAGCAATTTCAACAGAAGATACGGTCTCGATATCTTCATCGATTAATTGATGCAGATATCTGGTATAAAGAGATAGCCTTTGAACTGTTGCTTCGGGGATCTTGTATGCTTTCAAATTGTCCACTCCTTCTTCATAAAACAAAAAAACACATATTACAATAATCTTACCACTAATACATTTTTTTGTGAAATAGTTCTCGAAGGTTCGTGTTTCCTGTTTTAGTAAAATATACAGAATTGATTTTCATTATAAGGATTTTTCGCATATTATACAATTATTTTCAATAAACAATAAATAGCTGCAGATAAAATAGCTGTGATAGGAATAGTCATAAACCATGCTTCAACCATTTGCACTCCAGTCTTCCAACGGACGCCCCGTGATCTAACTGCTGCCCCCATACCCAATAGTGATGAGGACACAACATGAGTAGTACTGACTGGTGCTCCCAGCAGACTGGCCGAGTAGACAACCAAAGATGACGCCAGATCAGATGCAAAACCATTTATCGGTTCCAGACGGATGATTTTATTTCCCAGAGTCCTGACGATTTTCCACCCCCCAGCCCAGGTTCCCAGGGCCATGGCTGCAGCACAGGATATTTTTACCCATAAAGGAACCGAGAATTCAGAAAGCCACCCGGATGCAACCAGAGTAAGGGTAATTAACCCCATTGATTTCTGAGCATCGTTGCAACCATGAGCAAAAGAAGCCAAACCAGCCGATACTATCTGCGCTTTGCGAAACTGATTATTAATTCCTACAGGATTAGTATTCCTAAAAATTAATAAAAAGATTTTCATTATTATATGACCTAGCATAAACCCAACCAGGGGCGAAATTATCAATCCTGCCAAAACAAAGAAAAACCCCTGCCATATTATGGTTTGAGCTCCCCAGCCAGCAATTAAACTACCCACCAGTCCCCCGATCAACGCATGGGACGAACTGCTGGGCATGCCTAAATACCAGGTAAATAGATTCCACATAATCGCAGCGATTAAAGCAGCTATTAATGTATAGCCATTGAATGATAAAGGATGGGCAATACCCTGGGCAATGGTAGCGGCTACAGCCGTCGAACTGACAGCACCCAAAAAATTGAGCAGAGCAGCCATCATCACTGCTCGGCCAGGAGTCAGGGCCCGAGTATACACTGAGGTGGCTATAGAATTGGCTGTATCATGAAAACCATTTATGAAGTCAAAAGCCAAAGCCAGAATAATAATAGTAAGTATATGTTCAGGACTAAACATATTTTACGGAGATACGCAACAGGAACTCGGCTGCTCTCTGGTAGCAACCCATTATTCCCAGCAGATGATTAATAACCTCTTTGCACCTGAGGTTTTCAGCCAGGCGGGGGGTATCGCGAAGAAACCGGGCCACCATTTTTATGTGCTCAATATCTGCTCTCCTTTTGCACATTATCACTTTTTCGCAGTTCTTCCAAATCAAACCCTGTTGTGCCCTTATTTCTGCCAGCTTAAGAACTGCGTCTTTAAGTTCCCGTGATGCTTGTACTGAAAGGCTGGCTATTTCTATAATTTCTTTGTGTTTCCGGTTGGCCGGAATGTGAGCTGCAGCCAGTTCCAAGGCATCCTCCAGGTGATAGGTAATATCCAATAGATTATGGGTTATTTCCAAAATGTCTTCGCGATCAAAAGGAGTAACCAGGCATTTACCAACCTGCTTCAGCACTAATAACTGCAAGTGCTCGGCCCGCTGGCTTATTTTTTGGATTTTATCCATATTGCTGCCTGATTGGGCATCACCTCTTATACAGGCCTGCACAATCTTAGCCGCGTCATATATTCCATCTGCCATTTCTTCAAAATAAGCATAGAATCTTTTTTCCTGCGAACCTAATCTAAATGCCATCTTAATGCCCCCCACAAAAACATATGCTGATTAGGGGGCCAATAGTATCTATATAATTAAAAGCCCATCCTGTTTTCATAGATAGAATGGGCAAAGAATGCTAACATCTGACTTATTCTATTATGATTGGGATACAAAGATACGCCGTACCCTGTCCAGTACGTAAAAGGAACCGGTTGCGAGTAAATACCTTGACCCTGAGGTAAGACTGAGACCATACTCTACTGCTTCTTGAATATCTTCGATAGCGATAACCGGCTTGGCTGCAAACCACCGCTCCCAACAGTCTTTAACCCTTAACCAATTTTTTCCCCGTTCCCCCGCCGGCCTGGTTACTATACAACAACAGGAGCCGGGCTCAAGGCTTTTTAACACGTTGTACTCATCCTTATCATCAACCAGTCCACATACCAGTACTTTTGCCTGTCCGGGCAATAAACGGAGCAGAGATTCATTAAGGGCTTTGGCACCATGAGGGTTGTGGGCGGCATCAGCTATTACCAGAGGAGAAGGACTCAGAACTTCCAGCCGTCCAGGAATTCTTATCTGTGAAAGAGCCTGCTTGATATCCCCTACGGAAAATTGAAAACCTTGCTTCCTGAGAATAACCAGGGCTTCCAATGAACATCTCAGGTTCTCCAACTGAAAATCCCCCGGTAAGGAGAAAAATAGATCGGTAAGTTGCTCCTGACCAATATTTATATCAAGAACCTGCCCATTGATTTTAGGCGCTGCTTTGGGCCTTATAGCAATATGCACAGGCGCTCCTACCGTTGAATTATTCAGGTGGGCAGTCTCTTTAAGAACCGTCAGCGCCTCACCGGCAATGGGTCCTAAAACTACCGGTACTTCCGGTTTTATTATGCCTGCTTTGTTAGCTGCAATTTCTGCCAGGCTATTGCCCAAAACATGGGTATGATCATAGTCAACCGAAGTAATAACTGACACCAGGGGATTTATAACATTCGTGGAATCAAGTGTTCCTCCCATTCCTACTTCAATCACTGCCAGGTCTACTTGCTGCCGGGCAAAGAAAGCAAAGGCCAGAGCAGTTAATACCTCGAACTCCGTTGGCCTAAAAAGACCTTGGGCTTCGATTATCTTAACTTTGGTTTCAATCTCCTCCAGAATTTCCTTACATAATGAAGCATCAATATTAACACCGTTTATGGTGAATCTTTCCAAATAGGAATGCATATGAGGAGAGGTAAACCGGCCTACTCGATATCCCGCCTGGGTCAGTACATCCGCTATAATGGTGGAGGTAGATCCCTTGCCATTAGTACCCGCCACATGCACGTATTTCAGTTTTTGGTGGGGGTTATCCATCTCCGCCAGCAAAGCCAGTATCCTCTCCAGCCCCGGTTTACTCCCCAGCTTGGCCAACCGATGAAGGTGCTCCTCTATTAGCCTTTCAGTATCTGCAGTCGTTTTTCAATACCTTCTTTCTTTGCTAACGCTTCTTGGGCTTTGGCTTGTTCCTTGGCAATAACTTCTTTGGGGGCCCGGGCCAGGAATTGCTCATTTTTCAGCTTGTTTTGGGCTTTATTCAGATCATCCTCAGCATTCTTCATTTCTTTGTGCAACCGCTGAATCTCTTTTTCCAGATCTATTAATCCCCCCAGTGGAACATATATTTCGGCCGTAGCAGTAATAGCCGAAGCTGACTGGGGCGGCTTGTGGTCCAGATCTACCACAATACTTAAATCAGCAACATTAGCCATTTCTTTGATATAGGCTTGATTGTTTTTTAACATCTCAGCCTCTTTTTCGCCTCTGGCAACCAGAACTGCGCTAATGGGGGAACCAGGGCTGACATTGAATTCGGCCCGGATATTCCTTACTGCACGAATAATATTCATTATTTGCTGCATGTTAAAAACTGCCTCCGGCCAGATCTGTTGGTCATTCTTACGGGGCCAGGCCCTAAGCATAATTGTTTCATCATGACCGGGCAGGTGCTGGTAAATCTCCTCGGTAATGAAAGGCATAAAGGGATGCAGCAGTACCTGAATATTATAGAGAATATCCCTTAACAGTTTTTGTACCACCTTTTTTTCCCGCTCATGGGCGGGTTTGAAAAGGCGAGGCTTGGCCAGTTCTATATACCAGTCACAAAATTCGTCCCATATAAAATCGTACAGAGTCCTGGCTGCTTCCCCCGTATCATATCTTTCCAGCAGTTTGGTTACCTCTTCGATTTTTGTGTTTAACCGGGAGATAATCCATTTATCCACTAATCCCAGTTCTTCATCAGAAATCGTAATATCCTCATAGCCCTCCAGGTTCATCATTACAAAACGTGAAGCATTCCAGATTTTGTTGGCAAAATTCCTTGTATTCTCTATTTTGTCCCAGTGGAAGCGGATATCGTTTCCTGGTGTAACCCCTGTAATAAGGGAGAACCTGAGGGTATCGGCCCCGTACTTTTCTATTACTTCAATAGGATCTATTCCATTGCCCAGGGATTTGCTCATTTTTCTCCCCTGGGCATCCAGTATTAAACCGTGAATATTCACATCACTAAAAGGTTTTTGCCCGGTGTGTTCTATTCCGGAAAAAATCATGCGGGCCACCCAGAAGAAAATAATATCCCGTCCAGTTACCAGAACGCTGGTGGGGTAAAAATACTCCAGATCGCTGGTTGCTTGCGGCCAGCCCAAAGTCGAAAAAGGCCACAGAGCACTGCTGAACCAAGTATCCAGTACATCCTCATCTTGTTTTAAATTACTGGTTTGGCAAGCGGGGCAACTGTCGGGGTCGGTTTTGCTGCATATTACTTCACCGCATTCCTGGCAATACCAGACCGGAATCCGGTGACCCCACCACAACTGGCGGGAAATACACCAATCGCGGATATTTTCCATCCAGTTGATATATATTCTGGTAAAGCGTTCAGGGACAAATCTGATTTCCTGGTTCAGTACCTTCTCAATAGCAGGCTGGGCCAGGGGCTTCATCTTAACAAACCACTGCTTGGAGATCATAGGTTCAATTATGGTGTCACATCTCTGACAGTGGCCAACCGCATGTTGGTGCAATTCCACTTTAAGCAGGAAGCCTTGTTGTTCAAGATCTTTAACCACCTGACTGCGGCATTCACTGCAGCTCATTCCCTGATAGGCACCGGCGTTTTCATTCATTATGGCATTATTGTCCATAACCGCAATTTGTTCCAAACCATGCCGTAAGCCCATTTCAAAATCATTGGGGTCATGAGCTGGAGTAACCTTGACAGCGCCGGTGCCAAATTCCCGGTCCACATACTCATCTGCAATAATTGGTATTTCCCTGTTCATAAGGGGAAGCACAACTGTTTGTCCTATCAGTTGGCGGTACCTTTCATCATCAGGATGAACTGCCACCCCAGTATCGCCTAGCATAGTTTCGGGGCGGGTGGTGGCAACAATAATGAACTCATCACTGTTTTTCACCGGGTATTTAATATACCAAAGGTTCCCCTGGGTATCCTCATGTTCAACTTCAATATCAGAAATAGCTGTATTGCATTTGGGACACCAGTTAACTATGTAATCACCCTGGTAAATCAATCCTTTATTGTACAAATTGACAAATACTTCCCTTACCGCCTGTGAACATCCTTCGTCCATAGTAAAACGCTCCCGGGTCCAATCACAGGACGATCCCAGAAGGCTCAATTGTTTAGTGATCCGGTTTCCATAAAGTTCTTTCCACTCCCACACCTTTTCCAGGAATTTTTCCCTTCCCAGATCATAACGGCTCAATCCTTCCTGGGCCAGGGCTTCTTCGACTTTAGCCTGGGTAGCAATTCCTGCATGATCGGTTCCAGGCAGCCATAATACATTGTACCCCTGCATCCTTCTCCAGCGGGAAAGAATATCCTGGAGAGTATTATCCAGTGCATGTCCTAAATGCAGTGACCCGGTTACATTAGGAGGAGGCATGACAATAGAAAAGGGTTCCAAATCGCGGTCCTCCGAGGGTGAAAAATAACCATTCTTTTTCCAGTACTCGTACCACTTATGCTCAACACTGGCAGGGTCGTAAACACTCAAAATATTGGCAGCCGTCATTGAAAATACCTCCTAAATATAAGCACCTATAATCTATCTATGAGATGGGACAAATGCCTTCTTCACATACATCAAAGATAATTGTTTATACATTGTAAATTGTACTGAATATATTCGGGCCTATGCAAGCTCATTCCCTTTATATTTTACCAGGGTGCCCCCAACCGACCAATAAGCCTAATCCTGCCTTTTGAATCCTGACGGGAAACCAACGATCCTGAAGGTAATTAATAAAAAGCCTTACCAGCAGGAGAAACCAGGCTATGCTATTGGAGTTTTAAAAAAAACGTTTTTTGCGGGGAAGAAAGGGGGTTGCTCTTATTTGCAGGATAGGGTGAATAGCTTTATACATTTAAGAGAGCATCAATAGCCGCCATGACTTCTTCCTTTCCTTCTCCAGTCTCAGCAGAAAAACTAATGGGCAACTGACCGTTCATGGAAAGGGCTTGGCTGATGATTCCCAGGTGCTTTGACCTTTTCCCCCGGGAAATCTTATCAGCCTTGGTAGCCGCTACCAGCACAGGAATACCATAGGCCAAAAGCCATTGTTGCATAAGAATATCATCATTAGAAGGTTCATGGCGTATATCCACCAATTGAATAACACCTTTTACCTGGGTGCGTTCTTTTAAAAAGTTTTCGATCATTCTGCCCCATCGGGCTTTTTCCGTTCGGGATACCTTGGCATACCCGTATCCGGGTAAATCAACCAGATACCACTGGCGGTTTATCAAATAATAATTAATCGTTCTGGTTTTCCCAGGGGTAGAACTGGATTTGGCCAGATTCTTTCTGTTAACCAGTCTGTTGATCAAGGAAGACTTTCCTACATTAGACCTGCCTACCAGGGCTATTTCAGGAAGAGAATCCTGCGGCAGCTGTGTGTTATTAACATAAACACCTTTTAATTCCGCCTGTTTTATTATCATTGGATCTCCCCCGATTGTAAAATGCTTCTCCTCACCAGGTTCTCGGTAATTAATCCTTGCGAACCAGTGCCTCAGCCAGCACTTCATCCATATGATTTACCAAAACAAAATTTATCTTTTTTCTTACATGGGCAGGAATTTCATCAAGATCCTTCTTGTTTTCCATGGGCAGGATAATGGTATCAATGCCTGCACGATGGGCAGCCAGAATCTTTTCCTTAACTCCTCCAATAGGCAGCACCCTTCCCCGGAGTGTTATTTCACCAGTCATAGCAACATGGCTCTTTACTGGTAGCCCGGACATGGCCGACGCCATGGAAGTGGCAATAGTAATGCCTGCTGAAGGCCCGTCCTTGGGAATAGCTCCTTCTGGAATATGCAGATGTATATCATAGTCTTCATGTACACTGGGCTCAATTGCCAGCTGTTCACTGCGGAAGCGAACATAAGTTAAGGCCGCCTGGGCTGATTCCTTCATAACGTCTCCCAACTTGCCAGTAAGAATCAATTTGCCTTTTCCTTTCAATAAAGCTACCTCAAGGGACAAAATATCTCCACCGGTCTCGGTCCATGCCAGACCGGTGGCAACTCCCACCTGATCCTCTTTTTCGGCTACCCCATACCGGAATATCTCTTTGCCCAGATATTTGGTGACACTATTGGCTGTGATATTGACAGAAAGACCACGATCTTCCACAACCTTACGAGCTACTTTGCGGCAGATTGATGCTATCTGGCGCTCCAGATTACGTACCCCGGCTTCACGAGTATATTCCCGGATAATCTTCCGTATAGCACCTTCACTAAAAGAGACATTTTCCTCTTTTAAGCCATGCTCTCTTAGCTGTTTGGGAATAAGATAATCAAGTGCAATGGGCACTTTTTCTTCTTCAGTATAACCGGAAATTTCAATAAGCTCCATTCTATCCAATAGAGGGCGGGGAATATTATAACTCAAATTAGCTGTAGTAATAAACAAAACTTTGGACAGATCAAAGGGTATTTCCAGGTAATGATCGCTGAAAACATTATTTTGTTCTGGATCAAGGACCTCCAAAAGTGCAGAAGCCGGATCACCTCTAAAATCCATAGTCATTTTATCTATCTCGTCTAAAAGGAAAACAGGGTTTTTTGATCCTGCTTGTTTCATTCCCTGTATAATCCGTCCGGGCATAGATCCTACATAAGTACGGCGATGTCCTCTGATCTCTGCCTCATCACGGATTCCCCCCAGGGATATCCTGACAAATTTACGTCCCAGAGCATGGGCAACCGATTTCCCCAATGAGGTCTTGCCAACACCGGGGGGGCCCACCATACACAGGATAGGCCCTTTCATTTTTTTAGCCAGCTTACGGATAGCCAGATATTCAAGTATCCTTTCCTTGGGTTTTTCCAAACCATAATGATCCTGGTCCAGAATATTTTCAGCAGTCTTCAAATCCAGGCGGTCTTTGGTTTCTTCTGACCAGGGCAGGGATAATATCCAATCCAGGTAATTGCGCACTACAACAGCCTCAGCCACCATAGGCGGCATTTTTTCCAAACGTTCCAGTTCCTTATATGCTTTTTCACTAACATCCTTGGGCAGATTGGCCTTCTCAATTTTTTCCTTTAATTCTTCAACTTCGCTGGCTCTCTCATCCTTTTCTCCCAGTTCCTTTTGTATAGCCTTCATCTGTTCACGCAGATAGTACTCTTTTTGGGTTTTTTCCATCTGCTTTCTGACTCTAATGTTTATCTTTCGCTCTAACTCCAATACTTCCATCTCTTTGGCCAAGAGTTCGCACAGGTAGTCCAACCGTCTTTCTATGTTGTAAGCTTCCAGGATCTGCTGTTTTTCATTGATCCTTAAAGCCAGGTGAGAAGCAATGACATCAGCCAGCCTGCCTGGTTCTTCTATAGAAACCACTGCAACTACGGTCTCGGGGGGTATTTTTTTACTCATACGCACATACTGTTCAAATTTGGCAATAAGAGCTCTCATAAGAGCTTCAATTTCAGAATTTTTTTCCGTCGGATCGTCTTTATATTCTTCGATCAATACCCTGAAATATGGATCATAACGGAGATAAGTTTCGATTCTGCCCCGGTGAAAGCCTTCAACCAAAACACGCATGGCGCCACCCGGCATTTTGAGTATCTGTCTAATTTCCGCCACTGTACCCACACGGAATATATCTGCTTCCTGGGGCTCATCAGTCTGGGCTTCTTTCTGGGTGGCCAGGAAAATTTCTTTGCCCGATAACATGGCCTCTTCAATTGCGTTAATAGATTTTTTTCGCCCTACGTCAAGATGGATAACTGTATATGGAAAGACTAGTAAACCCCTTAAAGGGAGCATAGGTATATCGCGATATCCAGGTTTTAATTCCAGTTCCAAAGAAAAACCACCTCCCTTAAACACATTAATTCTACTATATGCCTTTAATCGGTGCAAGAATTGGCGGCCTGGGGTTTAAAAATCGATATCTTGTTATTTTCCGAAAGACCCAGATTCACATATTGGGGGACTAAAGCTGCATCAAATACTTCGCCAAGATTTTCGGCGGGAATGACTTCTATATCCTTATAATCATCAAACATACTCAACCAGTTGTCTTGGGGGATTATTACCCGCCTTAATCCGGCCTTTTTTGCTGCTTCTATTTTGTTGATGACTCCCCCCACCGGCTTAATTTTTCCGTGGATGGAAACCTCTCCGGTCATGGCTACCAGGTTATCCACCAGTCTACCGGTTAAAGTTGAGTAAACTGCGGTAGCCATGGCTACTCCCGCGGATGGCCCATCAATAGGAACTCCTCCCGGAAAGTTCAAATGAATATCATAATTATTTATGGGCTGGGAATAACCAATTTTCAGAACAGTAAGAACTGCCTCTACTGCCCCTTTGGCCATGCTCTTGCGAGTAAACTTCCGGTCTCCTCCGCCCAGATGTTCCTCTTCCACCACTCCGGTTACAGTCCATATACCCCGCCCCGGGGCAGCCGCTATGCTATTTGCCTCTACTTCAATTACACATCCTATATTACCGGAATAAACAGCCAGGCCATTGACAACTCCAATGGCAGGCTTTTTCCTGGTCCTAAACTCCATCCGGGGACTGAGTCTTCCATTAGCCAATACCCGCTCTACTAAAGGTAAAGTAATAATATTTGACTTTTCCAGCATGGCCATACCTGCTGCCAGTTCCACCAATCTGACCGCTTCCCTCCCATTATTGGCATACCTGCTTATTTCTTTTAAGGCATCCTTTTCAATTTTAAAATTTATCTTATTGACAGCATTTTCGGCAATCAATAGTATATCCTCTTCATCCAGGGGTTTAAAAAACACCTCCAAACAACGGGACCTGAGAGCCGGGGGAAGCTCCTCCGGTATCCTGGTGGTAGCTCCTATCATTCTAAAATCTGCAGGCAAGCCATTCATAAATATATCATGAACATGTGAAGGAATATTATCGTCAGTCTCGCTGTAATACGCACTTTCCAGCATAACCTTGCGATCTTCCAGTACTTTTAACAGCTTGTTCAATTGGGTGGGATGCAGTTCACCTATTTCGTCAATAAAAAGGATTCCTCCATGGGCTTTGGTACAGGCCCCTGGCTTGGGCTGAGGAATGCCTGCTGCCCCTAATGCACCAGCTCCCTGGTATATAGGATCATGAACGGAACCGATTAAAGGATCGGCAATATTTCTTTCGTCGAATCGGCTTATAGTAGCATCTACCTCTACAAATTGAGCACCGGGGCCAAAGGGAGAAATGGGATTCTTCTTAGCTTCTTCCAAAACCAGTCGAGCAGCCGCTGTTTTTCCTATACCTGGGGGCCCATAGATTATTACATGCTGAGGATTGGAACCGCAAAGAGCAGACCTTAAAATATCCACCCCCTCCTTTTGCCCGACGATATCATCAAGACTGGCAGGCCGGGTTTGGCTGGAAAGCGGCTCACTGAGCTTTATGCTGCGCAACTGCTGCAACTTCAGCCTCTCTTTCCCTGATTCTCGGTCCATGGTGGATTTTCTGGATCTCTGGTTCTGGAGAAGACTCCAAAAGTATATGCCAATTACTATGGTAATCAGCACCTGAATCAGGTATAAAGTCCCTGCATGCTCCAGAAAAAAATTGTTCATGAACGCCCTGCCCTTCATAGGTTTTTTTTATTATTCCCGTCACTATCTTTTTGCATTAAAAAGTTTATAAAGTAAAAAAAGGCATTCTTCACTACCTTTTCCTTAAGTGTTAACTAAGCCAACATATTCAGGACACTTAATGGAGTTAACCAATATTTTTTCAGATAAATGCTGTCTATTAACCTAACTTTTCGCAACCATCCTTCAATAATTATTCTTTTTTCATTACACTAGAATTATCTGTAAGAAAAAAAGCGAATATCCATAATACTAGACAGAACACATTATTACGGGAGGAAATTAATAATGCCCACAAAAAACCGGAAATTGGTATCAGTACTCTTGTTGATACTATTTTTCAGCACATCTATAGTCGGGTGTGCCGGAAGCAACTCCCTAAACAATAATACTCTTAATACCAAGAAACTGGCTGCTGCCTCAGAATTTGCCCCTTATAACGAAGTACCAGTCGATGCCGAGGGCCGCTTGGCCCCTTATACAGTAGCAGCCGATCTCAGCAATGTGGAAAATGCCAGCCGATTTATCTTTTCCGAGGATGCCAGAACTCTTTTGGCCCAAAACGGTTTTGTAGTGATTCCTAACGCTGCCAGCGAATTTTTTATGGTTTATGAATTTAATCGTTACGATAGTATTCCTAATTTCGTTACCACAGATGCTATGCTGCACAATTACCATTTATTCTTTAATTATTTACTGAGAACTGTAGAAGAAGAACATTTGCGACCTGAGCTACAAACACTGACTAGCACCATGCTTAAAGCCAGTGCAGAGCAGCTGACAGCTCTAAAGGGGGGGCCCTGGGAAAACGCTGCCAAACGCAACCTGGCCTTTTTCACCGTGGGCAGCTGCCTTTTAGACCCTGATACCAAAATCCCCAGTGAAGTAAAAGAAGCGGTGGAAGCAGAATTACAGCTTATCCGGGATCAGCGGCAATTAGCTATTTCACCAGTGATGAGCATAGGCACGGATCCTGACCTCCTGGAATCGTTAAAAGAAGACTATACCCAGTATATTCCCCGGGGGCACTATACCCGCAGTGAGAATCTAAAAAGCTACTTTCAAGCCATGATGTGGTACGGACGCATGACCTTCCGCCTGAAGAGTGAGGATGAAACCCGTTCTGCACTGCTGATGACCCTGGCTCTACAGCAGAATGAAAACAGCTCCCCCTGGGAAAAGATTTATTTAACAACTGATTTCTTTGTTGGGCAAAGCGATGATCTGGGTTGCCTGGAATACTCCCAGTTAATAAACCAGGTATATGGTGATGAAGTAAATTTGCCGGAACTGGCCACAGATAACAGCCAGTGGCAGTCTTTTCTGCAGAAGGCATCGGAACTGAAAGGACCCCAGATTAATTCCATTCCCATATTTGACCCTTCCATCCAACCGGACCGGGAACAGGAAATAAAGGGTTTTCGTTTTATGGGACAGCGTTATACAGTGGATGCTGACATCTTCCAACGCTTAGTCTACAGAGAGGTAGGACCCAACCAACAGAATGATCTCCGGACGCTGCCCAAGGGCCTGGACATCCCGGCAGCTCTGGGTTCCCAGCAAGCCTCCCGCATCCTTGAGGAAATGAGTGAATTCGATTATACCAATTACCCTGAAAACATGAACCGTTTACAGGAATATTTGGCTGATTTAAGACCCGCTGCCTGGCATCAGAACCTTTATTGGACCTGGATGCATACTCTCAAATCCCTGATAGGTGAAACCCCATCCGGCTATCCCTCCTTCATGCTCAATCAGGCCTGGGAAGACAAGGAATTGAATACCTTTTTGGCCAGCTGGACCGAATTGAAACATGACACCATCCTGTATGCCAAACAGGTTTATGCGGAAATGGGCGGTGGCATCGATGAGGAAATAGATGACCGGGGTTACGTGGAACCCAATCCCCACCTTTACGCACGCTTAGCGGCTCTGTCGGCCATGACCCGGGAAGGCCTTAAAACCCTGGGGCTACTCAATGAAAGGGATGCCGAGAGCCTGGAAAAAATGGAAGTGCTGGCTCTGAATCTAAAAACCATTTCTGAAAAGGAACTAAAAGGTGAATCATTAACAGATGAAGAATATGAGCTAATTCGCAGCTTTGGCGGCCAGCTTGAACATTTCTGGCTGGAAGCACTGCGGGACCAGGAAGCCCCAGGCGGCCGTTCTCAGCTTTTAGCCGACAACCCGGCCATGATAGTAGCTGATGTAGCAACCGCTCCTCCCGATCTGGTTTTGGAAGAAGGCACCGGTTATATTCAGAGTATTTATGCGGTGGTTCCTTTAGATGGCAAACTGCGCATCGCTAAAGGAGCTGTTTATTCCTATTATGAATTTCCTTGGCCGGCATCGGACCGCTTAACAGATAACAAATGGAGAGAAATGCTTGATAATAACCAAGCACCTCCAGCCCCTGAATGGACCAACTCATTTGTCAGTCAGGGATCATGCCGGATTAAACACCCATGGGAAGAAAACTAACAACTATTCTGGGCGGCAGGTTCTGCCTGCTGCCAGTTATTCTTTTTTTAATAATAATGGCCTGGTTCCTGTTCCCTTCTTATCCGCAAGCGGTCAGTTTAACAGAGGATACCGATAATAATGGCATTAAAGAGAGCTATACCCTGAATAGAGGACAGCTTACCGTTGTGGAAGGCAGCCGCCAACTCTGGCAGTCGCCGGGATCATGGGAAATCCGGCAAATACTCCTGGCTGATGCTGATAACCAGGGACAAAAAGAGCTGATAATGGTGGTTTGGAAAGAAGGCAGCTTCGGCTCCGCCAAACCTTTTTGGCTAAAAGCAGAGGATAACACATACAGCTGCCACCTCTTTATGTATCGCCTAATATCCGGGAAACTGCACCCCGTCTGGTGCTCATCAGCACTGGATGCGCCTATTGAAGAACTCGAAGCAGCAGATTTGGATAAAGACGGTATAATCGAGCTAAAAGTACATGAAAAACATAATACCATTACATACTGGCAATGGCAGGAATGGGGTTTTGCTAGGTGTTCCAGCGGTTACAGCGTGTTACAGCGGGACGTTCTTCTTGTAACACAGTGTATTGGTGTACAGTTACACCAAAAATCTTCTGCTGCCAGTGTTACAAGAAGAACGTCCCGCTGTAACAACACCGCTGTAACAGAGGAAAGGAACTTATGACGAGGAATAAACTAATAGCAACTCTTTTTATTGTTTTAATGCTTATCTTAATTGGAATTATATTAGCGTTCCGATTTGCCTTCTATGGCAATCCCATTACTAAGGTCTTAGCAGATAAGGCTATCAAGAAATATGTGGAGCAGAACTATTCCTTTTTAGACCTGGAAGTGGACAAAACTCTTTACAACTTTAAAGCTGAATCATATATGGCTCAAGCCACATCAAAAACCAGCGTGGATACTCATTTTTACATTTATTACCGTGACGGTAAAATAATCCGGGATGAATATGAAACTAATGTATTAGGAAAATACAACACTCTGGAAAGATGGGCAGAAGAATGTTCACAGTTGGTTGTCCCTATTTTGGCACAGGTTCCTGGCTTGGAAAATAACCGGTCCCGGGTGGAGATTGACAAGAGCGAATACGAAAAACCCAATAAAATTATTAGGCTCGATATGAACTTTGATAAAGGGATTCCTATCAATATGAAGCTTCATATCCGGGCAGATTTAACTGGCAATTCCCTGAAAAACATAGCTGAGATTTTCGAAAAATCCCACCAGGTATTATTAAACAACGGCTACGTTTTTTCTGCTTACAATATATTTTCTGAAAACCAAGAAGTACTGATTATGGTTAATGATGTTAAGCCTTCAGATATTGACAGCGGAGAACTGGAAAAACTGTTGCTTGATGCCCAAGGCTATTCGGTACGGCAACTGGCTGGCGAAACTACCGCAGACCCGCCCCCAAGCACCGGTATCACAATTTTTATTAAGGATGGAAGTAAGAGTTCCAATAAGCTGTAACACTATACCCAAATGTCGATTCTTTTTCCAATATATTCTGCTGTTTTTTGGTTATCCCTGATTAATATGGGTTCTTGTTTTTTTTCCACCACATCCCTGGTTATAATTACTTTGGATATGTCAAGTAATGAAGGAATATCAAACATAATATCCAGCATTATGTCTTCCATTACTGCTCTTAACCCGCGAGCCCCCATATTCCTTTTAAAAGCCTCGCCAGCAATAGCCCGCAGGGCATCCTCCTTGAATTCCAAGGATACGCCCTCCATCTCCATTATCTTTTTATACTGGTTGGCCAGGGCATTCTTGGGTGAAGTCAAAATACTAACCAGGCTGCTTTCATCCAGAGGCTCCAGAGTAACAATTATAGGCAACCGGCCCACAAATTCAGGAATCAGTCCAAAACTTAAAAGGTCCTGAGGAATAATCTGGCTCAGCACTTCTTTGCTGCTTTTTTCCCGCCTTGAGCTTATATCAGCTCCAAAACCTATACCATTTTCCCCTATTCTTCTCTTGACCAGGGTCTCGATGCCCTCAAAAGCTCCTCCGCAAATAAACAGAATATTGGTTGTATCAATCTTAAGGAATTGCTGGTGGGGATGCTTTCTTCCCCCATTAGGAGGTACATTGGCCTCTGTTCCCTCCAATATTTTTAACAGAGCCTGCTGTACTCCTTCACCCGAAACGTCCCGGGTAATGCTGGGGTTACCGGATTTACGGCTAATCTTGTCTACCTCATCCAGATAAATGATACCTTTTTCTGCTTTTTTTATATCATAATTGGCTGCCTGGATTAGCTTCAGCAGAATATTCTCTACATCTTCCCCCACATAACCAGCTTCAGTCAGTGAAGTGGCATCAGCGATAGCATAAGGCACATTTAATATTTTGGCCAGGGTTTGGGCCAGCAATGTTTTGCCGCAACCTGTTGGTCCTATCATTAGAATATTACTTTTTTGCAGTTCTTCATCCTTTAGACTCATCCCCAGCGAAATTCTCTTGTAGTGATTATAAACGGCCACTGATAAGGCTTTTTTGGCCCTTTCCTGTCCAACTACATATTGATCCAAAATTTCCTTAATCCTATGAGGTTTGGGAAGGTTTGAGACCTCCTTTCCCGAATTATCCCCAGGTGGTTCTTCAGGTACCGGTTTGCTTTTTTCCACCTGGGGCCAAAATATTTCCAGGCAACGAGATTTCAGCGAAGGAGAAGGAGCTTTCTTGGGTTCTTTATTATCTGACTGAGAATTGGCTACTTGTATATTCTTCCAAAGATGCATGGTCTTTTCCCCTAAAGAATCGTTTTTAATATTATTCCCTGTGTTTGATAATTGAATCAGAAAAGCAATAAAAAAGCAGCCTATTTAAGGCTGCCTTTATTTACCTTCTGGCTATATATATAGTTAGTTTACCTTGCGCTTTATATCTACAGTCACCAAAAGTGGCTTTTCTTTCTTTTCAATTACATCCTTGGTTACAACTGCTTTAGTAACATCTATTCGTGATGGAATCTCATACATTACATCCAGCATAATATCTTCCAGGATAGCCCGCAAACCTCTGGCACCGGTATTCCTTCTGAGAGCTTCATGGGCAATAGCCTGCAGAGCATCATCCATAAACTCCAGATCAACGCCATCCAGCTCAAATATCTTTTTATATTGCTTTACCAATGCATTTTTAGGTTCGGTCAGGATACTGATCAAGGCATTAACATCCAATGCATCCAGTGTAACAATAATGGGTACCCTTCCCACAAACTCCGGAATGAGCCCAAACCTTAATAGATCCTGGGGAAGAATCATATTTAGAATCTCGCCAATCTTTTTGTCTTCCCGACTCTTAATATCAGCGCCAAATCCCATAACCTTTTGGCCTACACGATTTTGAATTATTTTGTCTATGCCTTCAAAAGCTCCGCCGCATATAAACAGGATATTGCTCGTATCGATCTGAATAAATTCCTGATGGGGGTGCTTTCTCCCTCCCTGAGGAGGTACACTGGCCACGGTTCCTTCCAAAATCTTTAATAATGCTTGTTGTACCCCTTCCCCGGAAACATCTCTGGTTATACTGGGGTTATCAGTTTTACGCGCAATCTTATCTATCTCGTCTATATATACAATGCCTTTTTCTGCTTTTTCAATGTCATAATCAGCTGCCTGGATAAGCTTGAGCAAGATGTTTTCAACGTCTTCACCAACATAACCTGCCTCGGTCAAGGAAGTAGCATCGGCAATAGCAAAGGGCACATTTAAGATGCGCGCCAGGGTTTGAGCCAGCAAAGTCTTTCCGCTTCCGGTCGGTCCCAGCATCATGATATTGCTCTTTTGCAGTTCTACATCATCCAATTTGGTGCCAAGATTAATTCTCTTGTAATGGTTATAGACCGCAACAGCCAGTGATTTCTTGGCTCGTTCCTGACCAATTACATAATCATCGAGGATTTCCTTTATCTCGTGCGGCTTGGGAATATCCCCCAGCTCAAAACCAAGATCATCTGCAAGTTCCTCTTCAATTATTTCATTGCATAGTTCGATGCATTCATCACAGATATATACACCTGGTCCGGCCACCAGTTTTTTAACCTGATCCTGGGTTTTGCCACAGAAGGAGCATTTCAATTGTCCTTTATCATCTCCGTACTTATTCATAAATCCACCTCTCTTGTACAAAGGGAGTTATTTTTTACTCATTTTTTTCTTCGGTTGACTAATTACTTCATCAATAATACCATATTCTTTCGCTTCCTCGGCAGTCATAAAATAATCCCTTTCTGTATCAATCTGGATTTTTTCAAGCTTCTGACCGGTTCTTTCAGCTAGTATGCGATTCAATGATTCTTTAATTTTAATTATTCTCCGAGCATGGATTTGAATATCAGTGGCTTGCCCCTGAGTCCCACCAAGAGGTTGGTGTATCATAATTTCGGCGTTGGGAAGAGCAAACCTTTTGCCCTTGGCCCCAGCAGCAAGAAGGAAAGCTCCCATACTGGCTGCCATACCAACACAAATAGTAGAAACATCCGGACGTATATATTGCATAGTATCATAGATGGCCATTCCAGCAGTAATAGACCCTCCCGGACTATTAATATAAAGGGAAATATCTTTGTCCGGGTCTTCAGCTTCGAGGAATAAGAGCTGAGCAATGACAACATTAGAAACTGCGTCATCAACTGCATTACCTAAAAATACAATTCTATCTTTTAATAAGCGGGAATAGATATCGTAGGATCGTTCACCACGATTAGTCTGCTCCACTACCATCGGAATCAGATAGGACACTTTGAATCACCTCTCTAACAAACTATTCACCAGGACTAATTAATATTATTATTCCTGTGATTCTGGTTCTTCCGCCTGCTGTTCAGTGATAACAGCATTTTCAATCAAATAGTTTATGGTTTTTTCCATTTTTACACTGTATTCGATATTTTTTCTAAACTCTGCAAAACGTTCCTTAGCCTCGGAAAACTCCATAGGCGAGTCCTTTACAATTTGCTCTATTTTTTCATCTATTTCTTCATCGGTAACATCAAAACCTTTTTCCTCCATTAATTTTTCCAGCATGAAATTGCTCTTAAGAACGTACTCAGCATCAGGTCTTATATTCTTATTTAATTCTTCTTCTGTGGAATTGGTCATCTGTAAATATTGTTCCAAGCTTACTCCTTGCATTTTCATTCTCTCTTCAAGCTGGTTTTTCATTTTTTCGATCTGCTCTCTTACTACACTTTCAGCCAGAGGAATTTCACATCTCTCCAGGGCCTTGGCAATTACTGCTTCTTTAATGGCTTCCTTTTTCTGATGTTCCCCCATTTTTTGCATAGATTCCTTTAAATCCTGCCTGAGCTCTGACATAGTGTCGAATTGACTGACTTCCTGGGCAAACTCATCATCAAGAGCCCTTAGTACTTTGGTTTCGATTTTATTTACTTTTACCTTAAATACAGCCTCTTTCCCGGCTACCTCATCGGCATGATAATCTTCAGGGAAAGTAACCTTTACTTCTTTCTCTTCTCCCGTCATTACCCCTATTAGCTGTTCTTCAAATCCGGGAACAAAAACATTGGCTCCCAGTTCCAGCGAATAATTTTCTCCCTTGCCTCCCGGGAAAGGCACCTCATCAATAAACCCTTCAAAATCTATGACTAATTTATCTCCATTTTCGGCAGGTTTATCAGTTTTTTCCTGTAACTGGGCATAACTCTCCTGTACTACCTTCAACCTTTCGTCTACATGTTCTTCGGTCACTTCAAATTTGGGAATGGATATCTCCAGCCCTTCTAAATTGCCGAGCTTGATGTCCGGTTTAACAGCTACCCGGGCATCAAATTTAAAAAGGCCATCTTCAATATCAATGTTTTCAAATTCGGGAGAAGCTATTGCCTGGATATTGAGCTTATCCACGGCCTCCTGGTAAGCAGCGGGTATTACAAATTCCATAGCATCCTGGTACAATGCTTCTTTCCCCAGATGGGCTTCCAGAATAGGCCTGGGTACTCTACCTTTCCGGAAACCAGGTATGTTTACCTTTTTTACCAACTGTTTATAGGCTTTTTCCATACCCTTTTCCATCTGCTCAGCGTCTACTATGACTTTTATGTAGGCCTCGCTGTTTTCTATCTTTTCAACTTTTGCTTCCATTTATGCTCCTCCTAATCCTTTCAATTAAAATGATTGCCAATAATTAATGATTTCTTTCCTTTAAGTGATAATTTTTTAAAAAATATCCCTCTAAGAATTTACCCTAATTTGGAATAAAACACAACACCCCGGCAATGCCGAGGTAAATTTCAAATATTGGAGCGGAAGACGAGATTCGAACTCGCGACCCTCGCCTTGGCAAGGCGATGCTCTACCACTGAGCCACTTCCGCTAACCTTTTGTAAAAAAGGATAATTCATTATCCCTTGGAAAGTCAAGCTTTACTTCAATTTTTTTCGGTTTCTCTCATCCGGCAGCTCTTATGACTTCTTGAAATATTTTGGTGGATGTATAGCCGCTATCGGGAAAAAGTTGACGGAATTTATTAAATGTCTCCTTTGCTTCGGCTTTCCGCTCTGTGTAGTAATATATACAACCCAGGTAATACATACTATCATCATAATAGTTGGTATCCGGGAAATCATTTAAATACTTTTTGTAGTAATACTCAGCATAACCGTATTCGCCATTTAAAAAATTGGTGCGGGCCAAATAATACAAGGCTTCCCGGTTAAGATAGCTGCCGCTTTCCATTGCTACCACCTTTCCCAGGCTACTAATTGCTTTTTCCCAATCCCCAACTAAATACGCATTATAACCCTGATAATAGTATTGTTCTTCCTCTTCCTGCCATTCCTTGTCCCTTTGCTCCACTTTATCGATTTCTTCCGGTACAGGTACCGATACTTCAGCTAAAACCGGAACTGCTGCTACCTGTTGTTCAACCTGTTGTGACAAAAAATCAATTCTTTCCTGCATGTTCTTCAAAGTCTCTTTACTTTCCCGGCTATCCTTAATAAAAAAACCTGATTGAATAACTAAAGCTAAACATAAAACACCTGCTAAAATACCTACCAGCCTGCCCCTTTTTATTTGGCCAGAAGCAGGTTTGGCAGTAATATTCCCGGGGCTGGGCCGAGTTTTGCTAATTGGGCTGCTAGCAAGGTAGTTGAGCAGTATTTCATTGGACTTATCTAATTCCAAACCCTTATGCCAGATCACCTTTGCCTGTTGGGGTTGCCCCATGGCAAGATAACAAACCCCTAACAATTGATAAACCTTCACAAACCCGTCATTTTCCTCCAGAAGTTCCCTCAATCGTTTTTCCGCTCCCTCAAAATCCTTGCCTTCCACTTTGCGGAGAGCTTCATAATAACGCCGGAGCCAAATCTGGAAAGAGGGACTCTTAAAATGGTTTAATCTAGCTTTGGCATTTTTATTATTAGGCTCTAAATCAATTACTCTTTGCCAACACCCGGCCGCGTATTCGAACTCGCCCAGATTAAAATAGCAATTTCCCATTAAACTGATGACTTCAGCATTATCCGGCTCTTTTTCCAGAGCCTCTAACAAGTTTTTAAGCGCCGAAGTAACATCATGCAGGTGCAAACTCCTGCGAGCTGATTCAAATAGCATACAAACCTGTTTTTCGCTATTTTCACTCATTAATTCTCACACCCTTAATGCTTAAAATGCGTTATGATAATTAGAGTTCAACAAAAAGGTAAAATGTCCTTCCATATTATGTAAATTTTACAATTTAATTGGAATTATTTTCCCCTTATGTGTACGGGAACAAATTTTAATGATGGAGGGAAAATTTGGCAGAAAAGAAGGTCAAGTAAGGAAAAGGTCTTTAAATGGTGTTGTTCTGAAGAACTTCTTCCTTTGCCCTAGGTAATTGGAGTTTCAGGTATGGACACAAGAATGGTGTCGTTATTGCCGCAAATAAGCAAATTGACATCCTTTTAGTATCAATGTTATTATAATTGAGTTCGGGGCGTGGCGCAGCTTGGTAGCGCGTCTGATTTGGGATCAGAAGGTCGCAGGTTCAAATCCTGTCGCCCCGACCAGTTGTTTGAGAATGTTGAACCCGCGCGAGTTGCGCGGGTTTTTTTATAAAATTGGGTCTTTAATAAAGATGTTGGTATCATGTGTAAACATTTTGCATATTATCAGCAGGAAACCCATCCATCTTATGTTATGGAAAGGTTTGCCTAACCTTATTTGTTACTCATTTAATATTAGTCCTAAAGTAAACAGAAATCCTCTTCCGGCTTTAAAAACGCTCCTAATTTTCTATCATAAGTTAAATGACAAAATAACACTCCATCATGTAACCGAGAATGGTTTCTTGCGTACCAATACGGGATTTTTACCTCGTACCATTTTCTTTCTTTTGGCAAACATTCATAGACTTCGGTAAAAAAGCAATAGGGAATTACATTGACAGTTTCGTATTTTATCATCCTTGTCTGTTCAAGTTCATCGCGGGGTGAAACATTATCTAAAATAGCCAACCGAGTCTTTTGGCTCTGTTCATATTGAGTTAACGCTTCACTAAATCCTTCTCGTTCTTCAAGAGGATAATCTTCATAGACTCTCTCCACAATTGTCAATAAATCTTTTTCATTTAGATCAGAATGGGCTTTCTTAAATTCAAAAAAAGACTTTTCTAAGATTTTTGGCGCATTAATAGGATTATATATCTTTTCTGCTTTGGTATCAGCTTTATATATATATATTCTACTATCCCTATCTGGATCTCGACGTCGGTTAACTCTCCCCGCTCGTTGGACCAAAGCATCAGGGGGAGCACATTCAGTAAAAAGCCAATCAAAATCAATATCTAAAGAAACTTCGACAATTTGTGTAGCAATTACTATCCTAGCCTTCTCAAATTCTTCTTCAATAGCTTTTCTGTCTTTTGCAATAAATCGTGAATGGTAACAAACGGCATCATAATCCATAAATTCCCTAGCTAGAGTTTGACACTTTTCAACTGTGTTGACAACCACTAGAACTCTGTGGCCTTTTTCTATGGCCTTAATAATTTCTCCAGTGTCTTCTTCAACAAATTTGTCTTTCGTAAAATATTTGCTTCTTTTCTTATTAAGTAGCTCAGTATCTTTAATAACCGTAGATGTCGGTAGGCTCTTCTGAAATAACGATATAATACTCTCCGGCATAGTACCACTCATCAGTAAAAATCGTGTACCTAATTGGGCAAAGTGATTAATCACTGAGACAATAAGTCCCAGTGTCCAACCATCATACGCATGAATTTCATCGAGAATAACAACACTATTGGCTGCATTAATTTCTTTAAGGACCCATTTTCCCGAATTAAATCCGCTGGTCAGCAACTGATCAACTGTTCCAACAGTAACAGGTCTAATAAATGATTGATCAAACAACAGATTTCTCTTTTCACCGCTTACACTTGTTTCATTGTCTATTTCAGATTCAAATATTAAATTGGCAGAAGAATGTGTCAACCCGACATTTTCTTCGCCAAAAAAAGCACACAATCTGGACCAGATACTATTTGCTGTAGCCATGGTGGGTAGTAGATATATTATTTTCGAACCACCCATATCACTTGAGTTTTTTAATGCCCATAAGATCGATGCTTCCGTTTTTCCGCTACCAGTCGGTGCCACAGCAATAACATGTCCTTCTTGTTCGGATAACTTTCGTTGAAATAAGGATAAACCCGTAAATTTAATATTTTTTTCTAAGCATCTCTTTTTTAAAATATCTATAATTTGATCGTTTAATACTTTAACTTTATAACTTACTCTTGTATTACTTGAGCCATGCCAATCGGCATAAAGTAAAATACCTTTCATTAACACGAATAAAGCCCGTACTCTATCATAGTCCTCCTTTTGAAGTAAAGCCGGTAAGAAGCTTAATAGCTTCTTCAACTCCCTTAATGCATTTGCTTTGGATAGTTTTTCGGCTAATTGGGGAAACTGCCACCCCTCTTTAGCGAATATTTCCCCGGCAAAATCCAGGGCTTTCTTGATCCCATCTTCATAAACCGTAGGTAAATCAGATATCTTCTCCCGTTCAAAAGATAATAAATCAAAATCAATTGGCCGATGATGCCCTGCCACTGCAAAAGCTTCCAATGGGCAAGTCCAATATTTATTTTCTTTGTTCAATTCTACCCAAGCGCCGAAAGCCAGATTAAATGAAATTAATTCATGACGGTAGTTTTTTCCTTGATCAAATCTAGTTTTATTTCTTCTGGCATCCATCATTTTCTGAAATGGTTCAATGTTTTTTCCGATATCATGGAGGACTACCGTCATTAAGGATCCTTTCATAAATCGCTCTATGGAAAAGCCGTACTTTTCCGACATGCGCTCAATTAATGGTCTCTTACATTCTATAACTTCCTTCCAAGCGTCATAGACAGCCTCTAAATGTTCTCTGTACGTCTGATCAGGTTTGGCGTAATAGATTGTCATAATAAAGCCACACTCTTTTGGCCTAACTTTAGTCCTAGCACTGGCCTAATCAGTTTTATCGGAGTGTCAATGAATGTGAAAGGTTCTCTTCGCCTTACCCGCCTGCCGTTACTGGTAATATCGAATTCAACCGGTAGAATATATACTCTCGGAGGATAAACTTCTTTAGATAATGGTATTTTAGTGATATCAATATCTGATTTATAATTACCGCTTTGATCCCCAGGAAGAATTGTATTTGAAAAACAATGTAGAGGTTCCGGGTTAATCCGTACAACCTGCCCCACCTTTCTTACCTTAAGTAGATCATCGCTACACCCTGCAGATAGAGCATAACGGGGATCAACGACCGCTTCTTTTACATTACTAATAACCTTTTTACTCTCTGCGGCAATAAATAACTCAAGATCTAATTCAAATAGAATCTCCCTGGTTAAAACCGCTGATAACGTTTCTTTGCTCTTAATCTTTTGGTATTTCCATAAATCATTAGCCCGACTCTGACTGGTACCGATAATACCGACCTTTAAACAATTACTATAATAAAACTCCATACTTTCAACATGAGACAAACCCATTGCAGCGCCTAATAGTCCGATAATTGAAGTTAAAGGGGGTAGAGGTAAGGTTTTTTGAAAGGTATGGGTTTCGGGCAGCCGAAAAGAAGCACTCTCAGAATATGCTTTTATACTAAAACAATACATATTCCCACCCTATTTCTCTAAATAATGTTCTTCAATCCAACCCTTCATCTTCTCAAAAGCTTCTCCAGTTGATAATACTTCGGAAGGCAAATTCTCAAACATCCCTTTTTTAGCCCCGAAAACATATTCAATAGTCTCTTCTTCAAAGTCATTTATGGTTTCTTTTAGCAAATCAAAATTTACTGAATTACCCTGAGGTAAAACAGTCTCCAAGAAGATAGGATTTTTTACTTTCATAATGGCTGCAGCAACAAATTTGGGAGAAATATCCGCCAAAAAACGGGTCTGTCTTCCCGTAGACCACAAATTCTTGATTGCATCCAGAAGAGCTTTTACCCGATTGGCTTTCTCATTGGCACGAAGTTTGGTTTCAAAGCCCTCGCCACAGCCAACCCGATCCAACTCAACCAAGATCGAACCCCGGTATATACCGGAATGGATTTCTGTCTCAAAAATATTTGGGTCTCCCTTGTCTTTTACCCCCATGTAGTTGGTTCCAAAATCTAAATCCCCTTCATATCTGCATAATGAAATTAAAGGTGATACCCGAACTGGTGAAGTCCTTTTGTTGGCTGTTCCTTTTTCACCCTCAGCTTTTTCGGTCCCCATGTATCCGAACAAGTCATCATCAATATAGATATCTGGTTTTTGCATAGTGGTGGCCGCACCTTTGGCAATCGTTGATGCTTTTCCTTCCGATAGTGACCAGCCCAAAGTTCCTAGTTGCTCCCGTAAAGCTCTTCTTACCCATTGTGCTGAACCATATGGGTATTCGTCTGTCCCCCGTGAAAACTTCTTAATACTTGAAATGTTATCCGCTTCTTTATCGGACCCGTTAAGACTGGACAAAGAAATGGAAGTCAAATATGTAATAGTTAGTGCCTTTGCCTTATTCATCTTTATCTGCCCCCTTATTTTTGTTCTTTTCACTGGTTACTGCATTATAAGTATTTAATGCTGCAACCATACTGAATTGCTTGAATTCGTGAAAGTTATCATCTGTTAATTTTCCTTCATAAACTTCCTTTGGAACAAGAAAATCATTACCCAACTTAAACTGCAGGCGGTTTAGTTGTTCCAAAAAATCAACTTTTCGGCGACATTTCCTAAGAGCAAATAAATCTCCTTTTTTCCCATTATCGCTGTTACCGACCGCTCTCCCGATACGCTTCCCCAAACTTACAGCCGCTTCCTGCTCTTCCTTAAACACCATATCACCCTCCCTTAGTAATAATTCATAGACTAAAACCATGTCAAATAACGGTTTGAAATAGGAAATATTGGTGTGAAACACATGCTGCTCAACTAGATCCAATATTGACTGTTTTTTTAATACGCGTTCACATATTCTATTGCGAAGTAGAGTTTTATTCTCATTTTTTGATGCTTCATAATCAACACAATAACTAAAGACCTCCTTCATCCTTACCCTAATTGTTTTCTCAATCTTTTCAGTTAAACGGAAGAAATATAAAGTTTCTTTAAAAGGCCAGATCATTTTCCCGGCAAATGTATCTCCCTCTTTCTTTGTCTGGATAACATAAAATTCTAAAGGGGCCGTATTATAAGTTAGATTTAATGCTGCTTCCATATCTAGGTGTACCCCATCCGTGTCAGTTTCGGGTTGATTTAGTAAACACTTATCATATAGTGTATATAAGAATGCATAAGTAATTTCATATGAATGCTGATAGTAGCCACCCAACGGATGATTATAATTCCGGTAAAGATTATCATCTTTATATTTTGTGCTTTCTAATAAATCATGAGCTTCGCACATTTTTTTTAATGAAGAAGAATATGGAAGGAAGATGGATAAGCTTTCTCCTTGAGTTGAATAAAAGCCAACAATCGGAACAAACTTTCCTAACAAGGAACACTTCCAACAAATCTTTTCTGGCGCACCCGCATTAGAATTAAATGATAATATACCTGACGATCCAGTAATAAAGGGAAATATGGTTTGGTTAGCGTCTTCCAGACTACCTGTCTCCCCTCCACATAAATAACAACGCTTTTCGCTTTTCTTTTCATTTAGCACAATTCTCAATTTGGGTTGAACGGCATTAGGACCATCAATTAATAAACCAGCGGTCGTTATTTTTAAGCCATTTTCCCTTATAAACCTTTCCATTCTTTCCTGAAGATACTGATATTCATCAGGCAAAATATGTTTCTTGGGATCCTTCCATTTAATAGATCCTCCAGTAGGCCTAGCAGCAGTGTTACAAATAATTCCAGCGATTCCTACTGATTTTTTCTTAGGAAAACTAATAAATTCGTCTTTTTTTGTATCGTAATAAAAATTATAGGAAGACCTCTCTTCGATTTGCTTCTTAGTAGACAAATTGTAGTATTTATCTACAAGTAATTCAAAAGCATTTTTTAGAGCTGTTTGAATATCATCAGAGTTGCCACTTAAAATTAATGTATTATCCTCGAACCGAATCTTAATATTTTCAGCATCTATTTGTTCTAACATTTTTATTAATCCAGTTAAACCACAGTCTAACCAGAAATGACCTTGTTTTTTAAAAGCAACTTCCAACCTATTCCCCCCTTTAATACTTTTTATTTTTGCTTACTAACCGGCATAGATGACCATTTTTTGATTAGGTAATTATTTCCACCAGAGTAAGAAAACTTGAAGTAGGGTACGATAGCCTAAAATAATATGTCCCCTATATACAATGTTCCCTAAGTTGTTTAATAACCTTCCCAAAGATATGAACTACAGTAAATTGTGAAAGGACCAAGGTGAAATGCTAATTTTATAATTTAGTCGGTGTTAAAATGTCTATAGTCTTTGTCAGATAAGTTCAACAAAAAAGCCCCTGGAATAATATCTTCGTCATTATTCTATCCATTTCCTTCTATTTATTATAAATATTTGCAGTTATAGCTTTTTCTGCGAATATATGTTAAATCAAACTATATGAACGTTCATATGTAAGACTATTCCCGAATTCATTCCTCATAGGTACGATGAATCCTGGCTAGCCTGGATAGTCCGCCAGTCGGGGTGAGCAGTTTCAATTCCTCATAGGTACGATTGTTTTTGGCAAGTAAAAAATACAGCAAACGGCAAAAAATAAATCCAGCACCCCTATTGGTATTATTTCCTGATAGTGGAATATCTCACTCTGTAACTTTGCCCACCAAAAACCAACAGATGGCTATGGTGGATTAAACGGTCGATAATTGCACTGGTTAATTTTTCGTCATAAAATATTCCGTTCCATTTACTGAATTCCAGGTTGGTAGTTATAATGATACTGCGTTTTTCATAACAGTCTGCTACCACCTGAAAGAGTAATTGAGCACCCTGGCGGTCCAGGGGAATGTAGCCCCATTCATCACAAATAAGTAGATCCAGCTTGGACAATTGCTTGAGCATCTTGCCTAAATTACCTGCCTTTTGAGCATCATTTAACTCATTGACCAGGGTTGATGTACGGTAGAATCTCACCTTCTTTCCTTGATTACAGGCTTCCACCCCAATGGCTGTGGCCATATGGGTCTTACCGGTGCCCACTGGGCCATAAAGAATCAGATTTTCTTTACGGCTTATCAGGGCAGCCGTTTTTAGATCATCAACTAGGAGAGAAGTTGGTATTTCTATATGATCCAAGCAATAATCATTGAAGGTTTTAATTACATCAAAGCTTGCCTGTTTTAAGCAGCGATTCTTACGTTGGACTTCTCGTGTTTTTAATTCCATCTCAAGAAGTTTAGCCAGGAATTCTTCATGTGTATCAGCATCAATATTTATATAGTTTCTAACAATACTGTTACCCCAGCGCAGTTGTTTGCAATAATCTTTAATCAGTTCTTTCATCTGCTCTCACCAGCTTTCAGGAAAACGTCATAGCAGGTCAGATCAGGGGTATATATTGCCGGTGAATTTATGCCGGCAGATAATTGCGGCAAAAAATCATTAAAGGTTGGTTCAGTCAATCTACGATAACTCAACAGGATATTGTCAGCATCTACTTTGCCTGAATCCATGGCTTCCAGTAAACAGATGGTTGCGGTATCCATATCAGTTTCAGTAATCATTCGAACCAGTAAATTAAGGTCCTTTTTTTTCTCCTCATAGTTCAGATCTGCCAGATATTCATGCCACGGATCAGGCAGCTCATAATAAAATCTGCTGTATTTTAAGGCATTAGGCCGCTTAGCCAGAGTGCTAAGGTAAGGCAGCCAATCCATCAGTTCCTGTCCCTTACCATAAAAGCATTTATGGGTTACGATTAATTGGTATTTCTCATTAAGTATCTCAATTTGGTGTGCACGCAGCTTTATGTATATCTCTTTTCTCGCCACCTGTGGGGAAGCAGAATAAATATTGCCATCATAACGTACTTTACCGTATTTATCGGCCACAAGTTTTTCTGTTCGGCCAATATCAAAGGTTTTAGTTGGCAAAGGTAACATGGCTGCAATATCTTCACCTAGTAGCTCCGATATTTGGCGCCCTTTGGAGTAATGATTCCGCTGGTGGTCTTTTTCTGCCACGGCAAAAAGTTCAAGGTTAAATTGTTCAATGTCATCAAACTCTGGCTCAGGTACAAAGAAGTTCCTGCGGCTGTAACCAACTTTGTTTTCAACATGACCCTTTTCGTTCCCTTTGCCAGGGTTGCAAAATTGTGCTTTAAAACCATAGTGGAGCATAAATCGATAAAACTGATCTACCAGCTTTCTATTTCCTTGATCCCCAATCCCAGCAACAGCTGCTGATAGGTTGTCAAACCAGATGATCCGGGGAACATGCCCCATATGTTCGAATATATCTTTTAGTCCGGTTAACAGGCATTCCTGATTTTGACCTCTGAATAACTGAGCAAAGCCAGCATTACTGTAGGGCAAAGACAGTATTAATTCATAACCTTTCACTCGCTTGCCTTTTTCAATCATCACTATTTCGCCAAAGTCTAACTGTGCCTCGCCTGGCGGGTGTTCCAGGGGAAGATAGCCTTCTTTTTCTCCATACAGTTCTTTTTTCTTAGCAGCTACATAAGTTCGAACAGTCCGCTCACAGGCATTGAATATGTCTCCGAACTCATCACGTAAGCGGTCATATACACGTTTCGCAGTATGCCGCTGCTTAACAGGTCGATTCATGTCTTCGGTAAGCCACTTATTAATAATTGGCTTTACGGGGTCGAGTTTGGATGGACGTCCTTTTTTAGGTTTTGTTTTCAAATTAAAATCAGTTTGTTCTGCGTATTTCTTTACAGTTCTAGGTTTCAATTCCTCATAGGTACGATAAATCCTAGGAGAACCAATCACAGCCACATGCTGACCTTGGGTTTCAATTCCTCATAGGTACGATAAATCCTTAATATTTTACTAATAATTTTTATCACTATAGTGGTTTCAATTCCTCATAGGTACGATAAATCCCACAGCAGGCGGGGAAACCGCCGGATTGAAAGGAGGGGTTTCAATTCCTCATAGGTACGATAAATCCTATATTTAGGGTGAAGCATATGTTGACGGGCAAGCAGGTTTCAATTCCTCATAGGTACGATAAATCCAGTATCTAACAGTAGTCAAGGCTACCGAAACCTACATTGTTTCAATTCCTCATAGGTACGATAAATCCCCGGCCGGGGCTGTATCTCTGTTGTTTGTGCAGATAGGTTTCAATTCCTCATAGGTACGATAAATCCAATTGATTATAAATATGCGAATGAACTCAAGCCTGGAGAGTTTCAATTCCTCATAGGTACGATAAATCCGAGGAAAAGCGGAAGCTGGGAAAGGTTGCCCAGTTGTTTCAATTCCTCATAGGTACGATAAATCCTTTAAGGAGGCGGGGTAGATTGAAGTTGTACCATTTTAGTTTCAATTCCTCATAGGTACGATAAATCCGATGATAACTCCGCAGTAAAGGAATTCATGACTGAGGAGTTTCAATTCCTCATAGGTACGATAAATCCATAAAAGTGGAGCAGCAGTTGCAGTATCTACCCGAGTTTCAATTCCTCATAGGTACGATAAATCCCTGTGTCCATCTATGGCCTTTATGAAGTATCTGGTCAGTTTCAATTCCTCATAGGTACGATAAATCCATTCCGTCCCGCTCGTATAACCGGTTGCGGATTATAATGTTTCAATTCCTCATAGGTACGATAAATCCCCTTATTCCGCCTTATCTCCATATAGTCATGTCAAACGGGTTTCAATTCCTCATAGGTACGATAAATCCAGGCTATTTGCTACCCGCCTAAAAAATCTAAGAATCGTTTCAATTCCTCATAGGTACGATAAATCCTATGACACTAGCATCCACTCCGGCGGCTATCGACGCCAGTTTCAATTCCTCATAGGTACGATAAATCCTATATTGTTTTCCCTTGTGGTACTCTGCGCCACCTACGTTTCAATTCCTCATAGGTACGATAAATCCCAGTCCAGCGAATCTACAGCTTTTTTAACACCAACAGGTTTCAATTCCTCATAGGTACGATAAATCCGAAAAAGATCGACATTAAGAAGTACCTGGGTGAGAAGTTTCAATTCCTCATAGGTACGATAAATCCGTACTGCTCCCAGGTCAGATGTTCGGGTTTTCCGCTGGTGTTTCAATTCCTCATAGGTACGATAAATCCATCACCTACAGTATATCACACCAACCAGGGGCATCAGTTTCAATTCCTCATAGGTACGATAAATCCTCCGGTGAGAAAGGGGGCATTGGCTTTGGCTGCTTTGTTTCAATTCCTCATAGGTACGATAAATCCTGGTATCCGGAATGAAGATCGGGCGACCGGTGGTATCCAGTTTCAATTCCTCATAGGTACGATAAATCCAATGAATGATGTTTTTGTAAAAACCACGAAAGACGGGTTTCAATTCCTCATAGGTACGATAAATCCGGCTTCAGCCATCTTGTACTGATAAACAGCCGTTTCCAGTTTCAATTCCTCATAGGTACGATAAATCCGGGATAGCCGACTTTCTCAAGGCTTTGGTATCGGAGTTTCAATTCCTCATAGGTACGATAAATCCTGTCCAGAAGTGCTTTTCAGCTTCGATAAGTGCGGGTTTCAATTCCTCATAGGTACGATAAATCCCCTCGACCGACATATAAAGAGTTTTGCGGAAGCCATGTTTCAATTCCTCATAGGTACGATAAATCCTTAAGCCTGTCTATCTCCTGTTTATCTACAATCATGTTTCAATTCCTCATAGGTACGATAAATCCGCGGACCTTCTTCTCTGTGGCTTCACAAAACCGTGATGGTTTCAATTCCTCATAGGTACGATAAATCCCAGACTTGGCTGGGCAACATATCAGCCCGTACCTTCTGTTTCAATTCCTCATAGGTACGATAAATCTTCCCGTGTTCGTCCCAAAGGGCCTTCAGGAAATTCAGTTTCAATTCCTCATAGGTACGATAAATCCGGTATAGTGAATGCCACCTGCAGGAAGCTGTTGGTAGTTTCAATTCCTCATAGGTACGATAAATCCGGTCGTTTAAAGATTGGTGCCTTATGAATCATCCTTGTTTCAATTCCTCATAGGTACGATAAATCCAATGTTCTACCCAGCTCAACTTTGACGATAATACCGGGTTTCAATTCCTCATAGGTACGATAAATCCTCTGGTGGGGCTAGTTGTGATGCCCCGGTAGACGTGCTAGTTTCAATTCCTCATAGGTACGATAAATCCGATTTAAAGCCTTTACAATAAGATCAGCCTCTTTAATCGGTTTCAATTCCTCATAGGTACGATAAATCCCCTTAGACCGTATTCCGGGGGAGTGGGGCTAAATGAGGTTTCAATTCCTCATAGGTACGATAAATCCCCGGTGTACGGCGAACACAGCCACCAGCTCTGGGCTGTTTCAATTCCTCATAGGTACGATAAATCCCAGTTGAGGGCATTACCATGGCCTTGACAGCCCGGGTTTCAATTCCTCATAGGTACGATAAATCCAACAGCGGGCCTATTGCCGCCGCAACCCCGGCTATGGGTTTCAATTCCTCATAGGTACGATAAATCCAAAAATTGGGGGGGGGAGAAACCCGACTAGGCCGAGTTTCAATTCCTCATAGGTACGATAAATCCAACGACGAGGGCCTTAATCCAGCCGGTTAAGTTGTGTTTCAATTCCTCATAGGTACGATAAATCCGGGGTATATGAGCATGTAATCGTAGATGATAGTCTGAGTTTCAATTCCTCATAGGTACGATAAATCCTTTCTATGCCTACGGTTTTTAATACTTCTCCGACCTGTTTCAATTCCTCATAGGTACGATAAATCCCATCCAGGCCAGGTCCTGCTCTCCATAATCAGCCAGGTTTCAATTCCTCATAGGTACGATAAATCCCCCAGCCCAACATCTCCGCCAGAACGGCATCGGGTATGTTTCAATTCCTCATAGGTACGATAAATCCTTTTCCAGCCCATAGTAAAATTTATTGCTCATTTCTGTTTCAATTCCTCATAGGTACGATAAATCCCCCTCGCCCTCCTCCGGCTCCAATATCTCCATCTTCTTGTTTCAATTCCTCATAGGTACGATAAATCCTCAGATTTTTACGATGCAGTAGTTATCATGCCAGATGAGTTTCAATTCCTCATAGGTACGATAAATCCGTAAATATAAAGTTAACTCGTTATGTAAATTAATGGGTTTCAATTCCTCATAGGTACGATAAATCCCGGGTTGTCGTAGATATTGCCAATGACCTCTTTTTGTTTCAATTCCTCATAGGTACGATAAATCCGCGTGAGCGGCCACAACCGGGAAAAAGGCATGAGTAATGAGTTTCAATTCCTCATAGGTACGATAAATCCATGGAGTAACGATGCCGATTGTCACCTATCACGAGTTTCAATTCCTCATAGGTACGATAAATCCGACCTCACCGCAACCTTTGGAGTAGGAAATGAACCAAGTTTCAATTCCTCATAGGTACGATAAATCCCCGGCTACACCACGATTGAGTATAGTGGGGAGATCATATGTTTCAATTCCTCATAGGTACGATAAATCCTTTGTATGCATTCCTTCGGGTGGGCTCAGAGCCAAGTTTCAATTCCTCATAGGTACGATAAATCCTAGGTTGAAAATTCGTAAAACCGAAAAGCAAATCAAGGTTTCAATTCCTCATAGGTACGATAAATCCAGACTTGTACTACTTCTCGTACGGGCACATTCTCAGGTTTCAATTCCTCATAGGTACGATAAATCCCCGTTTTAGTAGGTGTATTACTAGGAAGACTATTGTTTCAATTCCTCATAGGTACGATAAATCCTCTGCGGTGATCCAGACGCGATATGTGGCTTTGTGGTTTCAATTCCTCATAGGTACGATAAATCCGAGGATTATGCTTCTCAAGCCGCTATTGCCGCGGTGGTTTCAATTCCTCATAGGTACGATAAATCCCGGAAGTCCTCATTATTTTGCCAGAGGTCTTTTATAGGTTTCAATTCCTCATAGGTACGATAAATCCACTCTGCCATATACACCTTTTTCGTCTGTTCTAAGTTGTTTCAATTCCTCATAGGTACGATAAATCCCTTCTCAAATTTCGAGAGTTCCTGCTCGGCATTCAGTTTCAATTCCTCATAGGTACGATAAATCCTGGGAAAAGTAACTGGAACTACATATTTCACTTACGGGTTTCAATTCCTCATAGGTACGATAAATCCTGCCGAAAAAGTTGGAATAAAAGCAGAAGAGCCAGAGTTTCAATTCCTCATAGGTACGATAAATCCAGGAAGACTATTTAATTTTTCATTTGTGTACCCTTTTGAGTTTCAATTCCTCATAGGTACGATAAATCCGTATTGCTTGCAGATAGTCCTTATATACTTCATCCAGTTTCAATTCCTCATAGGTACGATAAATCCTACGCAGACTGCTTCCCCCACCTGGGCAGGGGTATCTGGTTTCAATTCCTCATAGGTACGATAAATCCTTATCACAATAGTGGAATTTCTGTCAATATTTATCTGTTTCAATTCCTCATAGGTACGATAAATCCTGCACTGTCGCTGCCACCTATCCCTTTTTTGCGAAGCTGTTTCAATTCCTCATAGGTACGATAAATCCAAAAAAGCCGCACAAAAACACGCGGCCAATCTAATGGGTTTCAATTCCTCATAGGTACGATAAATCCTCTGCGCCACCTACGAGTGCCTGTCCGCACTCAGGAGTTTCAATTCCTCATAGGTACGATAAATCCATGGACCGGATGGTAACCCGATCAGCACCGATGATAGGTTTCAATTCCTCATAGGTACGATAAATCCCTTTTTATCAACCTGGGGGAGGACCCCGGGGAGCTGAGTTTCAATTCCTCATAGGTACGATAAATCCAGTGGTGTGCCGTCTAGCCTTTCCCCCTGCATATGAAGTTTCAATTCCTCATAGGTACGATAAATCCCATTAAAATAGAAAACCCAACTGGTACCATGCACGAGTTTCAATTCCTCATAGGTACGATAAATCCCCGGGTCTTAACCGCGTAGCACTCCGGCTGATCGTTGTTTCAATTCCTCATAGGTACGATAAATCCCAAAGGTCCAGCCATCTAGGTACCTGTACTGTAACAAGTTTCAATTCCTCATAGGTACGATAAATCCTGTCGATGGCCCGGAGGGACAGGAGAGCATAGCTGAGTTTCAATTCCTCATAGGTACGATAAATCCAAGACCATGAGTAAAAGAAAGACCATGAGTAAGCAGGTTTCAATTCCTCATAGGTACGATAAATCCATTCGTATCAGTATCTGGCGGAAAAGACAGTACAGGTTTCAATTCCTCATAGGTACGATAAATCCACCGGTACCTGCCTCCAGCAGATGGCCCCGAGGGTGGCAGTTTCAATTCCTCATAGGTACGATAAATCCCGGCGTCTCCGGCACCTGGCTATTCGTCTGGCGCGGTTTCAATTCCTCATAGGTACGATAAATCCTACAGTGGCGGATTATTTAGGCTTCAGTTCACCCAGTTTCAATTCCTCATAGGTACGATAAATCCCCGGTAGAGGCGGCGGGGTGGGGGAGACGGGATGGGTTTCAATTCCTCATAGGTACGATAAATCCGGGAAGTCCTTGTGAAAATCTATCTAGATTCATACGCGTTTCAATTCCTCATAGGTACGATAAATCCGAACACGTGAAAAGCCTTGTTCAGCACCAACACAGGTTTCAATTCCTCATAGGTACGATAAATCCAAGAATGCAAGCCGGTATTCCTTCTGGGATTTACGCCGTTTCAATTCCTCATAGGTACGATAAATCCGCGCGGATCTGCTCCTCGCTGGCTCGCTCCTTCTGAGTTTCAATTCCTCATAGGTACGATAAATCCGGAAGGCGGTAGTGATTATTTGTATGTCATCGGAAGTTTCAATTCCTCATAGGTACGATAAATCCACAAGTGCAACAGTGCAGGCGGCTATACAGCACTATTGTTTCAATTCCTCATAGGTACGATAAATCCCAGCTAGACCCTTGGCTATCTCGGCAGCCAGCTGGTGTTTCAATTCCTCATAGGTACGATAAATCCCTAATGCACCAGGATGGTTTGAAATTTAGTGTTATGGTTTCAATTCCTCATAGGTACGATAAATCCCAGGAATACCCAATCACCGCCGCTATCCAGTTGCAGTTTCAATTCCTCATAGGTACGATAAATCCCATCTTAGAAAGGATAGGTGTGTGATATGGCATATGATGTTTCAATTCCTCATAGGTACGATAAATCCGGCAAACAACCTTCCAAGCTTATCATCCTCAACAAGTTTCAATTCCTCATAGGTACGATAAATCCCTATCTGCCCAGGCTCCCACCCGGGCACTTCTGTTTGTTTCAATTCCTCATAGGTACGATAAATCCTCCCGTGTTCGTCCCAAAGGCCCTTCAGGAAATTCAGTTTCAATTCCTCATAGGTACGATAAATCCGGCCACCATAATCTATCCGGTACGTCCAAATGTCAGGGTTTCAATTCCTCATAGGTACGATAAATCCGAGTTTTTTCTCTATGGCGAAGGCGGACCGGCCAGGTTTCAATTCCTCATAGGTACGATAAATCCTATCTATTAGTAGCAGAGCTTTGTAAGAACATTATGAGTTTCAATTCCTCATAGGTACGATAAATCCAATACGAGCAGGTATTCGGAAAAATCGAGGAAGGGGTTTCAATTCCTCATAGGTACGATAAATCCACCCAATCTACTGCTGCTCCTGCATAATCGTGAGTTGGTTTCAATTCCTCATAGGTACGATAAATCCTGCACTCCTGCAACGGTAAAACCAGGGCAGTATTTGGGTTTCAATTCCTCATAGGTACGATAAATCCAAAGACGAAATTGAATTGTTAATGTCTGCCATAACGGTTTCAATTCCTCATAGGTACGATAAATCCAGCGGGCCGATAGCTGCTGCCAGCCCGGTTATAATAAGTTTCAATTCCTCATAGGTACGATAAATCCCCGCAACCGAATACGAAGAGTACAAAGAATCAATAGTGTTTCAATTCCTCATAGGTACGATAAATCCGCTTCTCAGATGTTTAAGGTACCCATTGAACAGATCAGTTTCAATTCCTCATAGGTACGATAAATCCTGAACACGAAGTATTGTTCATCCTTTACGGTTCCGTGTTTCAATTCCTCATAGGTACGATAAATCCGTTGATGAGCGCCCGGATATCGTTGCCTAAGGTTTCATGTTTCAATTCCTCATAGGTACGATAAATCCGGTGAGCTCCCGGCAGGGGATCCGGATCCAGTCCGAGATGTTTCAATTCCTCATAGGTACGATAAATCCTATTAATTGACGTAGTTTTTTCCCCGATAATTTCTAGTTTCAATTCCTCATAGGTACGATAAATCCGAGCCAGGAAATACCCTGGGCACCGGGGCTGCCATGTTTCAATTCCTCATAGGTACGATAAATCCAAGTAATTGACCTGGCCAATGGTGAGCAGCTGCCTGGTTTCAATTCCTCATAGGTACGATAAATCCCTGCATAGGGACTGGTTGTATCAGATATTGCTTCTGTGTTTCAATTCCTCATAGGTACGATAAATCCTGGAGGATACCCGGCCGGACTTAGTACTTGTCCAGTTTCAATTCCTCATAGGTACGATAAATCCGCAATCAACTCTTCCTGCCTAATGTTCTTTCCCTTGTTTCAATTCCTCATAGGTACGATAAATCCCCTACAACGCAAATACCGATACTATCGGCATTACGACGTTTCAATTCCTCATAGGTACGATAAATCCGAAAGATGATGTCCGAATCAGGATAGAAAATATCCTGTTTCAATTCCTCATAGGTACGATAAATCCAAGAAAGCCGGGTTATTCGCCCGGCTTATCTTTCTGCTGTTTCAATTCCTCATAGGTACGATAAATCCATGGATGAAGCCGCTGCTCCTGATACACCAGTAAAGTTTCAATTCCTCATAGGTACGATAAATCCATCCTGGCTAAAAGGTGGCTATAAGCTGGCTATAAAAGTTTCAATTCCTCATAGGTACGATAAATCCGCCAGAAGGATGAATCGCGCCAATCAAGATATCCATGTTTCAATTCCTCATAGGTACGATAAATCCTTCTACACCATCATCATACTGAGCTACTACAGGCCCGGTTTCAATTCCTCATAGGTACGATAAATCCGGGATTTATAGTGTTGGTAGTGACGTTGTTAATGGGGTTTCAATTCCTCATAGGTACGATAAATCCGCCGAAGAAACCGCCTTAGATGCCTCTGTATTAGGTGTTTCAATTCCTCATAGGTACGATAAATCCTGAGTTCTTGAACTTTGTACCAGGTATCAGTATCTAGTGTTTCAATTCCTCATAGGTACGATAAATCCAGCCGAAGAAACCGCCTTAGATGCCTCTGTATTAGGTGTTTCAATTCCTCATAGGTACGATAAATCCAAAGCTATCCTGATAGTCAGTGCGTCCAGCCTTTGTAGTTTCAATTCCTCATAGGTACGATAAATCCTTCTATCCCCCATCTTTCAGCAATTTTTTCATTCAGGTTTCAATTCCTCATAGGTACGATAAATCCCTACTACCGGGCTGGAGACAGCGGAGCGTGGACTGGTTTCAATTCCTCATAGGTACGATAAATCCCCGTTGGTTTATATACCGCCTGGGCCTGTCTCTGGTGTTTCAATTCCTCATAGGTACGATAAATCCAGGGGAGCAGGGGAGGCCAGATCGTCCGCACTGAAGTTTCAATTCCTCATAGGTACGATAAATCCCCCAGGCTGGCCCCCAGCTATTTGCGAGTAGAAAAAAGCGTTTCAATTCCTCATAGGTACGATAAATCCTAGCTATTCCGATAGTCTAATAAGCTCCGTTAATCTAAGTTTCAATTCCTCATAGGTACGATAAATCCATAGATCGCACATATATAGATGAAGCTAGAACTGCGACGTTTCAATTCCTCATAGGTACGATAAATCCGTTGTCGAAGTGGACGAATCATCGCCTAAAGACATGTTTCAATTCCTCATAGGTACGATAAATCCCCTCTAAGTCGCCTTTGATTTCACCTACATCATGGGGTTTCAATTCCTCATAGGTACGATAAATCCGCCACCCTCGGGGCCATCTGCAGGGGGAAGATACCTAGTTTCAATTCCTCATAGGTACGATAAATCCGCTGGCTGTTCGAACCTATGAAAGCTATAAAGAGAGTTTCAATTCCTCATAGGTACGATAAATCCCATCCGCTTGATCGGGGGTTAAATAGCGCACTGAATGTTTCAATTCCTCATAGGTACGATAAATCCCGATGCTGGCCAGATCCGTGCCATACCCGATTAATTTGTTTCAATTCCTCATAGGTACGATAAATCCTCTTAATAGTGATTGTCTGTCCTGAATCATTTTTTAGTTTCAATTCCTCATAGGTACGATAAATCCTTATGTTTTCGTAGGATTCAACCACTAGCCGGCGGTGTTTCAATTCCTCATAGGTACGATAAATCCGGGTGCGGAACCGCACCACGTTATCATCGCGGGTTAGTTTCAATTCCTCATAGGTACGATAAATCCCATAAACCGAGGGGGGAGGTAATCATGGGGAAAAGCGTTTCAATTCCTCATAGGTACGATAAATCCCAGTACGGAGATAGGTAGAGTGGAACTGGAGGTTGAGTTTCAATTCCTCATAGGTACGATAAATCCTCTGTGAGGGTGTTGGAAACTGCAACAGCCGGGAAAGGTTTCAATTCCTCATAGGTACGATAAATCCGCTTCTGCTGCCTGGATGGTGGTCAGGCTGTCATCGTGTTTCAATTCCTCATAGGTACGATAAATCCGGTGCAGGGCTGGCTAATTCCTCGGCGCTGAAGAAATGGTTTCAATTCCTCATAGGTACGATAAATCCGAGAATTTTCACTTGACCCCTAATCCAGCAGGATTAAGTTTCAATTCCTCATAGGTACGATAAATCCAACTCCCCGTGCTGCTAGGGCTTGGATGTTCTCAGACGTTTCAATTCCTCATAGGTACGATAAATCCTAGGCGGCCATGCCGTTTGTGTTATAGGCTATAATGAGTTTCAATTCCTCATAGGTACGATAAATCCGTTACCCCGGCCACTTCAATCGGCACCTGTTTCTCGTGTTTCAATTCCTCATAGGTACGATAAATCCCTGGTCGCATTGACTTAAATAATGGCATGTGTTTATGGTTTCAATTCCTCATAGGTACGATAAATCCGAGCCGATCTTCTCCAGGCCCTAGTACGATGCTTGCGACCAGGTTTCAATTCCTCATAGGTACGATAAATCCGCAGCATGGCTACGGCATCAGCTTGGCCCGAAAGCCGTCAAGGAGTTTCAATTCCTCATAGGTACGATAAATCCTAGGCGGCCATGCCGTTGGTAGCTATAGGCTTCCGTCAGACTGAGTTTCAATTCCTCATAGGTACGATAAATCCGTTACCCCGGCCTCTTCAATCGAGCACACTGAGAAGGTCAGCGTGTTTCAATTCCTCATAGGTACGATAAATCCCTGGTCAAGCATTGACTTACATAATGGCAGCCTGCCGTGTTTCCATGGTTTCAATTCCTCATAGGTACGATAAATCCGACCGACGGCCTTTGCCGGTGGACGATGCTTAGCGAACTTAGGTTTCAATTCCTCATAGGTACGATAAATCCTCTGGACCGCTTCACGTTGGCCCGATCTAGAGTTCTAAGGAGTTTCAATTCCTCATAGGTACGATAAATCCGCTTGGCCGGCGGCTTCGGACCGCTGTGACTGGGGCTACCGGATAGTTTCAATTCCTCATAGGTACGATAAATCCCAGGGGCTAAATCCTCGGGGTGTCTGGCTACCTGGTTAAATTTACCTGGCGCGAGTTTCAATTCCTCATAGGTACGATAAATCCGCGTAGTGGCAAGCCGTCTTCCGGCCGCTTCCTTAGCAACTAAGTTTCAATTCCTCATAGGTACGATAAATCCGCTACTGGCCGTGTCGTCCCTCTTAGGCTTGGTACCATGAACTAGTTTCAATTCCTCATAGGTACGATAAATCCGTCGCACGCATACTCCCATCAATTTCTGGAGGAATCAGGACAGTTTCAATTCCTCATAGGTACGATAAATCCCCAGATGACGTTGGCTCGGGGGTAGACTCGTCTATATGCCATGGGTTTCAATTCCTCATAGGTACGATAAATCCGTGCCCTGCTGGCTAGATGCTGCCCTTCCGGTTGAGGAGTTTCAATTCCTCATAGGTACGATAAATCCTTGGACAGAGCATCAACTGATCGGCGCCCTGGCATAAGGGAATGTTTCAATTCCTCATAGGTACGATAAATCCGGCCGATGGCTGTCTTTATCGTCACCGAGGGATCTAGTTTCAATTCCTCATAGGGACGTTTCAATTCCGATCATCGGTGTGGGGGACAAGCTATTCGAGTTGGAAGTTCCGATGCCTCATCGGTACGATAAATCCATAGTTAGTCGTCCTTGTCGTCTTCGGTTTCGCGGGTTTCAATTCCTCATAGGTACGATAAATCCATTCGGATGCCGAGGAGCGCCGAGTCGAGGCCGTTGAGACCTAGTTTCAATTCCTCATAGGTACGATAAATCCGTCGCTCGGGTGCCGGTACCCCAGCGCATGTAGACATTGCCAGTTTCAATTCCTCATAGGTACGATAAATCCACGCCGCCAACGGGAAAGCCGGTGCTGCTGGTCTTTAGCCGTGTTTCAATTCCTCATAGGTACGATAAATCCTTTCCTGCGTTCGTTCTCCGCGGCACTGGTTGCGCCTGGTTAGGGGTTTCAATTCCTCATAGGTACGATAAATCCTTATTTGGCCCGTATGGCACCGGATTCTACCCCCCGGCGGTATTCGGTTTCAATTCCTCATAGGTACGATAAATCCAGTGCTAGACCTCGTGTTCTAGACGTCCGTTTCCATCTAAAACCGTGTTTCAATTCCTCATAGGTACGATAAATCCAATGGGGTATCTCCGCCTTTAAAATACGGGTTTCCTTCTGGCTTCAATTCCTCATAGGTCCTGTTTCAATTCCTCATAGGTCCCGATAAATCGGGATCACTACGTCGCCAAATCTATCCCCAACAGTCAGAGTTTCAATTCCTCATAGGTACGATAAATCCAACGGCTGGGGTGGAGGTTGTCCTGGCCGCCTGGTGCGCAGGTTTCAATTCCTCATAGGTACGATAAATCCGATCATCCTGAACATGTCGCCCCGCTTCCACGACTTGCCCGGTTTCAATTCCTCATAGGTACGATAAATCCTATCCCGGTGGCCGCGATCCTGGTACGTCACTGGTGAACGGGGTTTCAATTCCTCATAGGTACGATAAATCCTAGATCTGGCCAGACTAGGAGATAGAGTGAGCCCTGTGCCAGGTTTCAATTCCTCATAGGTACGATAAATCCTAATGCGGGACGAGTAGCGCTAGTCAATGCCGGCCAGCCGGGTTTCAATTCCTCATAGGTACGATAAATCCGCGTCGTGGACTTGCTGGGATAACCCGGCCGGATGACCGGAGTTTCAATTCCTCATAGGTACGATAAATCCTTCTGGGCTGCTGATGGCCGACATAATAGCGTTCCTGTTTCAGACTTGCTCTTCAGGTATTCCGCATAGGTCCGATATTTCCCTGTTGATATGCTTGGATATAGCCGGTTCCAGACCATCCGGTTTCAATTCCTCATAGGTACGATAAATCCGCGGTGACTACGCCCCTGGTCCACTCCGTCCCGGAAGAAAATAGTTTCAATTCCTCATAGGTACGATAAATCCCGATCTGCATGCGGACCTAGAATAGCTTTTGCGGCCGTTTACACGGTTTCAATTCCTCATAGGTACGATAAATCCATTCGGGGAATGCTCTGGTGCAGCTGGTCCTAGCTCTGTCTGAGTTTCAATTCCTCATAGGTACGATAAATCCCAGCGACTCAGCGGCTCGGGTCTATGCAGTGCGTTTCCCGGTTTTCAATTCCTCATAGGTACGATAAATCCTCCGATCTTTGCCGGCGACCACGTGGCATATACGAGTACAGGTTTCAATTCCTCATAGGTACGATAAATCCTCATGAACGCGGTGCCGACGTCCTGGTACGTCACTCTTTCAGTGTTTCAATTCCTCATAGGTACGATAAATCCCAATTTTGTGCCCAAAGTTCCCTTGTTTGTTGATTCGTTGATTATAACAAATTATATATCGGTTTAAGGCAAACCTCAATATAACAGCGTTTAGCTTGTCGTCGATCCCCTGCGTTTTTTACATCATTATAGGTCGACGACAAGCATACTATATGATTGTATCTAGATTACCTTTTTCCAGGCCAATAATTTCTCGCTTAGTATAACGTTCGGTCCTCCATGTGTATATTATAATTGAATCTTCGTGAGGTACTAAAATACGCTTTAGCTCATCTCTTAGCTTTTTTAAGTTAACTTCAGAAATTTCCCCTTCAAATACCGAGTTTTGCACCCAATTCAGGTATTTTCGGCAACGTTTTAAAGCCTTTCCCACTCGTTTCTCGCCGAAATCATAAACCAGGACCACGAACATAATCATCACCCCTCACCATTGAGCTTCAAAAGGCTCATAATGTTTCTCCCCCATTAAATGTTTTTCCAATTTGTACAGCTCCAGCCTTAACAGCCGCCTATAGCTCACCTCTCTCTTTAAAGACCGGTGTTTAATGGTAGTAGCTAATCGCGCCTGCCATTCAGCTAAAAACGTCCTTTTGCCTTTTTCAGACAACCAAATGCCCCCACCCTCTTTCAAAAAATCACCTTTGGTTAACTGTCTTCTTCCTAATAAGCTAAAGATGATTCGATCAACCAATATAGGCTTGAAAATCTCTGCAACATCCAAGTTTAAGGAAAATCTTCTGAAGTTGGTAGTATGCAAAAAACCAATACGCGGATCAAGGTGAGTTTGATATATTTCGCTTAAAACCTGAGTATAGAGAAGGGTGTTGCCGAAGCTTATTAAAGCATTTAAGCGGTTATTGGGAGGCTGTCTGGTTCTTTGGTTGAATTCAAAGTCAGGCTGATTGATAATGCAGTCCATACTTTTATAATAAGTTTCTCGTATGTTTCCTTCATATGCCATTAATTGATTTACAGATTTAACTTCCAGGTTTTTTAGGTCATGGGCTTCTATGGCTTCGATGTAAGCACTTACTTCTTTATCGCGGCTTCGATAGTACTTTAAGACACGTAGTATATTTTGCACTGCCCCTTCTACGAACAATCTAGCCAAAAGCAGTCGTTTTTCATAATTGCTGTAGTGTTCAGCTTGTTTGAGAATCATATAACCTGAGTTGTAATGTTCACGAGGATAGTAAGTACCCACATAGTAGCCATAATAGTTAAAGAAGTGCAGTATTATTTCCTTTTGCGTGCAGAACTCCAGCAATGATTTATTTATATCTACTTCGCCAAAAACCATAATTTCTTTGGTATCTTCGACTGGTATGAATTTACGGCCTTCGGCTCCTTCAAAAAACAGCGTATTATCTTTGCGCCTTAATTCTCCGGATTGAATTAGATAAACAGATTTCTTCATGTCACCCCTCCCCTATGCCCAACATAATTCCTGGTAAGCACATTTGGCACAGTATTTATTACGTTCTGCAGTCGGGGGAATGGTTTTTTGAATAATACTCCTTATTGCATCTAGAGCAGTCTCCAGCTCCTTTTCATTATCTGCTGTCAGTTCTACTGGTTCAATTTTCTTCTGCTCAGGAAAACGCAGTTCCCCACGAGCTATAATCCCCTGCTGTTTCAGTTTATAGAGATAGAACAACAGTTGCATGGTGGCGCTTTTCTGGTAGCGATCGGTTTTCTTAACTTCCACCACCAATAATTGACCATCGGTGTTTTGGACAAAATCGAATTTGCTGCCACCAAAAGACAATTCTTTCTTCTCTCGCTGGTACGCATGTTCATGAAGGTATCTTCCCCAGGTCATGTTTTGATCTTGTTCATCTGGATTAATTTGCCGACTCTGAAGCCAAACCTCCCGAGGGCAAATATAGTAATACCAGACCAAAGTACCAGTTATCGATATTTCTTCTTCGAACAATGAGCTCACCTTCTAAAGGCCTTTTAATGCCTCATTAATCTCTTTAATGAACTTCTGAAAATCAGCTACATTGTTTTTCAATATACCGTGAATAATATCCGGCTCTATTTTGGCATAATCATGAACCAATATGTTCCGAAACTGGGCCATCTTGCTTAAATTAGGCAGCAGCACTGAGGAAACAACCCCGTTTTCTTCCAACACGGTAAAAACATCTTTATTATTTAAAGGCTCCCGCCAATTTTGGTCTGCTATTAAATGGTTTCCAATATCAAGGCAGCACTCAATAGCCAGGTGTAGAGTTCTTTCTACATACCTTTGAGTTTTCTTATCTGCCAGGTATTCTTTTTGCCCAATATCTTGAGATTCTACGAGGTCAGTTATATAACCAGCCAACTGAACCAGCTTATTATCAATTAATTGACGGTTAACCATTATTAACCCTCCAGCACTTTGTTAATTATCTGGCGATTTCGCTTCTCCAGGCGAGGATAAAAGTCCAGAAACTCCCGTCGTGATTTTACATCGAAATCCACTCGGTAGGCATGATCCTTTTCAAAGAGTAAATAGCCAAACCTTCTCACCTGGTGTTGGAGGAGCAACGGAGCAGCTTGCATATCGATAACGTCAACTTGTCGGCCGGTCAGATCTGTTAATTCTGCCGCAATGGCTAGTCTCATATCAAAGCGAATATGTTTGTCTAAGCCTTCTATAAATAACACAGCAATATCTATATCACTATCCGGCCGGTCTTTTCCAGTAGCAACTGAACCAAATACCCAGGCAGCGCTGACTCTATCATTTTGTTGTAGTGTTTTTGAAACTGGGTTTAAGTTGATAGGCATTTAATCACCTTCTTACCAATTCTTCAGGTAAACAAACAACGGGTTTTCCCTCAGACAACGCTTGCCCGGTGGGCTAGCGACTTCATGCTGTCTTCGGTCATATTATGTGACCAGTATCTTGTGGCTGAATTTCTATTCCGGTTTCTGTTTCATAATATGAATCATACAACAACCAATAATTATGGTAGGGTTCCCCATACCAACCGGGATGAAATTTGCTGGTTGACCGTATTCGTATGGTTATCTGAGCAATTCGTCCTGCCAATTTACGCCAGGCTTCCCGTTGTTGCCAACGGTTTTCAATAGCATCGGCAGCCTGCATCTCTTCAAGCAACCCCGGATCTTGTTTTATTACTAAAAATTCATGCTCCCCGATATCTTTACCCCGCAGGATTTCTCTGATTGGTTCACACTCTCTCCAATAAGCAAAATCTTGAAGCCATTGTTCTCCGGTGTCTTTTTTGCTAGCCAGAGCTTGAAAGTAGGATTCAGTTAACTGAAGAATATTTTCTTCTTCTACGGTATCCTTACCAGTTTCTTGTTGGTAACGTTGAATTATTGCCCAAGTTTCTTGTAAATGAACCTTATCATAAATCATGTCAGCAAAATATTTACCATTTTCGTTTACCAAAGCAACGATATTAACTGTCTCTCTAGCTCTGTCTCCCTCCCGGTTACAACGACCAGCTATCTGAACTAGACTATCCAAAGGAGCAAAATCTCGCCATATTTCGTTCATATCTATATCTACTCCGGCTTCCACACACTGGGTGGACACTACTATACAAGGCCCTCCCTCTTTGATTTTGTCTATTATTTCTAAACGATCCCTAGGGGTAACATCTGAGGTTAAAAAATACAAGGGAATATCCTTATATTCTTCTGGCCATTCCTGAGCTAAACAGTCCCTTACCTGCCTGGCTGAATTGCGAGTATTAAGGGTTATCATGACCCGCTTCTTTTCTTGTAGCCAATATTTCCGTTTAGTTAGTAGCATATCGCAAAAATTATCTAAACGTTGCGGTTTAAGATTAAACTGCAATCTATAACGACAAAAGCAGCCAAAAAGCTTAGCATAATTGGGCAGAAGAGAATAAGAATCATGAACAGATGGGGGTAAGGTTGCTGACATCAAAAGAACCCGGCTATTACCATGTTCAGTCAAAGCTTTAAGAAGTTTCTCCATAGGGTACCATAAACGGCAAGGCAGAGACTGTACTTCATCCATGACAATTAAAGCATTACACAAATTGTGAAAGCGCATTTGATATTTAGCATTTGGGGCAGCCAGACTAAGCAGCATTTGATCATAAGTAGTAATAATCAATTCTGAACGCCAAGTGTCCAAATAAAATGGTTCGTCTTTTTCATCAATATCTCCGCCATATTGTCGTGGTGCTAAGGAATGACTCTGCATCATCCACGACCCTTCTGCTAATACCCCACCATGGCTTAGTATTTTTTCATATTCCTTCGCAGTCTGCTCAATTACCGACAAAAAGGGAAGCACAATAATGATTTTAGGAGCACATCCGGTTTGAGTTAGCATCTTCTGGGTATGCAAAGCCCAAGTGGCCGCCAGCAGGGTTTTCCCAACACCAGTTGGTGCGGTTAAACTGAATATTCTATGTTTTTGAGCTCGGGCTAATTCCATTAAAATTTCATGACGGGTAGTGTGCCGCAACTTATTTACTTTACTTTGTTTAGGTTTACCTATTCGCTGGTGAACCCAAGCAGGATCCCAATCTTTACTAGTACTATCCAAGTATTTTTCAGGTTCCTTTAAAGCAAGGAAAACTTTATCGGCTTCCAACAGTACGGAGTACACATATTGAGCCATTAAGCGAAACTCCACAGCTCTTTGTTCATTCAGGTTATAAAAAAAATCCGCCACCAAGTCATCATAACAGTCATCTTTAAGTCTGATTAAAAACTTGCGGCCTTGTGTCCTTAGCTTGGACACTAGGTTCTTATCCTCTTGGCTCCAGTTTAACTGAGCAGCTAAGCCGTCAATATCCAAAAGTTCCAGTTGCTGCTCGATTAACCTAATTATATCGCCCCGATCCCAGTCAAAAAGATGGCCTTCCTCCAATACTTGGCCCAGGTCTTCTTGGGCAATGGTAAAAAGGCGGCTATGGTGTCCGCGGATTACAGCTGCCAGCAACAATAGTATTTCTGGAGACAACTGTTTTTCCATAGCTATAGTTAAGAAAATGATCATAGAAAGAAGGGTATGCTGTTTTAGCTTTTGATCCCCGCTGTATTCGTCTGGATTACTTATGAAATCTTGAAAGGCATTGGTTCCTTTCCCCACATCATGGAATCGGCTAACCCATTCCCATACCGATGTACCTTCTAAAGATGGAAATACCTGTTCATGCTGTAAGTGAATAATCCGAGCCGCCTTTTCCACCTGCTGTACATGTTCGCCAAGCAATAAATGAGGGTGAGAACGTAGTTTTTTGTGACTTAAAGAAACATCCATGCCCGTTCCCCATCTCCATAAGCTACATCTGTTTCCAACTTAACTTTTCGGCCTATGGTTTCAAAAAGGTAAGGAGCATGAGTAAAAACCCTATCGCTGGTTACTTGTCGCGGCAACCGCAACATATGTATTGACAGGTTCTCCTCATACATGGCTGCAACATCAAGCTTAACCTGGTCCTGCCGTATTAATCCCTGAATTTCATGTTTGCCGAAAGGTAGCTTTTCCACCGCTACTGTTTCTATGTAGTCCAAATCAGCCAATAGTTCTGATAATCCCAGGCAAGGAGTATAATACCATTGGCGATTTTGCAGGCGTCTTTCCAGTTCATCCTGGTAAGGCTGGGGCAACGCTACTCCGATGACATATTCAGGGTTGAACAACCATTCCTGGCGAATTAGGGTGGCTTTTTCGGGTCGGGTATTTGCACTCCCTTGTTGTCTGGAATCGATAATATGCGGCAGTTGGTTAGGAGGATCTTTACGCAGTTTTACCTTATGCCAGTGGGACATTGGTAATGTGCCTTCGATAGTTACTTTTATTGACCCAATAAGCTGTTGGGGCCCATCCTTTTCCAGACCTAAAACTGCTCCTACCAGCCCCATTATTACTGTTCGGGGAGGCACGGGATAGGTTAAGGCAGTTACACCACTCTCCGCTTTAAGAAAATGGGCAAACCTTCCTTTCAGCCGAAAACGGATCAAAGTCTCTTCCATATTAAATCCCGCCCTTTATTAACAAATCCTCCACGTTCATGGTCTGCCAATTTTGAGGAATTGGATGACTAAAGGTTATATCTGGAGAATAAGCTATACTTATCTGCTCAACCCTTTTGGCCTGTTCTTCAATGCAAGTCATTAATCTCCCCAAATCAATAATATAATCTTCAGGTTGAGACCATTCTTTTTCCGGTTTATCCCCCTGCGGCACCAACCTTACATAATCATGCAAACGTCCCATCTGGAATTCTTCTCCAGATTTATAAGTAATGTTCAATAACAAGCGCGGAATCTGTCCGACTTTACTCCGGGTATTACCACTGGTGCGAACTCCGTGCCATAAAGACTGCAAAAAGAATTGATAATCCTCTTCGGTCAAACGTGACTGGCGGGCAGAATGTTGGTTGGCAACTCCTGAAAATCCGATTAAGGCATAACGCAGTCCATAATACGTGGTGAAAGTACCTGGGTGTTATCAGCATCACTGGCAAAAATCGAAGTTCCATGAATATCCACACTTTCCGCCTGATGCAGTACCTCCCCCATGTTCATCTGTACTGCTCCGGTTAATGTTTTAGGCTCTGGTTTTGGCTCCCAATTGTCTTCCTTTTTAAATGCCAAAGAGCTTCCGAATAAGCGAGCATCAATAAAAGAATCCAACAAAATATTGACAATTTCTTTTCCTTCCGCTTTTTCTAACCCTTTGGATTTCAAGTAATGTAAAACTCGCCCGGTCAAATTGGTGGTTCTTCCTTCAACATTGTCCACCAAAATATCTAATCCCTGGCTCTTCATAAAATCCCTGACGAATCTTTTGAGCCGCACATCGGTAACATAGTAAGTCCCGTCCGGCAAAACCCGGGGGCGATTTTCATCGGGGTCTCCATTGGGATTGCCCATTTTGATGTCGTATAAGAATAGGAATTCCTGACGTTTGCTTAATAAATCTTTACTCATACTTTCACTCCTTTATTTTTTGGTTGTGAATACATCCTTGGCAACTGATTGTCCCAGCAACAAGTAATAATTAGTAGATATTTCGTCCAAGACGATCCGGTCGCCCAAGCGTACACCTAAATTCCCTATTTCAGTCACTAATTCCCTAACTTTAGCACTTTTCTCCGCTTCATAGTCTAACAACTTACTACGAATCTTTATATATAATTCCGGCAAATCCCTACCTTTTAGGGTCAATCGCTTCAACCATGTTAAAGCATTAGCAGACACGTTGACTCCCCTCGCCCCTTGGACCTCCATTAATCTGCCGTACAAGATGCCCAGTAGAAAAGCAAAAGCCTTTTCTTCGCTGTCTATACGACTTTCTGGTCCAAAGTAAGGTGCTAACTCGCCCATGCCCGGCTTAAAAGTAGCTCCGCTGCTTTCCAATACTCCCACCTCCTGAAAATAATACAACCACCAGGTAAAATATCTGATCCAGCCAGCAGCTGTTAAATAAGGTCCTTTCTTGCCTTGTCCTTCATAGAGCAATCCTTTATAACCCTCGGCTTTTTCAACTGCTTCATTGTAGTAACTGCGGGCAGTAATCAGCCATTCTTCTTCCAATCGCTGTTTCGAAATTGGTTGTCTGTGATAAAGGCAAAATGCTATATGTCTTTTCAGCTCAATGGCGGAACGGGCCAGATTCAACGCCTCGGTTTTCTTGCCCCCTGGGCGATAAAATAATGGCCTCAGGGCACGTAGGGTTAAATCTGGTTGCAGTGCCTCTATGGTTACTTTGGGATACAGAGGTGATTGCCATTGAGCAGAGTCAGCATTAATGATAGAAAGTTCTCTTAACCGGCTGGGCAAAATATGTTGCAGCACACCGGTCACATCGTCTATGTTTTGCCCAATTGTTGCCCACATAATATCTAGATTCAGCAAGCCTTCCTGGTCCTTAAGAGTTTCCAGCAGCAATTCCTCAGGAACTTCTACGTCAGTCTCCAAACTTGTAAAATAGCTCTGGAAGCGCCGGTTTATCCTTTGTTTGGCCTTGCTATCCAGGCCAGGTAAATAATGAGGAATCACCAAAGCCATATCTCCTGCAATTCTAGAGCTAAACGGCTGGCGGTCTTTCTTAGGGCCGGTCTTTTTTAACACATGATGCTTATATACATAAAGCAAATCGGCACAACCCTGGCATAGGGCAAATGCTTTCCAGGCGTGTATTTCATCAATTCCTGGGAAACGGCCAGCCCGGTCAGCATTTATTAGATTAATTCCTGCACCTTTTAAAGCATTGGGATAAACGGTTAGATTAGAGACCCCACACAAGGGACATTGTGCAGTGTCTTGAGCCCGGGCACTGCCTACCACATAACGATCCCCCGCAAGTTTTTCTACCATCAGGTATTCAACATACTGGGGCACAGAACCAGGCAGTCTGCCCTGATAATCCCTAACAGTTAAAAATACGGTCTCCGATTGTCGCCCGATTTTTTCAATGGCGCAAGAAAGCATGCTGCTATATCCGTTTTTCTCCCATTCAAGAGTACTTCCGTCAGCAAGTTTAAGTATAGGTTTCTCCAATATCGAAACAATTTCACTAAAATAGCCTGACCATGGCTTACCGTTTGCGGCAATTTCTTTGAAGCTCTTCATGGTGGTATTGATGATTTTTACCGAAGGTCCACCATTACCGGCACTGGTTCGTTTAATAACCGGCCCAATCTGAGCACTCTGAGATCCGGATGGTTTAACAAAGGGTAACTGGTCTGGAGTACACCCTTCCCCCTTATCTACAACATCTTGAACAACCATGCGTACACAATCTTCCGATTCCGGTTCCAATATATAGGCCTTATTCACCCGACCACTATCTTCAACCAGGTAAGGGAAGAGTTTTTTTGGTTCTGAGAGTCTTAACTGCTTATACCAATCTTCTGCTTCAGAATCATCAATAGCCGATCCGTTCAGCTCTTTTATAAGGTAGTCCAAAGCTAAAGCGCGCATTGCTTCTAACATTTCGTCTCACCTCCATTACCAAGATGAATCCTCATAGGTACTATCCAATTAACAACCATAGGTTTCAATTCCTAGTAGGTAATGCTATTAATTAACAATCATAGTAATATATACCACTGTAGTATTCTATTGTTTTCTAAATGTCAATAAATGTTTGCAATTTTTTCCCTTATTTAGTAAGCTCCACCATACCCAGCCCCTGCGCGTTTTTGGCCCCCAGGCCGGTATCCAAGGCTACTTTCACCCACCTCTCGGCTACACTCTAATTCAAAATCTCCCATATAACCCTTGATAAAAAAATCCTTATAATAAAGGGCTGTGGAACCTTTTTTTAATGGGCTAAACAAAGGCCGTATCACAAAATCCCCTTTGAGAGCTGGATAATCATTGGGATAGTATCCCTGTAATAGGTCGGCTTTTTTACGAAGATTATCTATTATTAGAGTCTGGAAAGATGATTCATCAGGACGGTAATAACGGGTAGTTTTCTTTTCACCTTCCATCAGGGTGCTGTATGTGACTATCGGAGATAGGGTACGAACTTTCCAAATACGTTTATTATTTGGTAAGGTGTCGTTTAAGATCTCTACACCGGTAACACTAATTTCATTTTTGCCCCAGAAGGATTTCTCCCCCATCAGTATGGACATAGCTATCTGCTGCATAAAAGGTGATAAAGGTGAAGCTATTTGGATATACACTGGACTATCAAAAATGATTTGCTTATTCTCCTTATCAACCTTCCAGGAACCTTGCAGGCGGGAAAAGGTGAAGAGGCGAAAGGTTCTATTTTCATAGCGGTATCCTTCATTATGCAGGAATAACCGGTAAGCAGGGTCAGATATCTGTTTATACAGCCAGGCCTGTAAAACATGGTTATATGACCGGGGCAAAATTATGGGCCCACTTGATTCGATTTTTATTTTCAATCTCATATATTTTCTCCCAGTATTATTTAATATAGTTAATTCTATGATTTTTTTACATTTCCTTCCCAAAACTTAGTACTTCCTTCAAACAACCAAGATTAATCAACCCAGTTCGACACATACTAAACGCTAGTGAAATGTTTCTGGATAACCATGCCTTGCAATGACAAATAAAAGTTGCAATTTGCAATATGTTCAATAACTAACTTGAACTGCAAATTGCTTTTAACGGCCTTTTAAAACACCTGATAACCATAATAATCAAAAGCAAAATGTATAATTAACCATTTTTCTCAAATAATAAGAAAAAACGAAAGGTGATGACTCATGCCGAACCCTAATACCCAAACCCCTCCACAGGTTGACCAAAACCTGATCGCTCAAAGCATGACCAATTTTGAGGGTAAATTTAACCTGAGCAAGTCGGGGCTTGATTCCAAAATGCCCGGGCACACTTCCAGTCACCATATGGTTTTACGCCAGGAGCCCAGGACCACTAGAAGAGCCGGTTGCGGAATCAGCCTGCCCTTTGAAGTTCGCCATGAGATGGCGCTCATGCTTGATGACCACCAATGTGCACTTACGGTAGCTTTGCACCAGTATAATAAACACCACTGGTTGACAGAGGGGGCAGAATCTTTCCTCAGCCTGCATCATCTGCTTGATGAACACCGTGATAAAACCATTGAACATATTGATAAAATCGGTGAACGGATAGCCCGTTTGGGCAGCGTACCTACGGCCCATCCCATTACCCAGCATGATCTTTCCTATATTAAGCACGAAGTGGAAGGCCGTTATACGATGAGGGATTTCATCCGCAACGATCTTGAACATGAGTTGAAATTACAGGACATGATGAGAAAAACTATTGATAGAGCTCATACTCTCAAGGACTGGGGGACTGCCGAAGTTCTTCAGGAAGTCTTGCTGGACCGGGAAGATTTAGGTTATCACCTGTGGAGCATACTGGAAGACGACACACTGGTAAGGGGTATGCAGCACCTGATTTCCCGCGACACTGCAAACATGGTCAGAGATGGTAACATAAGCAATACCAATAAGCTGCAGTAAGTACATTTGATTTTCCAACTAAAAAGGAAATGGGGTTATTTACAAGCCCCGTTTCCTTTTTGTTCTGGTCGCCAAAACCCGGAAACAGGCCCAGTCCACTAAAAAGTCCATGCATGCAAATGCACTTGCTCCCAGTCTACGTTACCATGCCTGGCCAACGGTCGCGAGTATAGCAGACTAGCACAAAGGGGAACTAGCAGCCAGGTTCCCGTGATTTGATTCAGCTATCGGGCGGCATAAGCCTGTTGTAAAGCGGTTAGGGTATTGGGGCCCACAATGCCGTCAGGGTTAAGGTTTCTTGAGGTTTGAAAAGCTTTTACGGCATTTTCCGTAAACGGCCCAAAAGAACCATCCAGTTTACCCCGGTAATAGCCGAGCCTTCTTAACATCCTCTGCACTTCCTCTACATCCGTGCCTTCAGTGCCCAGTTGCAGAATTCGATTGGCGTATGCTTTACCTATAATGGTTACCGGAGTCCCAATGGGGGTTCGGTTGTATACTTCAATAACATCCTCATTATACAGCCTTACGCAGCCATTACTGACTGCCCTTCCTATTGATTTGGGATTATTGGTTCCATGCACCCCGTATCCGCCAAAGGGAACGCTCAAGCGCATCCATCTGACTCCGAAAGGCCCCCCTGGATCCACCGCTTTTTGTACTATCCGCCAGTTGCCCAAGGGAGTTGGGGTACTGGCTTTGCCCACTGCAACCGGATAAATCTTTGTAAAATGAGGAGAATTAAAAATCAAAACCCTTCTGTTTATGTCTATTATTATTTCTTCCTGGCTGGCTAAAACTTTAAATACTTTTTCCTCTTTATAGAGCTGCCTCCAGGTTTCAGACCCTACCACGCCGTCCGGGGTTAATCCGTATGCCTTCTGAAAACTTTTTAAAGCAGCCTGGGTTTTTTCATCAAAAATGCCATCGGGTTTTTCCCCGTAAAAACCTCTTTCTTGCAGCCTTTCCTGGACTTCCAAAACATCGGGACCTTTAAGAGGGACTTTTTTCAACTTTAATAACCGGGAGGTAAATGCCACTAAAACCATGCTCCTTTACTATTACCTTCTGGTTATAATATTTAAATCTTGGCCAATATGTTCACATTCCGTCACTCTGATATCGCTATTATTCAATAATCTTCCTGTTTTTAAAGCCTTTTTACCATCATTATACTTTTGACAGAACATTTGTTTGGTTTTAGTATATTATTACATACTAAGATGTAAGGTGATTAAATGCGCAGCATTTTTTATATTGCGGCTGGCCCTGATAATCAAGACAAATTATTAAAAATCGGCAGCAAATATACTCCTTTAGTTGAACCTGTTGACAACTGCGGGGCTTTTCTGGACTTGAGCGGCTGCGAGGGGTTAAACGAGATGGTTAGAGATATGGGCCACGTTCTTACTCCGAGAAAGACTATTTCCCTGGGCTGGGCCAGCAATAAGCTGGTGGCGCGGATTGCTGCCACCCGCCGGTCCCTTCCCGGGCATGATGCAAAATCTCCCCTTTACCGCATATTTTCATTAAAACAAATCCGGATAGTACAGGTTTTTCCGGGAAGAGAGGCTGGATTTATGGCATCCCTGCCCTTGGATGAATTTTACCCCCTCACGCCTGGCATCCTTGGCCAGTTGTCCCGCCTGGGTTTTTCTACGGTAGGTGAAATCGCTGCCATGGATTCGGAAAAGTTCTTCTCTCTGGCCAGGAAAAATGCCTATTTGTTAGCTCGATACAGCCAGGGTATGGACTCTGCCCCGGTACTGGGTTTGTACCCTCCCCGGCAGATAATCTATCCCCATTGTTTTGAACGGGAAACATCCAATCAGCTGGAAATCGAGCAGGTTCTGGAGAAAGCCACCCTTAAATTGAGTACTAGGCTAGCCAGGCAGCACGCCGGCTGCCGGCGGATCAGCCTGGAACTCTTCGATGGTTGGGAAAAATCAATTGAACACCGGACCTTGAACCATCAATGTTCCTCCAGTAAAGAACTTTATTACATACTGCAGGGACTTCTGAGGCTCTTTGAGCTTACCCGACCTTTATCCGAAATTCGCATTTATCTGGGAGAAATAGAGCCATTACAGTTTATGCAGCAAGATCTTTTCACCAACCGTGCTGCCCATAATCCCAAAGAAGACACAAAGGCAGTTCTAACCGGGCTCCAGGCCCGCTTTCCGGGGAAAATAGGGCAAGGCCTTAATGTTAACCGGCGCGAAAAGGTGCTGGCTCTTTGGGACCCCTGGCGCTATTAAAAGATAAGGAGATGGATGACCATAAGTAAGCTTACTTCCTTGCCCCTTGAAGTTTACTGCGATCAGGAGGATAAACCGGTCAAAATCAAGCTAAACAATTATCTGGCCAAGATAACTGATGTATTGGAATACTGGCATGATACCGGCTGCTGGTGGGAAGGAGAAAGTGAGAAAGCCTTTTACCGCATTGCCTGCCAGGATGGAGCCATTATGGAAATATTTAAAGAACTTGCTTCCGGTTCCTGGTTTATTTATAAAATTTATGATTAACAAAAGGGGCTTTAGATAATGAGCTTTGTTCATTTACACGCCCACAGTTCCTTCTCTTTTTTAGACGGGAGCAGCTCTGTGGAAAAGATGGTGAAGCAGGCTGCCCGGCTGCAAATGCCGGCTCTGGCTATTACTGATCATAATAATGTTTGCGCTGCCGTTAAATTCTCCCGGGCTGCTGCCCAGGCCGGGATTAAACCTATCCAGGGCGCAGAAGTAACCCTGGTCAATGGGACTCATCTTACTCTTTTAGCCCGCAATGCCCGGGGCTATGCCTCCCTTTGCTCACTTTTAACCAAGGCCCATTTGTCAAATCCTCGTTCCCATCCTCTCTGTGACTATTCGGAGCTGGCAAAACTTCAGGATGTTATTGTCCTTTCCGGGTGCCGCCGGGGTGAAATCCCTTCCCTTATCTTAACCGGCCGTTACCAGGAAGCCTATGAAAAAGCGGTCTGGTATATTTCCCTCTGGGGCCGGGATAATTTTTATATTGAACTGCAGAATAATTTTCTGCCCGGCAATACCTGGCTGAATCACCGCCTGTTAGAATTGGCGGAAACCCTGCACATAAATCCTGTTGCCACCAATAATGTTCATTATTGCGAATATGCTGATTTCATTCTTCACGATGTGCTTACCTGTGTGCGCACCCTTTGCCAGGTCAGTGATATACACCCAGAGCGCCCTTTAAATGGTGAGAATTATATGAAATCTCCGGCGGCTATGCAAGATCTTTTTGGCTCTTGCCTCCGCGCTGTCAGTAATACATTAAAAATAGCCGGTGAATGTGAACCGGTATTTGACTATACGGAAAAGCACCTGCCCTGTTTCCATCTTCCTCCCGGCCAAAAGGCATCACAATACCTGCGCCATTTAACTCTGGCCGGGGCTAAGAAACGTTATCCCCGGCTCACCCGGCCGATCCAGGAGCGTCTTGATCATGAGCTGAGGATTATCGAAAAGATGGGTTTCGCTGATTACTTTTTGGTCGTCTGGGATCTGGCACGCTTTGCCCGGCAGCAAGGCATTCGCTATGCAGGCCGGGGTTCGGCAGCCGATTCTCTGGTAGCTTACTGTCTTTTTATTACCGAAGTGGATTCTATGGCCCGGGGGTTGTTGTTTGAGCGCTTTATAAGTCCTGAGCGGGCTGAGCTTCCTGATATTGATATTGATTTCGAAGCCCGCCGCCGTAGTCAGGTTATAGAATATGTTTATTCCAGGTATGGCCATGACCGGGTAGCCCGAGTAGCCACTTATAATACTTTCAAGGCCCGCTCGGCTTTGAGGGATTTGGGTAAGGCTCTCGGTTTTGCGCCTGAAGAACTTGATACTATCGCTAAAAAACTGCCCCATATTTATGCAGATAGTATAAGACATACCCTCAATAAATTACCGGAACTAAGCAACAGCCCGCTAAAAGAACAACGTTTTGAGCTATTGCTGGATCTGTGCGAAAAAGTAGCCGGATTCCCCCGCTTCCTGGGTATGCATCTGGGGGGCCTGGTGATCAGCAATACCTCTTTAAACAGGTTTACCCCCCTGCAGAGATCTGCTCTGGGACCCCTCATTTGCCAGTTTGACAAAGATGATGTTGAAGAACTGGGACTGGTTAAACTGGACCTATTGTCACTGCGCACTCTTTCAGTTGTGCAGAATGCCAGCCGTTCCATCATGAAGAATGATGAATCCTTTAATTATGATAAAATCCCCCTGGATGATCCTGCTACCTATGAAATGATTGCTGCCGGGAAAACCATTGGCGTATTCCAGTTGGAAAGTCCCGCTCAAAGGGCTTTGCAATCCCGGTTGGAAGCCCGTACTATGGAGGATATGGTAGCCAGCCTGGCCCTTATCAGACCCGGACCCATAAAGGGGAACATGGTTGAACCTTACATAGCTCGCAGACAGGGAAAGGAAGCTATCACCTATCTGCATCCCTTGCTGGCACCTATCCTGGATAAGACTTATGGAGTAGTTTTATTTCAGGAACAGGTTATAGAGATAGCCAGGACTATTGCCGGCTTTACCGCTGGTGAAGCCGACCAGCTGCGCCGGGTAATGACCCATGCCCGCTCCCAGCAGGTGATGGAAGAAATAGGTGATAAGTTTGTGAACCGGGCCATAGATAATGGAATAGACAAGGAAATTGCCCGGGAAATCTTTGCCTGCATCAAAGGCTATGCCAGCTATGGTTTCTGTGAAGCTCATGCCGCTGCCTTTGCTGCCACCAGCTTTAAAACCGCCTATCTCCTCAAGCATTATCCAGCCCAATATTATGCGGCTATTCTTAATAATCAGCCCATGGGGTATTATCCCCCTCGTATTATCGCCAATGAGGCCCGGTGTAAAGGGATATTGATTCTTCCGCCGGATATTAATAATAGTGACCGGGATTTCACCGTTCAGGAAGGAAACATCAGGATAGGACTAAAACAAGTAAAAGGCATGGAGAACCAATGCCTGGATTCTATAATAACTGCCCGTAAAGAAAGGCCTTTTTCTTCCCCCCAGGACTTTATTTGGCGCTGCGCCGTCCACCGAGATATAGCAGAGAACCTTATTAAATGCGGTGCTTTGGATAGTCTGTATTCCAATCGTCGTCAGCTATTGGCCAGTTTGCCGATTTGGCTGGAAAAAAAGAAATTGATAGACCAAGGGCAGCCAGTCCTTTTCGAAAATGCGGTTCCCAGTCTGCTCCCCGATTATTCGCCCAAGCAAAAACGGATCTGGGAATACAGTTTGCTGGGCATGGATATCCAGGCCCACTTTATGGCTGCTTTGCGCAGCATTCTAAAAAAGCAAAACATCAAATCCAGCCGGGACCTTTATAACCTGCGTCCGGGATCCATGGTAGTGGTATCCGGGCTCCTGCTGCGCCCCCATCGTCCTCCTACCCGCAGCGGCAAGATAACGGTTTTTCTTTCTCTGGAAGATGAATTCGGGCTTATTGATGTTACTGTTTTTGAAGATGTTTATATGCAGTATGGTCGTTATATCTTTACTGAACAGACAGCTCCGCTGGTTATAAAAGGCATCCTCCAGAAACGCGGAAAAGGTATCAGCATATTGGCCCGGCAAATCACCTTTTGGGATGCACAAGGATCGCCCTCGTTCTGGCCCGATTTTCCTTGAATTACCTTATACCAATATTGGGCTGTAGGCAGGCATGCCAGCATTATTTATTAACAAAAAAACATTTTTCCCCTTAAAATTTTGGGGTACAGTTGTCCAAATGTGTTACAATGGGCAGGGAATCTTTAACTAGGAGGAAAACCGATGAAAAAGATTATTGCCATATTAATACTACTATTGGCCGCTCTGCCTATCAGTGGCTGTAATAGTAAAGATAATTCCAAAGCTGTAGGAGAAGTGAATGGCATAGAGATAAGCAACGATGAATACGAAAAACATTTGGAACTTCTAAAAACCAGTTACAAGATACAAATGGCTGGTTCAGTTGATGCTTCTAAAGACGAAGTTATCCCGGAGGAAACCCTGGAAAAGCTTGAAGATCAGGCCTTCGACGATTTGGTTTACCAGAAGCTTTTTATCCAGGAAGCAGAAAAAAAGAATATTGATGTAACTAAAGAAGAACTGGAAAAGGCTGTGGATGACTTCAAGCAGGCCCTAGGAGAAGAAGGCTATAAGAGTTTCTTAAAGGACTTGGGGCTTAGTCAGGCTGAATTTGAGCACGAAATGAAAATGGACCAGCTGATTACCAAGCTGAGGGAGAACGTGACTTCTGATATTAAGGTCAGCGATGATGAGGCTAAGGCTTACTACGATGAAAACAAAGATATGTATACCGTACCGGCAGGAATACGCATTTCTCATATTCTGGTAAGCAGTGAAGATAAAGCCAAAGATTTGATCACTAAAATAAATAATGGAGAAGATTTCGCTGAGTTGGCCAAAATACACTCTACTTGCGCCAGTGCAGCAAATGGCGGAGATTTAGGTATTGCCAATGAACAAACCAATTTTGTAGAGGAATTCAAAGAAGCTGCTTTAAAACTGGAGCCCGGCGAAATGACCCAGACTCCGGTTAAAACACAATTTGGTTTCCATATTATAAAAGCTGGAGCTAGACAGCAGGAAAGCGTTATAGCATTTGAGGAAGCTAAGAATGAAATTCTTGCTAGCCTGCAACAAGATAAAGAGTTATCTGCTTTCCAGGATTACGCCGTGGCCCTATATAATAACGCGGACATAAAGGATTACCGTAATTGATAAATTTTAGAGATTTGATGCAAAACTAATCCGGTAGTTTATCCGGGATATTATTGCCCGGGTAAATACCGGATAAGTGCGCGTTTAACCAACCTGCCGCCTGCTATATTTTTTTGGCCATGTTTTCCCCAAAGGGCTGAGTATAACCTTCCGTGTTGCCTTTAATAATGTATTCCATGGCCATTCCGGCCGCTTCCACTACCATTTTCATACATTGCCGAAATCTGTCTTTATTGGTCCACTCATCCCAGCCCTCATTGAGTTTTTTGCAGTCCAGGGAACCGAATTTAGCCCTGAACTCATGGGGCATTCCGTTAAAGAACCGGTATAAACCGGGATTCCCGTACAGCCGGTCTACCCTTTCAGCAAATTCACCTTCCAAAGGATTGCGGCGTCCGTGTACTGCACCTACTGCCATTACCGCTCCTGCGAGAGCACCACAATTGTTACCGGACAACCCCATGCCACCCCCAAAACCTGTGGCTAGAGCGACCGTCTCGGGAGGAAAATCTGTAACTCCCGTGTCGATAATGGCTTTAAGTACTGATTCCGCACAATTAAGACCATCTTTAAAATTCTGTTTTGCGTTGTCCTTGGCTTTCTGGATTAAGTCTTCAGTCATCCGTTTTGCCCCCCTAACAAAATAGTATGTGAAATACCCTATTTAATCTTCATATCCCCCCCCTACTTTTTGGTTTAATTTGATTTTCCCTATGGCGTATTTTGGTCCGATGGGTGAACCAATTGTCCGCCATACAAACCGTTCGTTAAATATTATTTTGCCAGAAGATTATTTTTTTTGCTGAACTAATTTCTGGTAATAAAGCCTTATATTCATTGATTTTTGTTTCGTTTTCGCCTTATCCGCAGTTTTGCTCTTAATTTTGTTAATTTACAAATTAAGTTGTGGTAAATAAGATATGAGCTTATTTACCTGGATATGTTTACCATTTATATAACAGTAACTAATGGCCGAAAGATTTTCATTGTAAATAAAGGGAAAAACACCCGGCACGAGCTAAACCGGGTGTTTGTTAAGTATTAGGAAAAAGCTGGGCGAAGCAAAGATGCTTACTTTTTCCTGGGGGGAATGAAGTTGTCGAAACCTATGTTGGTTTATGACGAATGTTGTCGATAAACCTCAGTTATTATAATATATCTTTGCCGTCTTTTTTTCAAGTGCAAAATTTCTCTAAATAAAATTATTCCCCAAAAATAATCTAATCATCATTGGGGAATAGTTGGTTTTGTTTATAGACTGGTGGTCAACACCTATTTATTTTTCATCCGGTTAATAATGGCGGTTATTTCTGCTTCCGTCAGTACCCTGCTGATATAAAGACTAGCTTCCTGGCTGAGATCCACCTCTTGGGGAAGGGGATGATAGTTTAGTTCTTCATCAATGACTATGCGAACCAGAGGTCTGTCAGGAGCCTTGCGGCTTACGTCAATCACTTGCCCTACCTGGCAGTTGTTCAACATTACCACGGTCCCTACCGGATAAGGGGCCAAGTTGGAGACTAGAGCCAAAGCTGCACTTAATTCAAACCAAGCGGGAGACATTTCGTTAATCCAATCAATGGCTTCGTTGACCTGGCAGGCTTTACGATATGGGCGGTCAGTTGTTAACGCGTCAAAGACATCTGCAACGGCGGCTATACTGCTGTATTGATGAATCTGCTCTGCTTTCAGCCTTAACGGGTAACCATGCCCGTCCAATCTTTCGTGGTGCTGATAAGCAATAGTAGCAGATAATCTAGGTACATCGTCCAGCGAACAGAGTATATCATAGCCTAGCTGCGGATGACATTTAACTTTTTCGTATTCTTCCTCAGTAAGCAGGGTAGGTTTATTTAGAATAGCCTTTTCAATTTGGGTTTTGCCAACATCATGCAAGAGGGCTCCAACCCCCATTTCTATAAGCTCAGAGTTATTCAAACCCAGAGTAGTGCCTGCCATAATAGAAAGCACACACACATTTACTGAATGGTTAAATGTATAATCATCATAGTTTCTTATATCATTGCAGTTAATGAGGACATCTTTGTGGCTGAGAATTTCCTCCAGCAGGCTTTCAACGGTTTTTCGCACAGCTTTTAGTTTTATTTTTCTTTTGCCTTCCAAGCTGGCAAATACTTCTCTGGTTACTTTTATAGACTCTCGCCGCATCTCTTGGGATATTACTGTAGGAGCATCAGGAATAGGCGGGAAAACACCATCATCAATATAAAGGGAAGCAATTCCCAGATACTTCAACCTGAGTATCAGTCTATTAGTCAAGGTCATCCCTACCCCCAACAATAATCTCTCACTGTTATAATATATCGGTTTAGCTACCTTCATCCCCGGGACCAGGTCTTCAACCCTTACTTTGCGCATGTTCTGCCTGCCTAACTTATGTAGAAATATGGTATAAGCTACCAAGTCTAATTTTAGTGGCATTATATTACACAAGTCAACAATAAAGGCTTTTATGCGCCTTTTTATTATGGACTGGTTATAAAAGGATATAACATCTGGCTTTCCCCTTTGAAATCCACATAGGTCTCAGGCACATCGCCTACAATTATCGTTTCTGCCAGAGGAATTGTAGATGAAACTTGGATTTCATCATTAAAAAAGGGTACAGCTATTTTCATTTTGTTTTTGACCTCAAAATAGATTAAATGCCTTGTTTGGTTGATTCCCGCCTGGTCAAATTTGTTCAAGACATTTATATGTACCTGGCCGGTAGGGATTACTTTTACTCGCATTTTAGGTCCATAACCTGCCAGCAGTTTTGACCCGGTTAACTCCCCTGCGGGTATTTCAATCGTCTCGTTCTGCAGCTGGCCCATATAGTCTGTTACTTCCATTAAGGTCCGGGACATAATTTGATTAAGCATTATGGTATTTGGCTGTATAAGAACAATTTTCCCGGTTTCATCCTTATGAACCAGGACAATATCCTGATATTCTATCTGGGAGACAATTTTCTCATTTATCACTCGGTTAATCATTTCCACACCTTTTACTTGAACCCTGGAACCGGCAATAGCAAGGAGGCTGAATTTTATTCTAAAATCAATCCAGACTAAAATACCCAGTACCAGAACTATTCCAGTAACCAGGGCAATTCTTTGCCAATTAATTCTAGAGCGAAACATTCCTCCACCCCTCTATCAGTATATGAGAAGTAGATACATTTGGTGCACATTTTAATGAAGGCCATTTTTCTCTTTTTTTTTGAAAAACAAAATTGGATGGGTTAGACTTCTTTTAAAGGAGTGAAGTAATGTGAAGGTTAGAGTTCGTTTTGCTCCCAGTCCAACGGGTACTCTACATATTGGCGGGGCCAGAACTGCTTTATTTAACTGGTTGTATGCCCGGGGGAACGGAGGAAGTTTTATCCTTAGAATTGAAGATACTGACCTTTCCCGGTCTACGGAAGCTTCCGCCCAGGGTATTATCGAAGGCCTGAATTGGCTCGGCCTTGATTGGGATGAAGGTCCGGATATCGGAGGTCCCTATGGCCCTTACCGGCAAAGTCAACGGCTGCCTGTGTATAAAGAATATCTTAGCCAACTGGTCGAAAGCGGCAAAGCTTATTATTGTTTCTGCAGTCCTGATGAATTGGAACAGGAGCGGCAAAAAGCCCAAGAGGAAAAAAGGGACTATCATTATAGCGGCAAATGCGTAAACCTTACCCCGGAGCAAGTTGCCGAACGCCTGCAGGCGGGACAAAAACCCGTAATACGTCTGAAGGTCCCTTCACAAGGCAAGACGGTTGTTAATGATTTGATCAGGGGACAGGTGGCATTTAACAACTCCCTGATGGATGATTTTATTATCGCCAAGTCAGATGGATGGCCTACCTATAATTTTGCCGTTGTAATAGATGACCATACAATGAAAATTACTCATGTAATCAGGGCTGAAGAACATTTATCCAATACCCCCAAGCAGCTTCTGATTTACCAGGCTTTGGACTTAACACCCCCTGAATTCGCCCATGTTTCCATGATTCTGTCTCCGGAAAGGAGCAAGCTCTCCAAACGTCATGGCGCCACCTCAGTGCAGGAGTTCAGAGATGAAGGCTATCTGCCCGAAGCCCTGCTAAACTATCTGGCTCTCATGGGCTGGTCAACCGGTGAGGACCAGGATTTTTGGACCAAGGAGCAGATGATTAAAAGCTTTAAGTTGGAGAATGTTTCCCGTTCACCAGCAGTTTATGATAAGGACAAGTTAACCTGGCTGAACGGCCATTATCTGGCGCAGGCTGATTTGAACCGGATCGTTAAACTGCTGGAACCGGAAGCCACCAAAAGAGGCTGGTATAATAAGGACCATCCTGATTATTTCAAAATGGTAATCAACCTGGTGCGCTCCCGGGAAAAGACCAGCAACGGAATACTTGATGCTTGCGGCTACTTCTTTGAGGACATTGCGGCTTATGATGAAAAAGGGGTTAACAAATACTTTCTTAATGAAAATTCCTTTGAGGTACTAAATAGAGTTAAAACCTTAGTTGAAAATTGTGAGGGCTTCACTGCAGACCTGCTCGAGAGGCAAATTCGCCAGGAAGCAGATAAAATGGGATTAAATGCCGCCAACCTGATTCACCCGGTCAGGCTTGCATTAACCGGCCGCACATCCACCCCGGGATTATTTGAAGTAATGGAACTATTGGGCCGCGAACGCTGCATCAATAGGTTGCATAATGCCTTGTTATTTATCCAGAACCATAGGTAAAAGTTGTGGCCAGACCTTTAGATTATTCCAGGCCTGGCCACAAAATTGCCAATCTAGTTTTAACGCCAACCAGACTTATGCCCTACTTAGCGTAAAATTACTTTGGGAAAAAGGAGCAGAAAAATAAATAAGAGAATCTCCCCTTTGATAAAATAGGAATTGCCTAATAAACCAATCATCAAAGAAAAGGAGAAACTCTTATGGAACTTATTATACAAGAAATTGCAGAAGTAATCAGGGTAGAATTTGCGGAGGAAAAACAAAGACTTTTAACTGAGGTAAGAGATATATCTGAATTCATTATGGCCACCCAGACAATGCTGGATGGAATAGGGGTAAAACTCGTAGCTGAAGCCATGGAAACATTAGATAAAGCAGTAAGAGAGAGTGCGGACAGGAAACGAACCTGGGTGGTGAAAAGTAAAGGAGACATCAAGAATCTGGCCACGATATTTGGCGAAGTCAGCTATAAAAGGACCTATTACCAAAATAAGAAAACCGGAGAATACAGCTACCTTTCAGATGAATTAGTGGGGATAGCAGCACATGATAAGCTGGATACTTCACTCCAGGCGAGATTGATAGAAGAAGCCATCGATATGCCTTACAGGCGAAGTGGAAAGAAAGCAGCTGAAGCAGTGGAACTAACCTCCCAGACGGTAATGAACAGCATCCGCAAGCTGGGCAGTGTAGATAATAATGCAGTCAAGATCAAGGACAATAAAAAGATTGTAAAGACCCTATACATAGAAGCTGATGAAGATCATGTAGCTCTTCAAGATGGGAAATGCGCAGAACCCAAGTTAGTGTATGTGCATGAAGGCATAAAAGAAGTGGGGAAAGAGCGCTGGGAGCTTGTAAACCCACGTTATTTCAGCGGCATTTATACTAACAGCGATGAGCTTTGGTTGGAAGTAGCAGACTATATTGATGAGGCCTATGATGCAAAATTAATAGAGAAGATTTATCTATCGGGAGATGGAGCTTCCTGGATCAAAAATGGATTAGGCTGGCTCAAGGGAAGTATTTATGTGCTGGATCGTTATCATCTATCAAAATATGTAACACAAGCCACAGCGCATATGTCAGACATTACACCCTTTATGTGGAAGTACATTAATAATGGGGAACGGAAGAAATTGAAGAAACTATTTACCCAAATCATTAGCTCCACTGAAACAGATACCAAGAAGAAATCTGTGCGGGAAGCAAGAAGTTATATACTTGGGAACTGGGATGGCATAAGAAATCAATATGAACCAGATTACGTAGGATGTAGCGCCGAGGGGCATGTCAGCCATATTTTATCAGCCAGATTAAGCTCCAGGCCATTGGGGTGGTGCAAAATAGGTGTGGATCAAATGGCAAGATTAAGGGCCTTCGAAGCCAATGGTGGTGTGGTGTATGATTTGTTGTTAGCCAAAAAACGAAACAAATTGAGCAAGGCAAGGCAGCTTAAATTGGATCAGGAAATCTTAAAGAAGAGAACCCAGGTTGCGACTAATGAAACCTTTGGGAACATAGCTATTTTAAACAAAGGAAAGAAAACGGCAACCGCGCAATTCTTAAGATCAATTAGAACCGCTTAGTTATTAAAGGGGATTTTTCGTTTTTAAAACCCAAAGTAACTTGACACGATCTATGCCCTACTAACCTTTGACAAGTATTATCCCCTGTATTATAATGATTAACGCACGGGAAGTGCAAGCCTGTTGCCGGATGGTGTAGTGGTAGCACGACTGACTCTGGATCAGTTCGCCTGGGTTCGAATCCTAGTCCGGCAGCCATATTACGGCCCCATCGTCTAGTGGCCTAGGATGCCGCCCTCTCACGGCGGAGACAGGGGTTCGACTCCCCTTGGGGCTACCATATTTTAAAAACTAACAAACCAGGGATTTTCCCCTGGTTTTTTGTTTTAGGTAAAACTATGGAAAAGCTTACTTATAAACGGTTGATCAATAGGAGTCCAATAATACAAAAAACCACTCCCACCGTTTTGCTGGTATCAAAGCCTTCATGGTAGAATAATATCCCCACCGGAATAAGGGCTAAGGCCAGGAGGATGTTAGCCACCAGCGATCCTATGCTTATATTCCATCCTGCCCGGTAAGCCAGCAAATACCCTAATTCCAACCCAACAATGGATACACCCAAAACCAGGCTGGTCCAGTTTAAATCCGTTATTGACTGGACAAAGCCTTTTTCTGATGAATGAAATTGATAAGCGATTAGGGTCAGTATAGCCGCCGTCAAATAGGTTATAAACAGTGCTGTAAATGGATTAGCGCTCTGGGGTGTTGATTTTTGGCATATATTGTAGACCACATTGGAAGCTACGATCATTAAAATGGGCAAAAAATAGAAAAACATTATTCCTCTCTCAATGTTTATTCGTAGTGTCTTTACGATATTAAGGCTCGAAAGCCGAACAGCTGCTTAAGCTACCTGGACTCTCTAATAATCCTGATAAACTTGCGTTTGCCTACCTGGACTACCATTGAGCCTTCTATTTTAAGATCTTCCTTTTCCTGTTTTTCTCCATTGACCTTAACGGCTCCCTGAGAAAGCATCCTTTTTCCTTCACTAGTGGATGAAACCATTTGGTTGTCACAAAGGAACTTGGGCAGCCAAATTTCCTCGTCAACTACTTTTACTTCAGGGATATCTTCAGGAATATTGCGCTGAGAAAATACCAGTTTGAATCTTTCTTCCGCCTGGAGAGCCTCCTTTGGGCTATGGTACCGGGAGATCAGTTCCCGGGCCAGCTTCATCTTTACATCTCTGGGGTTAACTAAACCCTTTTCCATTACATCTTTTATTGATTCTATCTCTTCCATGGGAACAGAGGTCAGCAGCTCAAAGTACCTGATAATCATTTCATCAGGTATTGACATAGTTTTGCCAAACATTTCATAAGGTTCTTCATTGACCCCAATATAATTACCCAGGCTCTTGCTCATTTTCTGCACGCCGTCAATACCTTCCAGAATAGGCATCATTATAGCTACCTGGGGCTCCAGGCCGTACTCTCTCTGCAGGCTCCGCCCTACCAGGAGGTTAAATTTCTGGTCGGTACCTCCCAATTCTACATCCGCTTCCAGTACCACCGAATCATAGCCCTGCATTAGCGGATATAGAAATTCATGAATACCGATGGGCAAACCTTCCCGGTATCGCTTTTGGAAATCGTCTCTTTCCAGCATTCTGGCTACGGTATATTTGGCAGAAAGGTTTAAGGCATCAGCCAAATTCAGTTTCATTAACCATTGGCTGTTATAATGAACTATGGTTTTATCTTTATCCAGGACTTTAAAAATCTGTTCCTGGTATGTTGCCGCATTTTTCTGGATCTCCTCATCTGAAAGCTGTTTCCGGGTTTCCGACTTCCCGGTAGGATCTCCTATCCTGCCAGTGAAATCCCCGATTATCAGATGAACTTCATGCCCGAAGTCCTGAAATTGTCTGAGTTTATTTAGTACTACGGTATGCCCCAGGTGGATATCCGGTGCAGTAGGATCCAGACCCAGTTTTATCCTCAATGGTCTGTTTTCCTTTATAGACCTGCGTATTTTTTCCTGTAATTCTTGTTCAGGAACAATTTCGGCTATACCTCTTTTAATAACCTCCATTTGTTTATTTACTGCTTCTTTTATATTATTTTCCACAAAAAAACCTCCTTGCCAATGAAATAATAGCACATCCATGCTTATTATAAAAGTCTTTCCCCCATCGGTTATGGAGCAGAAAAACACACTTCCCCACCCTTATTGATAATAACCAGTTTAATGGCTTTAAGGGGGAAAAGCCCTATGGATAAACCATTTTCCCTTTAAAACGTTTTTTTCTTCCCTTGAATGTGTAATAATTGTCGCAGGGGATCGTATTTATTATATATTGTCCAATAATTGATTCATGGTTTATCATAGCGGTAAACCAGTTCCGGGAGGATGTCTTTTGATGGTTAAAAAGAAAACCAAAAAGTTAAACTGGCAGGCTTTTGTCAAGCTGGTTGGAATATTGTGCCTGGCAGGTTTTTTGGGAGGAATCGGTTTTTTTGTGGTTGCCGCTGCTAATTTGCCCCCATGGGACCCCCAACAGCTTTCGGGTGCCAAAACAACTATTGTTTATGATAAAAACGGGGAAGTGGCCACACTCCTGCATGCAGGACAGAACCGCACGGAAGTGGATATCAACCAGATACCTCAGGATTTGATTAATGCTGTTATCGCCATAGAAGATAATGATTTTTACAAACACCATGGGATAACCATTAAAGGAATTATGCGAGCCGTGATCAGAAATATTCAGTCAGGGGATTTAACCGGTCAGGGAGCCAGCACCATTACCCAGCAGCTGGCCAAAAATGCTTTTCTATCACTGGACAAGAGGTGGGAGCGGAAAGCCCAGGAAGCCATCTTGGCTTTTAAGCTGGAATCAATCTATTCCAAAGATGAGATTTTGACCATGTATTTAAATATTATTCCCTTTGGGGCAGGAGCTTATGGAGTTCAGGCTGCAGCCAACACCTATTTCGGCAAGGACGTCAGCGAACTGAGCCTGGCCGAGTGTTCCCTTTTGGCAGGGCTACCGCAAAGTCCCAATGCCTACAATCCCTTTAATTCACTGGATAAGGCCAAGGCCCGGCAGCAGGCTGTGCTGAATAACATGGTCAAATGCGGTTTCATTGATCAGACCACAGCAACTGCAGCATACAATGAACCCCTGAACCTTAATGAAAATTACAGGGTTGACAGAAGTAAATATGGTTATTATGCTGATGCGATAATTGAGGAAGCCCTGGCTATTCTTGAAGATTTGCAGGTTTATGATAACCCGGAGGACGCTTTGTACCGTTCCGGCTTAAAGATCTACACTGCCATGGATAAGCAAACCCAAGCCTTTGCCGAAGAGGTTTTTGCCAACCCGGATAATCTGCCCAAACAGACCAATGCGGCTGGTGAAAAGGTGCAGGCAGCCATGGCGTTGGTCAATGTTGAGACCGGAGGAGTCGAGGCCGTAATAGGCGGCCGGGTTCATGAAAGGCAAAGAGGTTTTAACCGGGCTACTGATGGTAAGCGCCAGCCAGGTTCTTCAATTAAACCCATCTCAGTCTATGCTCCGGCCCTGGAAGATGGTTACATGCCGTTTTTCGTACTGGATGATTCGCCCATATCTTACAAGATAGGCAACTCACCCGTCTGGACGCCGGAAAACTATGACAAACAGTACCGGGGACTGATTCCCATGCGAACCGCGGTTGAGCATTCCATCAATACTTATGCGGTTCAAATGCTGGATACTATAGGTATAAGGCGGAGCTTTGATTTTGCCGAGAGTCTGGGACTTGATCTTGTTGATGCTCCCGGAACCAACGACCTGGGATTATCACCGCTGGCTCTGGGGGGACTTACTCGCGGAGTCAGTCCTCTGGAAATGGCATCTGCCTATGCTGCCTTTGCCAATAAAGGAGTATATGCAAAGCCCTACTTTATATCCAAAATAATATCCGAAGATGGAGTAGAATTGTATAGTCACAAACCTGTTTATACCCGGGTTATGAGTGAGCAAACTGCATGGCTGATGAGCAGTATGCTAAACACAGTAGTTAATTCGGGAACCGGAACCAGGGCAAAAATACCCGGTGTCTTTACCTGCGGAAAAACCGGAACCACAGAAAATTATAATGATTCCTGGTTTTGCGGGTTTACTCCTACCTACGCGGCAGCAGTATGGATGGGCTTTGACCAAAACGATACTATGCGAAATTATCCTCCTGAATATCCGTCCGAGACTGCCTTTGGCGGAAATTTTCCCGCCAGGATATTCCAAAAAGTTGTGCAGCAGGCTCATGGGTCAGTTAAACCGCCTAATCCAACCATGCCTCCGGATATAGTTCAAATAGCGGTTTGCTCCAAATCCGGGAAAATAGCGTCGGAGATTTGTCCAGAAGATAGTATTGTCTCTGAATACTGCCGGAAAGACTGCGTACCAGTTGATGTATGTGATCGCCACGAGATTGTCAATATATGCTCGGAATCCGGGAAACTGGCGGGTCGGTACTGCCCTCATCCCCAGCAGCAGATAATGATTAGGGCAGACGAGAATAGCTATACTCCAAATAAAATACCAGCGGAAACCTGTGATATTCATTCTCAGCCATCATACCTGGATTTTTTCGACCAATTTAAAGATGACCCTGGTGACTTCTTTGATGATTTATTTGACAGGCACAAAGATGACGATAAAAAAAATAAAGAAAAAGATAAGAACAAAAATGACAAAAATGGCAAAAACAACAATAGAACCGAAGAGAATTAATCTCTCTTCGGTTCTATTAGGTGATGTTATCTAAATTCTACCACTGTTACTCCATAGCCGCCTTCGTTATGTGCCCCATCCCGGAAAGCTTTGACCAGGCGATGTTCTTTTAGGTAATTGCGTACCGCCGTTCTTAACGCCCCAGTGCCTTTGCCGTGAATGATGCGGACCCCATCCAATCCCACCAGATTAGCGTCTTCCAGATAACGGTCAATCTCTATTATGGCTTCTTCCGCCAGTTTTCCCCGTACATCAATTTCTTTGGAAATGTGTTTGGCCTTCTCTAATAAAATCTGGTTTCTGCTCCGGGATAGCTTATCATCAGGTGACTCAGTCTTTCTTAGCTGGTCCTGCTTCACTGTCAGTCTCATTATTCCTGCCTGGATAGTTACCTCTCCCTGGCTGTTGGGCCCTTCCAAAACATACCCGGTCTGGCCCAGCCCTTGGATAAAAACATAATCCCCAGGCCTAATCTCCCCATTTTGGCCGTTTGGGGCACCCTGGGGTTCCTCCCCCATATCCATATCTGCAATCCGCTTGAGTTTCTGCCTTTTTTGCTCAATCTCATGCCACTTGGGCGGTTTTTCGCTATCCTTTAATAATCCTTTCAATTCTTCAACAGCTTCATTAGCCTCTCTCTTAATTGCTCGTAGGAATTGATCTGCTTCTTCCCGGGCTTTTATTAGTATTGCTTCCTTTTCCGCCAGAAAACTCTTTCTTTCCTCCTGAAGCTTAAGTTGTTGCTGCTCATAGTATTTACGCATGGTTTCCAAGTCTAATCTGGCCTTTTCATAATTGGCATGACTCTCTTTCAACTGCCTTATCATTTCTGATGTTTCCCGTTCACTTTGCGGGACAAAGTTTCTTGCCTTGTTTACCAGGGCCTTATCCAAGCCCAGGCGTCCGGCTATTTCAAAAGCGTTGCTCTGTCCGGGCATACCAATAGTCAGTTTATAGGTAGGCTTAAGGGTAGTCGGATCAAACTCTACGCAGGCATTTTCCACCCTGGGGTTTTTATAGGCAAATTTTTTCAGTTCACTCTGGTGAGTGGTCACTACAACTTTTACCTGTTTCCGGCGCAGTTCTTCCAGGATCACCGCAGCTAGAGCCGCACCCTCCACAGGATCGGTTCCCGCCCCTAATTCGTCGATCAGAACCAGGGATCTATTATTAGCCTCTGCCAGTATCTTAATAATATTGGTCATATGGCCGGAGAAGGTACTCAATGATTGCTCTATGCTTTGCTCATCCCCAATATCCACAAACAGGGAATCGAAAATACTGATACAGCTATTTTCCCTGGCCGGGATAAACAATCCGCTCATAGACATTACAGTCAATAGACCAATGGTTTTTAACGCTACAGTCTTTCCTCCGGTATTGGGTCCCGTTATTACCAATATGTCGTATTCCTTGCCCAGCTTGACATCCAAAGGAACCGCATCTTTGCCCAGCAGTGGATGCCTGCCCCGGTTAATATCTATTATCCCCCGGGTATTAATAGTGGGGCGGAAAGAATTGGTATTATATGCCATTCTAGCCCTGGCCAGTATAAAGTCTAACTCAGCCAGTTTTTCCAGGTTGTTTTCCAATTCATTTACAAACATGGTCACCTCATTGCTGAGGCTGCGGAGGATTCTCTCTATCTCCCTCTTTTCTTCCCTTTCCAGGGATCTTATACGATTGTTATGCTCCACTACCGGAAGGGGTTCTATAAATACGGTAGCCCCGCTGGCTGACTCATCATGGACAATTCCCTGTACTTCATACCGGTATTCCTGCCGAATAGGAACCACATATCTTCCGTCCCGCTCTGTTACCAGCGCCTCCTGCAGGATCTTTTGATTACCGGCCGAGCGTATAAAGTCCCGCAGGTAATCCTTGATTCTGGTCCGGGCAACGCTGATCTGATTTCTAATGCGCTTTAACTCAGTCGAAGCGTCATCCTTAATTTCACCGCTATTATCAATAGCTTGATTAAGCTTTCTTTCCAGAGATTGATTAGGGTATATAGTTTCAATAATGCTTGTTAAACGGGGGCATTTCGCAAAATGCTCAAAATGTTTGATAGCCAGCCGGGATACTTTGAGTGCCCGGTACACGTAAAGGAGCTCTATAGGCTGCAATAATGCTCCTGCCCGAGCCTTTGCCACCGGTATGTCAATGGCGGCCAGTTCTCCCCAAAACCCCGGTTCGCCGAAACGGAGTACTTCCATAGCTTCTGCAGTTTCATCAAGGAGTCGCGTTACCGTTTCGATATTCTTTGATGGAGAAATAGCCAGGGCCTTTTGTCTGCCCCCGGTAAAGCTGGTCATGCTGGCTAGCTGACGGCGAATTTTTCCGAATTCTAATTTGTCCAGGACTTTTTCATTCATTAGCTAATACCCCGCGATAGTAATGGCATTTGGTAAATGGCGAAGGGCTGAATCTTTCCAATCTATTTTTCATCTCCAGTAAATCAGGTTTATCCCCATCATTTATTTCTTGGCAGGCCTGCCGGTAAATGGCCAAAATCCCCTTAATCTGACGGCTACTTAACCGGTGGGCCTCAATTCTGATACTTTGAGGCCTTAAAGCAAGAATCTTCGTCAGGTCTTCAACCATGCAAAGGGTGCGGGAATTAATAACATAAAACCTGCAGTCCCGATCAGTTTCCACCGGAAACCGATACCCCTTCTGGTCCTGAATATAGTATCGATCCTGCCGGCAATAACCCTTACAGTTCTTCTCACCCGGACCCAATACTCCTCCCAGTATACAGAATCGCGATACCATTAATATTAATTCGCCATGGACCAGGAGTTCTATTTTATCGTAATTATTAAAGCCCTCTAACTGCTGAAAATTCAGCTCCGGGGATAAACAGACGCTCTTAGCCCCGGAAGCAAGCAGAAAATCCAGTGCGGCCTGGTTAAAAATGTTTAGAGTATAATCTACATGGGTCTTAATTCCTCTCTCCAGGCAGTTTTTTAATCCTCCCAGATTCCCGGCCATAATACGATCAAAGCCTATCTGCGTTAGCCGATCCACATCCTTGTTATCCACTGCCTGAATTCTTGGCAACGCCGGTATCAGTTCCTGGTTAGGCCCTACCTGGGCATATAATTTTCCCAGGTCAGCATATTTGATAGGTCGGGACTGTGATATGCCTTCCAGGGAAATATAGACTCGATCCGCTTCCGATTCCAGCGCTGCCCTGGCCTCTTCCAAACCGGAAACAACAACGCTTATCCGGGGATGGGCCAAATTGGTTCCCTTAGCAGTTGTTTTAGGCTTGGGAAGAAATCGATTTTGGGCCGCCTTATACTCCGCAGCCTTTATTTCAGGATGATTATAACCCTGGAGGATAAGCTCTTCAAGCCTTTCTACAGCTCGCCGTCTGGCCTGGTTGATCTCACTGAACGGCACTAATAGGTCTTTATGATAATGAAAACTAAAGTCTTTTAAATAGAAGGGGGTATTCCCCAACCGGTCAATCTGTTTGTGCAGGGTGTCAAAGTCCAAAGGCTGTGTATTGGCTGGTACAGCGGCACTGGCCGTCCTTTCCTCTGCCTGGTGGCCCTTTTCATCTTTAAACAACAAAACCAGAGGCTGACCGGCAAGCAATTCGGCTTCTACGGTAATGGGGATTTTCTCTCCCGCCTGCTCATTTATGGTCAAAAGTGCATCTGCCACCAGTTCCTGGTCATGTATCTTAAAGACCCGGTCATTAGCAGCTACCCTGGCCCCTAATCTCAGTTTTACAGTATCACCGGTAGCAGCCGACTGCACCAATTGCCCCTTTAATTCCAGGTGTCTTACTGTTAAAGCAGGTCCTTGCCCGTTGGTGGTCCATATTTGGATGCCATCACCCTGGGCCAGGGTATCGCGGAGTTTGATACTGGTCATTAAATCCTTATCCTGGTCAATTACCCGGCCCAAATAGATTCCACGGTTATTTGGCCTCTGGGTGCTTAAAAAACCAGCCTTGTCCAGATGGAAATAACCACGGGAAAAGTTTCGGTTAAAAATCTTTAGTAATCTTTGTTTTAAATGGTCCGTGTCTTTTAAACGGTTTTCGCTGATCATATCAAGGGCTTCCCGGTATACCCTGGTGACTACCGCAACGTATTCCGGTCTTTTCATCCGGCCCTCGATTTTCAAAGAAGCCACCCCAAGCTGGCCCAGCTGTGGCAGAACATCAAGCAGGGACAGATCCGCCGGGCTCAATAAATGCTTGCCGTCAGTCTTTAAAGGTGTCTTTTTCTTTTCAGTTATGAGCTGATAGGGCAAACGGCAAGGTTGGGCACATCTTCCCCGGTTACCGCTGCGGCCGCCTACCAGGCTGCTGAAAAGGCATTGACCGGAATAAGAATAACACAGGGCTCCATGGACGAACACCTCAAATTCCATCTCCGGAAAGGACCTGCATATCCTTTCTATTTCACTGGAGGATAATTCTCTGGCCAGCACAATTCTTTTAATGCCCTGTTCATATAAAAATCCCACCCCTTTAAGGTTGTGAACAGTCATTTGGGTACTAGCATGAATCGGCAACTGGGGAAATAAGGTTCGTACTGCTTGCAACAGGCCCAAATCTTGAATGATCACGGCATCGGCTCCCCAGGAGTAAATATTACAAATGTAATCCAGCACCTTTTCCATCTCTGTATTATCAATGAGGGTATTAACCGCCACAAATATTCTTTTATCCCTGAGATGAGCATATTTCAGCGCTTTTATTAATTCCTCATCGGAAAAATTTTGGGCCGATCTTCTGGCACTGAATTCCTTGCCGCCTAAATAGACTGCATCTGCTCCGTTATTAATAGCTGCCAGGAATGCTGGCCAGTTCCCGGCGGGAGCTAGGAGTTCCAATTGTCTTATAACCTCCTCTCTGGGTACCCTCGCACAATGTTTATATTACATGGCCTTACTTATAACATAAACATCCCGCTGCTTTTTTCTAATTATAGATAAACAATTGCTCTCTGATTTAATCTTTCTAAAACTCTACCGTTATTTTCCCCCATCAACTCCAAGTAAATCTAATATAAAGGGGGTAATATCAGTCAAAGAAATAATTCTTTCCCAGGCAATTTCCTTTAATCGATTATATATTATTAAAGTCGGTACCGGATTCAGGGTATGGGTACTGATGGAGAGATCTTCCATATTGCCGTGGTCACTGGTAATGATCATCAAGACCTCATCAAGATTTGTATTGTTGGCGCATGAACCTATAAACCGATCCAGTTGTTCGAATATTTTTATGGCCCTGGGCATATCGACTTTATGACCGGCTTTGTCGGTTTGGAAATATTCATAAAGGGTAAAGTCATAACCGGCAGCGATCCTGGCCAGATTCTGCCCTGCCTCTTCCGGGCTTATTACCGTAGCTTTGTAACCCATCTCAATTACTAACTGATTGGTAAAATCCTGGTAAACAGCATTTCCCTTTCTCAGGTCATCAAAATTCCTAAAGGGTGTACCGGAACTTAATATGGTCAGGGTTGAAGTAGAGTAACGTATCACTCCTGGTTTTGTCTTATCAAAGAACTCATCCCGATAAGCATTGGCTGATGTTACCCTTTTCCCCGCCGCAGCAAGTTTTCTCATAATACTGTGCTCGGCGATGATTTCCCTCAACTCCCTGGTGGGGAAGGCCTTAACATGCCTGCCCACCGCCCGGGCGGCATTAACCCCGGTCCAAAGAGTAGTCTGCCCAGTTGCGCTTTGAGGCTCACCCGGCATTTCCAAAGAGGCATCAGTTGGTATCAAGGCAGCATTGTCTTTGACAATCCGGCCTTGCTCTTTATACATAATATGGCCACCCAAAAGGCTATCCAAAAAAGGAGTTCGGGCAAAAAAATAGGGGTTTTCTTCACCCTTATGCCCCATCCCTAATCCATCAATAAAAATCATCAGGACCTTCATACCGACTTGCTCCTTATATACAATATTAATAATTATAACACAAGGATATTTTCGTTACCCAAGCTTTGCGCAAAATCGATACTACCATGCTCCTGGGAATCTTTTTCTCAACAAACATTAAGTACATACCTGGTTCCCCAGAATAAGATCCCGCTATAGCCTCCTGTACTATCCCCTTCAGCCAGTGGGTGTTTTTTCTAAACATGGGGCTGCGAGATAAGCCAAAAACCAAAGTACCCACGATAAGCAGAAAAATAAAGAAATAGAAAGGCAACTAAGCAGGGCTAGTTTAAATAATCCAGTAGCCGCTCAATACCCCAGGTGTTGACAATGTCATCAGGCTCTAACCATCCCCGGCGGGCATTGTGGACGCCATATTTAACCAGATACAAATCCTGGCGATGGTGGGCATCACTGTTTATAGCAAATTTGATTCCCATTTGCTTGGCCCTAAGGGCAATGTTTTCATCAACATCTAATCGATCCGGATGGGAATTTATCTCCAGGATTTTTTTATGTTCGGCTGCTGCTAAAAGTATTTTATTTATATCAAGGTCATACCCCTCCCGGCGATTTAAAAGGCGTCCGGTCAGGTGCCCGATTATGTCCACATGCTCATTTTCAATAGCCTTGATAATCCTTTGGGTCTGTTGTTCCCGTTCCAGTTTAAAATGGCTGTGAACAGAAGCAATAACTACATCCATTTCTTTTAAAATCTTATCTTCAAAATCCAGTTGGCCGTCTTTTAATATGTCTACTTCAATTCCTTTGAGGATTCTAAAATCTTTTAGATCCCGATTCAATTCATCAATTATCCGGCCCTGAGCCGAAAGCCGGTCTTCGTTTAAACCTCCGCTGATGGACAGGGACTTGGAATGATCGGTTATGGCTATATAGGAATAGCCCAGACTACGGGCGGTGGCAGCCATTTCTTGAATGTTGTGCCCGCCATCACTCCACTCGGAGTGAACGTGCAGGTCACCCTGTAATTCCTTTTGTAATACCAGGCGGGGAAGTTTTCCGGATCGGGCCGCCTCTATTGCGTCCTGACCCTCACGCAGCTCGGGTGGTATGAATGGAAGTCCCAAACCAGAGAAAATCTCCTCTTCGGTTTTTTTGAGAGATAACTCCTTTATATTTATGCGCTCTCCCAGAAGGCCGCGGATAAACAGTTGGGAACCCGTAGCAATTAGTTTTCGGATACAATATTCTTCGGGATTTACAACAATTACCTCGAAAGGTATATTAAAATCCAGTTCTCCTTTTATTAATTCTCCCTCGGGGTCCCCTATCTGCTTCACTCTTCGGAAAAGGCTCAGTTTTTCACGAACCTGGTCTATATCATGGGCAGCAACAATTATATCTATATCCTTAACCAGGGGTTTAAAACGGGCCACACTCCCTACAATAGACGCATCTTTAACAATTTCCCAACTGCGCAGATAATCAATTAGTTCATAGGCTATGGGCAGGGCAAGCCCTAAGGTAACCTTTCCTTTTCTCTCTTTAAGCAGCTCAATCCCTTTTCTTATAGTGTATTCCGTCTTTCCTCCCATTCCAGGAAGAGTGCGGATCTTTCTTTCGCGAACTGCAGCCATCAAGTCATCTATATTATCAATCCCTAACTTATCGTAGATTACCTTTACTGTCTTATGGCCTATTCCTGGAATAGACAGCATTTCCAGCAGCCCTGGGGGCACTTCCCGGGCTAACTGATTATAATAGGTGCATTGCCCCTTTTCCAGGAGTTCCTCAATTTGACCTTTTACTGCATTTCCCACTCCGGGAATGTCTGTTAAACGGTTGGATTTCCACAGCTCATGGATATCTTGTTCAAGATGGTAAATGGAATCAGCCGCCTTGCGATAAGCCCTGATACGATAGATATTTTCATCCTGAAGCATAAGCATATCAGCTATTCTATCCAAAACATAGGCTACTTCCCTTTTATTCATTTGTATTTTCCCGTCCTATCTCTTTCTCTCATCTTCGAGCTCTTTTACTATCTCGTCAAAATCCTCCTGCAGCTTATTTAGTTCGTCAGCCAGGTTCAGAGCCGTAAGGACAGCGATTTTGACATGGGAGAGATTAGGATTGCGTTGCTGAACCATTTTCATACGCCTGTCCACATAAGAAGCCAGCATTTGAATATATTCAGTTTTCTCTTCTCCCTTTACCACATACTGTTCGCCGAAGATGTCAACAGTTACCTTATTTATGTTTTCCCGTTTTTCTTTCAACTAAACACCCTCCTCTTTCAGGCGTTGTCAGTTTATTTCTATAAACATGGATAAATTTCCTCTATGTACCTTTCCAGTTTAATACCATGCCTGCGGGCTATATCAAGCCTAAAATTTTGATAATAGCACAAAAAAAGGTTTTCTAGGTCATAGGCTGACTTTCGAAAACCTTTTGGTACCACATAGGATTAGAGCTGCCTGCCAGCTTATTTTTCTCTCAGTACATAAACAGCAATATTGCGGCAGTGGTCACTTATTCTTTCCAGATTAGCCAATAGATCCAGAAATACCGCGCCATTACTGCCATTGCAAATTCTTTCATTCAATCGCCGGATATGCGCCTTTCTGAACTCCTCCTGCATATCGTCAATAAGTTGTTCATTGGCTATAACCTGGCGGGCGTAATGTTGATTGTCATGTTCTAAAGCCTCCAAAGCCAGGTGCAGAGTTTTTTCGGTCAGGTTAGTGATTTTCGCAAGTTCTTCACTGGCCTCACCGGAAAAACTAACTTGATATTTGGTGGCATAATCAGCCTGTTCCACAATATTTTCGCAATGATCCCCAATTCGTTCCAGATCCTTCAAAGACCGTAATATTATATAAGCTTTAGTGGAAGCCTGGGCGGAAAGGCTTTTCTCCGAGGCCAGCACAGTGTAATCAGTTATCTCCCGTTCCAGAATATCAATAACTTCTTCCAAATCAACGGCTTTTTGGCGCAGCTCCTTGTTACGGTGTTCAAAATACTCAACAGCATTAGCAAAGGATTCTTTCACCAACTGGCCCATCCTAAAGGTTTCCCTGGCAGCCTGGGAAAGCGCCACGGACGGGTTGTTCAAAAAACGTTTATCAAGATACTGGGGCCTAAACTGAATAAGTGTCTCCTCTCCAGAATCAGGAACCAGCCTTACTACAACATAAGTCAACAAACCGATCATGGGCAGTTGAATTATCGTATTGCTTATATTGAAAACTGCATGGGTCTGGGCAATTTGCAGCTTAATATTCAGGGTTTCCCACGAACCTGCAAAACCCGGCAGCAAAACAAACAGGTAGTTGGTAAAGAATATGACTATCTTCTGGAAAATTCCTAGGTGAAAAAGGGGTAGGAATATGGAGGCACCGATTACATTAAAAAGCACATGCGTCAGGGCTGCCCTTCGGGCAGCCACACCAGCTCCCACGGCTGCCAGCACGGCCGTAATGGTAGTCCCAATATTGTCTCCAAAAAGAATGGGAACTGTTTGGCTGTAACTAATAGCCTGTTGAAAACCTAATTCCTGTAAAACTCCTATAGTGGCACTGCTGCTTTGAACAACAGCTGTAAAAATAATTCCAATCAAAACTCCTATAATAGAATTATTATCTATACTGGTTACCAAGTTTATAAAAAACGGTAGGTCTTTTAAGGGCTGCATCCCTGCTCCCATTATAGTGAGACCGAAAAATAGGCACCCAAAACCCATAATAGCCTGACCGATTATCTTGGCTTTTTGCCGTCTGGAAAATATAAAAGTAAAGGCACCGGCAGCAAGAATAGGAAGCGCATAGTCTTTCAGATTAAAACCGATAAGGTAGGCAGTTACCGTGGTGCCGATATTGGCACCCATGATAACCCCAATTGCTTGTCTCAAGGTAAGTAATTGAGCATTAACCAATCCTACTGTGAGTACGGTGGTAGCAGTGCTGCTCTGGATTATGCCGGTTACCAAAATACCGGTAAAAACACCTCGAACAGGATTCTTGGTTCCTCGTTCCAATATAGTCCGCATTTTATCTCCAGCTACTGACTGGAGGGCTTCCGACATAAACTTTAAACCGAATAGAAAAAGACCTAGTCCACCAACAAAGTAAAAAATAATCTCTTGAGCATTAATTGACATTTAACCAGTTTCCTCCGTATGGAGCAAATGTTGATGTTATCATTACAATACTACATACTTGTCCCATAATTTTTCTTAATTAATTTTTATATATGTCAACCAGCCAATTATCTGCAACTATCTTTCGACAATTATTTCAATAAACCTACATATTAATAGTACCAATTAACTTTTAATAAAAAAAGCATTATCATATTAGTTTTATGTTAAGTCTTCTTTAACCTTTTACCCAAGAGGGATCAAAGCTGTAGTTGGCAAAAAAATAATAAATACGCGAAGTGATTTTTTCCACAGCAAGCTTTAAATCCCTGTTACCTGTCTAATTTTTTTGTAAATATCCGTATTGTCATAATACCCCCCGAAGGTTTCACATCCTACTCCTATGGCAAAAGTATTTACCGGCAGTCCGGTATGGGAAAAAGTGGTCCAACCAATGCCTGCTTTGCGGTTCAAGATTTGGGTGAGGACCAGAGTCAGAGGCTCATTTTCACCGAAAAGGTGTTTATATTCCTCTCCTTGTCTCCCCCTGGACATGCTGCAGTTATAAGCAAAGTTCAGATCATCTAGCTCCTGTTTAGAAATAGCCAGTTTTAGCTTTAATGCCGCATTGGTATCCCCAGTCCCTGTTTTCAATGTTAAGTTAGCCATTTCTGCATCACTATATACTTTCAGCCCAAAAGCCTGCTCAATTTCATCATAAAGATCAGCCAACTTTTTATTTTCTTTATTTTGTTCTTTATACCCCCTTAAAATACGGTTAAAAGCTAGGTGAGATATGGTTTGCTTTTCCATAATACCAATATCACATGAATACCTGGAATGCATACAACCTAAAGTCATTCCGCCGCATTCGTGATCTCCGGTGACTACTATAAGAGTCTCCCTTGGGTGTTCCTTATAAAACTGTAGAGCCTGGGCCACAGCAGCATCAAATGCCAGAACTTCTTTAATGGCTGTAAGGGCATCATGAGCATGACAGGCCCCATCAATTTTTCCTCCCTCTATTACTAATAAAAAGCCATTAGGGTTAACCAATAGTTCAATACCTTTTTGGGTCAATTCATCAAGAGAGATATCCTGGGGGGTTCTGTCAATCTCATAATTAAAAGTACTTCCCTCCGCGCCTACTGGAGTAAATACTATAACCCTTCCTGATTTATGGTTTAACCGTTCAAATCCCTGTCTGGTATTAACTATTGTGTAGCCTTTCTCCAGGGCAATATGTAATATGTCATTTTCACTGTTATTAATCCCGCGCGGATAAGTAAAATGTCCACCAGCAAAGTAATCAAATCCGCTATCGATCAGTTCCCTGGAGATTTCATAATAATTGTCCCTGCTGGGTTGATGGGCATAAAAACACGCAGGAGTTGCATTGTCAAGAGCAACATTGGATATTATTCCTATTCTCATTCCCTGGTCCCGAGCCAATTCGGCAATAGAGGTTAGACCATTATTTCTTGATGAATCCATGCCAATAACCCCCATACTGGTTTTTTGGCCGCAAGCTATTGCAGTGGCGGCTGCCGCGGAATCAGGAATGAGAGAATCAGATGCATAAGTAGTGGTAATTCCTTGTACAGGGAACTGTGACAGGCTGAGTTTATGGGGAATAGAATCTCCTGCTGCGGCACCTGAAAACATTTCTGCGGCATGAATCTGGGGCAAAGCCAGCCCATCACCAATAAACAGAAAAACGTATTTCACCCCTTTATCCTGATTTTTCTGTAGTACTGGTGAGATTAGTTTTTGCCCGCTAATGAATAAAACGGATATAAATACCATTAAAGCCGTTACAAGAGTCATATGGGCAATTTTTCTTGCAGATAAGTTCATTACTGTACACCCGCTTTCACAGTCCCCAAGACCAGTCTGACGGTTTTTCCGATTTTTCTTCAGGGGCCCAGGGATACTCTTCATGGAAAGTGTCGCGTGAACTGGAATAAACACCTCCTGGTTCCCCTAGCAAAAAAAGAGGGCCTGGCGCCCTCTTTTACACGTTGGGCTCATAGGCCCCATTTGTACGTGTCCTATGCTATGGTTTTTTCTGATTTAATATATTCGCAGGCCTAAGAAAAAATTCCTTCACTAATTGCGGTTTTGATTATCTTTGTGCGGCGCCAAGTTTTTCCTTGAGATTTTCCAGAATCTTGCCGAGGCTGTTATTTATCTCATCTTCTTTAAGGGTTTTCTCCGCCGACTGGAAGGTTATTTTAAGAGCCAGGCTCTTGAGCCCTTCTGGAATCTGCTCACCGGTATAAAGGTCAAATAAGACTACTTTGCGGAGCAGATCGGTTTCGGCTTCTCTTACAACTGCCAGCACTTCGGAGGCTTTAATTTTTCCATCCACCAGGATAGCCAGATCTCTCTCCACTGCAGGATATTTAGCTATCTCCTGGGTCATCCGTTTCTCATGGCTGTATTTATAGAGAAGATCAACATCTATTTCCAAAGCACATACACGCTGTTTTATATCATAATTACTCAATACAGCAGGATGTATTTCCCCCAGGATGCCCAGTTGTTCCCCCCGGCAGGTGATGCCGGCACAGCGCCCGGGATGGTAACTGGGATTAACCACAGGTACAAATAAGGGGTCTTTTACTGATAATTCTTCAAATAGGTTCTCCAAAATTCCCTTCAAATAGAAGAAATCCATTTCAAATCCCTTTTTAAGCCAATTACTCTCACTTGATCCACAGACTATCCCTGCTAACTGCAGCTTTTCCAGGGGCAGGGCACTGGCAGGAAAAAATACCGAACCCATTTCAAAAAAGGATAGTCCTTCATTCTTGCGGGCCAGGTTCTTACTGATATTCTCCAACAATCCGGGCAGGAGAGTGGTTCTCATTATGCTTTGGTCCTCGGACAGGGGGTTGGCTATTTTTACCGCATCTCTTAAAGGATCTCCCTCCGGCAGCTGAATAAGATCAAAGGAGGTAGGGTTGATAAAGCTATAGTTAATTACCTCACTCATATAATGAGATACCGTGTTTTTCACTCTATCTCGGAATTTCTGGAAAGGGTTTAACCCGCCGGTACAGGTATAACCGAAAGGAAGATCGGCCGGTATATTCCCATAACCAAACAGGCGGGCTACCTCTTCAATGAGATCGGCTTCCATCTCAATATCCGGCCTGTAGGTAGGCACTTCTACCACTATTTGCCCATCTTTTTCGATAGATTTAAAGCTGAGTCTTGAGAGATAGTTTTTTACTTCTTCCGGTTTAAGTTCAGTTCCCAGCAAATAGTTTACCCTTTCCGGCCTTAGAATTATTGTAACTGGTTCCTGGGGTTGAGGATAAACATCAAATACTCCCCCCACGATTTCTCCTTCTGCCATTTCCTGTATTAACTGGGCAGCTCTATCCACAGCATAGATTATGCCATTAATATCCAAACCTTTTTCGAAACGAATTGATGACTCTGTTCTTAGACCCAGCTTCCTGGAGGTTTTTCTGATATTACCGGGGGTAAAATAAGCAGATTCCAGCAAAACCGCAGTGGTTTGGTTATTAATCTCCGTATTTTGGCCACCCATCACTCCTGCTAACGCTACTGGCTTTTTCCCATCAGTAATCACCAGCATATCCTCATCAAGCTTTCTCTCTATCTCATCCAAAGTAACAAAGTTCTCACCTTTGAAAGCCCGACGGACCACAATCTTTTTCTCTGCTCCCAGCAATTCATAGTCAAAAGCATGGAGGGGCTGATTGGTTTCCAGCAAAACATAATTGGTAATATCGACAATATTGTTTATGGGTCTCACACCGGCGCTGAGCAAGGCTTCCTGCATCCATGCCGGAGAAGGCTTTATTTTACAGTTTTTCACTACCCTGGCAGCATACCTTTTACAGAGATCCGGGGCAGCTATTTCTATGTTAATATAATCCCTAATATCTTCATTGTTCTCCTTAAGATTTACTTCGGGTATCTTCACCTGGTTTCCATTTAAGGCAGCTACTTCCCGGGCCAGATTTATCATACCCTGGCAATCCCCCCGGTTAGGGGTAAGGTCCAGTTCTACCAATGTATCGTTATCGGTTCTGGTTATGCCTTCAACAGCAATTCCGGCCATTGTAAGGTTATGAGCCAGTATCTCAGGTTCCCAGTCAAAATCAATATATTGCTTTAGCCAGTTGATTGAAACTCCCATTTTCTCACCTACCTAAAATTGTTGTAGAAAGCGTTTATCATTATCGAAAAAGATTCGCAAATCGTTAATCCCATATTTTAGCATGCCTATCCTTTCAATACCCATACCAAAAGCAAATCCGGTTACCTGTTCTGGGTCGTACCCTCCGTACTGGAGGACCCGGGGATGAACCATACCTGCCCCTAAAATCTCCAACCAGCCTGTATGCGAACAAACCCGGCATCCTTTCCCATTACAGATCACACAGGAGATATCCATTTCTGCACTGGGTTCCGTAAATGGGAAAAAACTGGGACGATACCTTACCTCTAATCCCTCGCCAAATATCTTGCGGGCAAAATGCATTAAAGTACCCTTTAGATTGCCAAAGGTAATTCTTTTATCTATGACCAGTCCTTCTACCTGGCTGAACATGGGCGAGTGGGTGGCATCATCATCCCTTCTGTAAACCATTCCCGGTACGATTATCTTTACCGGAAGACGGGGAGCCAGCTTCTCCATTACCCTTACCTGATTGGGTGAAGTATGGGTGCGTAAAAGCACATCTTCAGAAATATAGAAAGAGTCCTGCATATCCCGCGCCGGGTGATCTTTGGCCATATTTAAAGCCTGAAAATTGTAATAATCCGATTCTATTTGCGGTCCTTCCGCAACTTCAAACCCCATACCCACAAAAATATCTCTAATTTCTTCAGTAATTTGGGTCAGGGGATGCTTGCTTCCTTTTGGCAGCGGCAAGCCCGGTAAGGAAATGTCAATCTGCTCCATGGCCAGTTTTTTCTCCATTTCCTGGCGTCTAAATTCTTCAGTTCGCAAACTGATTTTCTCTTCCAGATAAGCTTTTACCTCATTGGCTACCTGCCCAACCTTGACTCGTTCTTCAGGCGCAAGATCCTTTAGGGATCTTAGTACCTGAGTTATATCCCCTTTTCTCCCCAGTATTTTGACTCTCAGTTGGTTGATCTCTTCAATACTATTAACAGACTTCAGTTTTTCTTGCGCATTATTTTTGATCAACTCAAGTTTTTCCAACACGTGTATTTGCTCCCTCCTTGCCAGAAAATAAAAAAGCCCTCATCCTTAAGGACGAAAGCTGTGCTCCGCGGTACCACCCTAATTAACCAGATCCTCTACCAGTATCTGGTTCGCTTAAAGCCGTTAACGGGGGCTTACCGGTTAGACCTACTGCTACTTCAATCCACAACTCCCAGGTGAATTCACCGGCCTTAACCTAGCTATTCTCTCAGTCTTTGGAATAGCCTCCCTGGAAGGTTTACAGCAAGCTACTTATCCTGTTCATAGCCTTTAGATATTATTGGGTTATTATTATCTTATATAAAAGATAGTATATAATACAACCGGACTGTTCAAAAAGATGCCACAAACTGTCCGCAGGACTAAGCATTCACATTCACCCTCCACCTCTGGGGTCCAAACTTGGCATCATTATAGCATAAAAGATTTTTCATAACAAGGAACAGCTCTTCGCTGCCTGTAGGCTTCACATGCAATTATGCCACAGGCTATTGCTGCATTAAGGGAATCCACCCCTGCTTCCATGGGGATTTTAAAAAGGCTGTCACAGATGCCCTTTATTTCTCCACTTATGCCCTGGGACTCGCTACCGATTACCACTACCTGGCGGCCAGTAAAAACGCAATCAAATAAATCCCGGTCTGCATGCAGCTCCGTCCCCAGGATGGTAAACCCCTGGTGCTGCTTAAGGTCAATTAGGTCTCTGGCTTCAATATCACAAGCAACTGGCACGTGAAATATGCCCCCCATGCTGGCCCGGACTACTTTTGGGTTGAAGGGATCTACACAGCCCCTGGTCAAGAGTATTCCGCCCACTCCCAGAGCCCATGCTGTCCTTATCATTCCTCCCAGATTGCCCGGATCACTGATATGATCCAAAAGTATCAGAAATTCTCCTGTATCTGCTATGGTCTTTACTGAATATTCTGGTTTCCGAGCTACAGCAATAACGCCCTGGGGGGTCTGGGTATCAGAGATAAACCGAAAAACCTGACTGGTTAATACATATCTCTCTATCCCGTAATCTTCCTTTAGGAATTCCTCCATAGACGGCAGTTTTGCTTCATCAAAAAAAAGCCTTACCAGCTTTATGTCGCATTGTAAAGCTTCCTCGACCAGTTTTTTGCCTTCAATTAAAAAAAGGCCTTCATCTTTCCGGTTTTTACTTTTTATTAATCCCGCAGCATTTTTGACTTTGGGGTTATCCCTGGAAGTTATTCTCTGCATCTTCACTTTCCTTAGGTAAGACAAAAAGCACGACACCTGCCATGCTTTTCTCTCTTTGCTATAAATTCTTCTTGGCCAGCTCTGCCAATTCAGAGAACCCCTGGGGATCACTAACTGCCAGCTCTGCCAGAACCTTTCGGTTAATGTCCACGCCGGCCACCTTGAGGCCATGTACCATACGGCTGTAGGTAGTTCCATTGTCTCGTGCGGCTGCGTTTATTCGAGCTATCCAAAGTTTGCGAAAATCCCTTTTCTTTAACCGGCGGTGTATATAGGCATAGTTGCCTGACTTCATTACCTGCTGTTTGGCTACTTTAAACAGCTTGGATTTGCTTCCCCGGTAGCCCTTGGCCATTTTAAGTATCTTTTTATGCCTTCTATGTGAAGTAACTCCGCGTTTGATTCTTGGCATAAACAACTACCTCCTCTAATTATGCATAAGGTATCAGTCTGGAAATTCTTTTGGTTTCATTTTCACTAACCAACCCGGGCTTACGCAAGTTTCTTTTTCTCTTGGGGCTTTTACCCCCTAATAAATGGCTGGCATAAGCCTTGGACCTTTTTATCTTGCCATTTCCAGTCTTTTTAAATCTCTTGGCAGCACCCCTGTGGGTTTTGGTCTTCGGCATCAAGATTCCTCCTTCTTTTCCTTATCACTTTCCATTTTCGGTGCTAATATGGTAACCATGTTTTTACCTTCGACCTTAGGAGATTTTTCCATAGAAGATATATCTGCCAGCTGCTCCACGAGCTTAAGCGATAACCTCTCTCCCAACTCCGGGTGTGTAATCTGCCGACCTTTGAACATAATGGTAACTTTTACTTTATCACCGGAAGTTAAGAATTTCCTGGCGTTCTTGGCTTTTACCTGGAAATCATGCTCATCAATATTGGGACGCATTTTTACTTCCTTAAGCGAAATTATTTTTTGTTTCTTTCGAGCTTCTTTTTCCCTTTTACTCTGTTCAAACTTAAACTTACCATAATCCATCAAGCGGCAGACCGGGGGTTTAGCCAGAGGAGCCACCTCAACCAGATCGAGATTCCTTTCAGCCGCAAGCTGCAATGCCTGGTTGATGGGCAGTATGCCCAGTTGTTCCCCGGTTTCGGATACTAACCTGACTTCCTTGACCCGGATGTTTTCGTTTATTCTCCAATCTTTACTAATAAGAAGTTCACCTCCTGGAAATTAAAAAAGCGAGTTATAACTCGCTTCTCATGCACTCCGTTAAGTAAAAGGTACCTGGTAACTTACCAATCCTTATTAAATACCTTACGAACGGAGTTGTAAGGTGAGAAGCTAAGCCTCTACTTTAATACATTAGGAGTATATCATATTCTAAAATACCAATGCAATCAGTTTTTTAGGGGTCCCACATTTTTTTGAATGTGACACCCCATGATTTTATTAGTATCCCCCTGCCCAAATGAATTTATCTTATAGCTTTTTCTTTAATCTCATCAGATAGCATACGAACAAAATCCTCCACCAGCATCGTGCCCAGATCTCCTTCTTTGCGATGCCGAACCGCTACTGTTCCTCCTTCGCCCTCACGATCCCCCATAACCAAAAGGTATGGGATTTTCTGCAGTTGTCCTTCCCTTATTTTATACCCTATCTTTTCGCTGCGGCTGTCCATCTCAACCCTGATCCCGGCTTTTTCCAATTGCTCAGCTACCTTTTGTGCATATTCATGGTGCCTGTCAGTTATGGGCAATAACCTGGCCTGAACTGGTGCCAGCCAGGCAGGAAAAGCCCCGGCAAAATGCTCGGTTAAAATCGCAATAAATCTTTCAATGCTGCCATAAATAACCCTGTGTATCATAACCGGACGATGTTTTTCCCCATCTTCTCCAACATAGGTTAAATCAAACTTCTCCGGGAACTGAAAGTCCAGTTGAATGGTTCCGCACTGCCAGGTCCGGTCAAGGGAATCCTGCAGGTGAAAATCTATCTTGGGTCCGTAAAATGCCCCGTCTCCTTCATTTATGCGGTATTCCATACCCTTTTCGTTTAAGGCCTGGATCAGAGCCTGAGTAGCTGTTTCCCAAATTTCGGCCGACCCCATGGAATTTTCCGGCCGGGTTGACACTTCCACATGATAAGTAAAACCGAACAGCTTGTAAAAACGATCAATCAGGTTAATAACGCCTTTTATCTCATCTATTATCTGTTCTTCCAGCATGAAAATATGGGCATCATCCTGAGTAAAAGCTCTAACCCGCATAAGGCCGTGGAGAGCCCCGGACAGTTCATGCCTGTGCACCAGCCCCAGTTCTCCCATCCTTATGGGCAATTCCTTGTAGCTGTGCAATTTTTGCTTGTAAACCAGCAGGCTTCCAGGGCAATTCATGGGTTTAATCGCATATTGGCCTTCGTCAATGGTTGTAAAATACATATTTTCCTTGTAATGATCCCAGTGCCCGGATCTTTCCCATAGTTCCCGGTTGAGTATGATGGGAGTGCGGATCTCCTGATACCCAGCCTTTTTGTGTTCTTCCCGCCAGAAATTTTCCAATTCGTTTCTGATAATCATCCCTTTGGGGAGGAAAAAGGGAAAGCCGGGTCCCTCATCCAGGACGGTAAAAAGTTCCAGTTCCCTGCCAAGGCGCCTGTGGTCACGTTTCTTGGCCTCTTCCAGCTTGAATAAATAATCATCCAGCATAGATTTTTGGGGAAAAGAGGTAGCATAAATCCTTTGGAGCATTTTGTTTTTCTCATTGCCCCTCCAGTAAGCTCCTGCCACATTTAATAGTTTAATCACTTTCAGCCTGCCTGTGGAAGGAACATGGGGACCGGCGCAAAGATCCACGAATTCCCCCTGTTGATAAATGCTTATTACGGCATCTGGGGGCAAATCTTTGATAAGTTCAACTTTATAATCTTCCTGGTACTGGGAGAAAAGACGGATAGCCTCATCCCGGCTTAATTCCCGTCTTGTGATGGGCAAATCCTCCTTGATAATACGATTCATTTCTGTTTCAATCTTTTCAAAGTCTTCAGGCGTAAAAGTATATTCACTGTCAAAATCATAGTAAAAACCTTTATCAATAGCCGGTCCTATAGCCAGTTTGACCCCCGGCCAGAGTCTTTTCACTGCCTGGGCCATAACATGGGCTGAGGAGTGGCGATACACTTCCCAGGCTTCTTCATCTTCCATGCTGAGGAATTCAACATGGCTATCCTCACTAATTTGTTTATTCAAGTCAGCCAGCCGGCCGTTTAACCTGGCGACAATGGCCTTTTGGGCCATCCTGGGACTAATATCCTCCGCCACCGTCATTAGGCTGACACCACCAGGGTATTTTCGTTCACTACCATCTTTTAGATTCACGGTAACCATTGTTTTGCCTCCTAATTGCTAAATAGATTGTTGATCATTAAATAGGGAGTAATACTAGCATCCCCACTTGCAACAGGCCAATAATAAATCCCAGGACTCCTCCCAGGATTTCGATAAACTTTAGTTCGGTGGCAGATACATTTCTGATCATATCTTCCAAGGTACGTAAATTAAAGGCATTTATTCTATCCTCTACCATTTGATTTATCTGAATCTGGTTATTCAAAAATCCTTTATCGGCGTTTATAACCTGATCTATAAATGCAGGTACTTCATGATATAATATCTTGTCCAAATTGTCTCCAATCAATTGCTTTAATCCTGCGGGCATAAGACCGGGCAGAAAGGTGTCCAACTTTTCTCTAATTTCCCGGCTAATTATATCAACAATCCTGGTCCTGATTTCAGGAGTATTTATCTTATCAATAATATCATCTGATGATACCAGTTGCTCTTGAACCAATTCCCCAATTTTGGCGGCAATCTCAGATCTCCGTTTGGGCAGCAAACCCTGAATTTGACCAAAGAGCAAGTTTATGGGCTGTTGTGGCCAGAACAGCAGCTTAATAGCCAATACATTAGTGATGTAGCCGATCAGACAACTAATGAGCGGTATTGCTATAAAGCGATACTCCATTCCATTTTATCCACCTTGCAGCATACTAAAAAGAATATAACAGATTTTTCTGACAGTCGCAATAAACACCGAAACCATGACATTTACCCGCAGCATTCGCTTTTGTCAGACTTTCCAAATAAATAGCCGGCCTTCAAAAAAAACCTGAGCCGGCTGTTTATTTATTTAATTAGCATGCATTATTATACTTTTTTCTTTTCGCCTTTCACGCCGCTCTTTAAAGACATTCTGCCGGTATGAGAAAAGCACCTGTCACAACCCGGGCAGGTTTGTATTTTGTCGTGGAACACATTTTTTATCATCTTCATCGCTTCATTAACGGGTACATTTTCCGTATTATGAAGTACGATTTTTCTTGGAGCAATGGTGATTAATATGCTTATGAGCACATCATCAATATTTACCTCATTTACCGAGATATCTTCCAAATAAAAACTCATATAGTTTTCTTCTATTTTGGTACCTTTTCCATCCCAAAGATGGAATACTCCATTGGCGTCCACCGACAAATTTACTTCTACAACTTTTGGTGGTTGCGAGTCAACAAAATAGCGAAGTAATTTTACAAATTCGTTATACTCCTTCTCATCCTTCAACTCTTCCATGGCCAGTTCTACAGCAAAGCGGACTTCAGTCAAATAATCCGGTACACAGAAGTTGATAAAGCCTTCCATGACTATTCTGTCGTTATTATTCAAATGATCCAGTATTTTATGAGCTATACGGTTCTTGCGCCCAAAATTCATCAAAAGGTTAAGGCTCTCATTATCATTGCAGCGCCTAATAAATTCCCGGGCCTTTTCAAATATTATTTTTTTGTCATCTTTATGGTTCCTCTTGCAGCTCCGCAGCACTTCCCGCCAAATAAGTTTGGGCTCCCAGTTATTCACAATGCTTTCCGCCAAAACTTCAGCCAATTGGTGCTTAAAAATGTTTTCTATATCTTCATCCCTAAAGACTCCATCAACATAGTTTCCTTGAAGAGCTAGAGTAATAAAATTCACATCAGATTCCTGGATAATATCAATGGTCAACTGATAACCCTTTTCCTTAATCCACTGCAGCCTTCTTCCGGTTTGCTCCACTATCCATTCGCTATCATTGGCCGTTACTATTTGTATTTGATAAATCATAGGTCGGCCTCCCAACGAGAGTTAATTTAATTATATGTAAGGGCTTTTTTCATTATTCAAACTTGCATCCATGTAAATAGTACCGATAATTACATTTTTCCATATGATTATGGGGACATGATAATAATATGTTAGTACTTTAGAAATTGTCCCCTAAAATTGATCTGTTATCCCTTAAAGGACAAAAAAAACAGCAGGTCTAAACAACTCCTGCTGTCATATATTTACATATTGCGAATATAATCCCATACCTGCTGCGGTGTTTTACCCCGGGCATTAATTATTATGGCTTCGGTTTGGAGATCTTGCATTCCCATTATGTTTTCATCACTGCCGGAAAGGACTACTGCATCAACCAGAGAATTGTTGACTTGTTTCATATCTACCAGACGGCATCCCTGATCCTCCAAAAATTTTTTAAAAGGTCTAAGGTTATCTTCAACAGCAACAACTTTTGTCATTTATTGGCCTCCTTAGGTAAATTGTCATAGTATCAATATTATGCTTAGATATTTTTTCATTATTCTATTTAAATAATAAGGCCTTTAATGGTATTCATAATTATGGTTTTTGAATGTTTACTGTCCTGGTGGCCTGATCCCAAGTTACCACGCATCCGAGGGCTTCAGCCAGAGCCCTGACCGGAGCATAAGATACATCATTGATAAGTAAGCCTGAAGATATTAAAGACCCGTTTAACTTAATGGCAGTTTTTATAAAACCACCTTCTTTATAATCCTTCCCCAGGAATTTACAGATGGCTTTGGCATGCGCCTGAGCCAAAATCATTTGGTGACTATCGTTAGAACACCATATACTTTCAGCGTCATTTGATACAAAAGAACACTCTGTCAATGCTATAGGTATCTTTACCTATTTTATAACGCTCACATTGGATGGTGTTTTCAGACCCCGGTTTCTCAGACCCGTATGAGCAACCAGTTCGTCCAGCAGCAATCTGGCTAATTGCTTGCGCTTTGGATCTACATACCATTCAGTACTGTACAAAACCTCAGTACCATTGGCTCCCTTGTCGGCAGCAGAATTAAAATGTATGGCAACTGCTAAATCGGCACCGGAATTATTAGCAAAAGCAATCTGGTTGGCAACATCCTGGCTGATATTAACAGCACCGCCACATGCAATATCAGCAGTCCTGCTCATGACAACGTCAATCCCATTGACCTCTAACAGCTGTTTTAATTTTAAAGCTACACCCAGATTACCATCAGATTCCCTGGTACCATTGGTACTGTTTACCGCTCCAGGGTCGAAACCTCCATGTCCGGGTAATAAGGCTACTTTATACATTATCCTGCCCCTTTCTGTTGTACGTTATAGCATTTTACGTTTAATGGGAGTGAAATATCACTCGTTAAAAACAAAAAATGGTACCCCCTTTATTTGCTCTAAAGAATGAAAAGGCCTGATGTGTTTCTCAAAAACACCAGGCTGTAATAATCTATGATTTAGTATTTTATTCTATAGGCCGGGAATCCAGCTTGGTTAATCCTTTTAACTAAGTTTTGGGCTCCCGAAGGATGATAAAACGCTCCCACCTGTACCCGGTTTAGAGCCCACTTGTTATTATTGAAGGTCAAATCCAATATACCCCGCCCATAAAGATAGGAGCTGCCAGCAGGAACGGGCTTAATATGCTTAAACAGCACTCCCTCTGCCGCCTTCAAGTGTGGTACAGTAGCATCCATTTCCCCCTCAACGGAACATCTTCCCTCGCGCTGGTAAAACACATCAGCCAGCAAGGCAACAGCACCGGTGACATGAGGGGTGGCCATAGAGGTCCCTGATATGGTCTTGTAGGTATTACCCGGCCAGGCTGAGTAAATGTCAGTCCCCGGAGCTGCCAGGTCAATTCCGTCGAAACTATTGCTGTAAAAGGCTATTTTGCCATCTTTGGCAATAGAAGAGACAGTTACCACTTCATAGATAAAAGCAGGATAGGAAAAACATTCGTGGGTTTCCGGATTACCGTCCCCGCTGTTTCCAACCGCCACACATACTACCACCCCCTCAGCGGTTAACATACGAATATAATAGGCCATAATAGCATCATAAAATGAGCTTCCGAAACTACAGTTTACAGCTACAACCCTGTCGGATTCAGTACACGTTTCATTCCACTTAATAATTTCCTTAAATGAATTGTGTATGGCCAGGTTATCTAAAAATCCTGAAGGAGTATCAACCTTAAAGGGCATAATCCTGGCTTGGGGAGCCACCCCGGTGCTTTTGCCGGCAATTATGCCGCAAACATGCGTGCCGTGACCAATCTTATCAGTCACATCAGCAGATTTGCTGCTGCCCACCATGTTGCGGGGATTGATTATCCTTCCCTCAAACTCCGGATGGTCTATCTGGCATCCGGTATCTATTACAGCTACTACACGTCCATTCCCTTTTGATTTCTCCCAAAAGGAAGGGGCATTGACCATTTGAATGTTCCAGGGAATGCCGGTCGGTCTGACTTCTTCAAAAACCCTGTACGCCGGTATCCTCAAAATTATACCTCCTATTCTTTCCAGGCATATGTTCAAATTCGCAGGTTTTTATGTAGTATATTGTTAAGCTTATAAATACGTTCCTTTAGCAACATGTAGTTTTTTGGGGTGAATAGAAGCAAGATTGACAAAAAGGAAGCTTCATGACCAGACAGGTATGGTCGCATTTGCGCGACTCAATTTCCGAAGTTTTGGATTCCTATACCCTTGAAGATTTAATTAAGAATCCTCAGTCAGTCGAGATGGCACATCCACCCAAAGAACACAAATAATTAGAGGTGAAAGACCATGACAGAGATTTATATGGATCATAGTGCTACTACCCCCATGGATGAAGAAGTGCTTGAGGCCATGCTGCCTTACTTTAAGGGTGAGTACGGCAACCCCTCCGGCATATATGCCAAAGGAAGAAAGGCCAAAAAAGCGCTGGAAAAAGCCCGTACCCAGGTGGCAGCCTTGCTCAATGCCGCCCCCCAGGAAATATTCTTCACCAGCGGTGGAACCGAAGCCGACAATCTAGCCATTATCTCCTATATGTTAAGCAATGTTGGCAAAGGCAGGCATTTAATTACCTCGGCCATAGAACACCACGCAGTTTTTGATACCTGCCAGTATTTAAGCAAGAACGGTTTTGATTTAACGATACTCCCGGTCAATAAAAATGGATTGGTGGAACCGGATGCTCTGAGGGAAGCATTAAGATTAAGACCGGATACTGCCCTGGTTACCATCATGCATGCCAATAACGAAATAGGTACCATCCAGCCCATAAAAGAGCTGGCAGCTATTGCCCATGAGGCCGAAGCGGCCTTTCATACTGATGCTGTACAGACGGTGGGCAAGATCCCTGTCGATGTGAAGGATTTAGGCGTTGACCTGCTTTCCGCCTCCAGCCATAAACTCTATGGGCCTAAAGGGGTAGGATGCCTCTACATTAAGAAAGGAACCAAAATATCCAGACTCCTGCACGGGGGGCCCCAGGAAGCCAAAATTAGAGCCGGCACCGAAAACGTGCCGGGAATAGTTGGATTTGGTAAGGCCGCGGAACTTGCGCAAAATCGGATGGGAGAAATTTTCACCCATTTAACCAGGCTGGAAAAAAGACTGCGGGAGGGAATAAGAGCAAAAATCCCTCATACTATTTTCACCGGAGATCCGCAAGACAGAATTCCCGGACATGTCAGCGTATGCTTCGAGTTCATTGAAGGCGAGTCCATCCTATTAATGCTTGATAGCTATGGGATCATGGCTTCCAGCGGCTCGGCCTGCACCTTCGGAGCATTGGAGCCTTCCCATGTACTTATAGCTATAGGTATCCCTCCCGAAATTGCTCATGGTTCTCTGCGTCTTACACTGGGAAAAGATAATACTGAGCAAGATATTGATTATGTGCTTCAGGTCTTGCCGGGAATAGTCAATCGTCTGCGCACCATGTCGCCATTAAGCAATTATTAATAATTACTAAAATAGGGGGAATATATAATGTATAGTGAAATAGTAATGGATCATTTTATGAATCCCCGTAATGTTGGCGAGCTGAAAGCCGCCAATGGAGTTGGGGAGGTAGGTAACCCAGTCTGTGGAGATATTATGCATATGGAAATACTGGTTAAAGATAATATCATTGAAGACATCAAATTTAAGACCTTCGGCTGTGCGGCGGCTATTGCTACCAGCAGCATGGTTACGGAACTAGTTAAGGGGAAAACCCTCCAGGAAGCCGAGCAAATCACGAACCGGACTGTAGCTGAAGCTTTGGGAGGTCTGCCACCCCTTAAAATGCATTGCTCAAATTTGGCGGCGGATGCCTTGCACGAAGCAATTAACAACTATATGGCTAACCAGGGAAAGTCCTGAGGAAGGTTGTGACTTGGTTGTCGATCAGATGATGATGCAATCTGTGGAACTGATTTATAAGGAATCTTGGTGCCAAACAGACTGTGATTCTTTTTATCAAAGGAGTGTATTCGGTTATGGCCAGCAAAAAATCACCATCTATGGACGAGTGGCTCAGAGAAGCCAAAGCGGATTTAAGGGCTCAAGAGGAAGGGATGTTTTTAATCCATAACGGCGTAGTTCGCCGGACACCGAAAACCAAGGTCCGCCAAGGGATTGATGATGGTTCCCTGGTAAAAGGCATGGAATTTTCATATGATCCCATAAAAGTCGAGGCAGCCATTGCGGAAACTTATAAAATGGAGGGCATTTTCTATGTTAGAGTCTGGCTAAATGAAGGCCATCTCGAGGTTGGTGATGACATCATGTACGTTCTAATAGGCGGCGATATCAGACCACATGTAATAGATGCCCTGCAGTTTTTGGTAGAAAAGATCAAAACCCAATGCGTTGTGGAAATCGAGCAAAAATGACGACTCCCCGCCCCCGGACTAAAGTCCGGGGTTTTTCTTTCATTCAGTCTTGGTCATAAGCCACTATCACGCCGGTATTTATGACCGCCTGGTCAATGATTATCTTAAATAGACTAGACGCAACGCTTTCAGGGCTGACCATCGATCCAGGTACCCTTAGTCCGGCCTTCGACAGCAGCATCACTGACTATACCGCAGCGGTGGAAAACAGCGTGGACAGCATCACCCTGACGGCTGTTTTGAATGAACCTCACGCTGCCATGGCCCTTAAAAAGGACGGCGGTGCGGAAGTGCCCTGGGACGGCAGCGCTTTTGTGCAGAACCTATCGGTGGGCGCCAACGTGTTCACTATTACCGTTACCGCCCAGGACGGCACCACCAGAACCTATACCGTAACCATCACCCGGAAGGCCAGCAATTCCGGCGACGGAGACGATAGTTTCTCTCCACTTAGGGAAATTTTGACTTCAAAATTTTTTGACTTTTCACACACAGCCTGATAATCCCCTAGTCCCATCCAATTAATAAAACTCATTACGGCCTTACATATATGTAGGCGCTCTTTTGGACTTGTTTATAGCCGGGATCCTTGGAATTGGCCGAATTTCTGCCGTATATAATTACGAGAATATCGGCCTTTCCGGTCTCCGTTATGGTTGCCTGGTAATTGTTGCCAAGCTGTACTCCCAGTGAGGTACTCTTGTTATTCTTAACGATAACCGCCTCCATTTCATGGCAGCCGGTCCCGGCTGCGGAAATGGTTATGGTTCCGGGCGGGACTTGTACACCGCCATAAGTATCGGAGGGATGGATCAACTGCACCGTCGGGGGTGAGAGTTCAACTGCCACGGTACAGCTGGCCGAGGCTCTCAGTGAACCAGGGTCAGTATCTTTGGGAGTATTCCTGCCGGCTACGGTAATGGTATAAGTGCCTCTTATCTGCGGGATGAAAGATGTGCTGCAGCTGTTGCCATTCTGCACTCCGAGCCAGGTTACCTTTCCGGTTGGATCTGTATAACAGGCAGCCATATGGTCACAATTAGTCCCGGAGGCGGATATGGTGATGGCTGTACCGGTTTTGAAGCTGGCGTTGCTGGCAGGGGCATTCATGGTCACGGTTGGAGGTGCCTGCAGGGGTACCACCACCGGCATTAATTTGCTGGTATTATCATCTTTTTTATTCTGGTCGGCGGCTGGTGTTGAGCCGGGAATCAGGAAGGCATAAGCCGGCATATCACCGTTATCTGCCGTTGCCTTGACCAGATAGAATGCAGACTTGTTAATTCCCAGGCTGCAGGTCAGGGTGAAGCTTCCGTCGGCCTTGGGGGAGGTATACCCTGAATAGAGCTGGCTGCCGCTCGTATCCGTTATCTGAATGGATATGCTTGCGGACGATCCCGAACTGACTCGCCCTGTCACTGTTACTGTACCAGCTGTTATGTCCGCTGACGCAGCGAGGGCGGTGAAGGTGGCAGACGCCTGAGCCGGCTGCGGCATTAAGGCAAGCAGTGCCAACGATAGCATAAATAGAATGAAGTAAGACTTTCTCATGACTCTGTTCCCTCCTTAATGTTATGCTTCCGGCCGCGGAATCTGCGGTTTTTGCAGAGTCGTCGCTTCCGGTGAAGTCAGAGGTTCCTGCGGAGGCCCCGATACTTGCGGAGATGAAGTGGCACCCGTACGACTTAGCTCTGTAATTGATGTCTGCTCGTCACTTACCGGGAGAATCTCGAAAGATTCAATCGGGGACGCCGCGGTTGCAATCTCTGATGCTGTCAGCACGGGAGCGCTGAAGGCGATGACCTTACCGTCGCTGTCAAGGGCATAAATGCCCAGACGCGTGCCCGCCGTCACATCCGTTATATTATCCCCGAGGTTATAGGCTGGTACCCCGGCGGGAAGGCTGTCACCCACATTGGGGTGAACATAGACGTTTCCCAGTATGCACACGGCATAGGATACGGCACCCTCATAGTACAGGTTCGTTAGTCTAATAGAACTGGCTATGGTGCCGGGTTCCGCAGTGACAGTGGTTAGAGAGGGGACCGGGTTTAGCAAAAATCCTTCTACCTCGATTTCGAAATCCTGAGTATAGTCTGCAAACGAGCGCGATCCATCGACATCATTTATTACTTCCGATCCATTGACTATGATTGCGGTCACGATCACGGTACCCACCGCTCTTGTTGACAGGGTATTGCCCGTTATTGTGGCACCCGTAGTACCGGGATCCTTCACACTCCAAAGGATAGTCTGGTTGGTAGCATAGCCCGGCTCAACCGTACCGGTCAGGGTCAAAGGAGTTCCGAAAGTCGCAGTGGTGGGTACTCCGGTGATGTTGGTTACCGGATAGAATCTGGTTACTGTTATCTCAAAGTCCTGGGTATAGTCTTGACCCGGTGCCTTCCCATTGGTGATTGTGGCGGTCAGGGTTACGGTACCATCTCCCCAGGCCGTGAGCGTATTACCTTCCAGGGAACTTTCCGTATATCCGTCATCCTTTATGCTCCAGACGATGGCACGGTTGGTGGCATCGTTTGGCTGAACCGTACAGGTCAGGGTCAGGGGATATCCAATAAAAGCGGCAGTGGGCACTCCGGTGATGCTGCTAACCGGGATAAAGGAATCCTCCACCAGTATATAATCACTGAAAGCCATTATCTTGCCCGATGCATCCAATGCGTACAATCCTAAATGCTGGCCTGCGACAACGCCGGTTATTTCTGCTCCTGCAGCATAAGGCACCGCGCCAGCGGGGGGACTGTCTCCCACCAGCGGGGTAGCGAAGGGGCCAGCCTGAACAAATATAACATAGGAGCTGGCACCCGTATGACTCAGATTTATAATTTTTGTCGCTCCGGCAATTACCGGGAGAACCTCGAAAGATTCAATCGGAGGTGCCGTAACCGCAATCTCTGATGCTGACAGCACGTGAGCGCGGAAGGCGATGACCCTGCCGTTGCTGTCCAGGGCATAAATGCCCAGGCCCATGCCCGCTATCACATTCTCAATATTGGCTCCGGGAGCGTAAGGATTCACCCCGGAAGGAATGCGGTCCCCCACATTTGGATAAGCATAGACGTCTCCCAGTATGCACACGGCATAGGATACAGCGCCATCATGACCGAGCGCCAGTTTGGTTGACCCCGCGACCGTACCCGGTGCGGCAGTAAGAGTTGTAAGCCCTGGGGCGGGGTTAAAGCGAATGCCTGAATCGTCCCCTTTACTTATTACTCTTATTTCCGGCTCCTTGTATGGCACCCGTACGCTGAAGCTCCTGGTCGTCCCTGTAAAACCGGTTTTGGACGCAGATACCGTTATTACCGCCGTAGTATCGCTGGCACTGGTTGGGAGGCCGGATTTCAGATTGAGCCAGTAGCTGCCTCCACTTCCGCCGAGGCTGCACGAGACCGTACCGCTGTTGCTGGAATAGGCAGATACAACTGCGTCCGCCGGATTGACAGTGAAGAAGCACTTGATCTGGCTGTTGCTATTCATGTCTATCGTGGTCTCGGCCAGGTTCAGGGTAATTAGTCCTTTGGGCTTGATGGCGAATTTGGCTTTTGCCCGGGTGCCGGTTGAGTCAGTGACGGTGACGTCAACCACAGACGTAACGGCTGACTTGGGTTTGCCCGATATCACACCGGATCTGGCCACGGTTAGGCCGTTAGCCGGCGTGATGCTGCCGGTCCAGGTGTACGGGCCTTTGCCTCCGGCGGCCTCCAGTATATATAGGTAGTACTGATTCGTTTCTATCTCCGGCAGTTGTTGGGTAGTAATGGTGAGGGGCTGGGTATCCTTGTCAAGAACCGGCAATCTGAGATTGATACCGCCGGCGTTGCCGCTGCCGTCCTTTACCACCGCCTGAATGGTCAAAGGACTGCCCGGCGTTGTAGCTGCGGCCGGAGTGCCGGTGATCTTTCCATCGGCGGTAACCGTAAGGGTACCGTTAGCGGGCGTTACAGTTCCACTCCAGGTATACTTTTCGTCACCACCGCTTCCAGCCATGTTGAGACGGTCGTATTGATGTCAAGGGTTGAGAAGTAGAGTGTGTAGAAAAGCCTTGAAATAAAGGCTTTTCGTTATTTTTGTGATATAATTTATTTGTATGAAAATAGGAAAAATATCGCTTCGTGGAAACAAGTCCATAATAGCAGTATTTGATAGTCAAGTGGTCAGGTTAGATGTCATGGCTTGGCGAGTGGTCGGATTAGATGTCGGCGTTCACGAGTGGTCGATTTAGATGTTTTTTCGTAAATCCTTGAGGTTGTGTGGTCAGGTTGGATGTTGGGATTACAGATAGGAATAAGAATTTGATTGTATAGGAGGGATTCGATGAAACTTAGTTTTAGCTTAAAGAACAAGGAAGCCAGCTTGGAAGCTGATATTGAGGGGCTTGTAGAAAAAGGCCTTGAACACAAGGCTAAAAATACTGCCAAAAAGACAAGGCACCAGATTAAGCAGGAGGAAAAGCGAAAGAACGAAGAACTTAAACAAAAACAACAAATGCAATGGATGTACATAATGCTTGGCCTTTTAGCTGTACTGATTGTGTTTGGGGTAATTGTTACAGTTGCTGGCATATAAAACTATATGGCTTAATAACGGCAATTTAAATATATAGTGTTCGCGAAATTTACAACGCCTGTTAAGAAACAGATATTTATATTAGTAGGAGGGTTTTTCAATGGAAAATAAATTTACTGATGAAATGTTAGAGAGTCAGATTTGTAAGAATACAAAAGAGGCGGAAGAGTTGCTAAAGGATGAAGATCGAATGGAAAGGTTTTTGGAGCGGCTTGAACGTAAGCTTGAAAAGGTCCCTGTAGTTGGGAAACAATTATCAAATATTCCAATGTTAGTTTCATTAGTGAGGTCGTACATACGCAAAGATTATAGGGATGTGCCACTGGGAAGTATAATTGCAATTGTAAGTGCTTTGATATATTTTCTTTCACCAATTGATTTACTGCCTGACAGTATTCCAGTATTGGGATATGTAGACGATGCAGCGGTGTTTGCATTTGTGTGGAAAATGGTGGCTGATGATATCGAAGAGTATAGAAAATGGCAAGAGGCAAATGGAAAAAGAATATTCAAAGATTGATATTAGGAGAAGTGGCAAATATACTGCTCCAGATAAGCAAGGCACTCTACGCCAAATTTCCGTAGAGCGCCCCGTTCGTTTTAAGCTTATTCATTAATATCCACTGTAACGCCGGACTTAAACTCAACAGTGAATTTATCCTCAAAGATAGTAACTTTTTCAATCAGCCGCCGAACAAGCTGCTCGTCGTATTCGGTGAGAGCGGTGGGTTGCTTCTTTAGGAATGTGGTCATATCTGCCATGCGATTTTTGAGTTCATCACGGTTGGCATTTTCAACCTGCAGCTTTTGCTTTTGGTCACGCAGAAGGTAAATTTCATCGCCAACTTTCTCATAATCCGCATTGGAACTGGCCAGTTTCAAAAGCTGCATTTGCAGTTCTTTCAGGCGTTTGTCGATATCCGCTAAGGTCTGGTCGCTTTCACGGGTTAAGACGGTGGCAATGTTATCCTTTAGTGTAGATAGGAAAGTGTCCTTCCCGTCCAACGTATTATTGATAGCGGTAACCAGTACCTGCTCAATGGTGCTTTCCAGGACCGTGCGGGCATCGCAGAATTGGCCGGTATTTTCCAACCTGCTAATGCAGCGCCAAACGATCGACTTTTTGCCACGGTTGTTCCAATGAATCCTGCGGAAAAATTCACTGCAGCCTCCACAGATAATCATATTTGAAAAACAGTGCGTACTGCTAAATGTTCTGTTCTTCCCGTTCGGACTAGTGTGCACAATACGGCGGCGAACCAGTTCCTCCTGCACCTGCATAAAAATTTCACGCGGGATGATGGCCTCATGGCTGTTTTCCACGTAGTATTGGGGAACAAGGCCATTGTTCTTGACTCGCTTTTTCGTGAGGAAGTCAACTGTGTAGGTTTTCTGCAAGAGGGCATCCCCAATATATTTTTCATTCCGCAAAATCTGATTTATGTTGCTGGTGTGCCATCTTTTCCTACCAGCGCCGTTCAGGATACCATCCGCCTCTAAACCACGGGCGATTTTCAGCATGCTGGCTCCCTCAAGGTATTCCCGGTAAATGCGTTTGACGATTTCGGCTTCCTCCGGAACGATCACCAGATGCTTATTCTCATCCTTGGTATAGCCCAGGAAGCGGTTGCAGTTGACCTGGATTTCACCTTGCTGATAGCGGTATTGCAGACCAAGTTTCACGTTTTGACTCAAGGATTGGCTTTCTTGTTGGGCGAGGGAAGCCATAATCGTCAGCATGACCTCACCTTTGGAATCCATGGAATTGATATTCTCTTTTTCAAAATAAACGGGTATGTTTTTTTCCTTCAGCTGCCGTATGTATTTCAGGCAGTCCAGCGTGTTGCGGGCAAACCGGCTGATAGACTTGGTTATAACCATATCAATCTTGCCCGCCATACACTCGTCAATCATACGGTTGAATTCCTCGCGCTTCTTGGTGTTGGTGCCGGAAATTCCGCCATCCGCATATATTCCCGCCAGTACCCAGTCCGGGTGACCGTTGATGTAGGCCGTGTAATGTTCAATCTGAGCTTCATAACTGGTGGCCTGCTCATCGCTGTCCGTAGAAACCCGGCAGTAGGCGGCCACACGGAGCTTTGGCTTTTCTTCATCTTTATTTGCTTTGGCGGCTTGTTTTCTTGCCGGAAGCAAAGTGACACTCTTTTTAGCTTCCATCTTCCTGCACCTCACTTTCTATTAGACTGTAGGCATATTCTGCCTGCTGGAAAGGGTCGTCAAACTGCTGTGTTGCTTCTTTTATATAGAAGGCAGTGGGAAAGAGCACCTCGGTTTCTTCTTTCGGCTCCCGGATGCGGCCAAGTTTCTCAGCCCGTTTAATACGTTCCGCTTCAGCGGCGGCAAAAGTGACCGGGTCAATTATCGCAGGGTAATATTCATCACCAAGATAATGGGTATTTCGCAGCATTTTGCCGATACCGGCATGGAAAGAATTGATGCCGGCTTTTTGGGCGGCAGTTGTTAAGGAGTCGCCGGACAGATAGGACAGGAACAGAGCTTTTACTTGCTCAGCAGCTTCGTCATCTATTACAGCTTTCCCGTTTTCAATCCGGTAGCCAAATGGCGTATGGCCCATTTATTTCACCAGCCTTTCTTTCAGCGTAATGCCGCATTTTAGCTCAAATCCAATCTCTATTCGGGAGTACATAATAATCCGTTCCACAAAGCGCTTAAATAGATCTCCGTCAAAGCCGGTCAGCATTGTTGCTTTAGCGGTATAGCGCAGAAGCTCACTGACTTCTTTCAGGTTCTGAGTGTCGCTGTTTAAGAAGCGGACTAAGGATTCCTTTTGACGTTGCAACCTATCGGCTTCATGCATCAGTTCATTGTTGCTCTTATTGTAAACGGCAGGTTCAAGGTAGCCTTTAGTCATCAAGCCGACCAGCACCTTTCGCTGCTGTGCATTTTCTTCGAGTTTCTTGTCAAGCTCCTGAATGCTTGCCAGACTGTCGTCGGAATTCATACCACTCAGACTAACAAGCAGCGGCTTGAGGACTGCTTGATGCCCGAAGATTAGCTTGTTCATCATGGTTACAAATGCGTATTCAAAATCGGACTCCGGGATATATTTCATCGAGCATTTCTTGATGTCCGCGATGTGAGTGGAGCAGCACCATGCAATGTATTTTTTGCCGCTTGAATGGATTCGGCGTTTGAATGTGCCGCCGCACTGACTGCAGATGATTTTACTTGAAAACGGGTAACGATTCTGGTATTTCTTGCTGCGCCTTTCCAGACTTTTTTCCTTGCCGCGCTGTTCGATTACTACTTGGGCAGCTTCAAAATCTTCATGGCTGATAATCGGTTCATGATGATTCTGAATAAGATATTGGTCTTTCTCACCGTAGTTGTTGTGGCGGTTGAAATGCTCATCGGTATAGGTTTTCTGAAAAATAGCATCGCCGGTGTATTTTTCATTGCTGACCATCCCGCGGATGGTTGTCGCTGTCCAACGACCGCCTTTCTTGGTAGGCACCTTGCGGCGGTTAAGCTCTTTGGCAATATTGTGGGTGCCTTTGCCGGACAGAATCTCGGCAAAGATAAATCTGACGATTTCTGCCTGAGCTTCATTCACTACTAACTGTCCATCAATGGCATCGTAACCAAAAGGGGGGCAGGAGATTTTGTAGGTACCGTTTTGGAAGCGGCGCTTTACTGACCACTTACTGTTCTCTGCAATAGAGACCGATTCGCTTTCGGCCAGTCCACTCAGGATCGACAGCATGAGTTCGCTTTCCATTGATCCGGTGTTGATGTTTTCTTTCTCGAAATATATGAAGATGCCGAGGTCAATCAGCTTTCTGACCAGTTCCAAACAGTCAGTGGTGTTTCGGGCAAACCGACTGATGGATTTGGTTACGATAAAGTCTATTTTCCTATTTTCACAGTCGGCAATCATCCGAAGCAGTTCAGGGCGTTTTTCCTTTTTTGTACCCGTGATGCCTTCATCATAGTAAAGCCCGGCAAACTCCCAATCAGGATTTGCCTTGATGTAGGCTTCGTAGTGCTTCATCTGAGCCTCAAGGCTTTCCAACTGTTCATCGCTGTCGGTTGAGACACGGCAGTAGGCCGCAACACGCAGCTTGGGCCGTTCGGTAAAATCAGCTGTATTTTGAACGATTTTGGTTACCTTTTTCAAGTTCTCACCTCCTGGTCAGTGTGTCATATTACCTCTGTGGCCAAGTAATATCAACGTTTTACGGGCATGATCTGGGCCAGGGCAGGAGAGAAAGACTGGCGGTTAAGCGCGGTTATCTGGTTAAATTCACCCACAGTAATCAAGTCGTTTTTCAACATGGATTCTAATATCTGCTGGGCCAGAAAATAATCATATTCATGCTGCAATTGATCATGCGAAACGGGCTTTTTCTCATAATTGATTCCCGGTTTTCCATCTGTAACGTTTGCCATATTTCGATTCCTCCCATCGGAGGGCAAATATCCCTCTCACCATTCAAAGGACAGTAGATGGGGATTTGAGTACCGAAATGGAGGAGGAGAAGGGAAGGGAGGGGGAGTCGAACCCCAGCAAAAAAAAGCCCGCAGAGCGAGTTGCTCCACGGGCGGTTGCTTAAATGTAATCGTAGTCAATGTTGTTGAGACGAAATATATTCAGCTATTCGCTTAATAAGCAGTCCGGCATATTCGCCCTTAATGGTTTTACCCGCCCGGGCATTTTCCAGCCAATATCCGGGGGATTTAAGTATGCCGTTTCTGACCAGCACCTCCAAATCTCCTTCCAGACCAATCTTGCTTTCTTCTATGTATGCTAACCCCAGTTGGGAAAGGATAGCGCAAGAAACTGCTTTGACAATTTCATTTTTCTTGGCATCAAACAGTGCATTGTCCTGGCTGTTATCAATAAAGCCGATTTCGATTAGTACTGCAGGGGCCTTGGTTTCTCTTAAGACTTGATAATTAGCTGTTTTCACCCCCCGGTTTGCAAAACCGACATCCACCAGGGAGCTTTGAATTTTTTCGGCCAGCCCCTTTGACTTGGCTCCCGGATTTAAATAAGTGTAAGTTTCAACACCGGCAGCCGTTTCCGGCTTAAAAGCATTACGGTGAAAGGATATGAAGTAATCAAAGCTGCCCATGTTTTCAAAATCACATCTAGCTTTCAGGCTTAAGCTAACATCCGCCGTTCTGGTCTCATCGACGATTACTCCATGGCGTCTCAACACTGCTGCTACGGCCCGACCTAGGCTCAGCACATCATCAGCTTCTTTCCTTGCTTTATATACAGCGCCCGGGTCATTGCCGCCATGCCCGTAGTCGAAACATAACCTAGCCATTAATCTTTTCCTCCTTATTCAGCTGCTCTAGAACCAACTTGAGTTTCTCCGGAATAGGCAGGCCGATCTTGGCCGCGTTTTCCAAAATACTGATCCCTTCGTTGGATAAATAGAAGAAGATGACCGCAGTACGGACGGCGCTGCCGTTAGCAATAATCTGGGCGTCTATAATGTGTCCCACCGCCACCAGGGCAAAAATCAGCACCTTCTTAAAGATGCCCCTGGCTCCGACCTCGCTGGACAGACGTTTTTCCAGTATGGCCAACATGACGCCGGTCAGGTAATCAATAACCACCAAGGTGATCAGAGCATACAAAAAGCCGTCCCAGCCTCCCAAGGCCCAGCCCAGCCAGCCGCCGATAGCGGTAAATGCTATTTGGGCAGAATTAATAGCGTTTCTCACGAATCTCCCTCCTTGATTTTGGCAATAAAAAAGAGCTCTGCGGCTCACACATCTTTTACAGGTACTATTTGTTTCTCAATAGCCACAGTATTTCGTTTTGAAACTCTAAAATGAGTTTGTTTTGCTCATAGATATCAGTAAGCACCACATCCTTGTTGGCTTTGCCCGTTAAGACTTTTATTTTAGCCGCTCTGTCGGATATTTTGGCCGCCTCGGCCTCAGCGGCCAGGTGCTTTTCCGTCTTAGCTACCACTAGCTTCTCAGCCATTTACTATCACCTTCTTTTCCGCGGGTTCGCAGGTGCAGTTCCCTGTCGCGCTAATTCGGTACTCTCCAGGACCAGCAAATTCCAGTACCAGATTCCCGGTCCCGTTGATTGGGGTTATTGTTCTTTCGGCAACAACCTCCCCCTCAAAAATCACCTGTACTGTTATGTTCTCGCTGTTAGCCTGGGGATTACCCTCGTAGCCCAGATAAGCGATGGTCACATCCAGTTCCTGGTTAACAGCCACTGTATCCATGCAGCGTATATCAAGCCGCAGGAAGGCACACTTGATGAATCTGGCCACCTCAACCCCGTTTTCCATCTGTATTTCATAGATAAGACCATTTTCATTTATCTTCACCGATTCTCCCTCCTAAGCGGCCACATGCCAGATACCCCATTGTGCCCTAGCGGCGTACGAACTGCTGCCACCCGTCTGCACTTGATATTGAAAATTCAGAGATGACTGAATCGGGGTTCCAAAGGGTAAAACCCACCATTCTCCACCGCCTGTACTGTCATCACTGCCATCATAGTAAGTTCCCAGGCCGCCACCTACATAGTTGCCAGCAGTGTCGCGATAAGTCTTAAAATACCCTAAAGGTAATCTACCCGGTCTTGTACCGGCATCCAAAACATAATCCGGCGTACTGAAGGAAAACACACTAACTCCGTCAATTAGCAATCGATTATATACATACGTTGTGCTGCCTGGAGTCCATATTCTGATATAGCCGCCTATAATCATTCTGGGTCCCGTTATGGCCACATAATCATGCCAAATATCGTCCGCCGTTTTACTTGAGGTTGTATACCCGGCGGTAATTATTATACTTTTGTTGTTCCAAGGTGCTCTCGCCAAGGCAGCCAAAGCGTCGTCACTTAATTTTTTAACTTTAGAATGCAGACTCCCGGCGGTATCGGCCGCATCCCCGCGCACGCCGACCGAGCGCCTAATAAAAGCTAGTATCTCTTCTGAGCCAAACATTACACCACCCCCCGTTTTAATATCTCGCCTGACCATTGATAGGTTTTGATCTGCCTGACCCCGCCGGAAAAACCGGAGGCGGGGGGCAGGTACCGATAGGCTTTGGAGATTAAATCGCCGTCCCATATAAGCCAGGTGACGGCGTTGTAGCCATAGATGCCATGCAAAAGGTTGCCCGTTTCCCCGTTATATACCCCGAAGTGGATGGCATTCTCCGCTGTCCAGGCTCCGCTGTTTCCCGCTCTTTTGTAAGTGGGGTATAAGGAGTCCTGGATGGTTTCTCCGTGAAGGTGAAAATGGTTGTCGGCATCCCCGGCTTTTTTAATAATCAGCCAGTAGTAAGCCCCGCTCACCAGGTCCGATATATCTATGGGGATGCTGAAATATCCCTTGCTGGTGGGAATAAACTCTTTGGGCAGAACCATATATCTCAGCAAAGAACCCAACATTGAACCGTCCGGATTAAAACCTTCCCGCAGTTCAACCAAAAGATCCGCACCCTGGCCATGCTTAATAAGATCAAAAGCGACCCGGGCTATCTCAGCGGCGGAGTCAGCCTTAAACCGCACCGCATGGTCATAACCGGCACAGTCAAATTCAGCTATGCCCGCTCCGGTTTTGCCACCAAAAGCGGTGCCTTCATAAATATGCGAAAATTCCTGCATCATCATAGCAGCATTAGCCAGGTTCTCATCGATTACTGTTCGGCCGCTTTCAGCTGCAAACAACACAAAAATCACCCCCTACTGCAGAGTAAGCCTGCATTCCACTGTCAAAATCATCTGGTTTTCCTTGCCCCAGGGCACTTTTAAGAGGTTAAACATAATGCCGGAGCCGGGCGCATCGCTGGCGTCGGTGAAGATACAGGTCTTTTGGTGCTGCCCGTTGCCTTCTCCAGCCAAGAGCACCGTCCTGAAGCGGATCATGTTTCCGGACTGGGTCACCACCGATACTGCCTTGCGGTAAACTTCGGATATGGTATCCCCTTCGGCCGTATCATCACCAATAACGAGATAGGGGCTGGAGAGCCCGGCCAGCTTCTGGGCGGCTATATTTAAACCTGCGCTGGTAACATAGTTCTTTAAAGGGCCGATAACTTTGCCGTCACCGTATTCCAAATACCATTCTGATTTAAGGCTGATAGTGTCTTTCATGTCACACCACCCCGTACTGGCCTAATACCACCGTCAGGCCAACCAGCGAGTCGGCTTCATCTGGCGACTTGTAGTTAAAGACCTGCACGTTGGCTTTTTGATAGGCCCTGAATTTGATAAAGCCCGGGAAAGGTACTGTTACAGCTTCGGAAAAGTCCACATCCGCCCATTGGCTCCACTGGCTGCCATCAATACTCGTCGATATCTGCAGCCCCCTAGGCAGTGACATAGCTTGGGCTTGAGGATAGATGCGGGCCAGGCTGCCAATGGTGGGTACGGCTTTTTTAAGTCGGATGTAATCCCAGTAGTAGTCATAGAGGCCAGGCTGCCAATGGTGGGTACGGCTTGGCTTTCCGGTTGCGGGATGTGTTCAAGCCCCCACTTGTGCATTTCCCATATCATAGACATAGCCAAACCCCCTATGCGACATCCTCAGCCGTAATCACCGCCAGTATTGACCATAGGCCGACACTGGTGTTGGTTATCTGTTTGATGCTGAAACCTTCTCCCGGCCGTATACACAAAGGCTTAACGTCCATTCCCCGGGGTATCATATTGAAATCCAGCAAAGGAGTGTCATTAAGGGTCAGGGGTATTTCATCGTTATTAAGAGTCACCGGCCACAGCAAGGCTCCTTCGGCAACGGTGGCTCCGGTGGCTATGTGAATTGCCGCTGTCAGGTTAACATCCGCAGTGTCAGCTTTTTGCGGCGTTATAACCGTACCGCCGCTCTGGCTGGTTGTACGCATAAAATTTAGTTCCACCCCTACGCCGGTAACCGATGTCAGTGACATGTTGACAATGGACAGCCGGGGTACCCGGATTAAATATCCGCTGCCCGCATCGTTATATATGGAAAACAGGTGCTTGTTCTGCGCCAGAGTAACGCTGGGCGCTAAACAATAAAAGGTAGGAAGCCCCTGCCAGGCCACATACTGCTCATAGCCCGCCGTGCCTTCAATCGCCCGGTAGCGAGCGTTTAACTTTTTCCCGGTGCTGTCGGGCGGGACTTGAATATATCCGCCAGCCATTACATCAACCTCCTATCATCACCGCGCCGCTTGCACAGCTCTCGACCAGCCAGGGACGATTTCTGCCCGCTGTAAGCAGCACGTCTTTTATCGCTATGGCTTCAGTTCCATAGACAAACTTATGGATCAGTTTGGTATCGTTCATCTTTTTCTTCTGCTGGGCGGAGACCAGGGCTTTTAGAAAATCGGCTATCCCTAAGAGACGTCCGCCGTATTCTATGGTGTATACCCAAAGACTGGCTTCACTTAAGGAGATGGTCACCTTTTGTACCAGGAACACCGCGTTTACACCCCGTTCGGGAAGCTCAATGCTTACTAACTGTCCCGGTTCCCATCCCGGCACTGCGGTGATGAAACTGCCGCTGGTCTTTGGATTAGCCCATTCCCTAAGGTCGGCATTTCCGGCTGCTTCAGCAGCTTCAATGGTGGTCAAGGTATCATCTTTGATATAGTGCTCATACACTCCGTCGCCGCCTTCCAGGACGGCAATTAAAGCCTGGCTGGCCAAATCATCTACCACGGTAATAACATCAATGCTTTGCCGGGCGGTAAGCGAAATGGTCACGCCACTCTCGGGTGTATCAGTATCAGCAGAACAGCGCAGGTAGCCGTCGCTGAGGTTTACCAGATAATCCTTGGCATCTTCTTCATCCACACCCTCAACGCCGACGCTTTTCACAGTACCGCCCACCCGCAGGCCGCACTCGTTTGGAGTCCAGGGCAGCACCCAGATGCGGGCCGCGCCGTCCGCCTTCCACTCGATGGTCTGGGGATCGGACAGCATGCTGCCGCCCAAAACATATACGCGGTTATAAGCTCAACCCATCAAAACAACTTCCATCAATTCTTTCACGGTCAGGCGCAGCCTGCCGCCGCCCCAGACGACATAATCGCTGTCGGTCCTTTGCAAAGCAACCTTTCCCCGCTAAACCGGACACTCCGGGGTTGGCTTTTTACCCCATTTCATGATTTTTTGATTACCTGGTGGTTTGGCACCGGGTGGCCTTATTTGAACCTCCCTGCCCACGTTGCAAAGGAACCGTCAAAATTGCCATTCACTACGAAATAAAGATTTGGCTGATTTTATTCTGTAGTAACGTATAGTAAATTTCGGTACAAACTGGAAATTTCCTGCAGCCTTGCAAAATAATTGCGTCTTACCCACAATCAATTGACCATGCCGTATCAACGCAAAGCGTGAAAGAGTGGCCAAAACATTAGCCTTGCCCCCAAATAAACCAATCACTATACTGTAAATTGACTAGGTTGAAAGTGGAGGTAAAGCATTCTTAATGCAGGAGACCAAAAACGCGTCGCATCTTTTTGTGCTTATCGCCTGTATATTTGTCAGTTGCCTGCTGATATCCAATATTATTGCGGGCAAATTGATCATTTGGTCCGGAATCGTTTTGCCGGGTGCAGTGATATTGTTCCCTGTGGTTTACATTGCCGGAGATGTTTTAACTGAGGTATACGGTTTTCAAAAAGCTCGACTGGTTATATGGGCGGGGGTTTTATGTAACCTGATAATGGTTGCAGCCTTCTACCTGGTTTTGGCCATTCCTGCGCCGGAATTCTTGGCTGGTGACAGCGCTTTTGCTTTAGTCCTGGGTATGACCCCCCGGATCGTACTGGCATCTTTGATGGCATATTGGGCTGGTGAGTTTGCCAATTCTATGGTGTTGTCCAAATTAAAGGTATTCACTGAAGGCCGGTTTTTATGGATGAGGACCATCGGCTCTACCTTGGTGGGGCAATGTCTCGACACGTTTATATTCATTACTGTTGCCTTCTGGGGAACGGTGCCCAACTCTGTACTCGGACAGATGATATTATACCAGTATTTGTTCAAGGTAATCTTCGAAATAGCGGCTACACCATTGACTTACATTGTGGTGGGATGGCTGAAGCGAACTGAGCAGATCGACACCTTTGATGAAGGGATCAGCTATAATCCGTTTAAGTTGAATGCTTAAAGGTCAGGATACCTGGAGGTTTCAGGGGGTATCGCTCCCGATTTATTATAAGGTGGATTCAATTAAGCAGGAAATTTTGGTACCAGAGAAAACTCTTACGATGAACTCAAAGCTTACAGCAGCACCAGTCTTGGAAATCTTACTGATGAGTACCGGCACCCTGCAACGCGGCTTTTTTTAGAACGGCATCTCTGGATTGCATGGCTACCACGGCTAAAATAAATGCAATTAAATAACTAATTATGCAGAGTATAAGTGCCCATTGAAATGATCCGGTCATGTCATATATATAACCATAAATAAAGGTACCAATTCCTCCAAACAAGCATGATCCCATAGTAATGTATGCGAAAATAGCACTATAATCCATGGTACCAAAAATTGCTCTGGTAATAATAGGCGGTTCTACACTCGATATAGCCATGGTCATACCAAAAAGACCCGCTCCCACATATAATAAAGTAACATTATGAACTCCTGCCAGCAGCCCTAGCATTCCTAAGACTCCGATAGTACATGTAAAAAATGTAGCTTTAAGCACACCAAATCTATCATTCAGCCATCCCAGAAATGCTTTGCCGAACGACAATCCGATCATAGTGCTGGATAACATAAAAGCTCCTACCGAAGGCGCCAAACCCAAGGAAGACGAATAACCGGGAAGTTGCGAATTAAGGTAGCTGCTCATTTGCCCCAATCCGGCAAAGAAAAACAGGCAATAAAAAGGTAAGGTCTTGATGGCTGTGTGTGAAGGAATCCCTATTGTTTTATTAACGATAACTTTTTGGGTTTCAGGTTGGGATCCATAGCCGTAAGGATGCATACCTATATCAGAAGGTTTGTAGATAAGGAATAGAATAATGGGCATTATAATCAAGAAACCCAGGATTCCCAGGAAAAAGTACCCGTTTCTCCAGCCGTAAGCACTGATAACATAACTGGTTAACGGACTAAAAATGGCTCCCCCTATACTGGAGCCAGTTCCTGCAATTCCAACCGCTAAACCAAATTTCCTTACAAACCAGTTGTTTAATATTAAGGGCACTGGCATATAGAAAATAAAAGCGTAGGCAACGCCCCTTAAAGCTGCCATAACATACCATGAATACAGGTGGTTAAACAGCCCCATCGCTGCAAATCCCAACGACGCAATTGTCATAGCAATTCCCAGTATCCACTTTATATTAAAACGGGGGAATATGTAGCCGGCAGCGGGCAATGCCACCATCAGTGCCAAACAGAATATAGTTATATAAAAATTGATCCCTGCTCTGGTAAATCCCAATTCATTACATACTGGTACGAAAAACAAACCCTGGCAATTGATTAACATTCCCAGGCCTACAAAAAATAAGACCCAGCAACTAAACAATATCCACCAAGCAAAGTGTCTCTTTTTCCCCATATACTAATCCTCAACTATTCCCGCTTTTGCAACCTTACCACACATTTTAGTCTATGAGTAATAGCCATACAATAGCAAAACCTATAGAATCGGCGAAATACAGAATCGTCCCCTGCTGTTATTATCTTATTACTACGCCTGGCAACTTTCCTGTATGCTTGCCGTTTTCTACAACAACTTGCCCATTTACCAGTACATATTGGATGCCTTTGGGGTGTTGGCGCGGCTCCCAATAGGTAGCACAATCTTCAATGGTTTCCGGATTGAAAATCGCAATATCCGCAAAATAGCCTTCTTGTATAAGCCCCCGATCTATAATATTCAGCCGGCAGGCGGCTGCATAAGTCATTTTTTGAACGGCTTCTTCAAGGGTAATAGTATTATTTTCCCGAACGAAAGTCTGCAAGACTCTTGGAAATGTTCCATAAAGCCGAGGATGAGGATATTCGCCAACCGGTATACCATCAGAACCAAACATTCCGTCAGATCGCTTAACGGCAAAAAATACATTTTCCAAAGAGTAGGTATTCAGCACCACAAGACTCAGTCCAGCATTTTCTTCAACCATTAAATCCACTATGGCCTTGGCCGGTGTAGTGCCGCGAATAGACGCTATCTCCTGGACAGTTTTGCCTGTGCAGTACTTGTTTTTATCAGTGGTTACACCTGTAATCAACAGCTCATCCCAATTGGCAATTTTCTGTTGCTGAACTTCATTAATTACTTGATTGCGGACATTACTGTCCAGAAACTTTGCTATCATTTGATCTTGTCCCCCTTCCAAAACCCAGGAAGGAAGGATCATGGTTAGGGAAGTACTGGAGGCTGTATAGGTATGCTGATCAAAAGTAATATCCTGTCCTGTTGCCTTAGCCTGGTCTATTCGATCAAAAATCTTATACAGCTTATCCCAATTATTTTTACCAGCAGTACTTAGATGTGCAATATGCAATGAAGCTCCAGAATTTTTAGATATTCTGATAGCTTCTTCTATTGCTTCCACAGAAGTTTCACGCAGACCCCTCACATGAGGAACAGTTAAGGCACCTTTTTTTGCCAATACCCTATGCAGTTCTGTCAGTTCATCCTCATAAGCATACACTCCCGGTAAATAAACCAATCCTAGTGACATGCCTTTTGCGCCCTCATCTATACTCTGGGAAAGAAGTCTCTGCATTTCCTCAAGTTCACCTAAGGATGGTCGGCGGTTGTCGAGCCCCATGACGTTTGCCCGAATGGCACCATGGGTCACTAAAGCTGTAATGTTTATTGCACTTCCAGAAGAATCCAGGAAATCAAGGTATTCCCCAAAACTTTGCCATTTCCACTCAACCCCGGTATTGCCAAAAAAAGTCACCAACCAGTCTTTCCACTTTGCGCCATGTCCGGGGAGATAAGGAGCAACTCCAAACCCACATTGCCCGATCACTTCGGTGGTCACCCCTTGAAGCACTTTAGGTTTGGCATCAGGGTTTACGATTAAATCAAGGTCATCGTGGGCATGCATATCAATAAATCCAGGGGCAACAACCAAACCTGACGCATCAATTGTTCGTACAGCTTTGCGTTCCCTATCATTGCCAATCCAAACAATCCGGTCTTCACTAATTCCAATATTACATTTAAACAGAGGCTTGCCGCTGCCGTCAGCAATCATGCCATTTTGAACTAGGATGTCATACATATCGTTCCCTCCCTTAAACCTTTGGTCTGTTTTCCCTGCCTGCCCTGTCTTGTTCTGACAAATAGCATCCACTCCTTGTTCATTCCTCAATTTCCTTTAAGGCCACCCGGACATCTTTACTAAAGACCGCAGGCCAGATTATTTATTTTTTCGGTTTCACATGGCCTTGTCCCTTCTTTGAGTATTATTATTTGCGTATTCTTGCGTCCTAGCTTTTCTTAACTAGATAATTCTATCAACTATTAGCTTTTTGCTTGCGAAGAGGGAGGCTGCTGCCCCCCTCCTTTAACAATTTAACTGTTACACGGTCTGACGTGCCCTTGTAGGTTATTTTTTTCCCCATAAACAATGCTATATCGTCCTCTACGGTTCCAATACCGGCAATCAAGACTGCGGGCCCGTCCGCCAGGAGGACGTGGGAGCACAGCCGTGGTCAGTTGTGACGGTGCATACCCCCTCACCCTCGACCTTATCGCCATCTTTGAGCCGCAGACGGAGACAACCCTCATTGATATCAAATAGAAAGGGACGATAATATGACATACCAGTTGCATTTACAGCTTTCAGAGTGATATACGGTAAAAAGCAGGTGAAGTTTTTCTTCACCTGCTGCCAGGCACTCACATTAGAAATAATAATTCTCAAAAATCAGCCAGTCTGCCCCGTCCCAATCCTGGATGCTTTGACCGTAACAGGTTATTTACCCGAGTTTCCCAAATACCTGCAAAGCCAAAAACTTCCCGGAACTTTGTTACAATTCGCATTGGCTGCTTACCTTTTTCCTGCTGCTGCCATTCATAATAGCCGCCGGCAGGTACAATGCAACGCCGCCTTCTAATGGCATTTCTAAAGGCTGGTTTTTTCGTAATGGTCTCTATGTGGGTATTGATCATCCTATTGCCCATGGAAATATCTTTGGCCCAGAAGGGAACCAATCCCCACCTCATTAATTTTAATTGGTTTAAACCAGTGGAATTAATGACCACAGGAACGATTTGGGTTGGAGCAATATTATACCTAGGCTGAATGTCAAAGTCTGCAGGGAGGCAACTAAATATTCTAATGATTGTATTAATGTTGATTGTAAGAGTATAACGGCCACACATTTTGGTACCTCCGTCCAATAGAAATGAACAGATTCTCTTGCGCTAATTTTGGGAGTAATAATGTATTGATCAATGACGTCGGTAAAACACTTCGATTTCTTTGGTAGTACTGTTTGTATCGCCGTTAATATTCTCCCATTGCCAAAATAATCCTTTATTTTGCCATTAGGTCAATGTTTATTTGTCAACCAGATTCTAACGTAATTTCATTTTTCCCCTTTTCCTAAATCACTCCGTTTCTCTGATACCAAACAACTTACAAAATTGTACATCTCCTCAACACCGCTCTTGGTAGCAGAATAATTAAAAGAATTTTCCATACTAATTCCTATCCCCGCTGCTTCTTTGACGGCATCCATATTGGCACCCATAAAAATGAATTCCCAACCATGTTCCTCTTCCTGGTGTTTTATAAGTTCCTTGATCCTTTCATAGGTGAACTCACGACTGGAGTTTTCCAACCCATCGGTTGTAATTACGAATATAACCTTCGCAGGTTTTTTATTCTCATCGGTTTGTGATAGCCGGCATCCCACATCTAGAATTGTCTTGCCGATTGCATCCAACAGGGCCGTATATCCCCTTACATAGTACTCCTTGCCTGTTAATTTTATTTGGTTGGCATTTACTCCGTTCCATAATATTTCATACTCTCGAGCTTAGAAAAGAAGAAACCTGCCAACTTCTAAGTGCTGCCGGTTACTCATTGTCTGATTGTGATACCTTTGATTTGGTTATCCAATTCTTTTTGGAAAAGGAAATATATGATATAGATACTGTAAATAAAGGCTTGGGTTATTTTAGCCTTAAGCCATTAACCGGGGTTTCGGAATAATGGACAATTCATGGCACCTAATTAAACTCAGCGGTGGTAAGGCAACCTGTATCACAGCTTGCTCATAATGTTTAACAGGCTCTGATAGCTGTCTACATCATGATACTTGACCTTGCTTGTGGACAGTTGATTGAAAAGCTTTCTAGCGCATTTTATTTTGGCCTGCTCAATAGGGCGCAATTTTAGACTTTCCATGGTTCCCTTGGTTTCAGCTATGAAATAAATGTGTTTTACAGTGCCTTCATAGAATACTATTGCCCAGTGAGGTGCTTATAAATGGAAAAAGCTTACCCGGTTATCTTAACTCCAACTGAAAATGGCTATGTCGTTTACGTTCCTGACCTGGAAATAAATACTGAAGGAAAGGATATTGTGGATGCTATTGATATGGCTAGGGACGCAATTGGTTTATGGGGCATTACTGAAGAGGATATGGGGCCTTCTATCCCTGAGCCTTCTTCCAGTTTTCCGAATGCATCCGAAGGAGAAATGGTTACTCTGGTGGATAACCAAGGCCTTTACGAGCATAATATAGACAAAATACCGGGGCTTGTTATCCCCGGTATATCGGCTGTTTTATGGTGGGCCGTATAAGATTCGAACTTATGACTTCTTCCGCGTCAAGGAAGCACTCTCCCACTGAGTTAACGGCCCATGTCTTTTTCGATTATAAGGGAAGAATTAAAAAATATCAAGACAGTGCTACACATTCTAGGCTGCAAAAACCCGCCCCCGTTATTACATACAATTGAGCAATATCGGTGGATGACTTTTCGTTATGAGATGCCATAAGTCTATCTCTGCTTCGACAATATCAGCTCACCTATTTTATATTTGCAAATCAGTAATAATGGCTATTTACCTAAAATAATAATATAAAAAGGTCGATAGGGGGGATAAATTATATAATGCCGAAGATTTTTGGTTTTTTCCATATGTCAGCCAAAACTAGAGTGATCTCGGTCGGATTATTGGCAGCAGTCATTTTAGTTGGCAGTGTAGTCTATGTTCAGGCCTCTCATTCATTAAAACCGATATATGAAGTAAAAACGGACAAAAGGGTTGTGGCATTGACTTTCGATATTAGCTGGGGTAATCAAATACCTCTTCCGGTTATTGATATCTTAAAAGAACATGAGGTTAAATGCACTTTTTTCCTTTCCGGCCCGTGGGTGAAACAGTATCCGGAGATAGCCAAACGGATTAAAGCAGATGGCCATGAAATCGGCAGTCACGGCTACCGTCATGTAAACCTGAGTAATCTAAGTAAAGAAGAAATAAAAGATGAAATAATGAAAGCACACAAAAATATAAAAGAAGTAACTGAAATTGATCCCAAAATTATTCGTACTCCCAACGGGGACTACAATAATCAAGTAATTGAAGCCGTCCACGAATGCAATTATGAAGCTATACAGTGGGGAACCGATTCTCTTGATTGGACGAATCCAGGAGTAAACGCCATTATCGAAAGGGTTACCAAAAGGGTGCACCCCGGTGATATTATTCTCATGCACGCCAGTGACACCTGCAAACAAACCACCGAAGCCCTGCCTGCCATTCTTAAATATTTAAAAGAACAAGGCTATGAACTGGTCACCGTGTCTGAATTGCTACAACTGGCTACTCAGCGCATTCCTCCGCAATAGCTGATAATAACAAGGCTGCAGGAACCTCCAAGGGCTCCTGCAGCCTTATTCTTTTTCAACATGGTTGATACGCCGGCTAATTGAGGCTAGTAGTTTTTATCCTGCCACCGCCCATTTTAATCGTCGCGCTGGTAGTCTTCGATGTGTTCCAGACCAATACTTCTAAGTATTTCGTCTATTAATTTTTCGTCCAATGTTCCATCCATCCTTATTTTTTAAATAACAATAATTGTATATACGCTTATTAAGAATAATATGACTACAATTTAGGTCCAAAGCAGCCAATGGAAAATACAGACCTCTATTCCCTGCCGGTGTATATAAATAGCAGGGCCTTACCATACTAAATTAAGCAAAATCCGGGATAGAGGGTGGGTACTTACGTTAACCAGGAATGCAGTAATAGCCCGTTATATTCTGGCCTTGGTGTTTTTCCTGCTATCAGGCAGCGAAACAGTAACCGGAACAATGGGTACCCTTTGCGGAGTAATGGGAACCATTGAACTGGCCACCGCATTATTAAGTTACTCACCTGTACAGGAATGGCTAAGAAAAACAGATAGGGATTTATTTTAGCCCGTTAGAGGTCATTGGCCCGGGAATCAATCCGGGCCTAATTATTAATCAATCTTTTCCAGCATTTCCATTACCATATCGAAGAAATAGTTTATGTCCTCTTTATCGTTAATTCCTGCTTTAAACCCAATCTCGGGGAATCTCCCATTGCTGGCGATTTTGACATTTACCGAATACATCGATTGTTCAATAGACTCGTCAACGTTTTCCAGATCTATCTCATCCCATTCGTTCTCCGGGGAATTATCCTCATCATCATGTATTTTCATGAATTGTTGTCCGTCAAATTCATCACCGTTGTCGATAATCTGAGCTACAATCCACATCACGTCCGTGCTGCTCATGTCCAGTTCTTCGCTGAGTTGCATTATTTCATTAGCTACCGGAGTAATTTTAAGCAAATCTGAAAGATTTACTGGCTCGCCTTTGCCCCATTTTTTCTTCATAAAAAATCACCTCCACATGGTATCGCCACAAGTCATAATCCGTCTCAGGTGATCGTCTGTGGGTTCTACTGCTGACAAAATCTTATATGACCACATTAAATTGTACTCAACCTACCCTGATTATATGTGATGATAAGTAAAAAAAGCAGTATACAAAGGGTCTAACCGGGGACTGCCTTATCCTTAATCTAAACATATAAACAGCGTATAACGAATCATAAGTCTAAAAATACCATGTAAATTTTTTTTTTGCAACAAGTTATTATTTTAACTTATGCCCCTCCATTCCCTAAACTATATTCAACGTGGTTATTATTATATATTCTATTTATTAAGCTGTTTTCCTCCAAATATTTTAAGTGAGAATTAGTTTCCCCGGTTGCAAACCATTTTTGTGGCACCGGGAAATCTTCCCAATTAGAGCAATCGATATCCCATTGCATCTGGGAGGCGATATCATAAGCGCTTTGCCGTCCTTTTTTAAGTATTGTTAGTATTTCTAAACACCTTTCATGGTGATGTTTTCTCAGTTCGTCTATTCTTTTCCGATGATCACAAAACAATGTTCGATGCCCCGGCAAAACACAACTTATTTCCATATCGTAAACCTTATCCAAACTTTCTAGGTATTCCTTTAGGGGATTAATTCCCTCTGTCCATAAGGTAATATTGGGCGTAATTTCATGAAGCAGATGGTCACCTGCGATAAGGTATTTAGAATTCTTTTCGTATAAACACATATGCCCCCTGGTATGTCCGGGAGTAGCCAAACATTCAAAGGAATAGGGGCCAATACTAATAATGTCACCTTCCTCAACTATTCTCAGCTTGGTGGCAAAATCCGGATCAGGCTTAAAATTAACATTGGGATGGTTCATCATAATGTCATCGTATTCAGGAAAACCCTGTTGGTGAGCAAAAGATAGTATTCGGGGCCAGTCCCATCCTGCCATTAACCCCTCGGCATCTTTCATACTGCAATATACGTTGGATGAACTAGTTGCCAGCTTAGAAATAAGTCCACAATGATCTGCATGCATGTGTGTTAAGAAAAAGTCCGTTTCATCAAGATTAATATCCAGTTCTTTAATTCCTTGTTGAAAGGCTTCCCAGCATTGCTCACGGTTCAAGCCGGTATCAATAATTAGATTGCGATCATCACCCTTAATTACATATGAATTCAAAGTTTTTAGGGGACTCTTAGGTAGAGGAATTTCCATACGGAAAAAATTTGAGCTAATCTGTTCCATCATTTCCCAGTATCTCCTGCCTTTTTTACATTATTATGCCAATATTTTGCATTTTATAATTATAACATTTTTGTAACCCTTTTGCTGTCAAGAGATAAAAAGGAAATTTAAACAGTGTTTAGAATTGCTTAGCGATGAGAAAATAATAAGGCAAAAAAGCAAAATTAAGGAAATTTTCTCCATCATCTATTGATTTAGATTGTTCCAGTGCTCCCACATTTCGTATAGTTCAGCCAGGGCAGCATTCTTATCTTTGGTCATAATAAAAGCTTTCAAACGTGAGAGATTAATATTTATTGCCATTAGTTCATCTTTTTCCACAGCAAACTGGATCCTGGGCATTATTTTCTCCCATGCCTGTTCCAGCCGGTAATAACTTGCTAAAGCTTCATCCCACCGGGCATCATGAACTAAATTCTCTAACCTCTCTTTAAAGGAGGGAAAATCCTCGCTCTCATTCCGGGCTGTTTTGAAAAAATCCCCACTATTCATAAAGGCCACAAAAAATACCAGCATAGCAATGGGTATGATGTATTGATAGACTATTTTCATAGTGACCTCCCCTGACTAATTGGCAGTTCGTTTTATATGATCTGAATACTTGTCAATATATAATTCTCCATTGTTATTGCGGGCCATAAGAAACACCTCAGCTGGAGATGATATTCCGTTTTTGTTCAGTTGGTCCATAAGCCATGCCATATCCAGGTTGTAACTGATAAGGTTTTCTTCCAGGACAATTCCATTGAAGATCAGCTGCTTGGCCATCCCGCTGGACTGGACAGAAAGGCTCATATCCCTGGGGGTTACTGGAAGATACTCCGGCCGCACTAAAACGGACAATTTTCCATCAGTCTCCAGAACAGCAAACTCCACCTGGTTTAGGTTAAAGACCCCTTTTTCTCTTAGCTGCTCCAGCAACTCGGAAATAGTGTACCTGATTTTGCGCATGGCATCTTCCATTATTTTGCCGTCCATTATTACTACTGTAGGCTCCCCTACCAGGTACTGAGAAAACTTCTTGTATTTTATTCTTAAATACTGAAAGAGGAACACAATTGCTGTCCATGTAGTTAATCCTACCCAATGAGGCCAGGCCCGGGAAGTAAGATCGACGGACAAGGAGGCAGCTATGGAGCCAATGCTTATTCCTAAAATATATTCAAAAAATGTCAATTGGCTAACCTGTTGTTTCCCCAAAAGACGAGCAAATATCAGAAGAGTAAAAAAAGCCACAATACTTCGGGTAAATACTATCAATCCTTCACTCACAAATACACCCCGTTGCTGCACAACTTATTACTATTATGGCCCATATATTTAATATGATTCCCTTCACTGTGAGCAATGGGGCAATTACGTTTTATTGAAGGAGTTTGGCAGCCAAGCGGGCAATAGCTAGACTGGCTGTTAATCCCGGGGATTCAATCCCCAGAAGGTTTAATAGCCCTGGAAAACCCTTTCCCGTCTCTTCGCTGATAACAAAATCCCTGGTCTCTTGCTCATGGGGTGCCTGCAGCTTAGGTCTAATCCCGGCAAAATCAGGGCTCAAATGATCAAATTCCAGAAAGGGCAAGTATCTGCGGGCAGCTTGGAAGAACTCTTTTTGATGTTCTTCATTAACCGAATAGTCAATTTCCTCCACATAATGAGTATTAGGCCCAAGACGAAAGTTCCCATAGGTATCTTTGGTCAGATGGATACCCAGACCGTATTGTCCTGGGAGAGGATAAATTAGATGGTTGATTTTAAGCTTTTTATTTATCTTAAAGTATTCACCCTTACACGGGTGCAGTCTATAGCCGCTTTTGTCCAGATCCATACCTAACCAACGAGGAATGGCCTCAGCATGTAGTCCAGCTGCATTTACCAACCGGTCAGCTTTGATTCTCTCTACCGGCGTATGTAAAATATAGTCTTTCCCATTGTATTCCAGCCCTTGCAGGGCAGTGTTGAAAAGGAAAATTACACCCTGTTCCCGGGCCAGATAATACAGGCTTTGCAAATACCCATAGGAGTGAATTATCCCCGTATTAGGCAGGAAAAGCGCATATTCGGCCAGTACGTCCGGCTCCATTTGGCCTACCTGTCTTTTACCCATTTCCTGAATTTCCAGATTATGCTCCCGGGCTCGCTTAAGCAGGCTTTCTAATCTTTCCATCTCGGACTCGTCGTTGGCGATTATAAGCTTGCCAATTCTGTAGTGGGTAATTCTGTGCTCTTTACAAAATTCATAGAGTAGTTGGTTACCCTCGATACAGAGCCTGGTCTTGAGCATTTGAGAAGGATAATATATGCCGGAATGGATTACCTCACTGTTACGACTGGAAGTCTCTTGTCCGAATTTAGGGTTCTTTTCTAAAACAACAACGTTCTGATGGCTTTTGGATAGTTCTCTTGCTATGGCCAGTCCTATAACTCCTGCCCCAATAATTGCAATATCAACTTTTTCCATAAAATCCCCCCTGCTTCCCGCTTAATTAGCCGTTTTACTAAAGTATAAAACATAGCACCTGGAAGTTACATACATTTAATGTCTTAGTTTCATAACTCTAAACTCTGTGTGCACAAAAAAAACCCCGGCATTACCGGGGCAAAAACATCTCAGGGTTATTTTTCTACTCAATAGGTCTCTGCTTCATTAACAGAATTTTTTGCATTACGCTTCCCCTCAATACTACCAGGTCTTTTAAGCAATTTGCTCTAATAAATTGGTTGTACCCTTACCCGGGTTCTGCCAAAGCCAACGGCTTCATCACTGGCCCTATCGCATAAAAAGTCACCAACAAAAACGTCAACAACTCTTCCTTTTACTGCATTTCCGGTGTCGCGTACTGTATAGTAACCGTTATATTTTTGGTGCCTTCGGTCCAAAAAGATCAGCCGCACCTTAGTTCCCAGGGGAATTACCCGAGGATCGGCAGCAATGGTCAAAGCTTCCTCCCAAGTCTTCCCTGCCAGGTTATAGCCTGAGGCGGTCAAACCGTAAGCAGGATGTCCTATCGGCTTTCCACAACACTGAACAGAAAGGTCATAACCGGTGGCTTCAAATAAGGCGCCAGGATTGTAAGCATCCAGCACTATAGCAGGAACACTGAGATTCAGGGCTGCCACCGGCACATCCCCCAGCTGCGGTGCATAAGCAGTTTTACCCCATCGGCTGTCAATTAAGATAAAAGAAAATATGGTTGTCCAAATTAGAGCCATTATTACCAGATATTTGCCTCGCTTTGGTCTAAACGCCGGGATGGTTTTGATAAAAGTTTTGATTTTGTTTATATTCCCCTGGATAAACCAAGGAATCTTTGAGTCATCCTCTTCATCATTAGAGCCTTCCTGGTTTTCCGGGGAATAATTCTTTTTACCTGTCATCTTTTCCTCACAATTCCATTAAGTTTAATATGTTATGCATTTTTCCCCGGAAGACTAATTTTTAAACATTAGGAATTGTTTGCCTTGAACAAAAGGCTATAGGGTGCAGGAATAAACAGTTTAAGAAAATTTTCAGGAGACGCTGAAGGCTCCTTTAGGCGGACCCACAGAGCATTACAGAAAAAGCAGTCTTTGCTGGTACCCAGCCTTGCGGAATGGCAGGAAGCAGCTGGAAATGGTTTTATAGTGGGAAAGGCTAAACGCGGCTAAAAAGAAAGATTTTCTATTTGAAGGAAGTCTATACATTTTGTGGAATAGATTAATAAATAATCCTTTATGGATATAAATGGGGGAAGGTATGCTAAGGTTTTCGGAACCTGTTAAACATGGGGACGGCCGCTGGCATATATCCGTATACAATCACGACAATGAAGAGATTGGTTATGTTAAATATATCTATAACAGCTATTCCGATCACCAAACCGTTTACCTGAACGAACTAATAATTTACCCGCCTTACCGTGGTCAGCATTTTGCCCATAAAATCCTGTCCTGTTTTAAAGGCCTGTGCCAGAATAAATACCAGGCTTCCTGGATCAAGGTCTTTATTGCCCCTTTAGACCCCTTGGATAATCTAACCTTAATGGATAGGCTAACCCAGCTTTATCAAGCTAATGGTTTTAATATCTCCTGGAACAAGCATGAAGCATTTGGCAGTTGTTTTCTGCCCAGGTAAGGATTTATTAGGCCGCCAAAGATAATTGCAATTGTCACAAGTCTTGCTATCTTCTTAGTACGGGTTACTGAATAGTCTCCAACAGCTTAGAATAATAATTCCAAAGAGCAGTATTCTGTTTATGTAAACCATAGGGTTAGTTTTTCCGAACATTTGGCTACCTCCTGTAATAAGTACGGAGAATACTATAAAAACTTTCAGGTTTATCTAAAATTATTTAATACTTGAATTATTGATACCTTTAATTATTGCACATCCCCTTGTGCATCAAAAAAGGCTGCCCCTGAGGGGACAGCCTCAATATACTACCGATTACGCATTATTCTGGCTCAGTATCGTTACAAGTACATGGCTCAGCAGCTGTGGCTTCACATTGAACTGATACCTGCCCGGCACAACCCCTGGCACCGAAAGAAATGGGAATTTCCACACATACTAGCTGGGACACGGTAAAAGTACAGTAGGGATCACCATTGGGGGGGCAAGTTGGACCTCCAATTTGTGGATCACCACAGCAAATAGTTTTTGCACACCCTGCATGTGCCCATGGGGTTACCGTAATTGGAACACATACATTAGCTAACTGTGATACAGTCACTTCACATCCCGGTGGCGGAGGTGCTTCACACGCGGGTCCGCAAATTTGCAAACCAGAAGCAGTTCTGGCAGCGCCAAACAGACAGGTATTTACGTCTCCTACCGGGAAAGCAGTTGTGAGTTCAAAACAGAACAACCCCACACTATCAGGTGCTTCCAATACTTTATTTATCTCGTAATTGAATTTCAAACCAGAACAGCCTGTAGGCGGGTCAACATCGGGGGGTACGAACAGCTCAACATTATCGCCAATTGGTTGAGGTATCCCACCTATGGTTACTTCAATATTGACAATTTGGTCTCGGGTAATATCAGGACACAAGCCCAGCACCTAATGGCTTAAATCTGCATATTCATCATTATCTTGACCTTTCCCGGTTATCCTATAACAGAATCTTTGGTTTTCTCCCTCTTGGGGATTTAGGTTTGATAAGCCTACATCCAATTGAATAACAAATGGCAACCTTTTGTCATTTACTACCACTGGAGTGTAGTCTATTGATTCATTACATCTCAACTCTGATTGTATAATCATTTTGAAACCTCCTTACAGTTGGTATGTTATTTTATGATTGGGCAAAAATAATTGTTATTGATTTGAATAGATAATGTAATATTAAGAGTCACACTTTTCCAGAGATACAGGCAAGCATTCTATTGATGGTTTACCCGCTGTGGCATTTGCACCAAAATGAATTGGTACTTCCACACAAATCTCCTGGGTAAAGGTGAAATAGCAGATCCGGTTATCTCCCCATTCGCACCTTATGTCCTTTAGTTTTGGTTCATCGCAGCACATCGTTGTTGTGGGTCCTGCAAATGAAAAAGGTTTAACAACAACCGGAACGCTTACATTAGCCCTTTGATACGCAAATCTAGTACAAGTGACGCTCCTGGGATCTCTGGCTTCTGTATCTTCCTCAAAGCATTGCGGACTTTCGGAAACTGCAAACCTGGTGGGCTGATGGTAATGGACTCCTGAAGCAGAAATTTTATCACAACATACTTTCCTGGTTTTATATTTTGGATTGCTATGAGTCCCCTCTTCTCGATGAGAATATTTTCGCCTCATTGATCCTCTCTCCTTAATCATGGGATAAGTAGTTTTATCACTTATTACCCCCGGCTGGCGGTAATCTCGTCATCTAAACTTCAACCTGTTGTAGTCTATGCACGCTTCTAAGATTGTGTGAGAATTAGCCAAGTAAAAGCTAACAATGAATAAAAGTAAAGACTGCTAAAAGTATGGTGCAATACTCCCAGAGCTTTTTGTAATAGACCCCCAGTGCATTTGATGGTCAGGCCTATTTACCCTGCAAAAACCAAAAGCCTGCTGTTCTTTCAATCACAGCAGGCCTTCCCCAGTACCAAATTTTTTGATTTATTAGAATTTAAATTGGCTAATTAGTGAATTCAGTTTTTCTGCATTGCTGGCCAGAATCCTGGCTGCTTCATTAATCTCCCCGGCAGCTTCAGCCGCGCTGCCGCTGGCTTTGGCAATTTCCTGAGATCCGTTGGTAGTTTGCTGAACTGTTGTTCCCGTAACATCCAGCGATTGATTAATCTCATTTACCGTATAAAGTACCTGATTAACCTCCTTACCCACTTGTTCTGCCAGGTCGGCAAGCACATTACAGTCCTCCTTGTATTGTTTGCCGATCATTTCCATATTGTCATAATCGGCCAACACCCTATCATTGATAAAGACCAGCAGTTCATTGGAATTTTCAATAAGGTTGGTGATAGATTCCTGCACTTGTTTGGTCAGGTTTTTGATGTCTGATACAGTAACAGTTGATTCTTCAGCCAATTTCCTAACCTCGTCAGCCACTACAGCAAAACCGCGTCCCTGTTCACCTGCTCTGGCAGCTTCAATTGCTGCATTGAGAGCTAATAGATTAGTCTGGCTGGCTATTCCCGCAATATTCTCAGCCAGGTGCCCAATCTGCTCAACTACCCTAGCATCCTCAATGGCTTTCATTACTTTCTGTTTTTTATCACCATACATATCCTTTGTTGATTTAACAGCCTGTGATGCATCTTTCTGAACTTTAATAGCCCGTTCCTCTATTTCTACTGCCCTATTTTTGCTGGCTTCTGTTGCCTGGTTGACCTGGTACAAAATATTACCCATTTCCTGACTGGATGCATTTATTTCCTGAACTGAAGAAGATAATTCTTCCATTCCTGCTGCAATTTCTTGAGTGGAGGCAGATATTTGTTCCATGGTGGAGGCGATATTTTCGCCGTGAGCTGACAATTCTTCGCTACTGCCCATTACTTCTTGGGCACTGGCTGCCACCTGGCCGATAGTTTCCCTGAGCTGCGAATTCATTTCCTCAAAGGATTTTGCCAATTCTCCTAATTCGTCCTTGCGTTGCAAATACTTACCATCAATATTATTGGTGAAATTGCCCTTGGCAATAATTTTGGCATGTTCAGTTAATGCTCCAATAGGTCGGGAAATTTGGCGTCCAGCTAAGAAAGAAATAGCTAATCCTAACAAAAGGATGAAAATACCGGCCACTGTAATCCCTTGCTGCAGAGCTCCCAGACTATCCAGTACTTCCTCCTGATTGGCCGTAATAGCTATGGACCATCCGGTTCCTTCTACCGGAGCATAGCCGCATCCCTTAAATTCTCCTTCCCAGGTGTAAGTACCGTAACCTTTTTCCATTCCAATCATCTTGGTTATTATGTCTGCCATGGACTGTAATTCGGGATTCTGCCCTGCTTCCACCAGGGCATTGTACATTGAAGTAACCTTTTCCGAATCTGGATGGGCAATAACTGTTCCCGCAGAATTTACAATAAAACCGTAGCCGGACTCTCCAAACTTAATGTCCCCGGCTATGTCACTCAGAGTAGTCCCGTCCCAAACCCCGGCCAGAAATCCCAACAGGTTATTATTATCATCTCTTATGGGAGAAATAATCATTACTACTACGGATCCGTCCACCTGACTGACAATGGGGTCAGAGATATTAGTCTGCCCTGTCATGCCTTTCTTAAAGTATTCTCTCTGGCTAATATTAGTACTGCTTTCGTCACTTGATCTTAAAAGCCCATCAAGAGTAACAATTCCTACTTTTTTGTATCCCAGTCGCTGTGCTTCAGCCTTTAAGACAGGTAAAAGGGCCTCGTAATCCATGGATCTGAACACTTCCCTTTGCGCCATGGTATCCATTATATCCATTTGCGCCTGGAGCCTGGCGGCTACCAATTTCCCGCCGCTTTCAGCCATGCGCGGCAAATTATCAGCAGCTACCTTTTCCACAGCCTGTACCCCGTAATTGTATGATATTACCCCAATCCCCAAACATACTACCAAAACAATTGAGCCAATAATAACCATTAATCTAGTTTGGATACTTCTCATTATTTCATCTCCTCTGATCGTTTAGATCGCCAATTTTTTTTCGGATAATGAAGCAGTTTCCAGTGATTCTTTTTCCTCGGGAGAAAATAATTTCTCCAGATCAAGCAAAGTTATTAACCTATCATTGAGCTTAGCCACACCTGTAAGGTAATCCTTAGTTATCCCTGCCAGTACAGGCGGCGGTGGTTCAATTAGTTCGTTTTTCAGCCGCATTACCTCAGTAATTCCATCTACAATAACCCCCGTTCGATGTTGGCCGATCTCCAAAACAACAATATGGGCGTCATCGTAGTAGTGGGTGTCCGTTTCCATGTTTAAGCGCAATTTCAAGTCAATTATGGGGATAATTTTACCCCTCAAACTGGCTATACCTCTGATAAATTCTGGAGTCTGAGGTAGTCTGGTTATCTCCATCATTTTGTTTATTTCCTGCACTTTGTCTATGGAAACCCCAAATTCAACCTTTTCCCCATTGACATGCAGAAAAAAAACTACAATTTGCCTCTCTTTTTGGTCACCCATTTAGCTCCCCCCTTTAAAGCCAATTAATTCCTCCTCAAAAATTCCCTTACCTCATTTATCGAACATTTAATTGCGGTTTTTATACTATAATTTTACTTTTTGGCTGCTTATTCTTTGGTCAATAAGTCCTGGCACTTGCTAAATGCTTAGAAATGCCAAATGGCAGGTTATTTTACCTGCCATTTTATTACTGCAAAATTCTTTTAAATTTTCCCAATTTCCGGTTAGATATTTATATAACCGGTCTCTAATAAGCTGCTGGACTTGGTTTTATTTATTGAAGTATTTCTCTCCATAATTATTTATATTAACCTTGTCATAACCCAGATTTTCTACCTTATAAGCATCCTTGGCTTCGTCAGGATAGCCAACTGCAATTATTGTTCCCACCCTATAGTTCTCCGGTATGTTTAAAAGCTCTTTGATATAATCCTCGGATTTTACTGATGGGCTGTGGAACCTTTCCCTGATTTGTATCCAGCAAGATCCCAGTCCCAGCTCCGTTGCCATCAGGTGCAGATAAGTAGAGGCAATGGCAACATCTTCGATCCACACATCACTTTTGGCCGGATCTGCTATTACCACAATTCCCAGAACCGCTCCCTGCAGAAAAGCCGAGCCATGTTCTTTGCTGGCAGCTAGTTTTTTCAGCAGTTCCTTGTCAGTTACAAATACAAATTCCCAGGGTTTATTGTTTCGCGACGACGGCGGAAGCAGAGCCGCCTTAACCAGCAGGTCAAGCTGGTCCTGGGTTAGCGGCCTATCCTGGTACTTTCGTATACTCCTTCTCCTTTGAAAAAGTTCTAACATATTCAATCCTCCTTTTTATTATTATTTTGTATTTCTTTAGACTGCTCACTAATAGCCAGTAATTTCTTCAGGTCACCTTCCATACGACTTAATGACTCTGCCAGCGATTCATGGGCCTTCATAAATCTCCAAAAAGTAACCAATATTATTATAAACCCGGCTATTGCACCGATGATAATAATAAGGTACATAAAAACGACTGTTAAGGAAAAAAACTCCAGGTCGATCACCCTTTCTGTATCAATCTATTGTTATTTTACCCCCTTTATGTTGATAGATTAATTACGAAGAAACTATATCAGGGTAAAATAATCCCGTTTCCCAATACAAATACTAACCTCTGGCTCGTTCCCTTAGGTAATAAACCAGACTGCCTGTCAGCGTAATGACCAGATAGGCTATTATAAACCCTATCACCATACTGGCAGCAAATTCGGCTATGGTGGAGGCTTTAGACTGAGCATGGCCCACCGCAATAATAGCGGCGACAAGTATTTGCGCATAGTGGTAGGCATTATCGAAAATAAACATTTGCCCCTGGTTTTCCAGGGGATTGCGGGAAAATATCCTTACCGCGGCCAGCAGCAATAAAGCCGTGATGAGGATTAAAAAGAGGGTCTCGGTCAGGTAATTGGGAGGGAATCTCTGCAAAATAGTACCGGCATCCTGGTTCCTGGTTATGTAATCGGATAATACAAAAAGACTAATAAAACCCTCTATTTTCTCCGCCCAGTCCGGTGATAATCCGAATATTTTTTGGGTATTGTCATTCACCAGCATGGCACTAAGTATTTGGGGAAAACCCGCTACCAAAAAAGCCAAAACCACACCTGACAAATAATGCCCGGTAAAAGTAGCCACCAACAACCCCAGGCTGAAAAGGGCAATAAAAGCCGCGGTAGTCAGTACAGCCCATTTTATTATGAGAATGGCACTGATGCTTACCCCAAACAGCAGGCTGGCCACCGCCATAAAAGCTGCATTGATGAACATCAGGCCCAGCAAAAAGGTGCTGCCAGCGACAAATTTGGCGATAATTATTTCCTGTCTGGTTACGGGTGTAGTAACCAAATAATTTAAGCTGCCGGACCTTTCCTGCATCAGGATAATCACTCCCAACAGCAGGGAAACATAAATGCCTGTCTGTTCCAAAGAATTATGATAAGAAACAGCAAGCATGTTACTGGCCGTATTACCAAACCAGGCAGCAGCACCGTTGGCCGCCGTATCTGCAACCAAGATCCCCTTTAGACCATACCCCACAGTTTTGATTATGAGGTCATAACTCATTAATAGAAAGGCAATTAGGAAATAAAGCCGGTTTATGCGCCATTCCTTCCACAAGAGGCCCCTATTCACAGGCCAAATGCTTTCCTTAGATGGCATAGTCAAAGCTGTAGCCCTCCTTTTCCATATAGGTAATAAAGACATCCTCCAGGTTCAGGTTTACGGGTTTCACAGCATGGGGGTGCAACGCCTGCAGGGCCTGCATAAACCTGTTGGTGTCGCCGCCGATGGTAAAGGTATAGACTGATCCCTGTTTGGTCAGGTTGATTAATCCGGGTAAATTAGCCAATGTCTCCTCTGGCAAGGTATCCTGGGTAAAAACCGCTTGAAAACGGTGGACAGAATTTTTGAGATCTTCTGTAGAATGAGAGAATAATAACCGTCCCTGATGGAGAACTGCTATATGATCGGATGTCCTTTCCAGATCATTCAAGTTGTGAGTGGAATAAAGGACAGTGGTGTTTTGTTCGGCTGCCTCGCTGATTATGGCCTTTAAAAAGGCTTGCCGAAACACCGGGTCCAATCCAGCCGTGGGTTCATCCAGTATCAAAACCCGGGGCCGCATTGATAGGGCCATTACCAGGGCAGTTCGGACCTTCATACCCCGGGAAAGGCTTCTTATTCTTTTTCCGGCGGGAATCTGGAATTGCTGGCTTAGCTTCTTACATTTGGGCTCATCCCAGTTTTTGTATAATTTTGCACCCAGGCTGAACATCTCATCCACCTTAAAATAGGGGTACAAATGCGGAACATCAGGTACGTATCCTACCCCCTGGCGGATTTGCGGGCCTTTTTCCTTTATGCTTTGATTGCAAATAAATGCATCACCGCTATCGGGCAGCAAAATGCCCATCAAAGTCCGCAAAAGAGTGGACTTTCCCGCGCCATTAGGCCCTATCAGGCCAAAAATACTGCCCTGGGGAATATTAAACGACAATTGATCAATGGCTTTGACATCACCATAGGATTTTGATAACGCACATATTTCTATGGCGGTTGACTGCATGATCAGGTATCCTGCCTTTCTTTCTCCCATTCTTCAATGGTTTCTAATACCAGCTTCCTTAGTTCTCGAGGGCTTAGGCCCAGATGATAGGCATCAACTCTTAAGCGATCCAGAGCCGGCTTAAGCATCCGGCTTACCTCCTCTTGGCTGTAGACCTTGGCCCGGGACGCGATAAAGGTGCCGCGGGAACGCATGGTAGTAATAATCCCTTCCTGTTCCAATTTTTGATAGGCCTTGGCTACAGTGTTGGGATTAATAGTCAATTCTGCTGCCAGTTCCCTTACCGTAGGGATCTTTTCGCCCGGAGAATAAAAACCCCTGGCAACTGCTTCTTTCATGGTATCAACTAATTGTTGATATAATGGAATACTGGAACTGGGGTCTATATGAAGATGCAAGTATATCATCCTCGTTTGTACTATTTGTCTTAGTACAAGAATATCAAAGCAGGATTCTTTTGTCAATAATAGTATTCATACCGGAGGCTGGAAAAAGGAATCAGAAGGCTGTATTACGGCTGGCTGACCGGACTTGGTACCAGGCCACAGATGCCTGCCGCAATCAGCTGTAATACTTGGATGGATAATCATCAATCGTTAAGGCCAAGACTCCTGCGCTTTTCACGGAACTACGCTTAATAACTTAGAACCCTCTAGGGGTAAATCTGCCGAAATATAAGAGAAATGCCCTAGCAAACATTTCCCATCTCAAAAAGCATTAACTAATGGTAGCCATAGGTTGCTTAGGGAACCTTCGTGCATTCGGACTATCTTATTAATAGGGCATCCTGGATGAGTTTTATCAACTCATTCAAGGCTAGTTCAGCGTTTCCGTCCTGTTTGAAATGCTTTACCGCAATGTTTTTTATAGGATTAAAAAGGATGGCGATAATGACGGTGTTGTCAACCTTTTTTATTATCTTCCGTAATTTCAGTTGATCAAATAGAAGGCCCATTTGGGCACAGCCTTCCATTTCCTCGCAATCGCTGACCAGGGCCGGACAGCTTGCGTACTGTTCCACAAAATAAAAGGCTTCTTTATTGCGGGTAATGTATTCATAATAGGATCTTACCAAAGTTTCCAGAAGCAATTCACCGCTCATGTCATCGGAAATTCTATTGATTAAATGCTCATACATATGTTCACCATACTGCCTGTAGACATCACGCAGCATGTCATCTTTATTTTGGTAATAAATATAAATGGTAGCAGGTGATATCCCGGCCTCTTTGGCTATCTTGGCAATTGAAGCTCCCTGGAAACCTTCCTTTAAGAGAAGCTTGATCACAGCCTCTCTAATGCTTTGCAGTTTTTCTTCATCCTTTTTTCTCATTTTAATCACCTAATTATAGCCTAAATTATCGTCCACTTATAATCAAGATAATGCTCTATTTAAACAAAATCTCTTCTTGACTATAAATGAATGATCGTTTATTATTCCCTTATAAGAATTTTACTGTAAACACGGAATAAAGTCGAGGGGGGATTTCTTATGTCAATGACTCGCAGGGATTTTGTTAAACGGGGAGCCTTTTCCACACTGGCGGCAGCGGCCATTGTGACTAAAGCCGACAAAGCGGTAGCAGCTATTGACGGCAATACTGAAGAATATGCTACAGTCATAGATTTAACTAAATGCAATGGCTGTCCTAACCTTGATACTCCTCGGTGTGTAGCTGCCTGCAGATCTAAGAACTACAAGAACTATCCGCAGCCTGAAAAACCCATTTTAGATTACTGGCCCCAGCCCAAACATGAGGACTGGTCAGATAAACAGGAGTTAACCAACCGCCTGACTCCATACAATTGGATCTATGTGCAACATTTACAAGTTGAATATGAAGGAAAGACTGTAAAGGTTAGTGTGCCACGCCGGTGTATGCACTGTGATAATCCCCCCTGTTCAGCTCTCTGTCCCTTTGGAGTTAATCAGAAGATGCCGGAGGGACCGGTAGTTATAAATACCAGTGGTTGTTTTGGCGGAGCCAAGTGCCGCGATGTTTGTCCCTGGCAGATACCCCAGCGTCAGGCCGGGGTTGGGCTCTATAAAGAATTTGCCCCCAAATATGCCGGGGGTGGTGTTATGTATAAATGTGATATGTGCTATGACTTGATCCAGGACGGAAAAGAACCGGCTTGTGTATCAGCCTGCCCTCGTGGGGCTGTCATCTTTGGCCCTAAGGAAGATCTGCAGGCTTATGCCCGCCAATGGGTAAAAGACAATGGCGGTTACCTGTACGGGGATGCTGAAAACGGGGGTACTTCTACCTTTTATCTTTCACAGGTTCCCTTTGATGCCATCAATAAAGCTATTTTGGAACAGGAAGTGGACGGTAAACCCGGAAAACCTCCCATGCCGGTTAATGTAGGCAATATGCTGGATGAACCTGCAGGTATGATGAGCGGGTTCCTGATTGCACCTGTAGCAGGTCTGCTGGCAGCCGGCCTAACTGTATACCAAACCATGAAAGGGGGTATATCAAATGAAGATACTGAGGCATAAAGCTCCGATTCGTTTTACTCACTGGGTAACGGCTCTTTCCATTTTCATATTGTTTTTCAGCGGATTTGGCCAGATGCCCATGTATAAAAGGTATATGGTTGATCAAATACCAGGTTTAGGTTGGTCCAGCAATTATTTGATTACCCTTAAACTTCATTATTTTGCGGCAATGGTTTTGATATTCATCAGCTGCTATTATGTTTTTTACCTGATCAAAACCAAGGAAACCGATATTTTACCCCGCCGGGGTGATTTTAAGGAATCCCTCCTGATATTTGCATCTATGGTAGGGCTGGCTAAAGAGCCGGAAAACGACAAGTACCTGGCCGAACAGAGGCTGGCTTTTGCCGTTACGGCTTTTTCGGTTCTCGCCTTGATTATAACCGGCATGATAAAGGTTATAAAAAACCTGCCCAGCGCTGAAATATCTTTAACCGTAACTTTCTGGGCCACCCAGATACACAATATTTTTACGGTAGTTCTGCTCGTTTCGGTTATTGTTCATCTGTTGGCGTTCTTGATAAAAGACAACCGGCCCCTGGTCCCCAGTATGTTTAACGGCCAAATTTCTGCCTCATACGCAGCCCGCAGGCATCGGCTGTGGATGGCCAGATTGGGAAAAGCCAAGCAAGCGGCCAGCTAAAAGCTGGCCTCATCTACTTAGAAATCACAGGATTTTACGGTTCGGGGAAAGGGTATTACATCCCTTATATTGCTGACCCCAGTTACATACATTATTAATCTTTCAAATCCCAGACCAAACCCGGCATGTTGTACTCCCCCATATTTCCTAAGATCCAGGTACCACCGGAGGACTTCCTTATCCATGCCCAGTTGGTCCATTCTTTGTTCCAGTCTTTCCGCCCTTTCCTCCCTTTGACTGCCACCAATTATCTCCCCGATTCCAGGGACCAATAAATCCATGGCAGCCACGGTTTTTCCATCATCATTCTGCCGCATGTAAAAGGCCTTAATTTCTTTGGGGTAATCCGTTACAAATACCGGCTTCTTAAATATACTTTCAGTCAGGTACCTTTCGTGCTCGGTTTGCAGATCGCTTCCCCACTCTACTGGATATTCAAAGTCTTTCCCGGACTGTTGAAGCAATTCCACCGCTTTGGTATAGGTAATATGTGCAAACTGGGAATTCAATACGTTGTCCAGCCTGGCCGCCAGTTCTTTGTCAACAAACTTATTGAAAAACTCCATTTCTTCCGGGGCATTTTGCAAAATATAGCTTATAAGATATTTCACCATATCTTCAGCCAGCTTCATATCGTCTTCTAAATCGGCAAAAGCTATCTCCGGCTCTATCATCCAAAATTCAGCGGCATGGCGTGCGGTATTGGAGTTTTCAGCTCTAAAAGTCGGTCCAAAGGTATACACCTTTTTAAAGGCCAGGGCAAATGCTTCTGCTTCCAGCTGCCCACTAACGGTAAGATTGGTCCGGCAACCGAAAAAGTCTTCTTCATAGTTTATTTCCTTATTATCTGTCAGGGGCGGGTTTTGTGGATCCAATACACTTACCCGAAAGAGTTCTCCGGCCCCTTCTGCATCACTGGCAGTAATAATGGGTGTATGAACATAAATGAACCCGCGTTCCTGAAAAAACTGGTGAATGGCAAAGGCTAACAGGGAGCGGACCCGGAAAACTGCGGCAAACAGGTTGGTTCGGGAACGTAAATGAGCTACCTGTCTTAAGAACTCTCGGGTATGTCTTTTGGGCTGAATAGGATAATCTTCCGGAGAGTCACCGGCCAGGATTATTTCAGATGCCTTTATTTCAAAAGGCTGCTGGCTTTTAGGAGTCATAACAAAGGTCCCCCGAATTATCACCGCCGCCCCGGCTCTAAATTTGGCTACCTCTGAGAAATTAGGCAGTGCATCCCTTTCATAGACTATCTGCAGACTGTTAAAGTGGGTTCCATCATTCAACATTAAAAAACCAAAGGACTTTTGGTCACGATTGTTCCGTATCCATCCGGCCACTTCCACTTCCTGGCTTTCATATTTCTGGCTATCCCTTACCAGATCTCTAATATTTACCTTTCCCAAGCCTGTTCACTCCTTAGAATCCTGCAATAATAAGGTCTGAAAGTAATTTTTCCATTTTTGCCATAAAAAATCCTTTATAAGTCCTAGCCATATTTCATGTATATATTATCCCCTATAAGTGGCCCATGTTGTTGGGCATCAAATAAAAACCGGCCTGAAGCCGGTGTATAATATACCCACGTCCAGGCCGTATTTTTTACTCTAGAGGTCAGTTTAGTCATCGGGGAACATGCCCATCATCTTGCCTATTTTAACATAACTCGCTGGTAGCTGATATTCCGGCATGACGTCATACCTGATGGGGAATCCCAGATTTGCTTTAAACCCAGCCACCAGATCATCAGCTCTGTTGAGCGGAAAACTGAAAATCAATTCATCATCCTGGGCTCCAGCTCTCTTGCGGTCTCCAATACAGGGAATACTTATCTGGTATTGGCCCTTTTGTATAACCGGTACAACTGCATATACGCATACAGCATGCCCGCCTAAAGCGCAAACCACATCATTGCCATCAATCCAGTTTACTGTGATCAATATCTGGGTCAATTGTGCCGGGTCACAGTATACTATGACAACTTCGGGTTCAAAATTGGCTTTGTTCAAAGGCGCTGATACAATCCCTTTGTACTGGTAAGGGGTAAATTTGGGGAATTGGTTGGTAGCCCAATTTCTACCGGCTTCAAGAGTGCGAGCCGTTTCAGGATATCTATTGTTTCCTTCCAGGAAGAATTCCGGCGGTTTCTCAAAACCATATCCAATTACCGGTTCACAGCACCAATTATCTTCTTTGAACATGGCTATGGTCTTTCCTTGCCTACGTGCCAGAGTAAAAGCTTGACATAAGGATAAATGGTAACCCAGGTCTTTTAGCGGCCTTACTGCTCCTTCAGGGATTTCATCTTCGCTTTTTAGCATTTTGACCGCAATTGGTGTAGATTTTAACAACAAGTATTTTTGGAATTCCTCACATAGTGCCTTATACATAAAATAACCTCCCCCACAGTGTTGACAACAGAACACTCCGGTTGTAACTGCTCAGAAATTTGCCGCCTCTAGCTGATTGGTTTTATGTAATAAAGACCGTATTGAACGAAACTGAAAATGAGGGACAGCATTCAACCCCAAATTAAAACAATCATATCAAACCACTCCTCCTGCCACTTATCTCCTTATAAATAAAATATAGCATACTTGTGATAAGTAGACTCTAAAGT
>JBMNGO010000004.1:0-176628 GCA_050949885.1 Syntrophomonadaceae bacterium | reverse complement strand
AATAAATAGCAAATTTAATTAATGATCCTTTTTATTCTTATGGTAGCCTCTAATTCCTCCCTCTCTTTTTTGGTTCCTCCTATACCAAGTTTCTTTTTTACCCAGCTGATCAGCACAGCCACCACCAAAGTTACCAGAATGGCCAGAATGTCATACGCCAGTCGCAAAATCAACCCTTCCATTATACCTACCTCCTTAACCAAGGTATAACAGATCAATAACCCAAGGCCCAAAGTAGCCAGGTCTGGCCGAAATCTCCCTGCTCGTCCCCTTTGGTAAACTCCAAATTACTGCACAATGCTGCCAGCTACAATGTTCTGCCCCATATAAAAATCTTTACACCAGGTTTCTTGAATACATCTCTGCTGTCCATCAAGAACCTAAAGCCAGGTTTATACTTGCTTCCAGTTAAAGCCAACATTCTTGGACTTAGTGCTAAACGCATCACCCCCTAACTTTCCCTGGCAAATTTCCTTTTTTTCCAATTTAGTCCAATCTAGTTGGACATGTCAAGACATTTTTTTGACTATCTTGGACTTAGTTCAAAATAATTGGATATAATAGTTTATATACGCTATAATTTCTTTTAATGGAGGGGAAAAATGAGGCTGGGAGAAAGACTGCTAAGACTTAGAAAAGCTAAGAGAATTACTCAAATTGACTTAGCCAAAGCAATCGGGGTAGGAAAGACGACCATTTCCAATTATGAGACGGGGTATAGCACCCCCGATACTGAAATTATTAAAAAAATTGCTGATTTCTTTGATGTCAGTACCGATTATCTATTAGGTCGTACTGCTACTCCCCAAATCGAGCAGGCACCTCAAATAATTATTGGCACTGGTGACGCCAGTTTTAATTTTGACAAGGATATTCCTCCGGAAGTGTATAAAGAAATAATAAATTATGCCGAATATGTGATAAGCAAATACCAAGCCGAAAAAAACTCAAAAAGAGAGAAGTAAAGCTATGCCTCAAAACCTTTTTGCTTTAGCAAAAAGCGAAGGCATCCTGGTAGATTACTACGATTTTCCCTGTAACATTCTGGGTGCATATTATCATGTAGAAAAAAAGCCTCCAGTTATCCTGCTGGATAAAAAAATCAGAAACAATCACCGCCTTTTACGTTGTATCTTTGCAGAGGAACTTGGACATCATTTCACAAGTACAACCGACCGTGTGGCCTTCGCTCGCAGTGACAAAAACTATATAATGAAAAAGAATGAAAAATCCGCAATATTTTGGGCCGTAAAGTATCTCATGCCCATGGACGAGTTAATCAAGGCCGTAAATTCCGGCCTTTTTTACACCCACCTGCTTGCGGAATATTTTTATGTTACTGAACGTTTTGTAGGAACCGGTATCAGGCTATATTTGGAGGAGCAAGCAAAGCGGCATGGAACCGCGATTATTGAAGTGCCGTAGAAGCAAGGGGACATTCTTTTATGCTTTCTTAACAAAGCACCGACAGATGAAGCAAATAAACGAGATTCTAAACATAACAAAACCCACTGAATCATCAGTGGGTCTTTTTTTACAGATGGTGCCCGAGGCCGGGGTCGAACCGGCACGACCGGTAAGGGTCGCGGGATTTTAAGTCCCGTGCGTCTGCCTATTCCGCCACCCGGGCATTGTATAAAAATTCTGTGCAATAATGTTCATAAAGCTATTGCACAACATAGTCTATCAAACCTTTATCGGTTTTACAAGAAAAAACTTAAGCGCCCAACAGAAGGAGGCAAACGTCCTCCTGTTTCATTATGGAGGGCGGGACCGGATTCGAACCGGTGAATGGTGATTTTGCAGACCACAGCGTTAGCCTCTTCGCCACCCGCCCATTGGTATTAATCGTATTCGCTCAGGCGCAAAAGTAATTATACCAACTTTCCCTTTCTATTTCAAGAGAAAGCCAAACACTATTCGGCTAAAATAAAGGCGTTACCTTGCCAGTAACGCCCTTTAATACTCTTAATGGAGCGGAAGACGAGATTCGAACTCGCGACCCTCGCCTTGGCAAGGCGATGCTCTACCACTGAGCCACTTCCGCTTATAATGGTGCCTCGGGGCGGAATCGAACCACCGACACGCGGATTTTCAGTCCGCTGCTCTACCGACTGAGCTACCGAGGCAGATATCCATTTCGCAGACCTAATTATAATTGTGAATTTTTTAAAAGTCAATATTAACAATAATATGGCGAAGCCGATGGGATTTGAACCCACGATCTCCGGCGTGACAGGCCGGCATGTTAACCGCTACACCACGGCTCCGCAACGTGAATTATTATAGCACCAGCAATATAATTAGTCAATAGAGACTCACGGGGATCAATCATACGGAAGGTCTCTTGATTCTTACTATTAGCTTTATGAATACCACTGATAGGTGCTATACTATAAGAAATTTTTAACCAATTAATACAGGAGATGTTATTAGTGAAGTATTTGCTCCTTCTTGCTGATGGAATGGCTGATTACCCCATTCCTGAATTAAACAACCAAACTCCTTTGCAATATGCCAAAACTCCTAATATGGATCAACTAGCCAAAGTATCCCAAATTGGTCTGGTAGCTACTATCCCTCCGGGGTTTCCACCGGGCAGTGATGTTGCCAATCTTTCCGTTATGGGATATGACCCGCAAAAATATTATACCGGCCGCTCGCCTCTTGAGGCAGTAAGTATGGGCGTAAAATTGGGTGATCAGGACCTGGCTTTGCGCTGCAACCTGGTTACCCTGTCAAATGAAGCCAACTACTCGGACAAGACCATGGTTGATTACAGTTCAGGGGAAATTTCCTCTGAAGAATCCGCCGAATTAATTGGCGAACTATCTATTAAACTCGGCACTGAGGAATTCAACTTTTTTCCCGGTATAAGCTATCGCCATCTGATGGTATGGAGAAATGGAGGCAGCCGGGAAATAATTCTTACCCCGCCCCATGATATTTCTGACCAGATTATCGGGAAATATTTGCCCCGGGGCAAATATGGGCAAACGCTGTTGGATATCATGGAAAAGAGTGAGGCTATTTTGAAGGATCATCCGGTAAACCAGGCCCGCCGCCAGGCAGGTAAGAATCCAGCTACATCAGCGTGGTTCTGGGGAGAAGGAAAAAAGCCGTCTCTTACCAGTTTTGCTGATAAGTATGGGGTAAAAGGCTCAGTAGTGGCAGCCGTTGATCTTATCAAAGGGCTGGGTATTTGCGCTGGACTTACCCCCATTGAGGTTCCGGGTGCTACTGGCGGAGTGGTCACCAATTTTTCCGGCAAAGCCCAGGCTGCACTGAATGAACTTAAACGGGGCCAGGACTTTGTCTATGTTCATATCGAGGCCCCGGATGAAGCCGGCCACCAGGGGAGCCTGGAACATAAAATTTGGGCTATTGAACAGATAGACAGCCAGGTTATCGGCCCTTTTATTGATGAAATGCACAATTTCCCCTATGTCAGGTTCTTACTGCTTCCTGATCATCCCACCCCACTGTCCATCAGGACGCACAGCAGCGAACCAGTTCCTTTTCTGCTTTATGACAGCAGGAAACAAAAGTCCTACGGTATTGAACAATACCAGGAAAAATCCGCGGAAAAAGGACCCTTTATTGAAAAAGGCCACCAGCTAATGGACCTGTTCATCAAGGAGAAAATAGACTAAAAATAAACGGGACCATCAAACAAAATGGTCCCGTTAGTATATCCTTGGAACAATTTTAATTATTTGATTCCCAGGAAAGCCAAAACGGTTTTTTCCATATCTGAGCATGAGGTAACCACATTATGCCTAATCTCTCTCTGTTCAAGTCCCCTTATAGCTTCCGGAATAGGCCAGCCAGTGGCATCAGCCAGGATATTCAGCACTGCAAACTCACTTTGGCCTTCTATCTGTTCCGGTGAAAAAACTCCCTGAGCTACGCTGCTGCCGAATTTGAAAGGGCTGGCAGTGGAAGCAATGATGGTTGTATGATTATCCCCGGTTGCTGCACAGAACTTTTGATACACATTAAAGGCCACCGCCGTATGGGTATCCAGCAGATAATTTTCCCGGTCCCAGGTGGATTTAATGGCATCAATAGTCTCATCATCAGAACAAAAATCGGACCAAAATAATTGTTGAATAATACTGGCAGTTGCTTCATCAACCTGGTAAATTCCGTTTTCTTTTAATTCCTTCATCCAGGCGGAAACCTTTTCCGAATTATGTTCAGTTACCTCATAAAGCAGCCTTTCCAGATTAGACGAGATTAGAATATCCATGGAAGGTGAAATGGTCTTTTCAAAGGTACGATTGCGGTTATACACCCCGGTGCGGATAAACTCAGTTAAAACATTATTGGTATTGGCAGCACATATCAGCCGATTTACAGGGATGCCCATTCTCATAGCATAATAAGCAGCCAGTATATTGCCGAAGTTGCCTGTGGGAACAACGATGTTCACCTTTTCACCGGCCTTGATGGCTCCCCTCTGTTTGAGGTCCACATAAGCTGATACATAATAGACAATCTGGGGTAGTAATCTGCCCCAATTGATGGAGTTGGCTGATGACATTCGCATCCCGGCATGCCCCAGCCTAGCGATAATGTTTTCATCACCAAAAATCCTCTTTACCCCGTTCTGGGCATCATCAAAATTGCCTACCACCCCGGCCACATAAACATTATTACCTTCCTGGGTAACCATTTGGCGCTTTTGAACCTCACTTACCCCATCTTCGGGGAAGAAAACGATTATCCGGGTACCTGCCACATCTTTAAAACCCTCCAAAGCTGCCTTGCCAGTATCACCGGATGTAGCTACTAGGATAATTATCTCTTTGGTTTCGTTAATTTTCCGGGCACTTTTGGTAAGGAAATGCGGCAGGATCTGCAGGGCCATATCTTTAAAAGCACAGGTGGGACCATGCCACAATTCCTGTACAAAGAGCTTATTATTGATTTTTACCAGGGGAGCAATTTTTTCATCATCAAAATTTTCTTCATTGTAAGCTGCATAAACGCATTCTTTTATTTCCTCTTCCGAAAAGTCAGTAAGGAATTGTCTCAAAATGTATACAGCCCTTTCCTGGTAAGTCCAATTTTCCATGGCCTCCAGGATGGTTGCATCCAAGATCGGTATATAGTCAGGAAGAAAAAGTCCTCCATCAGGAGAAATACCGCTGGTTATTGCCTGGGCCGCACTAACTGATGATACTTGCCCCCGGCTGCTTTGATAGTCCACAGAAAAACCTCCTTGCTTGGGATATGCTATTATTCTATACTTTTATCCTCTTTCATAAAAGATTTAAAGTGGGCTCCTTAAAAATAAATAATCCGCTGGTTATTGCCTGTAAATCTGGACTAAATATAAATAAAAATATAACATTGTTATAGGATAACGAAAAAAGCTATAAAATTCTCAAAAGGAGAGTATCCGAATGGCTCAGCTTATTGCACTGCTTATACTAATAATTTTGGGTAAATGGATTTGGGATACCTATGGTGCAAATAAAGCTCATGTTAAAAAGCGCAAACCCAAAACCGGAGAGGTAATTGATATCAGTGATGCCTGGATTGATATGAATAATATGCCCTACAAAAAACGCGACTATTTACTCAACGGACGGGAGTTGGCCTTTTATCAGCAAATAACTGACATACTGGCCGGAAGCCATTACTGTGTTCTTCCCAAGACCAGGCTGGTTGACCTGCTTACCCTGGCCGCTGATGCCCCTAACCGTCAAGAATACTACCTGCGGGCCAAGGAGCGCAATGTTGATTTAGTTATATGTGAATTACCGGATCTTAATCCTGTACTGGTTATACTCTATGATGGGAAACCGGAAGGCAAAAAAAAGCAGCTGGCCGACCGTTTTACCAAAAAAGTCTGCGAAGCTGCAGAATTGCCTTATGTTACTTTTAACCCGAGTGAAATGCCCAAGAATTCAGAAATCTTGAAAATCCTGGAATCAAAAGGCATTATCCTTAGCATCCAGTAGACTGACTTGTTACTTTCTATTTCATTGCATAGTGTTATTTTTCCGTCTGCTGTGCCAGCAACAGGAGATTGTCAAAAAGTTCAGCAACTGTTATTACTCCGACCCCTCCTGGCACCGCACTGGCCATTTTAGCCTTGGCTTTGGCCTCTTCATGAACATCTCCATACATTTTTCCGTTTTCATCAAAGTTGGTCCCCACATCGATTATTACACATTGTTCATTAACCATATCCGGAGTAATAAAATTAATCTTGCCCAGGGCAGCTACCAAAATATCTGCTCTTTTAGTTTCCTCTGCCAGGTCCCGGGTCCGGGAATGGCACAGGGTAACGGTTCCGTTTTTCCCGGTCATCATGGTAGCCAGGGGGCTGCCGACTGTCATACTGCGGCCCACAATAACCACTCGCTGCCCTTCAATAGGTACCTGGTAATGCTCCAGTAATGACAAAACAGCTTTAGGAGTACAGGGCTTGACTCCTTCTTCTTTGCTGATGAGTTTTCCCAGATTATAGTTGTGAATTCCTTCAACGTCCTTATGATAAGAGATACTGTTGATAACCTTATTGACAGCAATATGGTCAGGAAAAGGGGTTTGCAGCATTATCCCGGTAATATCCCGGGCATTGTTAAGCTCTTCAATTGTTTTCAGCACTAAAGCCTCACTGGCATCCCCGGGCAGGTTGAGGACTTCCACATTAACCCCGGTTTCATCAGCAAATTTTTTTATACCTCGGATATAAGATCCTGCAGCCTCATCAGCACCCACCTGAAGAACCGCCATCTTCATAGGAATATGCTGGGCTGCTTCGCTAATCCTGTTTTTTACCCTGTCTCTTATTTCTTTTCCATAAATCAGCACTTGTCATCCTCCTCATCTTACTGCAGTTTTTAGGGCCACCCGGTCCTATGATTTCTTCCCTAAGGTTCCCAAAATAAGGACTATCACTTGGATAAATCCTCATTCTAAAATGCCTCCTGGATGTGGTCAATTTTTATATCCGACGGGGTAATTAAAATGGCAATAACATCAAAACGAAGACCACAAAAGGACTGGGGATGAGCATCAATAAAAAGCAAAGCCGCTTTTTTGATTCGCTCCCTTTTTTGGCGGGTTACTGCTTCTGCAGGATAGCCAAAAGCAGTCTTGGTCCTGGTCTTGACCTCTACAAAAACCAACATGCCATTCTTTTTACATACCAGATCCAATTCTCCATAACGGGTATGAAAGTTTCGGGTTACTATACTGTATCCATTGGCTGCCAGGTAATTGGCGGCTAATTCTTCACCTGCTTTACCCAGGTTTCTTTTTGGCACTTTTCCCTCCCGTCAGGCTGTTGGTGCTCCCTGATTACCCATCCTGGAACAGCCCTGGTTGCACTCTACGATTGGTGATTATTGTTTTTACCGGTTCAAAACTCTCCCGGTGAATACCGCAAACACCCTGAGTATAAATAGCCTGGATATGCATTCGGGTCGCATATCCTTTATGATCAGCAAACCCGTACCCCGGGTATAATTGTTCAAAACCTCCCATGGCAGCATCCCGTTCCTCTTTGGCCAGGATGGAGGCGCAGGCAATAGCCATGCTCCGCGCATCTCCCTTTATGAGAGGAATTTGCGCTACGTCTAAGTTGGGCAATTTTAACGCATCAATCAACAGCAAATCGGGAAAGGGTGTTAACTGTCGAACAGCTAACTCCATGGCTTTAATGGTAGCATTAAGAATATTAATCCGGTCCAGGTAAGGAGGAAATACAAAGGTAACTGCCCAGGATAGGGCACCCCTTTTGATTTCCCGCACCAGCTGGCTGCGTATTTTAGGAGTAAGTTTTTTGGAATCGTCCACTCCCGGCAAAAGGTAGTTTTCAGGCAAAATAACTGCTGCCGCTGCCACCGGTCCGGCAATAGGCCCCCGGCCGGCTTCATCAACTCCCGCTATGTAATGGTACCCTTCACTATAGCCTTTTCTCTCAAAAGCAGATAAAAGTTCCAGCCTTTCCATCTCAGCCGCGTCTATATCTTTTCTCACATTTATGCACCTATTCGCTTCCATCGATTACCATAAAAAGGCATGAAATTTTAATCAATAGCCTTATTCTCATTGTCCAATTATAACCTTTTTTGTATTCAGTCTGAAGACCTGGCTTATATGTCTGGAGATTTTACGAAAGGTTCTTGCAGTTGCTGGGTGGTGCTGTCCCATACATTCTGGAGGGTAGGCAGGTCCTGGCTTCCCAGATATAGTTCAGTACCCTCCATTATTCTTTCCATAGCTTCCTGAACTGGTACCACCCGGAAGTACATACGGCCATTAATATAGAAAGGATGAGAGTAAGTTGGAATATATGAGACTTCTTGCAGCCAGGTTTCGCCTCGGTCAAAGTTTTTGGTGAATTTTAAATTCAGCACTATTCCGCTGTTTCGTTCCAAACCTATCTGGTGACTAATAAAGTTGCCCATGGAATATATAATAAATTTGTCTTTATCCCCGGATTGAAAAACCTCCATAGTCTGAATCACATGGGGATGGCTGCCTAATATTACATCAGCCCCGGCCTGACAGATCTTATGCGCCAACTCCACCTGTGCCTCGGTGGGCCTGGCAGCATACTCCACTCCCCAATGCAAAATTACTACCAGTATGTCAACCAGGGGCCTTAAAGTACTAACATCATTAATTACCCTATCTTCTTCCAATAAATTGATTAAATAAGGTTTATCAGCAGGTACCGGGATTCCGTTGGTACCGTAGGTATAAGCCAGATAGCCTATCTTTACTCCCCTTATGTCTTTTATTAAAGAAATTTGGCTTTCAGCTTCATTTCTGTAGGTGCCAATGGTGTCCAGTTGGGCAGCCTGTAAAACGTCAAGAGTGCGCAAGGCCCCCTGTACTCCCCTATCCAGGGAATGATTGTTACTAGTAACAATCAGATCAAAGCCGGCATTTTTAAAGGCTTGAGCCATGGCATCCGGGCTGTTGAAAAGAGGATATCCGGTATACCCTGATTTAGGACCTGCCATAGGTGCTTCAAAAGTAACACTGCTGTAGTCAGCTTCTTTAATCAGGTGGGCTACATCGGAAAAGAAGTGATCAAAACAATAAGACCCATCCGGTTGTTCTCCCGACCAGATCTGGGTGTTATGCATAAGGCAATCTCCCACGGCAACTAGAGAAACGGTCTCGGTCCGGGGTTCAGTAACCGTTATGGTACTGCCGGCAGGCACATATACCTCATCCTCCTTAGTACCTTCCAGGAGTAAATAGCCGGTAAGGACCAAAGCTATTAAAGAGCACCCTGCCAATCCCTTTTTCAAAGCAGCCTCCTTAGATACTTTCAAGCAGCTAGTATCAACAAATCCTCTATTACTAAATACCAGGAAATAATAGAGTTGTCAAACTATTGGTATAAGCTGTATTTCGCTTGGTCCTTTTACTAATAAACAAGGTATTTCTAGAAGAAAATAGAGCGAGCCGTCTTGAGTGAGATTGCAGTTATGTAGAATGTTTCAAGCCTTCAATACTAATCCAATCCTACCCTGGCCAGGTTTCCCCGGCGAAAATCATGCAAAAGCATTTTGCAGGTTTTAAAAAGGTCGGGCTGGCCGCCTTTTACAATATATCCCCGTCTCACGGCTATAGCAGCCAGTACTTCCTCACTGGACATATTAACCTGCTCAATTCCGAATTTCTCCTGCAAAACATCAGGGGCTTTTTCTTTTAGTACCTGTACCAGATAGAGGGCAACATCCTCTTCCTGATATGCATTTTCTCCCACAATATCCAGGAGAGCAAGTTTTAGCCCCTGTTCCGGCTCGTCGATCCTGGGCCACATTAAGCCAGGAGTATCCATGAACTCCATGTCTTCACGCACCCTAATCCACTGGGTACCCCGGGTCACTCCAGGACGGGCCCCAGTGGCAGCCATCTTCTTCCCTACCAGGCAATTGAGAAAAGTGGATTTGCCTACATTGGGGACTCCCATGACCATAATGCGGGCAGGGCGTACCCGCCTTCCCTTTCTAACCATTTCAGCACTTATTTCCTGATAAACTGCCCGGATGGACTGAACGACTTTTTGCACCCCTTTGCCGGTTATGGAATCGAATGATACGGCTGCGTGACCTTCTTTTCTTAATATATCAAGATACCGGCGTACAGTTTCCTTAGGTGCCAAGTCGGCTTTATTAAGAACCATTATGGTTTTTTTCCTGCTGGTTAGATTTTCCAGATCCCGGTTACGGCATGAAAAAGGAGCCCGGGCATCAAGTAATATAATAGTAATATCTACCAGCTTTATATTGTTTTGAATTTCCCTGCGGGCCTTTACCATGTGGCCCGGGTACCAGTTAATCCCCATCGGCGACACCACCAGCTCAGTTGGAACCAGGGGAACAGCTGTACAAAAATCCGAGCTCGAAAATCTTGATCCTCCAAGTGGTGAGTTAATCTGCCATTGCAAGGCAATTCATCATGAAAGATCCTGTTATGAGTTGGCAACGTTGTTAATAAGCTTGTGAACTGCTCGGCGGTTCTAGCGGTTGGCGTGGAGGATACAGGGTTATTCCTGCAGAGACCGTCCCTCTGGTTTCCCTTAATCAAAAAGAGAATACTTTGTATTCTCTTTTTATCAGTTCTTTAGTTTTTATGCCAGCCTTTTTCCTTAACCCGGGCCTTTTTGCCGGTAAGATTACGCAGATAGAATAGTCTGGCTCTGCGCACTTTACTCTGCCTTACTACTTCAATCTTGGCGATTTTGGGCGAATGAACGGGAAATGTCCTCTCTACCGACACGCCGTAGGATGTTCTTCTTACCGTGAAGGTACGAGAAAGGCCTTCTCCCCTGATTTTAATCACTGTACCTTCGTAAACCTGAATTCTTTCCCTGGTCCCTTCAATAACCTTAAAATGGACTTTTACGATGTCTCCCGGGCCAAATCTGGGAATATCTTTTTTCAGGTATTCTTCTTCAATCGACCGAATAATGTCATCCATTATTTTACCTCCTTATGAAAGATGTTCATACATTTTATTAATAATGCAGCGGACCATCTTTATTAACACAGAACAGAGTTAGTATACCATAAAACCTAATGTAAGTACAATCACAATAAACTAGTTATACCAGTCTTCACCCAGTAATCGATCCAGAATAATGGATACTGCACTCCTAACTGACAGGTGATTATAATCCCTGTAGGGTTCGATAGGCTCCAGCACATAGGTGGCCTGCCTGATTATATCCTCCTCTATACCCCACCCTGTCCCAAACATAAGCAAAAAAGCCTGTTCTTCTAAAAAGATTTTTTCCCTCAGGGTTGAATAACCAACACTATCCGGGAAAACACTGGCATCAGTAGCTACAGTAAGTACCGGTTTCCCAGTTTGGGCTTCTATGGAGCCAATAACCTCTCTTAGATCCACAGCCAAATAAATTAGATCAAAGGCTTGCTTGCGATCGGGATTATAGATCCCTCCATAACCATCTTGCCAGTACGAAATAATTCGGTTAATTAATTCATGCTGGGCAGGAGAAGGGTGAACCACGTAAAACCCGTCAACATCGTAAGTTCTGGCTGCCCTGGCAATATCATGCAAATCAAGGTTAGTTACTGAGGTGGTAATAATTTGCTTACGCTTGTTATACATGGGATAGTGCATAAGAGCTATGTATACTTTGGATTTTCTCACAACTGCTTCTCCCTGTTGAACAAAATTTCCTGTAATATGTTTTTTTCTTCTTCAGTAAAATCCCGCTGCAAGAGAAGATCAGGACGTTTTAACAAGGTTCGCAAGAGTCTTTGTCTAAGCCGCCACTTTCTAATATTCTCGTGATGCCCGGAGAGAAGGACGGGAGGAACCTCTTTTTCTTTGAATACACGGGGGCGGGTATACTGCGGATACTCCAGCAGCAAGCCGGAGAAAGACTCCTCCCGGAAGGATTCTTCCTGGCCCAAAACCCCCGGAATCAGCCGGGTTACAGCATCAACCAGAACCATAGCCGGTAATTCTCCTCCGGTCAAAATGTAATCACCAATAGAGATTTCGTCATCAACCTGATCAATAACCCTTTCATCTATACCCTCGTAGTGACCACAGAGCAGAATCAAATGATCATTAGTAGCCAATTCCTCTATTTTGGCCTGGTTTAGCAATTGCCCCTGGGGCGAAAGATAGATTACGCGAGAATTACCTCCCCTGTATGCTTCCAGGGCAGCACTGATTACCTCCGGTTTCATAACCATACCGGCACCGCCGCCATAGGGGTAATCATCAACTTGTTGGTGCTTGTTGTCGGCATATTCTCGAATATTGACCGTATTTATATCTAGCAAGCCTTTTTCCTGCGCCCGTTTGATAATGCTTTCATTAAGGGGTGAAGAAAACATTTCAGGGAACAGGGTGAGAATGTCAATTTTCATCTTACCTAAAATACACCACTTTATTCTTCCACTAGACCTGGAAGAAGATCTACCTGCATAATCTTTTTTTCAATATCAATATCAATAACCACCTGTTTAATAGCCGGGATAAGTACCTCACCGTATTTTTCCGAATTGACCAGATATATATCATTGGCCCCGGTTTCTATTATACTATCTATTTTACCCAAATACCCTTTGGCCCTATCGTATACAGCCAGCCCCTCGAGTTGAAAATGATAGTAGTAGCCTTCAGGCAATGGAAATACCTGGCTCATTTCCACATTGATTATTCTGCTCACATATGGTTGTGCTTGTTCTTTGGAATCGATACCCTGTAGTTTTATAAGGAAAATATCCCGGTAATTTTTGACGGCTTCTACAATACTCTTCTGTAATCCGGGCTCCGTTATATAAACCTCATGAAGGTTTTTCAGCCTTTCCGGGAAATCAGTTAACGGCAACAGCTTCATCCAGCCTTCGTAACCGTAGGTCCCGCCAAGCTTGCCTACAGCCACCAGATTATCACTATCCGCCAATTGATCACCTCCCAGGAAACCTCCCTGGCTAAAATTTATAAAGGGCTAAAAATTTAGCCCTATCTGAGAATCTCTACAACTACTCTTTTACCTTCCTTGGCTGCTGCTGCTTTGACCAAGGTTCTAATGGAATTAGCTATTTTGCCTTGTTTTCCGATGACTTTCCCCATATCCTCCGGAGCGACTTTCAGCTCAAGAATAATGGATCTTTCACCTTCAATTTCATTGACCTCAACTTCTTCCGGTTTTTCAACAAGTGATTCTGCAATATACTTTACCAGTTCCTTCACTTATATTCACCCCTTGCTTGCATTTGCTACTTCTTGCTTTCAGCAAACTTATCCATAATACCCTGTTTCTGCAAGAGAGATTTGGCAGTATCGGAAGGTTGTGCCCCATTCCTGAGCCACTTCATTGCCTTTTCTTCGTCGATTTTAACCGTTGCAGGGTCAGTTGTAGGGTCGTAGTATCCAATCTCCTCGATAAATCTCCCGTCTCTGGGGGACCTGGAATCGGCTACCACTACTCTATAGAAGGGGTTCTTCTTGGCTCCCATTCTTCTTAGACGGATTCTTGTTGCCACCTGTTCACCTCCCTTAATACCATCGTTTGTATATATGTTGTCATTAACTCAGAATAGTTTGAACGGGGGTAGTACTCCCTTTCTCCCTTTCCGAGAACTCATATCGGCAAATTGCTTCATTAGTTTCCGGGATTCCTCAAACTGCTTTAAAAGCCTGTTGACATCCTGAACCCGGGTTCCGCTTCCCTTCGCTATCCGTTTTTTTCTGCTGCCGTTTAAAATAGCCGGATCTCGGCGTTCAGCCGGAGTCATGGATCTTACTATTGCTTCCACCTTAAGAATCTCTTTTTCATCCAGGTTACCTTGCAAACCCTTCATCTGTTTCCCCATTCCCGGGATCATGCTCAGCAATTCTTCTAAAGGTCCCATGGAACGAACTTGTTGAATTTGATCCAGAAAATCCTCCAGGGTAAATTCCTGCTGACGGATCTTCCTCTGCATTTCCAGGGCTTTTTTCTCATCCAGGTTAGCCTGGGCCTTTTCCACCAGACTGAGTATATCTCCCATGTCCAATATCCTGGAAGCCATTCGGTCTGGAAAGAAAACTTCCAAGGCATCCATTTTCTCTCCCATGCCCACATATTTAATAGGGCACCCGGTTACCGCTTTTACTGAAAGAGCTGCTCCGCCCCGGCTATCCCCGTCCATCTTGGTAAGGATTACTCCGGTAAGTTGAAGCTCCTTGTTAAAGTTTTCTGCCACATTAACAGCATCCTGGCCGGTCATGGCATCAACCACCAGCAGTATTTCATGGGGGTTAATCACTGACTTGATCTGTTTCAGTTCATTCATCAATTCTTCATTTATATGTAGACGGCCAGCTGTGTCCAGGATAACCACATCCCGGTTTTGGCTCTTAGCATATTCAACAGCCCCTCGGGCAATGCTGACAGGATTCTGCTCACCCATAGAGAATACCGGAACCCCAACCTGTTCTCCCAAAACCTGAAGTTGTTTGATTGCTGCTGGCCGATACACGTCTGCAGCCACCAGCAAAGGCCGCCGCCCTTCTTTAACCAGCCGTTTGGCCAGCTTGGCCGAAGAAGTTGTCTTACCTGAGCCCTGCAGCCCCACAACCATAACTACAATAGGAGGACGCGCCGACATGTTCAGTTTACTCTCAGATCCTCCCATTAATGCGGTCATTTCATCGTGAACAATCTTTATAACCTGTTGTCCCGGAGTAATACTTTGCAGCACTTCCTGGCCAACAGCCCGGTCACGGACCCTGGCGATAAAATCCTTGACTACTTTGAAATTAACATCGGCTTCCAGAAGAGCGAGACGTACTTCTCGCATGGCGACTTTAACGTCTTCTTCGTTAATTTTGCCTTTACCCCGAAGTTTTTTAAATACTTCCTGGAGCCTTTCAGAAAGACTTTCAAATGCCACTTATTATACTCTCCTTTTTCTAAACCATCTCGGTAATCTCTCGGAGTATATTTATCGCCCGGGCAATGTCTTGGGCGTCACTTTGGTGATGGTCTAAAATCCGGTATACTTCATTTAAACGCTGGCGATTCTTATTAAACTTGTCCACCAACTGCAGGCGTTTTTCATAATCTTCCAGGGCGCTTTCGGCCCTTTTTAAAAGATCATATACAGCCTGCCGGGTAATATTCATATTATCGGCAATTTCCGAAAGGGAAAGATCCTCTTCATAATAAAGACTTAGCACCAACTGTTGTTTGTCAGTAAGCAGCGGTCCGTAGAAGTCTTTAAGCATAACCATGTGACTAATCTTTTCCAACATACCAGGATGTTCTCCCCGCTGTAAAGTAAAACTACTTTACGATTAAGTTTAGTCTTCCCATAACGAAATGTCAAGGTATGGGATATATTTATTTCTTTTTGCGGTAAAATACATTAAACTAATAACCAATAATGTACTATATGGAGGAGTTATCTTGGGAAATGAAAAAATTGCCATTATGGCTGACAGCGCCTGTGATTTGCCCATGGAACTAATAAACCATTATAATATTAAAGTTATCCCACTAAAGGTTATTTATCCTGACGGGGAATACTCAGACCGGGTTGATATTCAGCCATCAACAGTTTACAGCCGAATGCCTGCAGAGATTCCCACCACCTCTATGCCCTCAGTCAATGAAATAAAGGAACTCATAGGCAATATTAAACAACAGGGGTTTACTCATTTACTGGCGATCCATATATCATCCGGTTTATCAGGTACGGTTGATGCGGTCCGTCTGGCGGCCAAAGACTTTGACAGTATGGTGATAAAGGTTCTTGATTCAAAAACCCTTTCTATGGGAACAGGCTGGATGATTATTGAAGCTGCCAAGTCAATTGCCAATGGATTCAATTTTCAGGAAATAGTTGATAGACTCCATTCCCTCCGGGAACGCATGAAAGTGTTTTATATACTGGAAACCCTGGAATACCTGCGCAAAGGTGGCCGGATTGGACAAGTAGCGGGTATGCTCGGCCAATTCCTGGATGTTAAGCCTGTAATATCCGTTAATGAGGAAGGAAAATACTTCACTTACTGTAAAGCCCGGGGCAGATCAAAATCCATTGAAAAACTGGCTAACATTGTTGAAGAAGCCGTAAATAACAGCACCATTCACCTGGCTGTTGTTCATGGCGGCGCTGCCCAGGAGTTTGAAGCATTGGTAAACAGATTAAAGATTCTGCCCAATATAAAAGAGTTTATTTCCTCAGATATCAGCCCCGCCCTGGGGGTACATACAGGCCCCGGACTTCTGGGTGTTTGTTTTTATGAAGCTTAACATTGTAAAGCAGGTGGTGACCACTATGGTTTTCCCCACCTGCTTTTCTCTGACTGATTTTGTCCTTAAATATGCACAAAAAATAAAATAATCTAGCTTATCGGCGATTCATGTATTTATTTTTATAATATCCTATCGACCGATAAGTTCTTTTTTTTTGGGATTATTTTTAACAGCAGGAGTAAGATGTTTAGTACGAAAGTCTGGAGCAAAGGAGGCCATACTCTATTGCTTAAGCAACTAATCATTCTTGCCCTGCTGGTGTCTGTTCCCGCCAACTGTATGTCCTTTGGGGAAGGGTACATGGTGAAAGGCTTTCAACCCTTGCTAAATGCTTCCGAAGAGGAAAAACTGGCCTTTTATTCTGCAGTGGACAGTTTTAAATTATATTCTTCTTTCTTTGGTGAATTATATTATTTGAATGACTATCTTATTTCCCAGCACGGTGACACCCCTGAGATAATACTGGAATACTTGAGCAATGGTTTTAATGAAGACCTGGCCCAAGATATAATAGCAGCTTATACTACCTGGAATCCTCAGTTGCAAAAACAAATTATTATCCCCTGTGATGGTCTCCCCATCCTGACAGAAGATCATTTCGCTGAGGCTGAGTATTTCCATCCAGAAAAAGACTTCATTATCTTTAAAGTGATTTTATATGACTGCTATGACCCGGGAGATGCTTATGAATTCCTGGTAGCCAGCGAAAAAACGGGAGATAATTGGAGAATTAAAAGCCTCAGATTTGATCCCCTGCCAAGACAGGGGTACGAGGAAGATGGCTCTATTGGTATATAAGAAACAACCCGGGGGTTATCCCGAGCTATGATTTCATATGGTGGGCGATGACAGGCTCGAACTGCCGACCCCCTGCTTGTAAGGCAGGTGCTCTCCCAACTGAGCTAATCGCCCTCATGGTGACCCCTGGGGGACTCGAACCCCCGTTACCGCCGTGAAAGGGCGGTGTCTTAACCGCTTGACCAAGGGGCCTTTTTTAGGCTACATGAGGTATTTTAAAGCATAGAACGAAAAAAAACAAGTGAAAGAATATAGAAAGTGCTATAGCTAGTTACCCAGACTATTCCAAGAGAACAGGCTTTTCCTTCATGAAAGTATCATTTACGTTTTTGCGGCTTGCATATCATCCTTAGGCTTAATAGCCCCTAAGATAACAGTACCTGCCACCAGCCCTACTGCCAGCAGTATCACAAATAGCGCTTTTACTGAGGTTTCCAGCATCAGAGCCGCAAAAGACGATCCCAGGGCCACTCCCAAGAGTCTCATACTGCTATATAAAGAAGTTACTGTTCCTCTATGTTCTTTTTCGATGCCTTCGGTAATCATAGCGTCCAGGCTCGGTAAAAGAGCCCCTATGCCTATGCCGGCAAAGACAAAAATAGTGATTAAAACAATTAATGATTTCCACTGCCAGGCAGCCACCAGCATGGCTCCCGATGTGAGCATAGTCCCGCCAAATGCTATCCATTTCATCAGTTTTTTTTGCTTCCCCATCTTCTCCCCTACCAAAAAAGAAGTAATACAAAGACCCAGGAGTGGAATGGCAATAATAAACCCTCGGGTTAAGGCTTCAATGCCAAATTTGTTTTCCAGCACCGTGGTAAAATAAATGAGAATGCCGAAGTAAACAAACATACCCACCCACCCCAGAAAAAAAATAGCATAAAGCCATCTTCCCTTCTGCTGCAGAATAGACCCTATTTGATGCCAAAACTTTTTGAAGCTCATTTTATTGGTCTGATTATTGGCTGGAAGCTTTACCAGCATACCCACCATCAGCATAGCGGTAACTGATAATAAGGGAATAAATAAAAATGGCGCAAACCAAATCAGAGTGGCCAGAAAAGACCCCAAAATAGGGCTTAATACTTTTCCAAAAGTATTGGATGTTTCAATAACCCCAAGGCCTTTGCTAATATCGCTGTCTTTTGCGAACAAATCCCCCACGGTAGGAATAACCACCGGGAAAGCACCGGATGAGCCTACCCCCTGGATCATCCTGCCCAATAAGATAACATTATAAGGATCTTCCATTTTCCAGGCAGCAATGCCTGAGATTAGTCCCCCTAAGCCAGTCAGGAAAAGGCTGGGCAGGATTATTTTTTTCCTGCCATAACGGTCGGATAGGAATCCAGCTATGGGAATCAGCCCAATTGACACTATAGAATAGATGGAAATTAACAAACTTGATTGGAAGCCGGTGATGTTTATTTTTTTTTCAATCAAAGGTAACACTGGTATTAGCATTGAGTTACCCAGAGTCATAATTAAAGGGATGAAGGCAAGAGCCGCCAAATCCCATTTTTTCCCGTCCATATATTCTCCTGGAAGCCTTTTGGTCTATAGATAAGTCTTCCCAAATTACACAATCTTACTCATGGACCAGGAGGCAGTCTCTTGGGTCCCCCAAAAAAAAACTCGGGTTTTAACTCCGAGTTAAATTCAATATGGTGGGCGATGACAGGCTTGAACTGCCGACCCCCTGCTTGTAAGGCAGGTGCTCTCCCAACTGAGCTAATCGCCCTTGATGGTGACCCCTGGGGGAATCGAACCCCCGTTACCGCCGTGAAAGGGCGGTGTCTTAACCGCTTGACCAAGGGGCCAAAATGGTGGGCCTACCAGGACTCGAACCTGGGACCAACCGGTTATGAGCCGGTAGCTCTACCAGCTGAGCTATAGGCCCAGAGCTTCTCTGGGAAACCCCGCAAGAGTTAGTATATAAAATATCTGACCAAAGGTCAATAGAAAAAGCTTATTGTATTTTGTCGGAAACAAAAAGCGGTAACCGGTGTTACCGCCCTATTTGCAATGGCTCCCCGAGTAGGATTCGAACCTACAACCCTCCGGTTAACAGCCGGATGCTCTACCGTTGAGCTATCGAGGAATGATCTTAACGAGACTCATTATATATGCTTAAACGCCTGCTGTCAACATGCCGTTGGACAATATTTATTCAATATAATCTTTAAGTTTCTTGCTGCGTGAAGGATGCCTGAGTTTTCGTAAGGCTTTAGCCTCAATCTGGCGAATTCTTTCTCTGGTCACCCCAAATTCCTTTCCAACTTCCTCAAGGGTGCGCGGTCTTCCGTCATCAAGCCCAAACCGTAATCTTAAAACTTTTTCTTCCCTATCGGTAAGAGTATTTAATATCCCAGTTAAATGCTCCCGCAAAAGAATGAATGAGGCTGACTCCTCAGGTGATTCGGCTTCCTCATCAGTAATAAAATCTCCCAAATGACTATCGTCTTCCTCCCCAATTGGGGTTTCCAATGATACCGGTTCCTGAGCCACTTTCATTATTTCGATAACCCGTTCAACAGGTATCTCCATTTCTTCCGCCATTTCATTAGGAGTCGGTTCACGGCCCAGCGTCTGCAATAAGTTCCTTTGTACTCGAGACAGTTTGTTGATGGTTTCCACCATATGGACGGGGATTCTAATAGTCCTGGCTTGATCAGCAATGGAACGGGTAATAGCCTGTCTTATCCACCATGTTGCATAAGTACTGAACTTAAAGCCTTTACGGTAGTCGAATTTTTCTACAGCCTTCATCAATCCCAGGTTGCCTTCCTGAATTAAGTCAAGAAAGAGCATGCCGCGACCCACGTACCGTTTCGCAATACTTACTACCAATCTCAGATTGGCCTCTACCAATTGCCGTCTGGCCTCTTCATCGTTGTTCTCAATTCTATGAGCCAGCTCAATTTCTTCCGCAGCTGTGAGAAGGGGAACTCTCCCAATTTCCTTAAGGTACATACGGACAGGATCATCAACTTCAATTCCATCAGGAATAATAACCTCTTCGGTTTCTATACTTTCCACCTCGAGGTCATCATCATCCAAGTCTCCATCATTTCTTACACTTATACCCAAAGAATGGAAATGCTCCAGAATGTCATCTATCTGATCAGCTTGTAAATTGAAGCCCTGCAGTTCTTCAGAAATTTCATCATAGGTGAGGTTTCTTTTCTTTTTCCCTCTTTCTGCTAGGGTACTAATCAATTCTGCCATTTTTCCATCAAGTTTCATTTTTTCCCCCCTTCCCGGGTGGTTGTGTTCACCATGCTGTCCAATTCGAGAATAAATTTTAGCAATCCTTCAAAATCTCCTTCTATGTTAAACCTGCTAATTTGGGCCAATATCTTTTTAAAATGGTCCCTTCTCCGGGAGTTTTCCACTCTTTTTATTAGTAAATCTATGTCAATATCACTTACTTTAGGCCCTTCATCCACAATAAACAACATCCTGGCCAGACACGAGGTCAGCCCTCTTTCCGCTGCCATCAGCCATAATTCATCTTTGTTCGGATTATCGTTATCCCAACATCCTATTTCATCTACCAGCTGTGCCAGGTTGTTGTATTCTTCCCGGGAAAAGAACCTAAGGCCTATTCTGTCTTTTACTTTTAGAAGAACCGCTTTATTGATGGCCATGGTTGCCAATATTTTCTCTTCCAGACTATTATTTCCGTACTTTATATTATCCCTTAGAAATTCATTTTTATTCCTTATTGTGCCATCTCCGGCCTCTAATTGACCTATTCTCAGCTCTTTTCTGATCAAATTTTCCTCTAGCTGGAGTTTTCGGGCCAGGACTCTTACCAGGTAATCTTTCGCGATTTCACTATTTAATTTGTCAATATTATCCTGTACAGCTTTAATAACCTGAATTTTATTGTTTAAGGTAAGTTCCTGGTAATAATCCAAATTTCGTTCAATTTTATACTCAATATAACTCAGTTTATTATTCTGTATGTATTCTAAGAATTCCTTTTTTCCACAATTTTGCAAATACTCGTCGGGGTCCTGTCCCAAAGGAAGAGTCACCGCAAAAACCTCGAGGCCTTCTTCATGGAGTGTTTCCCCAGCTCTTAACGTCTCCCTCTGCCCGGCCGCATCCCCGTCATAGAGTATTAATACCTTTTGTGCGTATCTATGCAACAACCTGGCCTGTTCCCGGGTAAAAGCGGTTCCCAGGGATGCCACTACATTTTTTATGTCGGCCTGGTAAAGCCTGAGACAATCCATGTACCCTTCAACCAGAATAGCTTCGTTATATTCCCTGATATAATTGCCAGCCTGGTATAATCCATATAGATTACGCCGCTTTTGATAAACCTCGGTTTCCGGTGAATTCAGGTACTTGGGTGACTGATTACCTAATACACGGCCGCCAAAGGCGATAATATCCCCGGTATAACTAAAAATAGGAAAAATAATTCGATTTCTAAAAAGATCATAACTCTTGTTGGCGTTTTCATTTACCTTGACCAAACCTGATAATTTCAAGTTATCCAAAGAGAAGCCCTGGTTTAGCAGGAAATCATTCAGCTTGTTCCAGTTATCAGGTGCATAGCCGAGTTTAAAAATTTCAATGGTATTTTGGTCTATACCTCTTTTAAATAAATATTCCCGGGGTTCTTTATTATTTTTAAGCTCCTGGAAGTAAAAATCTGCTGCTGCATTATTGATTTCAAGAAACTGGCGGCTTTTTGCTCTCTGTTTACTGGTAACCGAGCTGGAAATTACAAGCCCGGCCCGTGCAGCTAATTGTCTCAAAGCTTCAGCAAAATCAACCCCATCCCGCTTCATAAGAAAACTAAACATATCCCCCCCGGTATGGCACCCAAAACAATAAAACATGTTTTTATCTGGAGTCACGCAAAAGGATGAAGTTTTTTCCTGATGAAACGGGCATAAACCCCAATAACGGTTACCCTTTCGGGTAAGCTGGACTGTTTCTCCAATAATATCTACAATATTTAACCTGGCTTGTATTTCCTGAATTAACTGATCATCTTTATATTTCGTCATTTTCTCCACCAAATATTCTATGTAAACACCCAAAATCCTTCTATAATTTAAATATTTGTTGCAGCTATTGCAAAAAGGTCAAATCACGTCAAAAAGCCTCGATTTCTAAAAGCAGCACCCTCAAAGATATTTAATGCATCTGGAACTAAGGACTGGGGAATGTAAATTTCCTTGAACAAGGAAATACAATAAGCATCACTCATCCCCGAAATATAATCTGCCACCGCCCGCTCCAGGCCTTCTTGCTCCATTATTTCCCGGTAAAGTGGAGTCATGCGATGTGGGTTCTTTTTATAATAATTGAATAAATGTTCAATTATAAACATGGCACGGCTCCGCTCCTCCTGGCAGGTAGGACCCTGATATATTTCCCGGAACATGAATGCCCTTAAGCCCTTAAGAGCTTGATCAATTTCCGGGCTGGGTTCAACCCGTTTTTCTTCGTCATCTGTCTGAAGAATTCTGCGAGTATGGGAAATAATATCTATAACCAGAGTGGCTATCCTCTGGCTGTGGGTATAGCCCAGTATTTCCAGGTATTCTCGGGGAATCTGTTCCAGGGTAAGTAATCCTGCTCTGATAGAATCATCGATATCGTGCTGAACATAAGCAATTTTATCACTTAAACGAATTATCTGCCCTTCCAGGGTAGAAGCCTGTTGTGCACTGGTGCCATATCCGCTGTGATGCAACACCCCATCCAAGACTTCTTTGCTCAAATTCAACCCATTAGAGCCCTTGTGCTGTTCTATACGGGTCAGAACCCTAATGCTGTTTTCGTTGTGACGAAAACCTCCTTCTAAAAGATGATTAAGAATCTGCTCCCCTGCATGGGCAAAGGGAGTATGACCTACATCATGCGCCAGAGCAATGGCTTCAATCAGGTCTAGATTTAGGTTGAGACCTGCTCCTATGGTTCGGGCAATTTGGCTGACTTCCAGAGTATGGGTCAGCCGGGTGCGGTAATGATCACCGGGGGGGGCAATAAAAACCTGGGTTTTGTGTTTTAAACGGCGAAAAGATTTGGAATGTATTACTCGGTCACGATCTACCATAAAGCAGGTACGAATTGGGTCAGGCTCTTCATCAAACTCCCTCCCCTGCGATTGAACTGCTAAAGTAGCATTGTTGCTAAGCCAGGAAGCTTCCCTTTTTTCAATTTTCTCCCTGATGCATTCCATATTTTTCACCTCTATTTATAAGTAATACGGATTTATTTCATCCCGATTACTAAAACTGCCGCAGTTTACTAAAAAGCATTTTGAGAAATATATTATTTAATTACATTATCACCGGCTATTATCCTTTTTTTCGAGGTTTTTTTATTCTCGTTATAAGCCCCAAACCCTGAAATTCTATCAGCTTTTTAGTTGCCCCATATAATGATACCTATAGTCATTTTGCCCAGTCCGAATCCAGCCAATATCCATTCTCTTTAGACCCAAAAACGAAATATGCTTAACTAAATCAGCTTTTCTAAACAAAAACAGCTTGAACCAGGACCATATAAATTGCCGTACCGGCTCCAATGCTTAGAAGTGCATTACCCCTCCAGTTATGTAGCACAATAATACAAATGATAGCTATTGCCTCGGGCACCCAATAGGCGGGGTTTCTAAAACTGACGTTTTTAAGGCAATATACTATCAACAAACCTATAGCCGCATAGGGCAAGACTTGCCCAAGATAACCAATGTATGAATTATTCGAGTTGGTACCTTTAAATAAAATAAAAGGAAGAAACCTTGTTATCATCGTACCGATAGTAACCATACCAACAATTACAAGTACCTGCGTAGGTGTTAAAATCATTGTTGCCCTCCTTCTGCAAGCTGTTGCTCTTTCGCATATTCTTTTCGATATATGGTCAGTACTGCTAATATGGCCAGCATAGAAGGAATAATGAAATTACCTGGACCGAAAACAATCAAACAAATCACAGAGCACAAAACCCCCATCACTGCTGGCTTATGGTCTTTCTGGGCCTTCCATTGTCCTACGAAGATTACCACAAAAAGCGCAGTCAATACAAAATCAAGTCCCTTGGTATTAAATGAGACCATCGACCCCAGCATCCCTCCAGCTGCTGAACCCAATACCCAATAACTATGATCAAGCAGAGTAACAAAAAACATAAACCACTTTCGATCCACACCTGGGGGTGGATCTGTTGAGCATAAAATGGAGAAGGTTTCATCACAGAGCCCAAAGATCAGATAAGGTTTTAATTTACCGGTACCTCTAAATTTATCCAACATGGAAATGCCATAAAACAAATGCCTGGCATTGACCAGCAATGTCATAAGTAAGGCATTAACTGGATTAAAGATTGAGGTAAGAAAAGTAATTGCCACATATTGCGCTGAACCCGCAAATGCCATCAAACTCATCAAAACTGTCCAACCAATGCCATAACCTTTGCTGTTCATTAAAACCCCATAGGCAATGCCCAAGAAAATAAATCCTGTAAACACTGGGATTGTATGGGGAAAAGCAGCTTTTAGGGCTGCAATTTTATCCTGCAATTTTTTCACCTCACCAGATCTTATCAATTATACCTTTCTTACAACTTAATGAACTAATTATTATCTGCAAGCGGTAATAAGCATATCGGTATTTAACGGAAAATGGTATCTATACGACTCTATCGGCAGACCCATAAAAACTCAGGGTATTATCTCTTACATTTACTAAGAGATAATACCCCTTTATTGTATACAGAATCTCTTCAACAATAAAAAGCCGGTGCGAGCGGCTCGGCATTCAGGCGATTACAGGCAACCGGATTTATAAATCCTGCTCGTTCTTTCATCTTAAAACCTAATTTACTTATAAAGATAAACATACAAGCTGAGGCCTTCTTTTTTAATATTATAGTCTTTGAAAGGTATTTCTTTTAAAAATGCCTCAAACTCCTCTTTAGTGTAAGCTCCTTGTTTTACAAAAGTCATGAAGGAAAATTTCACAAAATATTTATCAAACCCCTTCATTCCTTTTATTTCATCGCCAATATCTTTATTGGTAGCCTCGCGATTCATATCGATTATTAAAGCTGTTCCTCCCTGTTTCAGCACCCTATGCATTTCATGCAAGACCTTAACCGGATCTTTAAAGTTCTTAAAGGCAGCACTACAAATAATAAAATCGAAAAAATTATCTTCGCCAGGCAGGTTGGAGGCATTACCTTCTATAAAATTCACTTTAACACCAGCTTCTCGGGCGTTGTTTTTAGCAATTCGCACAAAATCAGGGCTCAATTCCACGCCTGTAATATTAAAACCTTTCCTTGCCAGCTCAATGGACAAATAACCCGGGCCAGGCGCAACTTCCAAAATATTAGCATTTGAGCTCACACATGATGCAACTTCATTGGCATATCCTTGCATCTCAGCCAGTCTGTTATTGCGAGTGTTTTTGTCATACCATTTTGCCGCTAAGCCATAAATACCCACATCTTTGTTTTTTCTCATATTTTTAAGCACAATATTTCAACCCTCACTCATTTTTGGCTTCTAGAAATCACTCGATTCAAAGTCTCACATCCACCCATTTGCGAGCCGTAATACTGTCAGCCGCAACTTCGCAATCCAGGGCCATAATCCTTACTCCCTGCCGCTGAGCATTTATTAAGGCCTGGCCAAAGGCAGGATGGGTTTCATGGTTGGGGGCAAAATGCTTAGATGCTTAATAGCTCTATCAGTAGGGGCGTCAGGAAATAAGGCTACCCCTTTTTTCTCCAGGGTAACCCCCTTGACTTCCACCAGTATTTTTCTTGAATCACTTTCCAAGTAAAAATCCAGCCTGGAGCTGCCGTATTTGAATTCGGGTTTTATCAATTTTAGGTGCGTGAATACTTGGCTTTGGGTCAACCATTCATGGAAAACTCTATTAGGCACCTGGCTATCGATATTGACAATCCTTTTGTCCTTGTACACTGCAATTAAATCATATTTGGTTTTTCTCTTAGGGTGGTTAACCTCCTGAATTACAATATCCGCATTAGGAATTAACAGTTCCTGGCACCGGCCAGTGTTTTTCACATGGCATATTTCGGAACGACTGTCAATTTCAATGTGAGCTATAAACCTATTGGGACGGGATAGAAATTTTGCTCGCTTTATATCTTTATACTGCATATCCTCTAAAGCCTGTTTTGATGTTTTTTAGTTACTTAGACTCTACCACAAGCTCCGAATAAAAACATCAAACTGCAGCCCAAGAGTATTAGCAACCAACCTTATCATCAGCTCCTAACTAACTCGGCCAAAAGAAATTACTAATTGACCACATTCCGCCTGCTGCCGTTCAAAAAAGCCTCTATGTTATGCGCTATTTCTTTCAGCAGGGTTTGCCTGGCTTCTATGCTGGTCCAGGCTATATGGGGCGTTAACACCAGCCGCTCCGGGTTCTTTAGGTTTAACAAAGGGTTTTTGGCATCCATGGGCTCCTGCTCAAATACATCCAATCCCGCCCCGGCAATTAGACCTTCATCCAGAGCTCTGGCCAGGTCGCCCTCGTTCACTATGCCCCCTCGGCCCAGATTAAGCAAAATGGCGCTTTTCTTCATAGTTTTGATCTGATCATATTGGAGCAGATTATAAGTCTGGGAGTTTAATGGCGCATGTATGGATACTATGTCTGAGCTTTTCAGTAACTCGGTCAGCCCCACTCTAGTATAATGCTCAGAATTATTCCGGCCGGAAGTTGAGTAGTAGAGTACCTGGCAACCAAAGGCCCTGGCAATTTCAGCAGTTTTTTTCCCTATGGTTCCTAAACCAATAATACCCCAGGTTTTACCTTGGATTTCCCAGAAGGGCCGGTCCAGGCAGGTAAAATTATTGCTGGAGGAATATTGTTTTGTTTTCACATACTGATCATAGTAGGGTAATGATTCCAGGAGGTAAAACAGCAGGGCAAAAGTGTGCTGGACCACGCTTGGGGTCGAATAGCCAACCACATTGGCAACAGTAATATTGCGTCCTCGGCAGTAATCCAGGTCTACATTGTTGGTGCCGGTAGCAGCTATACAGATTAGCCTCACTTCTGGAGCCTGCTGCAGATTAGACTCATTTAAGACCACTTTGTTGGTGATAATGATTTGCTGGTCTTTAATGCGCTGGACCACCTGGTCCGGATTGGTAGTATTATATATACTTAATCGGCCGAACTTGCGGAAAATACTCAAATCAGCATCTGCTCCCAGGGTTTGGGTATCCAAAATACATAGCCTATTCAATATATCAACCCCTTTTGAATTGTTGAGATATCATAATGATTATTAACCTATCCCCGCCATTCGCTGGGTTCACCCGCAATTCTTGATTAGCTTCCAAATAATTAAACCAGCTGCTGTAAACGCTAGGATAACTATGGCAGTAATAGCAACCCAATGGAAATTTGATGAAACAAAAATGACAGTTGGTCCATCTGCTCCACCAATAACGCCTATATCCATAGATGGTTCCTCCCCATTTCTATTTGTAGTCTCAAACTCCTCTACAACGTGCATGAGGGTTTTACAACCTTTATATAGATATTCGAGCTCGCAATCCGCAAGCAGTCTTTTCGATGATCTGTCTGATTTTATTAACAGCCTGCTATCGCAAATATGCCAAGATCACTGATGGTATAGAAAATCAAGCTTTCTACCCTATTCTTTAAAAAATAATGGCCTAGTGTTTTCGGCAATAAAAAAGGAAGCCGCTAGGGCAAAACTATATTCTCTGGCATTCAGGACAGAAATAGATACTGCCGCCCATATAGCTTTCTTTCTTGATCAGCGTTCCACAGGTGGAACAGGGCTTCCCTGCGGTTTTCTTGCTCAGCCTGGTCTTATATCCTCCCTCCTGGCCAAACAAATCCTTTTCCGTATCCCGCCCCCCCTGTTCGGTCATCTGTGTCAGGGTGGTTTTGATCGAGTCGTACAAGGCCTGCCGTTCAGTATCAGAAAGGGTGTTGATTTTTCTTTTAGGATGCACTCCGGCATTATGGAGAATGTCCTGTAATACACCATTACCCAAGCCTGGAATACGCTGTTCCGTAGCCAGAAAAGCCTTGGCGCTTAATTTCTGTACCTCATCCGGAGATATCATGGCTTCAAAGTAGGCCTGATCAAACCCGCTGGTCAGGGGAGACCTTTTCTCCCTGGCGACCAGGTAATATGGATTGTCCAGTTCACCTGCTGGAAAAGCCCATAAGCCACCGTACATCTGCACAGAAGCACTAAGGGCAGAGCCGTCTTCAAACTCTATTAACAGTTGATGCTTGGCAGGATATTTTTCGCCTTTAAGATGATATCTTAACCTGACCCCGTCACCAAATAGAATAACCGCAGTCCCAGCCTGTATCTCTACTAAACCTCCAAAACAAACTGCGCCATCGATAGTTTTCCCTCGCAGCAACTCATGATACTTATGGGGATCATGGAAATACCAGGCGAATTTATGGGGAGACTGCTCAGCGACTACATTTACTATGCTCTTGCCTGGTAGAACTTGCCCCATCTGACTGGCCAAGGTAAAGGCTTCCGGTATTTCTATCATCCTTTTACCCCCAGTTTATCAAAAGTGGTAAAAAATCCTTGCCTTAATATTACATTATTTATGATCCGGAGTACATTATAGTCTCGGTCGGCCAGCCACGATAACCCGCCAAGCAAAAAAAGAACGCCTCCCTGCTCCCCCTTGACATTACCCCAATTACCATGACATGTGCCAACTGCATTTTGACCACCTGTATACCATTCTTCAGGCGATCATTACATGGCACAGCCTGTCTTCGGTTATAAACATGATTGGTCAAGTTGAACTCCTGTAGTATGGCTTGGGCCTCGTCTAGGTATTCACCCAGCTCAGCCAGGGTGTGGGCATCGGATCCCACTGTAAATATGGTAATACCTGATTCCGCTGCCAGGGCTACTATTTTCCTAGAAGGATGGAATTCCTCCAAACCCCGGCGGCGGCTGGAAGTGTTGATCTCCAGTCCCATCCCTTTCTGGGCCATTTCTTTAAATATGGGCTCAATTAGCCCTTCGTGAAGGAGCTTTATCTCCGGGCCAAAATACCTGCTCCCATAGCGCACATAAAGGTCTACATGGGCCAAGCAGTCAAATAGCCCCGTGGCTACCATCTCCTGCAAAGTCGCAAAATAATCCCGGCGCACCTGGTCTAGAGTCCGGGGTTGGAAATACCATGGACTTTCTTTCATAGAAGAAATGGCAATATGGTCCAGGCAATGGATAGCTCCCAATACAAAATCAAAGGGATAATTGTTTACTATCTTTTCTATATCTTCCTCACAACCGGAGCAGTAACCTACTTCAACTCCGGCCTTTATTTGGAGAGAGGAACCTCTAAATAACTCTTGCGCCCTCAGGATATCATGGAAATAACTGTCTAACCAAGCCCGGTCAAAAACGGATACCTTTTTACCATTCACCATCACGAAATTGTCTTTTTCCCTACGGACTGGATCCAATTCCACATGGGTGGTGAAACAAATGTCGGTTAACCCTAATTCCAAGGCCCGATAACAATATTCTTCTATGTGTACAGCAGAAGCATCTATAGAATAGTTAGGATGAATGTGATAATCAGTTTTTACAGACTTCATTGAGTGCAGTATACCCCCGTAATGAACTAATTACTGGTTCCAGTGGCTCTTATTTTGACAGCATTTCGTTTTATTCACGGGCAGCGCGCCTTTTCCCAATTATTACATTTTTGATAATGGCGGTGCCGGTACCAGACAAAATGCTACGCCGGGAGTAGCACTGGCTGTTGCTATCAACCCGTCAGCAGCCATCACCTTAAACTGCAGTTACCTGGGCTAATTTTTTCAAGGCCTGCAGTTTATCTTTTTTTCCTAGCTTGGCTTTGGTTATGGATAGGCGCAAAACCTCCAGGGAATGGGCAAGGTCTACTCGCTGTACGGGAAAGGGGTAGTTATCTTTCCCGCCGTGAGCAAAGGTGTAGCGCACGGGATCCTGGAAACTGGGCAAAGCACCGTGGGTCACCTCAGCCACCATGGCCAGGGCCCGCAAAGTGCTGGGCCCCACGCCAGGTGTCTCCAGCAAGTCCTGATAGCTTTCCAAAGGACGATCATACAGCCGGTACAAGATTTTGTCCAAGTGTTTAGCAGAGGGTATGGGGTGGTGTTGAGGCATGGTCATAATGCAACCATTACCTATGGAAACTGCAAGTTCCCGTTTTGGGAATGCTTCATATTCTTCAGGAAATAAGCTTGGTTGTTGGTTAACTGGTTTTCTCGCTGTGATGAACCTGTAAATTCCACTTATCTGTTCAGGCTTTTCACGGCAAATCTCTACTGAGGCTTCCCTAGTCGCCTGATTATTATGCTCAACCAGGTTAAGCACATTAGTTTCGGGAACCCCACAGACCGCCTGATGGGGATCATCCACAAAGCTGTGCAGGTTTTCGCTTAACCAGTGATAGCGCCTGGCATAGCGGTTTATTTCATTCATACCCTGCTGTATGACGGTCCAATTGCCGGATTGATCAAATACAAAAAAATGGTGGTAAAGCTGATAACCATCTTGCACAGCCGCTGAGTCCACTTTGGCAACCAGCCGGCTAATTCCTGGCAAGGCGGCCAAATCGTTGGATAGGCCATACCGGTCTCCAGCTTCCATTATTTCCAGAGGAGTGTTGCGGGATACCTTGCCTTTACCGCCGGCGAAAAACACACCTAATTCTCCCTGGATATTCTTTAACCCCTCTTTAAGGGCACCACAAACTACAGTGGTAAGACCGGAGGAATGCCAGTCAAAGCCCAGGACGCTGCCAAAAGCCTGAAACCAGACCGGGTCAGAAAGTCTGCGTAAGACTTCTGCCGGTCCATATTCGAGGACAATGACTTCTACCATAGCAGCACCCAGTTGTTTCATTCTTTGAAAAAGCCACGGCGGGCAGTGCCCGCCATGTAATGGCACATTAGCTATTCCTGTTTGCATGGGTACCCTCCTGTCACATCTATTATAGCATTAGATGTTACACCGGGACGTTCTTTCTGTAACATGTAACATGGGTCATGGATCAGGGTAACCAGCACTCAATCCTGAATTCACATACCATCAGACTGGTATAACAGTTTTACAATTTCAGCCGTCCCATTTAAAGCTGTATCTTTGCTGCTTATACGGATAGTGCCTCCAATATTGTTCTCAAATCGGCCACTATTCCGTCGGAGAGGGACAAAATTGCCAGTTCCGGAATTACTTAGCACAGCCTGGCTTCTCTTGTGATAGGATTAAAGCTCTTTACCATTATCAGGGCCAGGTGTTGTAATGTATATTTTCTCTATATCAATAATCACTACCCCTTTTGGTTCTATGAAAGGTTTTTCTTTCTTTACCAGAGCTACTCCTGCTTCGAAATTAGGGCCAGAGGTTTCAATGCTAGCCTTGCCCTTGATTTGGTAACCCTCATGTTCGTACCATACAGTTACGGCCGCATTGGGATTATTATTAATATTGGCAATGGTTTTGTTCATAAGGTTGTTTGTTTACCAGCATTATCTGACTATTGCTTAAAATCTTGACAAAGTTTATGGGGACTGCGTTGGGAATGCCATTTTGATCAGCTGTCCAAGACCCACATTTCAGCATTTTCCAATACCTTTTTGACACCAATTATATCAGAAAAAGGAGGATTTATATTGCCCTTTTAAATGATGATTTAAATTAAGAAGGATGCACGTGCCAAGAATGCCGATTTTGCCAATTGTTCTGGCAACACAGTAATTTCCCGGGGGATTGGACACGATTACAAAAACGGAACATAGGACTATCTTAAAGATTAATCACGGAACCTGCTGCTCTGGGACCCGAATCCTTTAGGACATTTTTGCGCTCTTTGCCCATCACTTCTCACCGAATTCTTCTCCTTCAGTCTTCAAGAAGCGCATAGTTAACAGCACTCTGAGCATGAATCATAGTTGTATCAAATAGCGGCATTATTGAATCCTCGGGTTTAATTAGCAAGCCGATTTCGGTACAACCCAGAATAACTCCTTCTGCCCCTTGTTCTTGTAAGTTCCCTATTATCCTCTTAAATGTATTTCTCGATGCAGCAATGATCTGGCCGCGGCATAATTCGTTATAAATAACGGAATTGACTATTTCCCGGTCGGTTTCCTTGGGAATTAAAACCTTTATCCCTTGACTTTCCAAACGGGACTTGTAGAAATCCTGTTCCATAGTATATTTGGTTTCCAATAGTCCAATGGTTTGTATTCCATAGGATAAAACCTTTTGTGCCGTAACATCAGCAATATGAAGAAAAAGGGATGCTTATGCCGTCCCGAATCTGGTCGGCTACTCTGTGCATGGTATTGGTAGCAAGAATAATAAAATCAGCTCCTGCTGCCTCCAAGCGGCAGGCCGCATTGATCAGAATCCGAGCAGCCTTTTCCCATTCTCCATTACTTTGGCAGAGCTCAATCTCTTGGAAATTCACACTGTAAATAATACATTGGGCGGAATAGAATCCACCCAGTCTTTGCTTAACTTCTTCATTGATAATGCGGTAATATTCAAGCAAGGATTCCCAGCTCATTCCTCCGATTATTCCAATTGTCTTCATACCTATTACCTCCGATTAAATAATAATTATACCCACCAGTAAAAACTTAAAGTTTAAAATAAGTCGAATCTTATATTACCAAACCTTTGCATTTATCCTCTATGGTCCAAACTGCACAAACCTCATTATAACATTGTTACACTAAGAACGTCCCGGTGTAACATAAAATCACCAGACTGCAGCGTGGGTGGATATATTATTGAGCGTCTAATTATATTGTCCACTGATTGTTTATAATACCCACCAGTTTCCAGTCATTCTGGTAAGATTCAAAAACTAAGCGGAGACTGCTCCAGTCCATGCCGCCGTAGTCGGGATTAAGCCCGGGAAAGTAATATTCGACTACTATGGGGTTATCATAGACTTCAAATTGGTTTTCCAGCGCGTTGCCAAAGCTAAGTACTTGATTGTAACCGATCTGGTCGGCATTTATATAATCCTCGTCATAGACAAATTCCTCATAATACTGACTGGGGGTCAGCTCGATATCGAACCCGGAGCCGTCATAATTACCCCACAGGTAAACCTTCTGGTCGTCGAAAAAACTGCGCATTTCTTCCTGGCTAAAAACCAGATCCCTATCCAAGGAAACGTAAGTATAGGGAGTAAACCGGACTCCTTTGGTGGGATGAACCAGGTCAGCAATAGCGTCGGCGTTCTTGGTACTCAATGCCTTAATCAGGCGGGAGGCAGTTTGTTTAATGACTTTCTCCGCTTGTTCCGGTGCTAAGGCTCCTTCCCATGTTTTTAGGGAATCGTTTTCTAAAATTTCTTCCACTTCTTCATACCCGGTCGGAAATGCAAAATTATAACGGGCGGGCAGGGCAAATACATATTGGCTGTTGCGCCCTAGTTCCTTGGGGGCTACAGGGGCCGAACCAACACTGAATTCCCCTTGCTGCAATGCGTTCCATTGGGGCATAGTAAATACCATAATAGGGATATCCTGCCGGGTATCTTCCAGTGTCCACTGGGGATGGCGGATAGATAACAGGGCACCAGTTTCAACGGGAACATCGCCGGAAGTATCTGGGGCCCATCCCTTCCACTGATCAGATATTATGGCGTAACCCTGCCAGCTTTCCGGCAACTGAAGGCTGAAACCATATTGACTGTTTTGGTATACTACAGGGGCAGCTTCCCCATAAGCATCCAGCTTAACCGCTGTAATGAGCCGATTTTGATCGACCTTTTCCACTACCAGACTAATCGGTCTCTTGGCAGCATAACCGCCATTGGCCATCTCTACACTGGTCACTTCGATAATTTCGCCTTTAACCTGGTATTTGGCATCAGATAATTTTTCGGTATCAATTATTTCTATGCGTTCCGGCCAAGGGCTGGAAGTTACCCTGCCAGGCGCATTTGCAGGGTCACTCTGCCATTGGGCTAAAAGTGCTGGAGATACATAATCGGCATAATTTTCTTTTATGCTCTCAGCCGCTGCATCCCCAGGGGCGAGCAGGGATACATTTTTCAGAGTCTTGCCGAAGTCTTCAATCAATTTGCTGACAGCAGCCGGATCACTGTCTATATTGTTGGCTTTAGTCCGTATTATTACGGTTCTACTCGCGGCATCCCATTCTACCTCTGCTCCCAATGCTTCCGCAATCCAACGGACCGGCACCATGGTCCGGTCACCGATAATTTGCGGTGCCACATCGGGTTTTATTTCCTGGCCGTCTACAACTAACTTAATTGGTTCATTAGCCCAGGTGATTGCAGCCAAGGCACAGATGAGAACCGTTGCCAGAATAACTACTAACCACTTTTTCTTCATGATTTAACCTCCTGTTAATACTGTTGTTAGACTTGGATTGCTGATCTGTTTCTATATAACTATACTCCAGTGTTTTGCAAAAACTATCACCAGGCAAAAAATGGAATACTTAATCAATACATCTCGCCCTGAAAATTACGGCTAAACCAATTCCATAATCTTACTTCACCCAAGCCGGGAAATTGGACCAGATCCAAATCCTTTAGCTTAAGCAATTCTTTAGTAGGTCCGGTTACAACTACTCCATACACCTCAATGCCGTGAGTTTTAATATAGTCATATCTTTGGGCCAGCTGCAAATTTTCGTGGTGACCCCGGTAGGTTTTCCTTGCCACGGCTTCGTTTTGTATTAGAAACTCCATGGATTCCAGTAAATATTCTTCGTTTACAGAATGGTCATCCGATTCGTTTACAGAATGGTCATCCGAAATAGTGGAGTTACTTCTCAGCATATGACGGGAAAAATCAGGTACTCCCCATACTCCATGGGAAGCTGACAGCGGAGCTTGCCTATCCGGGTTATAATGCGGATTGACCTCTATTCCTGTAGATACCGCATACCAGGTGATATCCACATCATAATCTGCAAACAGTCTTTTTACCTCGTCGATGGAAAAAGTCTCAGTAAGAGAAAGAGAAAGTTCCGCTACTGTTCCTTCCGGCAATATGCCCAAGGCTTCCCAGACCTGATCAGAACTATCCGCTATATGGGGCCTGATATCATTAGTTGCTGGGTCATTCAATTGGTCAGGATGATAAAAATACAAATAATCTTTGAAGCTGTTTTCCCTCCATTGCCAATTTACATTCATGGACGAGAAGAACTGTTTGATGTCTAAGTCACCAATGACAAATTCATCCTTGCCCACCCGCTTTTGCATGGCATAATTACCGTTAGCCATAAAATAGGGCTTGATTCTTAGACTGCTATGCCCCCATCCGACCCCGGATACTAATAAAGGAAAAGGCTCAAAGCGTGCCGGCACGGTCACATTAGGAAAGGTAAACTCGGTGATCAAAGCGGCCGTTTTTTGGGCTTTATAAAGGCGCCCGGCCTCCCCGCCCCAATTGAAATACAGACTGGAAAGGATGCCTCCCCCAATATTGAGTAGAATAAAAAGAACCAGTAAAAACAGTGCTATATTAAACCTGTTTTTATATTTAGCACGGCGCAGGATTTTTTTCTGTTGGGCTTCATCCAGCCTATAAGTGCCATCATCTGAAGTTGACAGGTTTAATTTTGGTTGTTCAGTATTCAGTATTTTATCGACTACTTCACGGCAGTACGGACAAACCTCCAGGTGTGCTTCTATTGCCTTCTCTTCAACAGGGGATAATTTCCCCTCTAAAAAACGCCCTTTAACCTTTTTGAATTCATCACAATTCATCACTGATCACCTCACGTATTTTTTGTCTGGCGCGATATAGGGTAATCTTTACGTTGGAAACTGTTATGTTTAAAATGTCCGCTATTTCCTGGTAGGAGAACTCATAGTAATCTCTGAGCAATAATATCTGTCGGCTTTTCTCCGGCAAAAGCCTGCTTAGCTCAATCCAGGTATCAAATTCCTCCTTTAGCAAAACAACCCTTTCAGGTCCAGGATCTACGGCCGGGTTTAGTTCATTCAGTATTATGGGGTCAGTTTGAATCTGGCGTTTTTCCCGTCTATACCAATCAATATAAATATTATGGGCTACTGTGAATAGCCAGGGACGTACGCTTTCCCCTTGATAGCTTTCCAGACATTCATAGGCTCTTACAAAAGTATCGTGTAACAGATCTTCGGCAGTTTGAGGGTGACCGGATAGTCTGAGCAAATACTGATAAATGTCGTTCATATAGCACTTGTATAAAGCTTCTAAGGAATCGACTTTCATCATCACCCTCCTTCACTTAAAGAACGTTTTAGCAGCCTAATTAGTTACATGACTAAACTGTTTTTCCATGAATTATCTCTTTCCAATCACGCTGGATTTACTTACTAAAGATTGTAAACCATAACAGAACACAAAAGCTCAGGCATTAATGAGTGCACACCTGAGCACATCTTTGTCCATAAAGTAAGTTCCCCCTGTCCTCTTTTGACGGGTGATTATTGTAATGTGGCTTAATGCTTTGGCGAAAAATGAGATAGGATAGGACCTGGGCAAAGCAAGCTTGTACCCGTCAGGATTGAGACGAAGAAAGTGCAGAACCGTATGCCAAGCTAATAGGCGGAAGCTTTTGTTGTTTTACAGGCCTAACACGATCAGCATATATGCGCAAGTGATATTTATTGCATGCCTCCAAGTTTAATATGATCAACTTGTCAACAAACCACTTAAGGAAAACAAAAATTAAGAAATATATAGGCAAAGAATACCAGTGTTTCCAGGTAATCAGCTCATAAATTCCCATATAAACCAGCAAGGGCTCACCAACAAAGGAAAAGGTTAGAGTAACGATGGCTGCTGCAATCAAGTACCGTTTCCAGCTTTGAAAGTACTGATAAACCAGCATGTAGGTAACAGGAAACAATGATATATCAATTTCCATCAACCGGGGCCCAATGAAAACCAGTCTATGGGGATAATGCCATAAACCCAGTTGGTGCCCTAGCATGTCAGTCTCCAGGGCTATTAAGAAAGCCAGGAATCCAAAAAAAGCTATTTGAAAAAAACGGTCCTTATCAACTAGCTTCCACCAGATTACCAGCGGTATGATTAGAGTAGCCAGTAAAACCCACCATTGCCATTCAAATAACACATATTTCAGACTCTGGCAATCGCCGAAGGGGTAATGAAAACTTAAATTGCTATCGGGGACGATGCACCGGAAGCATCCAGGGCTGAAAAGCGGAAAATCTTTTAGTCTTTATATTGTTTCACTCATATATTGATCCGACTATATCTCCAATGATTGCTCCAAGCATGTTTACTTCTTGCCCCCTCGCTTTTTGAAGTCTTTTTCAATACGCTCTTTCCAGTTTTCTGATATTTTATGGCTGGCTCGAAAACTACTTACTGCCTCACCGATTACCTCATAATTAAGTAAAGTGCCTGCGCTGTCCGGATTATAATTTGCGGCTCTGTCTTGGCTTATGCCAAACCGCTCTGCAGTAGCTATGGCATCAATATTTGCACCAAGAAAGATAAACTCCCAGCCAAATTTACTTTTTTGGTGTTCAATCATCTGCCGGACTTTTTCGTAGCTAAACTCCCGGCTTGCATTTTCCATACCATCAGTAGTTATTACAAACAAAACCTGTTCAGCGCGCTCGTTTTCAGCAGTATGTTTCTGGACATTTATGATTTTGTATATAGTTTTACCTATTGCATCTAACAGGGCAGTAGTTCCTCTCACAAAATACTCCTTGTCTGTGATAGGCGCTACACCCCGAAGGTTTATACGATCATGGAGCAATTCGTACCTATCATCGAACAGCACAGTAGTCATTACAGCCTCGCCAGGCTGTTGTTTCTGCTTTTCCAGCATAGCGTTATACCCGCCGATGGTATCACTTTCCAGACCACTCATTGAACCGCTTCTGTCAAGAATAAATACCAGCTCAGTAAAATCTTTTTTCATGGGGTTATCCTCCCATCATCTTTGGTGATTCGAGGATAACATTTCGCAGGTACGGATCGGTCGCATGGCAAGCGACATATTGAGGAATTTGATATTCTATTGAAGAAGCTTTCTAATAGGGTCTCCTATAAAATGAAACATCCTATTTCCATAGGAGCATAGGGTGTTACCTTCTGACAATGTCTATAAGTTCTTGAAAAGCAATATAGTGGCAGATTGCATGTATCTAATCTTCGATAACGCTGAAAATCCTGTATATGCGTATTTACACCCCCAACAATTTTTGCTCAAATGCAAACAAGGCTTCATTGATTTCAAAGATATTATAATTGCCGTTTTCGATGAAATACTGAATGATGAGATCAAATTTACTGCTGCGAGAGAGGGCAAAACCAGCTTTAAGCAGTAAATCTTTGGTTTCATCAAGGTTTAATTGTAATGCTATGGCGAAAGCAACTGCAGTTGGCTTGCTTGGCTGATAATTGATGTCGTTTCTTATTTTAGAAAACAACTTACGATCTATATTGGCTTTTTTATAAGTTTCTGTTTCAGTCATACCTTTTTCACCAATCAAACGGAGTAACATTTGTGAGAATGTCTCCTCCATATGGTTAACTACATCATCCAGACTTCTTTTATGTTCTATTATTGGGGCTGAAATAAACTCATTTACTCCTATTAATTGATGCTTTTCTTCCAATCTGTCTCGGCGTTGAAGATGTTCCTCTATATATTTATCATCAATATACTGTGCAATGGAGGAAAACAGCCCCTCAGACAATACAAATGCCGGCTTATCGTACACAACCAGATAAACCTTCATTTCATTACTCATAAGAAATTCCCCTATGACCGAAATCGCAGTTTTAAATGCTTTATCCTTGGGATATCCATAGGCACCCGAGGATATTAAGGGAAACGCAATACTCTTCAGGTTGTAGTCTTTCGCTAATGCAAGCGAGTTCATATAACAATCTGCCAGCAACTTTTCTTCATTGCTTTTACCGCCATGCCAAATTGGACCAACCGTATGGATTACGTATTTTGCGGGTAGCCTGTACCCCTCGGTTATCTTGGCCTGCCCGGTTTTACATCCGCCAAGGGTACGGCATTCTTCCAACAGCTCAGGCCCTGCAGCACGATGGATTGCTCCATCGACCCCTCCACCCCCGAGCAAGGATGGGTTTGCCGCATTTACAATTGCATCAGCGCATACTTTGGTTATATCACCACGGATAAATTCCAGTGACATTTCTCCACCTCCCCAATTTCACGTCTTTTATAGCTTTCAATTACCTAAATTATACATAAAAAACTGAACCCCTTGAATCAGTACTAAAATTTAGATACAGCCAAAGGCCCTGATTCCTTTAATAATAAAATTAGCATACAAGATATCTCTCCAGCAGCCTGTTATAAATGGCGGTCGGGCAATAATTAACCATGGCTCGGCTGTATTAGCAGCCAAATTACCATGGTTATCGTAATATATATATTCCCGACCAGGAAAACTACCACCGTTTACCCAACTTAACCGATACTTGTTCCATGCCGCCTTAAGTTTGGCCATCTTCTGTACCAACAACCTCCTCAGCCAATTCTCTAAGTTTATGGCTATCCATAATGGAAATAAGTTTTAATGCGTATTTTGGATCGGTGGCATAACCGCAATTCTGCAGCTGCCTGGCATACTCATCCGGATCATCTTTTACGGCTAAACAGGGAGCATACCGCTGGCTCCTGGTTATTAGGGAAACATAATCATCAAAGCTTTCTTCGTAGTTGTTGTAGGCTCTGAATTTAGCCAAAATGGTTTTCTTGACTCCGTTATATACTTCCCAGGTCTTAACGGTTACCGAACCAGCCGGACCGCTGCCTTTAATATTAAATAGGTTATAGCTATACTTTCCGGTGAACATATCTTTGGAAACATACTTGCCAAAACCGGTTTCAAGACAGGCTTGAGCTGTAATAGCAGCTGCCGGTAAGCCATAATCTTTTTGTATTTTGGCCGCAGCTTTGATAACCTCAAAAATGAATTTGCCAGACAATGTACTCCCCCCCTTTTTACCCATATTCTATTCCTGACAGCACTTATTGGTACCATAGGCTGGGTGATATAACTGGGCGATATAAATCCATGATTATTGCATTATCCGATTGCCGAATTACCAGTTTTTATTTCCTTTATTTATTGACTAACCAAACGTCATTGGCTTAATTTAGTCAAGCAAAAAGGGTGTTGTCCGTAAAAGACGCATCCTTGCTGCCAAATAAATAGCACCGGTCCCAAGAGCCAGATTGTCTTTGGCGGTGCAAGTATTAATCTTTTTTGGTTATATACCCGGCATTCTTAGGTTGGTTAAAATTTGCATCATAGGTTTGGGGAGTGAAATTTGTGGAGGGCTTTCCGCTATTCTACCTTCACCTTGCTGAAGAACCATACATAAAATTTTCTTGATATATAGAAAGTTACGAAAAGGGTAACCCAGGTTATATACCATTCCCAATGAATGTATTCTATTATCCGGGTGTATCTTTCACATAGTATTTCTATAATGGTCATGACTGTAGAGAAGTTAAAATAGTACAGAAACTTCCTTAGGTTGCTTCTACCTTCCGGATAATGCAGTATGAAAACCACGCAAATCGCAGGATAAACAAAATACTCAAAAGTAAAACTAGCTTTATTGGCATAGCTAAACAGCCTGACCGGGTATGATATTAGCTTGTATTCAGCGACGGTCAAGCCTATTATCCAGGTTATAAACTGTTTGAAAAAAAAGACGACTATTGCTTCTCTGATGCGATTTTTGGGCACCAGCAGAATAAGCATAATGATAGTTAGAATCCAGACTGTAGTTAGAATTAATACTTCTATGCTCATAAAAATCCCCTAGATTTTAAATTTTGCAGAGGATCTTGAAACTAATTTAAAAATAACCAGGCATATCCAGTATTCCCCGTTTTCCTAAAAATCATCTATTAATTATTTTGATTCTTTCCGGGTCATATTGTTTTTCGCTGTTCATTCATGCCTCATTGTTGGAGAACCCGGGGGGCACACCCAACCCGATGACAGCACTCCGTCCAATATCCTTCGATAGGAATAGCGTGAGAAAAAGAATATATAATATTTTGTTATACAATATATACAAAGGAGGAATATATTTTCTGGCATAGAATATTATAATTCGAGACTTTTGCATAACTCAGAAAAATGCTATTGATAATACAAGACGTTTTATGGGCGGCAGATGGCAAATACACCTTATTCCTAAATTAGCCCTGTAACCACGGTCAAAACGCTAGGAGTTCCGGAATTAGGGCAGACTACCCCCTTTAACGTAGTTCGTTCTTTAATAAACCAATAAATGTGAACTAAGCAGCTAGATACTGGGTACTACTTTCTTGATTGACTGCTATTGTAGCTGCAATCATGGTTATGGCACAAAGGTAAGCATGGACTTCAACTTTCTTGATTTTTCTTACCCTCAACCCGGTTTCTAATCCCAAGTTCTCCTTAAAGCGGCTGAAACAGCGCTCTGAGTAGGTACGCATATTGTATAACTTCTGCCAGTTAGCCGTCCCCCTATGGGGAGTTGAGAACAACCGGGGATCGTCCTTTACTCTGGTTTTAACCACCATTCCATAGTTACTCTTTGAACACCATGCAGAGCCAAAAGGACAGTCGCATTTACCCAGTACATGTGGGCATCTAAATTTATTTACGCCCATATAGGAACCCCAATATACCATGCGATAACCAGCAGAGCAGATCGGGGTCCCATCCCAGTCAAACCCGGCTTGGGGCTGTTTGGCCCCTCGTTTATTCAGCGCAATAATCGCCTGGGCATGGTATTTATCCCTGATCAGAGAGTATATCTCACGATGGTCATAACCAGCGTCCATCAAGAAATACTCTATGGGGGTTTGTACATTTGCATAACATGGTTTCACTAAGTCCATAGCCACGCTGGAATCAGAACAATTGGCCGGTGTTACCTTGATAGCTATAGGAAGTCCTGATTTTACATCGGTGCCAATATATTGCTTGTACCCAAACCACTTGATGGGGTTGCCGTTGGTGTCACTCTTAATACCCCAATCAGCGGCACTGCCATCCTGGCTGATATTCTTACGGGGAACGGACTTTTCATAGGCTTCTACTTTGGTGGCATCAATTGCAACGGCAGTAAGATCAAGAAGGCCCATATCCTCTGCTTGTTTAACCAGTGACGAAAACAGTGTTTCCAAGCAACCGCTCTCAGCAAGCTTCGCATAAAACCGGCTGAAACACGATATACTGGGCGCGGTGCCAAATGGCTCAAAACCGCAAACATATCTGAGATGAGGGTCGTAAGTAAGCCGTTCAACCAGTGAAGTAAATGTAGTCATATTCGTAAGCCTCATAGCAATCAGGGCATTTAACATTGCAGCGGCTGGGTATGGTGTTGGTCCACCCTTTCTCTTATCAGGCTTATTCAATATGGCAAGAACTGGTTGTAAATCAAGGGTATTGATTATTTTCTCAAGCCTGGATTTTGGTTGCATTTTTAAAGCATCTTCAAAGGAGAAAATGCAGTTCTGTTGAATATTCATAAGTGACTTCGCCTCCTACGGATTGTTTGTTTGTGTCACTTACTAATTCGACGAAATGGGGGGTGAAGTCCTTTTTCTGGGTAATTAAAATCCCACTAATTCGAGGCATGGCTATTATGCAAAAGTCTTAACTGACAAAAAGGAGGTGAGAGCTATTAAAATACAAAGGTACGTCGCTGAATCTGCTACAAAACCTTTATTTGCTTTAAGCAGCAGATTCAGCACCAAGGCAAATGATTTGATTAATTTTGCTACGCTCCATAATTTTGACGGCATTGAATACACGGTACAGGCTGAAACGAGTCAAGCATTAAAAAATGATATGGCTAACATGGAAGCCCTGGCTGCTTCAGGATTTCAGATACGATATCATTTGCAGTTTCGGAAAGTGGAATTAGCCCACCGGAATAAGGAACATGCGGAAAAATCATTAAACCATATCAAAGAATGTATTGATGTAATTAACGCATTGGGCGGGAAACATATAATCGTGCATTTATGTTTAGGTTCTCGTTTTGCCCTCCATGACATGAAATATGCACACGCAGTTAAATATCTTGCGCAAGCGGCTGACTATGCTGCAGCTAAGGATATTACGGCCTGCCTGGAAAATATAACCTATGGCTTTACCAATACCCCTTCGAGTTTTTTGAATCTAATAAAGAATACCGGGGTTAGTGCTACTCTTGATATTGGGCATGTTGCGTCCTCACCCGTGGTTTTGGATGGAACTATTACTGATATAGCTTTTATATCTGAAGTAGCCCCATATATACTCAGTGCTCATGTGTATAACATAGAGCGCTTTGATGAGGAGCATAAAATAGGAGTTCATATTGCTCCCACCAACAAGGATGATATGAAACTCCGTTTAGAAGCCTTGGGGCAGAGTAATTGCAGTTGGTACTTGATTGAACTAGGGGATCCGGATGAAATATTACGAACAGCGGCTTATGCCCGGGAAGTGCTTCTCTAAAAAATCACTTTACTTGGCTAAATAACTTAAAAATCAGGAGGTATTACATTGAAAACACCAAGAAGTAAAAAAACATTAACATTTTTATTATTAACCGTTTTTGCTGTCACTATGTTACTAGCAGGTTGCGGCACTAAAGAGTCTGCTGAAAAAGATGAAATAAAAGTATTAAGAGTTGGTACAGTTCCTGGAGAAGAAATCCAGAAGAGAAAAGATCAATATCAGCCTTTTATGGACTACCTTGCTAAAAAACTGGATATGGAAGTGGAGCTTTTCGTAGCTAATGACTATGCTGGCACTATAGAAGCCATGCGTGCCGGTAAAATAGACTTGGCCTCTTATGGCCCATTATCTTATGTTTTGGCAGCAGATATAGCTAACGCCGAGGCATTCGCAGCAGGATATACTGAAGAACAGGGAATTTTTTACAAGTCCTTTATCATTGTTCATAAAGATAGTGATATTCACAGTATCCCCGATCTTAAAGGAAAAACCTTTGCTTTTGTAGATCCGGCTTCTACCGGCGGACACCTCATACCCCGTATGGCTATGGTTAATAATGGTATAGATCCTGAAGTGGATTTAGCTTCCGTGGTTTATGTAGGAGGTCATGATGCCTGTGCAGCTGCTGTACAGAACAAAAATGTTGACGCAGCAGCTATTGTAAAACATATGTATGAGAGAGCCATAGCTCAAGGCATCCTGGTAGAAGAAGATATAAGGATTATTGATGTATCAGAGCCATTCCCAGGTGGACCCTGGGCCTGGCGTAAAGATCTGCCCCAAGACTTGAAAGACAAGATTAAAGATGCGATTTTAAATATTCCTGAAGAAGACTTTGAGAATTTAAAAGACTTCATGGAAAAAAACACCCATTTTGAGCCGGTCCAGGATTCAGATTGGGATTCCCTCCGGGAAGCAGTCAAACTTATTAACCTTGATCTTTCCAAAAACATTTAAGGTTGTGTAAGCAATGATCAGTATATCCGGAGTGAGTAAAAATTATAATCAAGAGGTTCAGGCACTGAAAAGTATAAACCTTAGTATTGAACCTGGTGAATTTGTAGTTCTATTGGGTCCAAGTGGAGCAGGGAAAAGCACCTTGCTCCGCTGCATTAACCGTTTGGTTGAACCCAGTGAAGGAGAAGTGTCATTCAACGGCGTGCCACTCGATACGAAAAAAATTAAACATTTTCGGCAAAAAACCGGGATGATATTTCAACATTACAATCTGGTTAAACGTCTTACCGTTTTACAAAATGTTCTTTGCGGAAGGCTGGCTTTTAATAATACACTATCCACCTGCTTGAAACTGTTTCCTAAAAAAGATGTGGAATTGGCTCTGGCCTGTATTGGGCGCGTTGGCCTATCGGGAAAAGCATACATCAGGGCAGATCAACTCAGTGGTGGACAGCAACAGCGAGTTGGCATTGCTCGTGCTCTAGTTCAGCAACCCCAAATAGTACTGGCTGATGAACCAGTAGCCAGCCTGGATCCATATTCGGCAGAAATGGTAATGGACATTTTGCAGGAGATAAATGAGGAAGACGGTATTACCATGATTGTAAGTCTTCATAATGTTGAATTGGCTCGCAAATATGCCCATAGAGTCATAGGAATCCGCGAGGGTAGGATTTTGTTCGATAAGCCGATTGATAACATCGAGAAAATAGACATTGATTTGATATATGGAGGATCTCAGGATACTTGTGAGCATTAAGCAAAGAATAAAAAAAGGGGCATTTGACACAGTTCTGGTGGTGCAATATAAGAGAGATCCAATCAGCAAAGTCAAATATATTGTTTGGGGAATCATCCTTTTAGCCATTACATGGTGGAGTGCGCAAGGTACAAGCTTTAGCCTGATAAAACTTCAGGCCGGCGCACATGGAATAGCTGATATTGTTAGCCGGATGCTGCCTCCGGATTTTTCCATAGCCCCTCGGATGATTAGCCCAATAATTGAAACAGTGCAAATATCTATTTTAGGGACTATGTTGGCTATATTGCTTTCCATACCTTTTGGATTGTTGGCAGCTATTAATATTTCGCCTAATTTAGTTGTTTATCAAACCAGCAGATTGATTCTAAATACCCTCCGGGCTATACCAGAAGTCATTTTTGCACTGATATTTGTAGCAGCGGTTGGATTAGGTCCCTTCCCGGGTGTATTGGCAATTGGAGTCAGTTCCAGCGGTATGTTGGGAAAATTTCTAGCTGACTACATCGAGAATGTAGACCCCGGTCCGCTAGATGCGTTAAATGCAACTGGTGCCAATAAAATACAAGTTATTAATTATGCAATTCTACCGCAAATTCTGCCTGAATTTGTGTCCCTTGCCCTATTCCGGTGGGAAATGAATTTTAGGGCCTCAACCATTTTAGGGATTGTAGGGGCAGGGGGTATTGGATTTGAACTAATGACCAGTATGCGACTTTTCAAATATCAGGAAATGATAGTTATTCTGATGCTGATTTTGTTGGTTGTGACCTTAGTAGATACCATAGCAAGCATGATACGAAATAAAATAATTTAAAATGATAGACGAAGTGTTCGACACCACCATAACCCCATCTGCAGGTGACCCAGAATTTCTAGAAAGGCCATGTTTTTTAATTAGAACATAGCTTTTATGATAGTATGTCAACTAGACAGGCGGTCATTCACATTTAATGATTAAACGCTTTGCGAAAAGTAGCAATTGCCCTCTCCCTGCAGCTAAAGCCTAGGGGGTTCATGTTTTGTTAATGTCAATTAAAAATTAGGCCACTTGCTGGTCAGAAATTAGGCCACCTGGATAAAAAATAATCACGATTGTTGCTTCGCTAATGCCTGCTTAAACCTGTAACTCTCACCATTGATGTTCAGGATATGAGCCTTATGCGTAAGCCTATCCAGTAATGCAGCCGTCATCTGCTCGTCTAAAAACACCTCCGTCCATTTTGGGAATTCCAGATTTGTGGTGATTATCACACTACCTCTCTCATGCCGGGATGAGCAGAACTGAAATAAAAGTTCAGCCCCGATTTTGCTGAAAGGCACGTAACCCAGCTCGTCAATGACAACCAAATGATAAGCTGAAAACTGTTTCTCAAGCCTGTTTAGCTTGTATTCCTGCTGGGCAGCCAGGAGCCCTTTATCAACCCGGCCGCGGTGTAGAACTTAACCTTAAAACCTTTACGGCATGCCTCATACGCTAGAGCGGTGGCAATATGGGTTTTACCCACCCCGGAATTTCCCACCAGTATTACGTTCTCCAGGTTCTTGATGTAATCACAAGCAGCCAGTTTTAAAACCTTCTGCTTATTAAGAGCAGGTATTGCCCTAAAATCAAAACAATCCAGCGTCTTAATCACTGGGAATGAGGCATGGCGTATCCCGCGCTGGATACGGTTACTTTCTCGTTGAGTTATTTCTTGTTCCAGACCCCCAATAGGTAATCCTCATAGCCCAGGTTATTGTTCTCCGCGGATCGTCAACACTTTTCCGGACAATTTGCTAAGCGACTGTTTTTAATTGGCCTTTTTGCCACTGTTCAGGATATTGGACTGGACTCAGATAACCTAACCGTTTCTGTGCTCTCTGGCGGTTGTAGAACACCTCGATGTACTCAAATATCCCTTGTCTTGCCTGATCCCGTGTAGCATAAAAATGCCAATGGATTATTTCTTTTTTCAAGATAGCAAAGAAGCTTTCGCTCCAAGAATTATCGCCTGGTTTTCCAACTCTGGAGAAGCTTTGTTGCCATCCGTAACTGGCTACCTGTTTCATGACTTTCTTTGCTGTATATTGGCTACCACGATCGCTGTGGAAGATCACCCCAGCCGGTAGTCGCCAGCGTTCCTGAGTCTTCTTGATTGTATGTAACACTAGTTCCGCTTTCATCGTCGCTGAATGACATTCTGCCAATACCGTGTTTGTCATTACATCCCGGACCTGGCACAAATAATCAAATCCTTCTCCGGTCCGGATATAACTGATATCGCTCGACAAAACTTGAAACGGTTTCGTGATTTCAATATCAGTAGTCAAATTCTTGTATTCCTTATCTAATAGTGCCTGCTCCAAATTGCGATGAATGGTTCGTGTTACACCGGGACGTTCTTTCTGTAACAACGTTATGCTCTTTGTATATTTATCATGTTGGACCCTTTACTTGGGGATTCGGATCTGAGTATTTCGTTACGGCTTTCTATCCATTTCTTGCTATTATAATTCTACCATTAACTAATGCTCAATTTCGGATATTAATATTCTTATCTGATTCGGCAGATATTTGTTCAGTTCAATTCACAGCTTGAAAAACATTGTAAATGATAGCAATTGTTCACTTTGTACTTAGAATAATAAGCGGCTATCTGAAATAGCCGCTGGGTGTATGTTAGACGTACTCCAAATAACTGTATTTTTATTGCAACAATTAAAGACACTCCAACCCTAAAATAGCACGGAAAAAGCTTGTATTTAATCGGTATTCTCCTCCAGCATCTGATATAGATCCGTAAACCCGGTCCCTATTCGCCAGAAGGACATTCCTCCCAAACCATATTCCTCTACCACATTCCATTTGGCAGTGAGGCTCTTATAGTTTTCCAGCCAAACCTGATGATAACATCCATTTTCATCCCAATAGGTGTAGTAAGGACTGTAGCTTACCTCATCCCAATGGCTCTGCACCTGGTACTTTTTCTGGAGCTCAGCTAGTTTCTGGGCGGTTACTGATGTGGCTTTGGTGTCTTGGGGCCAATCATAACCGTAGTTGGCCATTCCCATCAATACCTTCTCCGCCGGCATGGTCCTTACCATATACTGGGCAACCTCCTTGACCCACCACAGTGGAGCAATTGCTCCCGCCGCCGTAGTGGGGTAATGGTAGTCATACGCCATAACTACTACGCTATCAGCAATTTGCCCGATCTTATCATACTGATAAGGAGTAGCCCAATTCTCTTTGCCGGTTCGGCCAAATACTGCTACCGACAATTCTTTGCCTGCTCCCAGAGCCTGCTTCAATTCTTTTAAGAAGTTGGTGAAATTATCAGCATCACTGGCGGACATCAGCTCGAAATCGATGTTTACCCCATCATATCCGCCTTTGGTTACCTCATTAACCAATGCCTTAATTAATCGGGAGCGGTTGGAGGCATTGGATAAAAGGGTATGCAGAGCTTCACTGCCCATCAAGACTACACTGGCATGGGTGCGTATTCCCTTGGATTTGGCCCAGGTCAGGATCTTAGCATAGTCGTCCTGGTAATCAAAAGAAAGCTGCCCCCGGCTGTTGGTGGCAAACCAGCGGAAAGCTATATCCGTAAACAGATGGGCGTTTTGCTCCAACTCTTCCCGGGGGGTATAGTAATAATAGGCAAACACCCGGGGCTCGGTCTGAGCAAAGCGAATGTCCACCAGCCTTTGCGATGCGTTCCACTCCACCCGGGCTCCCAGGCGCTCCGCCAAAAACCGTAATGGTACAAAGGTGCGTCCCTGGTAAATGTAAGGAGGGACATCAAAAGTATAAGCTGCCCCGTCCACCTTGGCCTGCGGGCTGCCGATAAAGAGCTCTATGTAATGACCGCGACAATCCAAGGCCACCTTCTGCTGGCTCTGGTCCCAATAAACCTGCCCTTGTAATGCGGGATCCTCCACAATAAAGCGCACCGGTACCATGGTACGGTCATTCACCAATTGGGCGGGCGGGTCTATCTGGCGTTCTTTCCCGTCAATGCTTATGTTTACTACGCTGGCGGCCTGAGCCGAATATGTAACCGGGAAACACACCAGAATCAGTACTGTAATCACTTGCTTCAATCTTTTGATCAATAACATCACCTCAATTTTTCAATACTAGGGCCTATTGGATCAGAATTCGACTGTTTGGCCTTTTTACCTTGATGTAAATAATGGCTCAATTGCCATTAAACAAAAGGCTTAACTAATATGCAATATATATTTTACATTATGTAATTTATATGTTATATTAAGCGCAGGTGAAGTTGCTTATGAAAAACATAAAAATGAAGTTAGCCCGTATCGAACGAGATATGAAACAAGAAGACTTGGCTAAGGCAGTGGGAGTTACACGCCAAACCATAGGATTGATTGAAGCAGGGAAATATAACCCTTCATTAAAACTCTGCATTGCCATATGCAAAGCACTGGGCAAAACATTGGATGAATTATTTTGGGAGGATACGCCATGAAAGATTTGATTCAAGATGAACGAACTGTAGCTCAAAAACGCAAAATCGGCAGTGAAACCTGCAACCTGCTGCTACTGGCACTGATCATTTCCATACTGGTGCAGCAATATGTATATAATTTGCCTTTTTCTCACTATGCAGCTGAATTCATCTGTTTTTTGGGAGCCTGCGCTTATCTCTTGGTCAGACATATAGCATCAGGGAATGATTTGTATAGCAGCAAAAACAGGAGGATTAAATTTGTATTATTAAATAGTCTGGTTTGTGGTTTTACCATCTGCGTCGTGACTGGTATAGCCAATTATGCCCGTTATGGAGATAATGCCAATCCTTTCATCTGGCTTACCACCTTGGGGATTACGTTTTTATCCGGAACCCTGGCAGCGTTCTTAGGCTTTTCCCTGGTCCATTATTTGAATAAAAGAAAGCAGCAAGCCATCGAAAATGAATTAGATGAAGAAGAAGATAAACTATAACCGTTACACCGGGACGTTCTTTGTGTAACACTAACAATTATGCCCGGTATATTCTCATCACATTAAAACCCGTAACTCGAGCTATTTGCCTTAGGGTTACCCCTTCACTAGCCTTGATGGTTCTAAGTATCCTATTGCACTTTTCCTTGTCCAAATTCCGTAAGTTTGCAATTGGCTCACCACCCATCAAGGCAACGATCTCTGCCTTTACTTGTTCATCGGTTTTATTTCGTGGAATTACTTCCTGCAGGCAGATATCTTCATGGTCTTCCTTCATGAACTCTCTAAACGCCGAAATTGCTGTAGCTCTGTCCTGATGAAACATACCCAGAATAAACTCAGTATCAACTAACCCGTTTGCCTGTTGATCGTTCATATAAGCATGAATGCTACTCCATTTATAGGCCTCTGCTTCCTTTACTAACCCTGCTTTTACTGGATTATTATGTATATACCGGATTACCGTCAATAAATACTGATCATCTTCTATGCACTCGCTACCGTAGCGGCCTTGGAAAAGGTGTCCAGTCCGATTGTATTTTTGGTTAAAACACTTGGCATAACTGGTTCCTATCCTGCTCATGATTCGAGAGATCGTGTCTTCTTTTTCCTGTACCAGTAAGTGAACATGATTGCTCATTAAGCAATAACCATAAAGCACGTATTCTTGATGCCTCTTTTTTTGTTCAAGAGTATGCAAAAAGCGCTGGCAATCTTCTTTGTCAAGGAAAATATCTCCACGATTGACGCCTCGCAGAGTCACATGGTAAAAGCCGCTCTCACACCTTTTTCTGGGTTGCCTGACCATCCCAAAACTCCATTTATATACATTTAATTCCATTATAGCAAAATTTTTATAAAACAGTTCTATTCCGTCCAAAAATTTTTTTTAGTTTTTGTTACAGAAAGAACGTCCCGGTGTAACGAGGCCAATGGGGCAATGGTCGCTGCCCATTACTTCTTTATAAATGATGGCTTCTTTGATTTGGTCCTTGATTCTATCTGAAACCAGGAAGTAGTCGATACGCCATCCCACATTTTTCTCCCGGGCTTTAAACATATAAGACCACCAGGTGTAAGCACCCTCCAAGTCCGGATATTTGTAACGAAATGAATCAACAAAACCGGCTTCCAGAAGTTCCGTCATTTTTTGCCTCTCCTGGGGTGTAAAGCCAGCATTCTTCTGATTGGATTTGGGATTCTTTAAATCGATTTCCTGGTGAGCTACATTTAGATCCCCGCATATTATCACCGGCTTTTTATCGTCCAGCTTTTGCAAATGGGCGCGGAAATCGTCCTGCCATTTCATCCGGTAGTCAAGTCTTACTAATTCACGCTGGGAATTGGGTACATAGGCATTCACCAGGAAAAATTCATCGTATTCCAAGGTAATTACTCTCCCCTCGGAGGGGTGTTCCCCCTGGACAAGATCAAAAGTTACTCCCAGCGGCGTTATACGGGTAAATACAGCCGTACCCGAATATCCCTTCTTATCCGCACTGTTCCAGTATTCTTCATACCCTTCAATATCCAAAACTGCTTGCCCTGGCTGCATTTTGGTCTCCTGGATGCAGAATATATCAGGTTGTTCCGCCATGAAAAATTCCCTAAAGCCCTTGTTTAAAACCGCCCTAAGTCCATTAACATTCCATGAGATTAATTTCATCTTTCTTCACTCCATTATTAACTATGATAAAGTTAATTATATAGATAATTCATCCTTCTGTTTGCACAGATAAAGGAGAAAATATGTACTCTGCTTTTTAGAATACCACATACTGTCTTAATATTGAGCAAAGAGAGCGAGAGGAGGAAATTAAATGATTGTCCCCACCTTCGATGAATTTGCAGATATGCTGGATCAGGCCATTGAACGCATTCCCGAACGTTTCCTGCGTTCATTGACCGGTGGTTTCAATGTGCAGAAAGAGACAAAGCAGGACGGCGAATTCTACATAATGGGAGAGTACATTGAGGATGAATGGCTGGGAAAATTCATCATGTTTTATTACGGTTCATTCAAAGCCCTGCTGGGAAACCAACCTAGAGCCCGCTGGGAAGAAGAGATCATGGATACCGTCCTGCACGAACTGCAGCACCATCTGGAATCCCTGGCCGGAAGAGACGACCTGGCGCAGAAAGAAATGGAAGAGCTAGCCCAAATTTTCCGCAAAGGCAGCTAGCTCGCAAAAATAACGTCCCCTGGAAAATCCCCAAATTTTTTCGACCAACCTTTTGGCATTATCCCCCTCCAAGCCTGCAGTACTAGCTGTTATAGAAACTCTGCAAAATCTAAAACTCTCACTTACCAGTAGTAACTTGAATAACATATTAAAAATAGATATTGGAGGGTGGATATGTGAAGGCAATAATGGAACTGCGAAATGTCAACATGACTTATCAATCCCCTAACGGAGAAATCCATGCCTTAAAGGATATAAACTTTACAGTCAGCGACGGCGAATTTGTTTGCATTGTAGGCCCCAGCGGATGCGGTAAATCTACCCTGTTATCCATAATTTCTGGTCTGCTGGCGCCCACCTCCGGTAACATCATACTCAATGGCGAAATTCTAAACGGTCCTTCCAGGAAAATAGGCTATATGCTGCAGAAAGACCATTTATTTGAATGGAGGACCATTTTAAAAAATGTCTTGTTGGGTGTTGAAATTCAAAAGGCCGTTACTCCGGAAATTAAAGAAAAAGCTATCCAATTTTTGCAAACTTACGGACTCTATGAGTTTTGCGATAAATACCCTGATCAATTATCAGGGGGCATGAGGCAGCGAGCAGCTCTAATTCGGACCCTGGTAACTGATCCGCAAATCCTCCTGCTGGATGAAGCCTTTTCCGCTCTGGATTATCAGACCCGGCTGGCTGTAAGTGATGATATATACCGCATTATCAAAAAAGAAAAAAAGACTGCCATCCTTGTTACCCATGACATATCTGAAGCTATTAGCATGGCCGATAGGGTTTTGGTTTTTTCACATCGGCCCGGAACCGTTAAAAAGGTTTACGATATTGTTCTAACCTGCCAATGGCGCACTCCTTTAAATTCCCGAGAAGCCCCGGAATTCAGACACTATTTCCACGAAATATGGAGGGAGTTGGATATTCATGTTTAATCACGCTCAGAAACTGCCCGGGATTACCGAACAAAACAGTGTGATTTCCCCTGAACATGCCAGATACCTGCAGCAGCTCAAGCGGGAAAATTTAATTATTCGGGCAACCCAACTGTTTATTCTGGTAATGATTTTTAGTCTGTGGGAAATACTGGCCAGGGCGGCTATTATCGACCCTTTCATAACCAGTCAGCCCTCTCGCATGATCCAAACCGTACAACAACTATATGAGCAAGGGGTCCTTTTTACCCATATAGGAGTAACCTGTCTGGAAACTATCATTGGTTTTTTGCTGGGTACTATTTTAGGAGTTTTGATAGCAATAGCTTTGTGGTGGTCAGACTTTTTGGCCCGGGTATCGGAGCCGTACCTGGTAGTCTTAAACAGCCTGCCCAAAATCGCCCTGGGACCAATATTTATCGTCTGGATTGGAGCGGGCCCGGTGGCTATTATTGTGATGACCTTGGCCATATCTTTGATTGTGGCCATACTCGAAGTCTTAAACGGATTTATGGGAATTGACCAGGAAAAAATCAAATTGGTAAGGATTTTCGGCGGGAGCAAGTATCAAGTTCTAACTAAGGTGCTTCTTCCGGCCTCATTCCCCAATATTATCAATGCACTTAAAATCAATGTGGGATTGTCATGGGTGGGAGTAATTGTAGGCGAGTTCCTGGTTTCCAAGGCTGGATTAGGCTATCTCATTGTTTATGGCGGTCAGGTTTTTAAACTTGATCTGGTCATGACCAGTGTTGTTATTTTGGGGATAGCAGCAACAATTATGTATCAGGGAGTGGTTTGCTTTGAGCGTTATATCCTGAAGAAAATTGGGCTAGCTTAAGAGGGAGGAGGAAATAACCATGAAAAAAGTGATGTTGCTATTATTGGTTGGTATATTAAGTTTTTCGCTGGTGATAAGCGGATGTGGTAAACAATCCGGTGATGCCCTTACCAAGGTTGAACTTTGTGAGGTTACTCACTCCATTTTTTATGCCCCGCAATATGTAGCGTTAACACAGGGATTTTTCCAGGAGGAAGGTCTGGAAATCGTACTGTCCAATGGTCAGGGAGCGGATAAGGTCATGACTGCAGTCCTGTCCGGTCAGGCCGATATTGGCTTTGCCGGCCCGGAAGCAAGTGTCTATGTTTATAATGAAGGTAAAGAAGATTATGGTGTGGTCTTTGCCCAGCTAACCAATGGGGATGGAACCTTTCTTATGGGCAGGCAACCGGAACCGGATTTTAAATGGAGCAATTTGCAGGGCAAAACTGTTATTGGCGGGCGTAAAGGCGGCATGCCGGCCATTGTTTTGCAATATGTGTTAGAAAAGAATGGACTAAAAGTAGGTGAAGATGTCTTTATCGATACTACCATGCAATTTGCGGCTATGCCCGGTGCGTTTCTGGGTGGCCAGGGAGATTACGTAATCATTTTTGAACCTACTGCATCCAGTATGGAAAAGGAAGGGAAAGCACACATAGTAGCCTCGCTTGGCAAAGAGAGCGGAGAGATTCCCTATACGGCCTATTTCGCCAAGAAGAGCACCATTGAGAAAAACCCCCAGTTGATTCAGAGTTTTACCAATGCTATATACAAAGGGCAGCAATGGGTAGAAAGTCACTCTCCGGAAGAGATTGCCGAAGCTATTAAGCCCCATTTCCCCGATGAATCTAATGAAATCCTAATCAGTGCCATCCAGCGTTACAAAGAGCAGAACAGCTGGAAAACCAATCCATTGTTGCTGGATGAGGACTTCTATTTGCTGCAGCAAATCATCAAGAATGCCGGTGAACTAGATAAAATTGCTCCTTATGAAAAAGTTGTAACAACACAATTTGTACCTAAATAGAGCTAAGGTCTTTATCCCAATTCTTTAGGGAAGCTAACGGGGACGTTCTTTGGTTGACTATTCTTATGTCTGCTATTATTCACCGAAGAACGCCCCCTGTTTGTACAGAGCTATTCCCCAATGATTTTTACCAGGACCCGTTTTTTCCTCTTTCCGTCAAATTCTGCGTAAAAAATCTGTTCCCAGGGGCCAAAATCCAGTTTGCCATCCGTTATGGCCACCACTACTTCCCGGCCCATAATGGTTCTTTTTAGGTGAGCATCGGCATTGTCTTCAAATGTATTGTGTTCATATTGGTTGTATGGTTTTTCCGGTGCCAGCTTTTCCAAAAATTTTTCGAAATCCCGGTGCAAACCTGGTTCATCGTCATTGATAAATACACTGGCTGTTATATGCATGGCATTGCACAACAATAGGCCTTCCTTGATGCCGCTTTCTTTCAGACATTGCTCTATTTCAGGTGTAATATTGATTAAAGCTCTTCTGGTCATAGTATTAAACCATAACTCTTTTCGATAGGACTTCATTTTAATTCCTCCGATAAAATGAATTGGACCATCCTTTGGCTGCTGGGCAGAGTGGCTTTTCTTTGGGCACACCTTCCTTATTTTTACTGCCAATTACAGCATAACAAATGACCAACTACCAGTCAAAATATGGCCGGGACATTATCTAATTTGTAGATCAAAAAAGAAAGCTGGCCTTAGACAAGTCAGCCGAAAAGTAAGAACGGTGTCTTATATATGGCCCGGAAAGACACATTAACCCACCACTTTCACAACAAAGCTTCCTGTATCTAAGCTTTTGTAACAGCCTGATGTTCCCGCGAAAAGTTTTTTCATTTATTATAAGGGAGGAGGGATAATATAAATACTGCAAGTAAATAATGTTTGGAAGGTGTGATCACTATCTTGAAACGAGGCATAATTATCGCAGTTATTCTATGTGGAGTTCTGGCCCTTTCATTGTTTTGGCAAAATTTCTCCGCAAAAATGCGATATGATGAAAATGGTATTTTAAAGCCGAAGTATGCTGAGAAGGCAATAAGAGAAACATCAGATAAGCTGATCTATGCCATCAAGGTACGAGATTTTGAAACCGTCTCCAATTTTGTGCATCCTGTGAAAGGCCTGCGGTTTACCCCCTATACCTATGTTTCAATAGAACATGATGTGGTTTTTAACGCACAAGAGGTAAAAAATTTCTTTGCCGACCAAAAAAAGTACCTATGGGGACATTATGACGGCTCAGGAGATGATATTTACCTAACACCAAGCGAGTACTACGATAAGTTCATATACTCCAAAGATTTTGTAAATGCTGAAAAGGTTGGATATAATGAAGTACTCAGTTTTGGCAACGCGCTGGAGAACCAATTTGAAGTATATCAAAACCCCATTATTGTAGAATACTATTTTTCAGGATTTAATCCGGAATATGCCGGGATGGATTGGAGAAGCCTGCGATTAGTATTCGAAGAGTATGAGGGCAGCTGGAAATTAGTAGGCATTATAAATAACCAATGGACTATATAATTAATCACGGGGACAGGTACATTGATTCTTAATCAGAAGAAGAATCAATGTACCTGTCCCCGTGATTCGAGATCGTTAAAGTCTTAATTAAAATAGGGTAATACTCTCCACCGAACGGGGAAATGTTACCCAGAAAGTAGTTCCCTGGGGGCCCGTATCCAATTTTATATTGGCATTATGCCGGGCAGCAATTCGGTAACAAACTGCCAGTCCCAAACCTGTTCCATTTTCCTTGGTTGTTAAAAAAGGAGTGCCCAGATTGTTTAGCAGCAATTGGTCAAACCCTGGACCTTCATCCCGGATAAACAGGAGGGCATTGTCGTTTTCGGACCGGGTGCCTATGGTGAGAGTCCCACCAGGTGACATTGCTTCAATACCGTTACGGGTTAGATTGAGCATGAGCTGGCGAATTTCTTTTTCATCAACATACACCAGGGGCGCATCTTCCAAATCCAGCTTGACCTGTTTATCCGAATATCTGGCATCAGCCAGTATCATTGGATACAGGGATGCTATTATTTCATGCAGATGGCAAGATCGCAATTCCAGGGGTTTGTCCTTGGCCATGCCCAGGTAATCAGAAATAATGGTATTGGCACGATCAAGTTCCTCAATCATCAAATCATAGTAACCTTTATCAGAACTATCCTCTTTGCTCTTAAGCATTTGCAAAAATCCTCTTATGGTTGTCAGAGGATTTCTGATCTCATGACTGATGGAAGCAGCCAACTCACCAACCAGGTTTAACCGGTCAAGACGAGAAATTTCCCGTTCAAAATATTCAGCCTCTTTGCGCTGGGTGATATCTGTTATTGTCCCTTCATAGTAGAGAGTATTTCCTGTATCATCAATTACCGCCCGGACATTTTCTGAAACCCAGATAACGGTACCATCCCGGCGGTTAACCTGATGCTCATATCCATTCTTCCTCATTTTCCCATTTAGTATATCCTGATAATCAGTGTCAGAGGTTAGGGTAAGCAATTCTTCGGGTTTATCATATCCCAGTATGTGTGCCATGGCGGGATTAACCATTAAATAGTGACCATCACAGGAAATCCGGAATATCCCCTCCGTGGCATTTTCGAAAATCGAGCGGTATTGCTGTTCAGCTTTTTGAAGTTGGGAAAATAGTCTGGCATTGTCCAGTGCACTAGCTGCGGTGCTGGCCAAAATTTTTAAAGTTTTAATCTGCCCCGGAGGGAAAGAGGAAAGTTTTTTTGAACCTACACTTAATACCCCCACACACTTCCCGCCGTTAAAAAGGGGTATGTTAATTGCTGTTTTAATCTCAAAGTCAAAGGGGGAGTAGAAGGCATTCCCTTCTAATCCCTGCCCCAGCCCTGGTGGGGCGGCAACCAATTGTCCTACCATGTCTCCCGCCTGTTGACCCCGGGAGACCGCTACATATAGTTCATTATTGGCGTTGGCCGGCAGCATAATTAATACCTCATCTGCCCCCATATGACCAACAACTGCATCAGCAAGCTGGTTAAGAATAATGTTTAGGTCAAGGGTATGGGATACAGTCATGGCCAGGTCGTAGATGGCCATGCTCTCCCGCAGTTGCAAATTTTCGTTTTTTAAACGCTGCATTTCCATGGCACGAGTTATTACTGGCAGGAGGATGTCCATTTTGAAGGGTTTTAGCACGTAATCGAACGCGCCTAATTTCATGGTTTCTATCGCTGATGGCACTGTAGCGTATCCGGTCATAATAATACTAATTATTTGGGGACATATTGTGCGGGATTTTTTTAAGAATTCTATACCATCCATTTCAGGCATCATCAAATCAAGCAAAAGAACATCAAAATCCTGTTTTTGTAAGACTTGCAGGGCCTCGGCAGCAGATGAAAAGCCAGTTGCATCATATCCCCGAGCACTCAGGGCATCGCACAAAGCGCCCATCAGTTCAATCTCATCGTCAACGATTATTATTTTAGTTAAATCTGTAGTATTCAGTTTACTCAACCTCCGAAAATATTAATAAATAGATGCCTCAACAACTTTATCGCACAGCCTAATGTGTCAAAGCCAGTACCCAGAAAGTGCGCAAAAGCACCTTACGGGTACGATAATTATAAGTACCACTGGCTTCTGCTGCCGCTCACCATATAGGTTCTCGCTTTTTCACATTACGATTTTACAAATTGGTTTTGCTAGGCATATATTCACTAACCAGTCAGTCAATGGACATAGAATTTGCTTCCTTAATAATTCGAGGAATTTTAATCGAAACCGTTGTACCTTCTTCTACATTACTGGTAATGTTCATTACCCCATGATGCTCGGATACAATACGGCAGCAAATGGGCAATCCCAACCCTATACCTTTGCCATCTGGCTTGGTAGAATAAAAAGGTTCGGTTACCTTGGGCAGAATAGCAGGTTTGATTCCTATGCCGGTATCTTTAATGTGAATGGCTACCCAGTCAGTTTCGTCATGCACTTCATTAACCTGAATGGTTAGAGTACCACCCTGAGGCATAGCATCGGTGGCATTGGTAAAAAGGTTAATAAAGAGCTGCCGTAATTCTTGACACTCACCGCAAATCATGGGTTCCGGCGACTGAAAATCACATATCACCTTGATCCGATTATTGCGCAAATAATAATTAATAAGAATTTCCACCACTTCCCAGCGCTCTCCGGAAGCTGTACGGCGGATAAGAGCCATTGATTCTTCTTTTTGTGAATCAGGGAAAAGAATTTCCAGGGATTTACCCAGAACCTGGTCAGCGCAAAGCCCGGTTAAGCGTTCAAATCCCGGTTTAACTGAATTATTTTGTAATTGGGATCCCATACAATAATAGGAGCATTAGCATAGTTGAGCAGGTTTCCAGATAAGCATTGAATTTCCGGAAAGCCTCCTCCGCCTGCTTCCGTTGGGTCAGTTCCATCTCCTCCATGATCAACAACAAAACCCCAAGGATAATTATCAATAGGGTTTTGGTTGAAGAATATTCATATAAAAATATTCCCTAAATAATCCATATATCCTTTATTTTGAGGTAATGAAAGGAAAATTACAAATAGGGAAAATATTAAGATATTGGGCGCCATGCGGACCTGGACTTTCGTATAAGTATGGAGTTGGCAGATTAAACGGTGGGAATATGAAAGTACAGGAAGCAGAATAATCGTCAGGCTGTGAAATATGGAGAGTAATGCCCCCCTAAAATATAAATAGGCGCCATTTAAGACAACATCCAAGCTCTCATCCCCAAAAAGCGCAAAAATTCGATCCTAAGTGGGATAGCTGAATCCGCCAAACAGTTTTACACAGCCCCGGTTTACTCGAATCGTCTATATTTAACTCTTTTATATTAGAATAAAGAAAAGTAAAATATTTAAAGATGTCAATCTTAAAGTAATTGACTCGGCAACAAATTCTCTTTCCATGATGGAAAGGTAATTATTCTTGTTATAGTGATGCCAAATCTTTTTTGGTGAACTCTCTTTTTCATATCTTATTGGTAACAAATATTTGACTGGATGATAATTAGTGCATACTATCAATCGCAAAAATATTAGTGCTGAACTGGCTGGTTCTATTGGTGACCTGGGCACCTTGCTGCCATATGTTATTGGTGGCATTACTATAGCCGGTCTTGATGCCACTGGCGTGTTCATAATGTTTGGATTAATGTATCTTTTTACTGCCTGGTTTTATCGTATTCCCATCCCGGTACAACCTATGAAAGTAATCGGCGCAGCCATTATTGTTCACCATCTCACCCCTGGAGAGGTAGCCGCCTCAGGAATTATGATGGGAGCAATCCTATTACTATTAAGTCTGTCCGGTATTATAGAACGAGTAGCCCAAGTGACGCCACGAAGCGTTACTTTTGGCATTCAAGCCGGTTTGGGAATTAGCCTGTGTCTATTGGGAATAGACTTGATACAAAAAGACTGGCTGCTCGGCGCAGTAATCCTGATTACAATGCTGCTGTTGTTCAATAACAACAAATTACCAGCATCTTTAGTAGTCCTGTTTGGGGGAACTGGCCTGGCTTTTGTATTATATCCGGAGTTAACCTTCCCGGTTTTAAAGTGGGGAATAAATACGCCTCATTTGATAATTCCCCAATGGCACGATTTTTACCGGGGATTTTATCTTGGTTTTCTGCCTCAATTTCCATTGACTATTACCAATTCTGTACTGGTTACAGCAGTCCTTGCCCATCAGTTATTACCTGAAACATCAAAGCGAGCTTCTGACAGAAACCTATGTTTTACTTTAGGGGTAGGAAACATCATAGCGGCGCCCCTGGGGGGATATCCCATGTGCCACGGAAGCGGCGGACTAGCTGCTCATTACCGTTTTGGGGGACGAACTGGATTGACCATAACCATCATTGGAATAATACTGTTGTTTATCGGCATTTTCCTGGGTTCCTCCGGCCTTCAGTTGTTACAGATTATTCCATCCGCTGTTCTGGGAGGGATGCTGTTTTTCAGCGGAATAGACCTGGTACGAGCGGCAAAGATAGAAGGAAGTAATGATACCTTTTGTTTTATAGTGGTGCTTGTATTTAGTGTTGCCGTAAATTCCGCTATCGGGTTTATAGTCGGCATTCCTCTCGCATTGCTCCTGCAAAAGGGATGGATAAAACTATAGAAAGCAAGAGGAAATCCTTTTGCTTTCTCATCATGTTTCTAATTTACCTAGACTTAACCTCTTTCCTTCCACTAAGCTAACGCTGGATTTTGTCTATTTCCTGCAAACCGAGAACCAAAGAGCCCATTCCATGGCTCTCCTAAACATTGTATTTATGACCGCAGCAGGATTCCATTAAAGGCTAATTTCAATTTTCTCTTCTTCGGTTCCATCGATTTTTATTCGGTAAAGGGACCAGGTGCGGCCTTGGTCAACATGAAAATAAACCCAGTCCCCTATAATGCAAACATCCTGTACCCTTTCCTTAACGCTCACTTTTTGCCTGTTGTTGCCATCCCAATCAATTCTATACAAGCTGATATTGTCATCAAAGGTAGTATAATAAATCCATTGATCTTTTATATTAAGCTTGGCTGCATGGTCATCGCAGAGCTTCACCGGTTCCGAGCCATCAATATTTAACCGGTATATGCCATCCAGGGAATATAGCAACCAGTTCCCCTTTTTGACAATTGGACTGAAAGGAATAGTATCCAGGAGTCTGGTTTTCCCCGTACCATCAAGTTTTATTTTGTACAGGCCTCTTTCCCTGTCAGCCAAATTTTCCTGCTCTACTGCCCATTCCGGCGGATTATATGAATAATAAAGCCATCCATCAGAAATATACGGCAAATTAATGTCATTGATATAATTTAAGACCCGGTGAACCTCCTTGCCTTCATGGTCTATCTTATAGAGGGTGTAATAATAGTACATTCTTGGCTCTTCGCCAGGGGGCGGGTCATCCCCATGGCAGGTGATTATATTATTGATGCAATAATAGATCCAATTATCATCACAAGAAACTCCGAACATTTGCCTGTTATCTTGATGGACTAATTGAATTGAGGACCTATCCGGTTCAAACCGGTAAATTTCAAAAGACGAATCAGGATAATGCTCGTGATCTATAATAAATACACATTGACCATTAACCAGCAGCTGACTGGCCTGTATCCCATCATATACCTTTGATGTATTGCCCCGTTCATCAATCTTATAAACTGCTTTGTCGCCGTTTCTGAACGAAAAAAATGTTGTATCGTCATAACCCACGATATATCCGGCGTTCATAAGGTTATTGGTGAGCGCATCTGCAGCAACTGCATAATCGGGCCAAGGACCTGCGTTTTCCGAATCATTGTCCATATCTTGATTACATCCGGCAATTGAAAACAATAGCAAAGCAAGCCACATAACAAAGGTACTATTATTATTTTTTCCCTTTATATTAGCCATCTTGTATAATACCCCCAAAGGATTTATAGTTATTACCATTATACAAAAATTTCCTCATTGGTTATGCTATTGCGGCGCAAAACCTCCAGTCCTCTAAGACCTTGATAACTCCTAAAACTTAAGCCGGAAGGAGCCGGACCGAAATAAGGAACCTATTAACGGAATCATGGCACCGGTTCCCAGCCTTTTCCCTCAACCCATTTTCTTCAGCACTATTTGTACTCTTGCTACAGCTTTGTCATCAAATTTAAGGTACCTTTTTCTAATACCAGCGTTTTAATGCATGATAGCTAATTTATAGTTGACATATTAGCTAATTTTTATTAGTATAATAGCTAATATTAGGCAAGAGGTGAGCTTATGCGGGTCAATACTACGGATTTACAGAATGCTTTTGGGAAGTATCTGGCCCTGGTAGAGAAGGAAGATATCATTATTACCAAAAACGGCAAAAGCGTGGCCAAAATGATTCGCTATAATGAACCTGATTATTTTCTTGTCCATGAAGAAGCAAGGGGCTATCAGGCTACCAGGAAAATCACCTATGAAGAATACCTGGAACTGGTGGAGTCGTCCGACCAGAGATATGAGCTTATTGGCGGCGAGGTTTATCTGCTGGCATCACCTAGTTTTAAACATCAGGTAGTGGTCAGTGAAATATCCTGGCACTTTTATAACTATCTTAAAGGCAAGTCTTGCCTTTCCCTTACCTCGCCGCTGGATATCAGGCTTTGCGGGTTTGCCACCAAGTTTGAAGAAGACCCCAATGTTGTTCAGCCGGATATTGTTGTTATCTGTGATATCGATAAGGTCAATGAACACGGCAAATATGAGGGCATACCCAGCCTGGTAGTTGAAGTATTGTCACCCTCCACGAAGACCAAGGATATGGTTAAGAAATTGGACTTGTATATGAGAAGCGGGGTTGCGGAATACTGGATAGTAAATCTGGAAAATAGAAGTATTTCCCAGTATTCATTTTCCGCCAACAGAGATGTAGAGGATTATAAAAACCTAAAAGAGGAAGATACTATTGAATCCAGCTATTTCTCGGGATTAAGAATACCCCTAAGAGATATTTTTGCTGAAATATAGATGCCTCGGAATATGCATATAAAAAAGAACGGGGAATGATCGGCATGAAAGCATATGTTAAGTGGAATGGATTTAAGGGAATGGTAACACTTAATGAACCATTTTTGCGCTACCCTGGTAACCCCATATTGACCTGCCACCACATCAACAAAAAATGGGGCAATGATCCCCGTTTGCATACTTACACCGTTCATAACGCAGGAATGGCCAAGGTTACAGGTGCCAATGGCAAGACTAAAATATTAATGCTTTTTCGTTCCCATATTGCCGATGGCCGCAGTGTAATAGGGAAAGCGGTCAGCAGTAATGGATTAAGTGATTGGCAGGTTGATCCCCAGCCATTTTTATTGCCTGCCACGGAAAACGATGTATTTGCTGAGGGTGTGGATATTCCCGCCGTTATCGAATCTGAGGCCGGCGGCGTAGAAGATATGCGAGTTAATCCCGTTGGCAGCGGTCTGTATGTACTGACTTACAGCGGCTACCATGAACAGATTCCCGATCGGGTCAAGGTGATGATGGCTGTAACCAGGGACTTTAAAACTATTATCCGCTATGGCCCCATATCAGAACAGGATATGCGCAATGTGGTTATTTTTCCTGAACCTGATAAGAACAACTGGTGGATAGCCTTGCTGCGCCCTAATGATAAAAGCAGGGAAATTTCCGGCTCCGGCCATATTGGCGGCACATTTGCGGAGATATGTACAGGTTTCGCACCAAGTCCTACCGGACCGTGGGAAATCGGCAACCCCATCATGATAAGCGGTCACGGGCCTGGTGCATTCCAGGCTAAGATTGGTCCGGGCGCCCCGCCTATCAAGACCAAATACGGATGGCTCAATATCTTCCATGGTGTGCGTTCAACTATGGATGGCAATCCATATACCCTGGGGGTAGCATTCCATGACCTGGAGGATCCCACCAACCCTGATAAAATCAGGATTAGTGCCAAACCGTTACTAATGCCCAGTGCCAGCGATTGTTTGGTAAGAAACAATGATTATGTCCATGTGCCCAACGTAGTGTTCAGCTGCGGTGCCTTACCCGGGGACAACGACACAGTGGCTGTGTACTATGGCGGCAATGATACCGTTATGAATATGGGCCTGGCAAATATTCAGGTTTTAAATGAAATGTGCAATGTTTTTCCTCTGGACCCGCTAACCGGCAGACATCTATATTCTTTATAAACTGAGTTGCAAAGCCAATTCGCTCTCCGTTTGAACACTTCCAAGTGGTGTTGCAACCACAATCAAGCCAGCAATTTATAAAAGCGCAAGTTGATTGAAAATACGCAACCCCTTTGCTATAGCAAGGGGTATAAGTTCTGCGTCTTTGACAATGTTACATATCTTGTACTAGAATATAGATAAGTAACTTAGGTGGTATGAGCGTGGAATACGTTAACCCTATAAAAGACGTGGAGTTAATAAATAAAATAAAAGATTCATTAAAGCATAAATCGCTAAGAGATTTTTTATTATTTGTATTTGGAATAAACACGGGTATCAGAACATGCGACTTGCTCAATTTAAAAGTGAGTGATGTTTGGGATGGGGACCAGGCCAAGGAATTTCTGTTAATTGTCGAAGATGGCCATCATAAAGAAAAAACATTTTATTTGAACAACAACGTTAGAAAGGCGATAAATGATTACATATCAGCTTCCCATTTGACAAATAATGATTTTCTTTTTAAGTCTAAAAACTATGATAAACCAATTTCCCGCCAGCAAGCCTACCGTATAATAAACAATGCTGCGAAAGAGGTAGGTATTCCGGGTGAGATTGGTACCCACACCATTCGAAAAACATTCGGTTATCACGCTTACTATAAGGGTATTGCAATTTCTATATTACGATCAATTTTTGGCCATTCCTGCCCTTCTGAAACCTTAAGATATTTAGGAATAAATGCAGAACAGGAACAACCAATAAAGGTAGATGTTAATCTGTAATTAGTCTCTTTGGGAGAGGAAGATAATGGATGGATCTTTTATGGGCTATTTTATTTTAACTATTGCCCTTTTGCTGATTATTGGCGTATTGACTGCTAAATTTTCGAATAGACTAGGGGTTCCCGCACTGGTGCTTTTCATTTTAGTAGGGATGTTAGCAGGCAGTGATGGATTAGGAATAATTGATTTCGATGATTTTAGCCTGGCAAGACTAATTGGGATAATTGCCTTAATAGTTATAATATTTGACGGTGGGTTACAAACCAAATGGAACGCTGTAAAACCTGTTATGACCCCTACATTGTTACTTGCCACCTTAGGAGTTATATTAACAGCCGTTGTTGTAGGAGTTGGGGCAAAATTTGTATTGGATGTTACATGGTTTGAAGGTTTGCTATTTGGGTCGATTGTTGGTTCTACAGACGCCGCAGCAGTATTTGCCGTCTTGAAAGACAAAAGTATTAAGCCTAGGCTGAAAACCATACTTGAAGCTGAATCGGCATCAAATGACCCCATGGCGATGATCCTTACGATTACTTTTATTGAATGTATAACCGCTGCCCAACCTTCGTATTTATCAGTAACATCCTCTTTCTTATGGCAAATGATTATCGGCCTGATATTTGGAATTATAATTGGGAAATTAGCTATCTTCGCCATAAATAGAATAAATTTAGACTCAAGTGGGCTCTACCCTGTATTTACTTTGGCCTTTGCCTTATTGGCCTATAGTATTTGCGATTTTATTGGAGCCAGCGGTTTATTAGCCGTGTACGTATCAGCAATTCTAATTGGCAATTCAGAGCTAACGTATCATCATTCTATTTATAGATTTTGTGAAGGTTTCGCCTGGATGGCCCAAATTTTGATGTTTACAATTTTAGGCCTTTTAATCTTCCCTTCTCAGGTGTTTATTCCGGACATTATATATAAAGGACTGTTGCTTTCAATTATTTTAATTATTATCGCGCGCCCCATTGCTGTTTTTGCACTGACTGTCAAATGTGGCCTTAATTTCAAAGAAAAGTCCTTTCTCTCCTGGGCTGGGCTAAAAGGAGCGGTTCCAATTGTATTAGCAACATTTCCGATGGCAGCGGGGTTAGAAAATAGTCAGACGTTTTTTAATATCATTTTCTTTATTGTGTTAATTTCCGCACTTGTTCAAGGATCAACTATTTCCTTGTTTTCAGAAAAATTGGGTCTAACCGAACCCAAAAAAATAGTGCCGATGCATTCTTTGGAATTAGTCTCTATAGGCAAAGCCAATGCAGAAATGATTGAATATGAAGTCAGTGAAAATATACATATCTTAGATAAGCCTTTAGCTGAGATTGATTTCCCTAATGACGTTCTTGTTAATGCTATTATTCGCGATGATGAACTAATCACCCCGTCGGGCGATACTAAAATTGAGGCAGGGGATATTTTATATATCCTAGCCTCCCGTAAAAGCAAGAAAGAACTATTCCAGCTACTAAAAACAGATAATGAAGCAAGTTCGTTTTCCTAGTTATAATTTTTTTGGAGTGACTAAATCATGAGTATTTCCGAGGACCTTAAGCTCATTATTACTATTGTGCCCAGGGAAAGAACCGAACAGGTATTGGATGCTCTTGAAGAAGAAGGTGTAAAGAAAAGCACCGTCTTGTTAGGAAGAATGGTAAGTGATGATAACCCAACTTTGTTTTTCAATCTAAAAATTGAACCCCCATGCGAACTTATTTATACCGTAGTATCTAAGCAAATTGTAAATCGGGTTTTTGATGCCATTTTGAAAGCCGGAAAATTCCATAAACTGCATAATGGAATGGCCTTGGTTTTAGATATCGAAAAAGCAGGTGGCATACCAACCCATTTGTAATACAAAAACCGCCAACCAGGAGAAGAAATTTACTGGTTGGCGGTTTAACATCATGTACACTTTTTTCGGTCTGTGGATCTGTTTGAGACTTGAATTCAACACATTTTGTTATCTACACGGCTGCTATAGAACGTATGGCGGCCTGGGCGGCGGCCAGCCTGGCAATAGGTATTCTATAGGGCGAGCAGCTTACATAAGTGAGCCCCAGGATGTGACAGAATTCTATGGAACTCGGTTCTCCCCCATGCTCACCGCATATTCCCATCATTATATCTTTCTTGACGCCTTTGGCTTTTTCCACGGCTATTTTCATAAGGCTTCCTACTCCCTTGCGATCTAAAACAGCAAAGGGATTATCCCTGAGAATTTTTTGATTAAGATAAACCGGAATAAACTTGCCTTCGGCATCATCTCTGCTGAATCCGAAAGTGGTCTGAGTCAGGTCATTGGTTCCAAAGGAGAAAAACTCAGCTTCAGAAGCAATTTCATCTGCAGTAATACATGCTCGCGGCAATTCTATCATGGTTCCTAAAGCAAAATTCAGCTCAATATCCGATTCTTCTCTCACCTGCTGGTATACGTCCAAAATTTCCTTCTTTAGCAGAACCAATTCCTCTTTATCCATTACCAGTGGAATTTCAATTTCGGCAAAAGTTTCAATGCCTTCTTTTTTAAGCAAGGCCGCCGCCTCAAAAATAGCGCGGGCCTGCATACGGTAAATTTCCGGATAAGTAAGACCTAAGCGGCATCCCCGGTGTCCCAGCATGGGGTTGGCCTCGATTAGACTCTTAACCTTTTTCAGCAGTTCCTGTTTGCTCAGCAATAATTTATCACCAGGATTAGTCCGTTTTAATTCAGCTACTTCCAGCAAAAGCGATTCGCGATCAGGAAGAAACTCATGTAAGGGCGGATCCAGTAGTCGTATGGTTACCGGATAGGGGGCCATGGCCTTCATTATCCCATAAAAGTCATCCCTTTGGAAAGGCAACAGCTTGGCTAGGGCTTTTTCCCGGTCTTCCAGGTTTTCGGCCAGTATCATTTCCTGCACTATGGGCAGACGCTCACTGGCCATAAACATATGCTCGGTACGACATAGTCCAATTCCCTTAGCCCCGAATTCTCTTGCCTTGGCAGCATCCTGGGGATTATCTGCATTGGCTCTTACTGCCAGTTGTTTTATCTCATCAGCCCACTCTAAAAGCTTTTCAAACTCGGCAGAAAGAGCAGGTTCGATCATGGGAACTTCCCCCAGCATTACTCTTCCGGTGGCCCCGTCAATAGTGATGAGATCCCCTTCTTTAACTACAATGCCATTAACGGAAAACTGTCTTTGGGCAAGATCAATCTTGATAGCTTCGCAGCCGCATACACATGGTTTTCCCATTCCCCGGGCAACAACAGCCGCGTGAGATGTCATCCCTCCCCGAGCAGTCAAAACCCCCTGGGCATATACTATTCCGTGTATATCATCGGGAGTGGTCTCATTTCTGACCAAGACTACTTTTTGCCCTGCATCCCCCAATTTTTCCGCCTCATCAGCTTCAAAAACCACTGTTCCGCACGCTGCCCCCGGTGATGCGGGCAAGCCTTGGGCTATGGCTTTAAGTTGTACGTTAGGGTCAATTTGGCTATGTAATAGTTGATTTAACTGTTCAGCATCAACCCTCATCAATGCTTCCTCAATGGTAATAATTCCCTCATTAACCATATCAACAGCAATTTTTACTGAGGCTTCTGCCGTCCTCTTTCCATTTCTAGTCTGCAGCATGTACAGTTTTCCTTTTTCCACCGTAAACTCAATATCCTGCATGTCCTTGTAATGGTTTTCCAGCTTTTTGCAGGTGTCCAAAAATTGCTCATAAACACCTGGGAGCTCTTCCTTTAAGCGTGAGATAGGCATAGGTGTCCTAATTCCAGCTACCACATCTTCACCTTGAGCGTTTACCAGAAACTCACCGTATAGGGTTTTTTCACCTGTTGATGGATTTCTGGTAAAAGCCACCCCGGTTCCGCAATCTTGCCCCATATTGCCAAATGCCATGCATTGAATATTAACAGCCGTGCCCAGACTGTCATCAATTTTATTTAACCGCCTGTATACTATGGCGCGCTGGTTATTCCAGGAACCAAAGACTGCTTTTATCGCCATTATTAACTGTTCTTTGACATCCTGGGGAAAAGCAAAACCTTTAGCGTTATAAACACGACTCTTGTACTCGTCTATTATGATTTTGAGTTCATCAGCAGGTATTTCGTAATCAAAAATAATCCCCAGTTTACGTTTATGCCTTTCAACGATTTCATCAAAATCATTATGATTCAGTTCCAGCACTACATCGCTGAACATCTGAATAAACCTGCGGTAGCAATCATAGGCGAATCTATCGTCTCCAGTCAATAAAGCCAGCCCTTGGACTGTTTCGTCATTTAATCCCAGGTTTAAGACGGTATCCATCATTCCTGGCATGGAAATAGCTGCTCCAGATCTAACTGATACCAGCAAGGGGTTAAATTTGTCACCAAATTTCTTGCCGGTCTTCTCTTCCAAAACATTCAGGGCTTGCGAGGCTTGTTCCATCATTCCTGACGGGAACTGGTTGCCAGCCGCCAAATATTTATTGCAGGCTTCGGTGGTAATGGTAAAACCTGGAGGAACGGGCAGTCCGATTAATGTCATTTCAGCTAAGTTGGCACCTTTCCCTCCCAGAAGGAATCGCATGTCAGAGTTGCCTTCTTCAAAAAGATACACATATTTGTGGTCAGACATTACTTAACCTCCTATAATAAATTTCCAGAATTTTGCTTGCGGTTTCCTCTACTGCCTTATTTGTTACGTCTATAACAGGACAGCCCAACCTTTTCATTATACCACTGGCATATTCCAGTTCCTCAAGAATACGATTATGATTGGCATAACTTGCCTGACCCTTTAATCCCAGGGTCTTTAGCCTCTCGGCCCGGATCTGGGTTAGTTGTTCTGGGCGAATGATAAGCCCGATTACTTTTCCCCTCTCTGCCTGGAACAGTTCATCAGGCGGGGTAACCTCAGGAACTAAAGGTACATTAGCCACCTTGACCCTCTTATGTGCTAAATACATGGATAAAGGTGTTTTAGAGGTTCTGGATACTCCTACCAGCACAATATCTGCCAGCTCAATTCCCCGCGGGTCTTTGCCATCGTCATAACGAACAGCAAATTCTACTGCTTCCACCCGCCGATAATACATCTCATCCAGTTTCCGCAATAATCCAGCTTCTCTCTTTGGTTCTATCTGGCTGGCTCTTTTTAGCGCATCTATAACCGGACTAATTACGTCAACACAAACCACCCCGGCTTCACTGGCCTTTTCCTTAAGATATTCGGCAAGCTCATCAACTACCAGAGTGTAAGCTATTATGCAATTTTTTTCACGAGCCTGGTGAACAACCTCATCCAGGGTATCAAAGTCAGAAATATTAGGGACCCGCCGTATCTCTATTCCTCCGGAATTGAATTGGCTGGCAGCTGCTCTTACTACCATTTCCGCTGTTTCTCCAATGGAATCAGAAACAATATAGACCCCAGGTAAGTGGTTGGACAAAACATTACCCCCTTGTTTTGGACTATATGCCAAATAAGAACCTAGGTTATTCTGGCTTAGTTACTTTTCAAAAGATCTAATAAAAATCTGGCTAAATTGGTCTTGGTAACCTTACCAACTACCTCCATTTTTTCTGCACCTTGGGAATTAACAAAAGATTTTACAACCGGCAAGCTATCCACTTCATGTTCCACCAGTTTTCTTACCGTTTCGGCAACTGTTTCATCCAGGGCTACGGTAATAACATTCGGCATCCTAGTCATTATAACACTGACTGGTACCTTGTGGATATCTCCATGCCCCAGAGTTGTTTTGAGCAAGTCTTTGCGGGATACTACACCTACCAAAGAGTTTTCCTCATCAACTACAAAAATACTGCCGGTATCTTCAATAAACAATGTGACTATAGCATCATATATACTGCAATCTTGTTTAACTATAACCGGCATTGACTGGATATCCCTTACTAAGTACTGACTTAAAACCTTTTTAATCTGGTTTTCCATTTTTTCTGTTCGAAATGTATAACCTACCCTGGGCTTGGCTTCCAAAAAACCAGACATCGTCAAAACCGCCAAATCTGGCCGAAGGGCTGCTCTGGTTACATTGAGAACTTCGGAAATCTTTTCTCCGGTTATGGGGCCGTATTTTTTTACTATTTCCAGAATCCTTTCCTGCCGTTCATTTAATGCAATCATACTCACCATCCAATTACGCATTATGCTACACTTTTTATACAAAAAGCACTAATTATATATACTATATTAGCAAAAAAATCCTGTTTTTGCTCTAACAATTATTTGGTTTTTATTAAGAAAAAATCTTTTGAGCAGATGATAAGTGGGATAACACTACGACAACTGTTCCAGGACTTCATCAGGAATTGAAAGGTTGGTATAAACATTTTGGACATCATCATGATCCTCAAGGAGATCAACCAGCTTCATTATTTTTAGCACAGTATCAGAATCATTTACCTCTACTGTGTTTTCAGGAAGCATGACTATATCAGCACTGTCTAAAACAATGCCGTCTTTTTCCAGGCTATCTTTAACCTCCAAAAAGGCCTCTGGAGTTGTAATTACCTCAACAATACCGTCTTCTTCATCCCTTATATCGTCAGCGCCCAAATCCAATACCTTTAACATAAACTCTTCTTCATCCATATGAAGGTTTTCTTTATTTATGCTAATCAATCCTGCTCTTCGGAACATCCAGGCAACACAGCCTGCCTCGCCTAAATTACCACCGTTTTTAGAAAAAAGATGCCTGATTTCGGAAGCAGTACGGTTGCGATTATCAGTGGCAATATTCAGCATTACTGCAATTCCGCCCGGAGCATAACCTTCATAAATAATTTCTTCATAGGTTTCGCCTTCGGTTTCACCCATTCCCTTTTTTATGGCCCTGCTGATATTGTCATTAGGCATGTTTATAGTTTTAGCCTTTTGTATAGCCAGTTTTAGTTTTGAATTAGCCTCGGGATCTCCGCTACCTCCGGTGCGAACTGCAATAGTAATTTCTTTGGCAATTTTAGTAAATTCTTTTCCTTTTTTCTCATCCGAACGCGCTTTCTTGTGCTTGATATTTGCCCATTTGGAATGTCCACTCATAAAATTCCTCCCTAATTATTACTTTGGCACTGGAAAGAAAAACAGCTACAGAAAAAACTCAGCAGAATATCTACTTATAGATTATTCTGCTCAAATTACCGCCAGTCATCTATCATTTTATCACTTGGCTCAATAACGAGGTACTACAGCCACCGGGGGCATTTCCCGCTTATGCGCTCCTTTTGCTATCATTTTTTCAATGATCTCAACGACTTCAGGTTCCCCTTCTCCTGACTGCAAATATCTATCCAGTTGTTGATAGGTTACACCCATCTCTTCCTCATCTACCTGACCCGGCCACAAGCCACCCGATGGCGGTCTCTTGATGATTGCCCGGGGGATTTTCAAGTACCTGGCTAGTTCAAAAACTTCGGTTTTTAGAAAATCACCCAAAAGCTGCAAATCTACAGCACTATCTCCATACTTGGTAGTATAGCCAGTAATAATTTCGCTCTTGTTATTGGTGCCTAAAACCAGATAATTTCTGGCTTGAGCTGAATAGTACAAAGTCAGCATCCTGAGTCTGGGTTTAATGTTGGCATTTAGTAAGATTCGCTCATGGTCTTTGAGCTTAATATACGACTCCAATAATGTCACCAGAAGTTTATAGACATTGTCAAGCTCAACTATAGTATAAGGAATGTTAAACTGCTCAACCACAACGGTGCTATATATCCGGTCAGACATATTATTTCCAATAGGAAGCAAGAGGGCCCGGCAATTATCTGGAAAAGCCTTTTTAGCAATAACTGCGGCCACTGCCGAGTCAACTCCACCGCTGACTCCAAGCACAACGCCCTTTTTACCGGCCTCATTTACCTTTTCTCTTAACCAGTCCACCAGGTGATTAACCACAACCTCAGGATTCATCCGTTTCTCCCCCTTTTTAAGCAAACAGTTCAGTTGACATATACTTTTCGGCTCCATCTGGCGCAATGGCAAGGATCTTTTTATTTTTTCCTATTTCTTTTGCCAATTCAAGAGCAGCATAAATGGCAGCGCCTGAGGAAATACCCAGCAATAATGCTTCCTTGCAGGCTAATATACGGCAAGTTGTAATTGCTTTATCATCATCTACACATATTATTTTATCAATTAAACCAATATTCAACACTGCAGGAATAAATCCTGCACCAATTCCCTGAATTTTATGAATTCCAGCAGTTTTTCCGCTCAATACGGCGGAATTTGCTGGCTCCACTGCAATGACCTGAATTCCTGGGATTTTCTCCTTTAAGACGGAAGCTATCCCGGTAATTGTGCCGCCACTGCCAACCCCGCTGACTACAGCAGCTAAATCTTCCCCCATCTGTTGGTATATTTCTTCTGCTGTAGATACCTGATGACATTTCACATTATCTTCATTATTAAACTGTCTCACCCAGAAGTATCTGGAATCAGAAGCAGCCATCTTTTCAGCCAAGGCCACTGCTCCAGGCATCCCTTCCTGGGCCGGGCTTAATATTAGCTGAGCCCCATAGGCTTTAAGAATTTTTTTCCTTTCCTCGCTCATATTTTCCGGCATTATTATCACAAGAGGATATCCCTTAATAGCGGCCGCCATAGCCAACCCCAACCCGGTATTGCCGCTGGTGGCTTCAAGGATTATTGATCCCTTTTTTAGCGTTCCCCTGGCCTCTGCCTGTTCTATCATGTACAGCCCGGGCCGATCCTTAATACTACCGGCTGGGTTAAAGGATTCCAGTTTTACATATACCTGGGCTGAATCCGGTTCTGCCATATTATTCAAACGCACAATGGGAGTCGCGCCAATCAATTCCAGAATACTATTTACCACTTTCATCTATCATTCCTCCCTAGAAATAGGAACTATTTCCATCTCTCCCCATACAGCCATTTTGTCCCTTTTAATAGCCATTATTCCGGTTACACCACTTATTCTGCGGGCGTAAGCAATAGCTTTACTCACATCCTCTTCAGTTTTAACAAAATTGGCAGCACCAGTAGCAACTGCATCGGCCAGTGCAGCAGGTACCCCTTTTATGACCACTGCATCAGCTTTACCGAAGCTTACACTGTGGCCTACAGTACCTGATGAAGTACATATTCCCAGGGGTGTTTCCTCTGGCTTAACCAATATACCTATTTTATAACTAAACCTGGATTCACCAGCAAATACGGCAACGGTTCGAGTGCGCCGGGCAGATAAAAAAATATCTCCCCCATTTTCCACTACTACCTCTTTAACCTTGGAGAGGAGAAGTTGACCTATAGCAGCGGCAAAAGCCCCGGCTACGGCAGCCATGGGCCCTACTCCAGCCATGGCTGCTGCTTTGGCCATTTCCTGAGCAACCGGCGGAGCGTTTGGATAAGCCTCTACTGGAGTAAAAGAGTACCGGAATTGGGGATGCAGTTTTAAATATTCTTCAAGGCCTCCCCTAAGGGAAGTAAGCACTTGGTGACAATAGGGCAACAAGTTGTCTGCAAAACTGTCGGCATCCACCCCGATGGCCAGGTCACTATCTTTTACTTTAACGGTAAAATACTGCAAATCCCTGGCCTTATGCAGCATGCGATAACTCCGCTGGTTGTACTCCCCGCTTCCATCTGCAACCATACCAAATTATACGGCCTCCCTGACCTCAAAATGGAGGACAATTGCCCTGGTGGGGCAACAATCCAGGCACATTCCACAGATAACACATTTGGAATTGTCAAAGGAGATGATCATAGTCTCCCTGTTTATGGCCAACGCCTCAGTGGGGCAAAAAGAGGCACAAGCCCCGCACTGAATGCAGGTATCCTCCTTCCAGATTATGGTCTCGCTGAGAGGTTCTACCACCACCCCAAGATTTTTGAGGAAGTTGATTCCTTCCTCATATTTAGCCTTTTCACCTTCCAGTTCCACAACCAGATATCCCTCTTTTTGAGGATTAATATCTGCTTTTAAGATATTTATAATAAGGTCGTAGTTTCTTACCAAGCGGTATATTATCGGTTGTTCCGATTGAGAAGCTGAAAAATAGCATACCACCTTGTTTTTCATGTTAATTCCTCCTATCTCTTCCGTTCAGTAGTATCCCGTTAGGCGTTCTTTGAGGAATAGATTTAAACTCAATATTTGCATCTGCGGAAGGAATAGTGGCAACTGGCACTGATATTTCGAATTTTCCGGCTTTGATCCACTGTTTTAATATTTCGGCAATTTGCCTGGCTCTGGGATAACTGGACTGCGGTGTTGTTTTTACTTCTTTCCCCCTAACGATAATCTTCCCGCTCTTTAGTTCCTTAAAGTTGGCAAAACCCAGGTCAATGGTTTTACCGTAGGGATATCCTTCATTAAAATCAACAATGGGGCAATAAATATCTTCATCTTTAACAGCAGCATAATGCAGGATTTCTTCATCCAGAATAGGAATGGGAATTCCCACTCCCACCGCCAGGGTAGCCCCGTACCCAATATAGCTCAAACCCACCAGCCAATTGGGGTCCATTTGTTTTAAATCCCCTATTAATGAAAGGGTTCCTGCGGGAACCATCGGCACCCCGGTTTCTCCTCTTTGCACATTGGGATGATGCTGGGTGCCATTCCATGCTACATAACCAATACCACCGCCCAGGAAGACCCTGGTCCCTATTCCAATGGTCTTATAATAAGGATCATTCAGCAATGGGCTTAATTGGCCGGATGTAGAATAGGCAGCATTTCCCAGTTTAGGTTTCAAAATTCCCATATAAGTGTATAAATTCCGGTCACCCAGATTAACGGCACAGTTGTAGTTCTGATAACAGTTCCGAGGGTTAAACAGAAAAGCTTCATTAACATCATCAAGGGTTATTATGGTGTCGACTTTCTGATTAGGATAGCAATCTGTTCCATAAGCAACAGCTTCCAACCTGATTTCCTTTCTGGCCACTAGATCGTGTATAACGTGTGCTCCCCCATAGGTGAATTTCCCTGGGTACACCTTGTTCTCAGGATCGGTTTCGGGGAGCTGGGCGGCCCCGATATAGGCATCAACAGCCGCAATACCCGAGTAAGCTTCTACTCCATTGAGCCATACTTTTTTCATTTTGATTCTGGGCTGGGAATGGCCGAAATTTATGAATGCCCCCGATGAACACATGGGCCCGAAGGTGCCTGTAGTCACCACATCTATTTCTTTAGCCGCTTTTTCCAGGCCTTTTTCTTCTACAATATCAATTACTTCCTCGGCAGTGACAACAACCGCTTCTCCTTTTTTTATTCTGGCATTGATTTCTTCATAGGTTTTCCTATAAGCCATGATTTACCTCCCCTTTTCAACTAGTCTCTGGGCTGCAACAACAGCATCCCGGGCATCCCGGGAATATGCATCAGCCCCTATACTCATGGCATATTCCTCCGTCATCACAGCTCCTCCTACCATTATCTTGCAGCTTAGTCCCCGTTCTTTTGCTCCACTTATAACAGGTATCATATTGGGCATGGTAGTAGTCATCAAAGCACTTAATCCAATAATATCAGCATCTTCTTTTTCAGCAGTATCCAGGATAGTCTGGGCTTTCACATCCTTGCCCAGGTCGATAACCTGGAATCCGTAATTCTCCAATAGAACGCAAACAATATTTTTACCTATGTCGTGAATATCTCCCTCAACGGTAGCCATAATCACTTTTCCTCGGGCCTTAGCCGATTTCTCGGATAGATAAGGTTTTATTACGTGGAAAGCCGTTTTCATGGCCTCGCCGGCCAACATAAGCTGGGGCAAGAAATATTGCTTCCGTTCATAAAGCTCTCCAGCCTGCTCAATACCAGGCACTAGTGCCTGGTTGAGAATTTCTTCCGCCGGTATTTTTTCCTCACCAAGAGCTTTTAGGATCAATTCCTCAATTATATCCTTGCTTCCCTCCAGGACAGCCTTTTGTATTCTCTTTTGTATTGAAGAAGCTTCTTCTTGGACAGTTGTATCCTCTGGCTTTTTGGGCAACTCCTTTTCAGGTCCGATAAGACCAGGGATATTACAGGATAAACATATTTCATGCCGCACCGTACCAGACGAAACACCGCCCTGTGTATTATAATCTTTAAATTCTTCAATAAACTCCCGACAATTGGTATCTCTATTCATTAAGACAGCTGCTGCCCGCGTAACCTGGATCATTTTCTCATCAAAGGGATTCATTATCGGCAGGTCAAGACCTGCCGCCCATGCCATGGAAAGAAAAGCAGAATTTAAAAGACTGCGGGCTGGCAACCCATGGGAAACATTACTGATTCCCAGTACCGTCCCCAAATTTAGTTTATCCTTAACCATTTGCATGGCCTTTATAGTTTCCATAACCTGTGACTGTTCAGCACTGGCGGTTTGGACCAGACAATCAATGAAAATATCCTCATTTCTTAACCCGTACTCCAGGGCTCTTTGGTAAACCTTTTTAGCTATTTTCAGTCTGTCTGCAGCCAGCTTGGGTATACCCTTTTCATCTATACAAAGACATAAAACTGCCGCACCATATTTCTTGGCTAGAGGCAGTATAACCTCCAGGTTTTTTTCTTCACCGGTGGTGGAGTTTATTAAGGGGCGACCCACAAAATGCTTCAGCCCTTCTTCAATGGCGGCAGTACTAGTTGAATCGATGGACAGAGGCAGATCAACTGCTGCCTGAATGCCTAATACCGCCAATTTCATGGTGTTGGCTTCATCAATGCCTGGTACCCCCATATTTACGTCAAGAATCCCCGCACCAGCCGCAGCTTGTTTGCGAGCTTCGTCAACCACCATTTGCATTTGTCCCTTTTTTATCTCTTCAGCCAGCTTTTTCCTGGCTGTAGGGTTAATCCTCTCCCCAATATAGGCCAGGGGATAAGGTTTCCCTACCAACTGATGCCGGCTCCGGGAGGCCAAGGCTCTCAATACTCTATTACTGCGCTTTACGGGAGGGAGGCCCTTAAGAATTCTGGCTATGGCTCTAATATGTTCCGGGGTAGTACCGCAACATCCGCCAATAATATTGGCACCAGCTTCATACAGCCGCAATGCGTACTCGGCCATTTCTTCAGGGGTATCAGGAAACACCGTCATTCCGTCTACCAGGCGCGGCATACCTGCATTGGGTTCAACAGAAATAAACGAGTTGGTATACCTGCCCATTATTTCAATCACCGGCAACAGCTCCGCTGCTCCCCCGGAACAGTTGGCACCCATGGCCAAAGGCTGAAAACCTTCCAATATAATTAGGGCTGTTAAAGGATCGGTTCCCATCATAGTCCTGGCGCCGTTTTCAAATGTCAGATGGGCAATAATTGGTAAAGAGGTGTTGCTCTGGGCCGCTACAAGAGCAGCCCGCATTTCCCCAATATCGGTAAAAGTCTCCAGAGAGAGCAGATCTGCTCCGGCTTTTTCACAGGCTACCACTTGTTCTTTATACACCTGGTAAAGAGTGTCAAAGTCTGTGTCCCCCATTGGTTGCAAAATCTTTCCGGTAGGGCCAATGGAGGCAGCTACCATACAGCGGCCTCTGCTGCCCTTTCTGGCAATTGCCACCGCTTCCGCATTAAGAGCGGCCACTTCATTTTCCAAACCATACTCTGCCAACTTATAACGATTGGCCCCGAAAGTATTAGTCTGAATAATATCTGAGCCAGCTTCCAGATAATTATAATGTATGTCAGCAAGTATTTCGGGATGATTGACTCCAAACAACTCCGGACATTGGCCCGGTTTCATCCCTGCTTGCTGGAGCATAGTACCCACGGCTCCATCAAGTATGAGAATCTTGTTATTGAGTAAGTCTACAATATCATGATTCAATCTTCGCCCCTCCTCCCCAAAATATATAAAAACCCTCTATATTAGAGGGTCGGATTTTTTCCCTCTCATCTATCAGGATTTGGCACCTTGCCTTATCAGGCGGTTGCCGGGTTTCATCGGGCCAGTCCCTCCACCTCTCTGGATAAGAGTAGCTATAACAGCTTGGTTATTTATTTGTTTAGGCCATCCTTGGTTTTATCCTCATCGGCATTATCTTCTTTCGCTTCAATAGCCTTTGGAGGAGACGGCGCCTTAAGATCATCTTCTATCTTCATGACCTCATGAAATTCTCTTTTGATACCAGAAGTGGCTTTTCTAAATTCTCTGGTAGCCTTACCCAAGGCCTTGGCTACCTCAGGAAGTTTGCCCGGCCCTACCACTATTAAGGCTATTAACAAAATAAAAATAAATTCCCATGGTCCAATATTACCGATGAATGCAAACATAGAACCACCTTGTATTGTATCCTGTTTTGTCCTTCGTTTATTGTAATGTTATTTATTCATATTAGCAAATAATTTTTATATTCCAATAACCGCCACAACCAACAAAAGGGACCAGCTGTTGCTGGTCCTTGGGCAAGGAACCATTCAAATTCTTTTAGTTGTCACTACCGCAGCTCTGTGGGAACAAAGGCGTCAATAAGACCTATTACAAAAGCTGCTAAAAGACTACCCAATAAGGAAACCGATAACTGGTTGGGAATCAGGAATTGGGCTAAGTAGATTACCACTGCCGCAGTGATGAAGCCAACTATACCGCGAGACCGCGGAGATATTTTATCACCTAAAACCGCTTCCACCACCCAGCCTATGGCAGCAATCACCAAAGCTGCAATTAATGCGCCGGTAAAACCATTTACCGTAATCCCAGGCAGGATATAGCCAACCAGCATTAATACTAAAGCCGATACGACAAAACGAATTATAGCACCAAGCCAACTACCGTTCATATTAGATCTCCTTTCGCCAAAATGTCGATTCGTTTTCCCATTCATATAATTTCTCAAAATGCGGCTAACTATTCAAATTGATAACAATTTTCTAGATGCGCAATAAGTCCTGAATGATGGCAGGAGATCTATGATAATTTATTGGCAATAAATACCTCTTACAAAAATATGGCAAACAAAATTAAGGCCAACAGAAATATCAGCCCCCTAAAAAACTAAGCTTGCTCTGACTAACTAATCAAAAAACAAACATACCTGTAATACCGGGCAATCATCCCTGATGATATAATAACAGGCTTTGCCCTCTTCTTGCTGGTTATCCTCTTTCTCGATGAGGTATTCGCTGGTAATAGATATGCTTTCCTGGGTCTCATAATCACCGAGAGGAATGGAGCCGTCATTTCCCTGCTGGAGCCTCAGCTTTTCATAGGCTACGGTCTTATACACAAATTCTCCATCTTGCATTATTGCAAGAGTGACTTCGGTTACTGATGAATTATTAATATCCTCCACCAATTGATCTAGAGAAATTCTCAATTGTCTGCCTCCTTTTTACCGGGATCCACTTTTAATTATAATTATAGCCCGATTATCAACTATGATTATTGTATAAGTGATAAAATCCCCAGGCAACCCCTGAAAGAAAAGCAGGGGTACCTCACCTTTTACAGAAGCCCGCATACTCAGAAGCTTTGCCTAGTAGAACCACTGAAAATTGGAAATAGTTTTCACATAGCAAGAGGGATGTTTTTTGGGGGCTCCTCTGTTATGCTAGGGAGAGAAAGGGGGCAAGCAAACCCGTTCTCAAACCTCTTTCTCAACTGCCGAAACAGTAAGAAACACAGTAATGATGAAAAATGTTTTACAGAGAGCCAGGGCAGCGAACAGGAAGCAAAGAAACATTTCCTGTAATATTAAGAAGGAAGCAAATAGAACTTCCTTTGCTTCCCTCCAATAGATTTTATTTATTTCTTTGTCAAGACAGCACCCTTACATTTGAAGCCTGTTGTCCCTTTGCCCCGGTAATTATGTCAAATTCTACCTTTTGCCCTTCGTTTAGGGATCTGAAGCCTGCTCCTTGCAGAGCAGTCTGATGGACAAATACATCATTGCCATTCTCTGTTTCAATGAACCCATAACCTTTAGCATTGTTAAACCATTTTACTGTTCCTATCAAAGACTATCCCTCCTTGTATATTGCAGCGTACATACCTGAATTTCAAGAATCTTCCTTTGAAGTCAATTGCACGCTATCCAAAAAGTATTACTATTGTTCTCAGTAATGGCCGAAAAGTTGCATTAATTATTAAAAAAGTAATTAGGGACGGGTAGACAAAGTTAATCAATTTTCATGAAAATAGGGCATTTGGTACCAAAAATAGTCTATTTAGGTCTTTATTTCGGTTTTTGGTTTGCCAAGAGAAAAAAAACCTATAAAATATGGTATGTTGTTAATACCCAGCCTTTAAATAAAAAACCTCTCTTCGCATAAAAACTCCATCACCCGGAGTTTTTATGCCTTTTTGTAATATGGGTCTGCCACAATTATGGTTCCATGTTTCTAATTTTTTCCCATAGGGTCACGAATATAAAGCTTTTTCTTCAGTAGGCAATCCAGTATTTTCTATCCAGGCTTCGATATTGTAAGGTTTCCCCTACATGCTGCAATTGAATATTCTTGGAAGCCTCCATATCAGCAATGGTTCTGGCTACTTTTAAAATGCGGTCATAAGCCCTGGCACTCATTTTCAATTTATCAAAAGCATTCTTTAACAAAGTTTCCGATTTATTATCCAATTTGCAAAACCTTTTCACATCAGCCGGACGCATCTGGGAATTTAAATTAATACTATGACGTGCAAAGCGTTTTTTCTGCATTTCTCGGGCAATCATCACCTTTTCCTTCAAACTGGCAGAAGATTCACTCTGGGCTCCGTCTCTTAATTGGTCGAATTTTACCCTTGGTACCTCCACATGCAGATCCATGCGGTCTAACAAAGGTCCGCTGATTCGGCTAAGGTATTTTTGAATTTGCAGAGGAGTACAGGTGCATTCCTGATCTGATCCGTAAAAACCACAAGGGCAGGGATTCATAGAAGCAATGAGAGAAAACTCTGCCGGATAAGTATGGCTAGCCTGCGCCCTGGCAATTGTTACCACTTTGTCTTCCAGGGGTTGTCTTAATGCTTCCAGCACATCCCGATTAAACTCCGGGAACTCATCCAAAAACAAAACCCCATTCTGGGCCAGGGAGATTTCCCCTGGGCGCGGAATTCTTCCTCCTCCGATTATGCTGGCAGCGGAAGCATTTTTATGGGGTGCGCGAAAGGGGCGGTTATCCACTAATGGATGATCAGGATTAAGGAGACCTGCCACTGAGTAAATGCGGGTGGTCTGCAAAATCTCCTCACGAGTCATTTCCGGCATGATACCTGGCATACGCCTGGCCAGCATAGTTTTTCCACCACCCGGCGGGCCAATCAGCAGTATATTATGGGACCCGGCCGCTGCCACCTGCATTCCCCTTTTGGCTGCTTCCTGGCCTTTTACATCAGCAAAATCAGGTATGCTTACAATTCTAGATGCTTGAACAGAATGTTTATTGGTGGGACTAAGGCTGCTGTTGCCTTCAAGAAATGCGCATACTTCCTGTAGCGAATTGGCTGCCAATGAGGAAATTTCCTTTACGAGAGCAGCTTCCGGACTATTACCCTGGGAAATTATAAATAGACTGTCAGATTTGGATTGCAACAATTCCAAACACATGGGCAGAATACCCAAAACCGGGCGTAGGCTGCCGTCCAGGGAGAGTTCGCCGGCAAAATACATATTGGGAGCAGGTTTGCTCAGTAATTGCTGAGAGGCAATTAATATACCCAGGGCAATGGCCAGGTCAAAATGACTCCCCTCCTTTTTAAAATCGGCAGGAGAGAGATTGACAATCAGTTTGCGGTTGGGGAATTTGTAACCAGAATTATTTATAGCCGCCCTGACCCTTTCCCTGGCCTCTTTTATGGAAGCGGAAGCTAGTCCCACCACTTCAAAGGCCGGCAGTCCATTATGTATGTCTACTTCGACACGAACAGGAATAGCATTAATCCCGCTGATGACCAGGCTATTGATAACTGCCAGCAAACCAGACCCCCCTTTTTTCATCCATTACATAGCAGCTATACCTTATTTTAACATAAGTAAGGGTAATGCAGATTGTGTCAAGGGGTTAAAATTCGAGTGAAAAGCAGTATATCCCTGCTTTGCACATAATGTTAGGAATTGCGACAAAAATGTGGGATGCGGATAGAATAGGAGTGTTCTTTCAAAGTAGTCATTCCAGATAAAACTGTGGCAGCATAAACCTGCAGGTAATTGCTTACTGCCACTCCGGCGAAAATATCAGCGCCTGATTCATAGCTGTCAATTAAATTATCCCCGGCAGTTGGGGCTGAGTCTCCCACATAGGGAGTTGCGACTTCTGCCTCCGTTATATTAACAACCAAGCTGCCATAAACATGGCCGGTAACCGTTGCTGAAGTAGCCCCGGCTGTTTCCCCAGGGGACAAAGTTACAGCCAGCAGAGGAGCTAACTCAGTCTCGTCTGCTAGCAGGCCACTTTGTTCTGCTCCCATTACCGGTGCCAGAACAACAAACAACAGCGACAGCATTGACACAATTGATAAAAGCGTGATTTTTTTCCGTAGTGCATTTACCACTTCGTTTATACCTCCGAATTAATTCAAAAAGTAACAAATTACTTGTGCATGCATGTTCAGCTCCATGTGCAATTATTCTGTCATCCTTTTTCCGTACCCAAATCTGCCGCATTCTCTTCAGGCTTGCTCCCTTATGGAAGAAATACGGGCAAGTCTTTTCGTATGACATAACAAATGCAGCATCATTTTGGCAAAAGCACTTTCCCCTATAGGGAAGCTTTTCCTCATCTATACCGCGATCCTGGTCCGGGAATTTTTATCATTGTCAAATATGTATTCTTCAGAAGTTGGTGAGCTAGGGAGATGAGAAATACCGCTATTACAAATTAAAATTATACCGTCTGGTATTGGTTATATACTACAGTTGATACTTGGGGCAAGGTATGATTGTATCTAGGATTTATAGGGGAGAAATGTCCCATATTCCTCCCCCTTTTTCCGTGATATTATGAGTTTTTGGGTAATTGTTTGTGGATCTCTTCTTTCATTAATTTGACTGCCCATTCTATTAGCATCCTGACCTCTTCGGGTTTTAAGTTTATTCCCTTTTGAGCTGCCATTTGGGTCATTAGTTTCAAGGCTTCGTCAAGTTTCTGAGACCCATCCAATTTGTCGCTCCATATTTGCTCAATAGACTTTACCACCAGTAATGCCATTTGCTGGTTAGCCTGTAATTCCTGTTGAATCCGCTGTAGTTTTTCCACACCGATTCTGCGGCGTAAAAGCTCAATGCCCAAGGCAACCAAAGCAGGAATTAACACCGCCAGGATATCATATGCCAGAGGAATCAGTTTTCCTTCCATTTTTTATACCTCCTTTAAGGTAAAAGGCCAATGCCTTACCGTTTTCTGCTGCTACCTTTTCTTTAACATATGATCTGCTCCAGCAAATGGTTAAAAAAAGAGCCCCCTCTCAGGGGCTCCGTTGGTTTGCGGCATTATTTTATGCTACTAGAAGTCCAAACTCTGCAATCATATGGCAGGTATTGGCAACTGATTTGAGTAATCCCAGCCGGGCAGCTTTCAGTTCATCATCATCTACCATAACCATTACCGAACTAAAAAACTGGTCAATATGAGGCCGTAACCCTGCCAGAAGATGAATAGCCTGGGTAAAATCTGATTGGTTCAGATTTTTGTCAACCTTCTCTTTTACCTCACAGTAAGCTGCATACAAAGCTCGCTCACTGTTGTCAATGAGCTTGGCAATATCCACCTGGTCCTTTTCCCAATTGCGTGACAGGTTGTTGCTGCGGTTATAGACTACCATAAAGTCTTCAAAATAATCAGACTTTTTCAGCTCCTCTACCGCTCTGACTCTATTCATAATATTGTTCAAGTCATTGGAAGGGGCTGCCAGCACGGCATCAATTACATCATAGGGAATACCCCGGTCCAGGAGCAAACCTTTCATCCTCTGGATAATAAATTCCACTACCTGGTTAGCAGTATCTTCGGAGCTGTAGTCAGGTTTAACCTTGGCCAAACCTGCATAAGCCTTTTCCGCCACTTTTCTGATATCCAGATCTAATCGGGCATCCAGAATAATGTTGACGATTCCCAGGGCCTGGCGTCTCAAGGCATAGGGGTCCTGAGAACCTGTGGGCTTAATCCCAATGCTAAAGCAGCCCACCAGGTTATCGAATTTGTCTGCCAAGCTCAGGGCCCGGCCGGTTTCTGTCAGCGGCAGACGGTCACCGGAAAATCTGGGAAGGTAATGTTCAAAAATTGCTTCACTGGTTTCAGTGTCTTCTCCGCTTTGCAAAGCATAATATCTACCCATTACCCCTTGCAGCTCGGGAAATTCATAAACCATATGGCTGACCAAATCAGCTTTGCACAGGTAGGCGGCTCGGGTTAATTTTCGGGCATTGCTCAAATGGCTGGCTTTTCCTATAAAAACACCCAGGTCCCTGATCCGTTCCGCTTTTTCTTCCACAGTACCCAATCTCTCATGGAAAAGAACATTGGCCAGCAGTGGTGCCATTTCTTCCAAGGGCTTTTTGGTGTCCTCTTTCCAGAAGAAAAGGGCATCCTCCAGACGGGCTTTAAGGACCCGCTGGTTTCCTTTTTTTACTTCATCCAAATTATAATCGGTACCATTTCTTATCCCGATAAAGCTGGGCATTAATTGTCCCTGGGCATCGAAGACGGGAAAATACCTCTGGTGTTCTATCATAGTGGTAGTAAGAACTTCAGTAGGAACCTGAAGGTATTCCTCAGAAAATTCTCCGCAAAAGGCTGTCGGATATTCCACCAGGTAATTGACTTCCTCCAATAGTTCATCATTTTGCATGGGGACGCCATCAACAGTCTGGGCAGCTTCTTTGATCTGCTGGCTGATCATCTGGGCCCTTTCATTCTGATCCAAAATAACATAATTATCGGATAAAACTTTACGATAATGCTGTACATCCTTTACCTCCAAGGCGCCCTGGGAAAGGAACCGGTGTCCGAAGGTTATTCTGGAGCTATTAATGTTTTCCACACTAAAATCCACCACCTGATCCCCCAACAGAGCCAGCAGCCATCTTATGGGACGGGCGAAACGGGTTTGGTAATAGCCCCAGCGCATGGATTTGGGAAATGACAGAGCACCAACTATCTCTGTCAACAACTGCCCCAAAACTCGTTCAACAGGCTGTCCTTCCACCTTTTTTATAGCAAAAAGGTGTTGCGTCCCATTAACCGCTCTTATTTCCAGATCCTTAAACTCCATCCCCTGGCTCCGGGCAAAGCCCAATCCAGCTTTGGTGGGGTTCCCATCAGCATCAATAGCTATGGATGCCTTAGGGCCTTTATTTTCAATAATGGAGTTCTCCTGCCAGTCACCAAGGTCGTCTACCAGGAGCACCAGCCTTCTGGGGGTGCCATAAGAATGGAGGCTTTGGTATTTTAACCGATAGGAGCTGAACCGGTCCTCAGCAATATTCTTCAAATCTCTGATTGCATCAGGCATGTAAGCTGAAGGTATTTCCTCCACACCTATCTCTAAAACCATATCTTTAGCCATTACTCTTCACCTCCGCATCTTTTAGGAGGGTCTTCCTTAATTCCAAATCCTTAAGCAAGGGATATTGCATCCTTTGTCTTTGCTCCAAATAAGCAGCAGCTACGGTACGGGCCAAATTCCGTACCCGGCTAATGTATCCGGTGCGCTCGGTAACACTTATGGCTCCGCGGGCATCCAGAAGATTAAACAGATGGGAGCATTTCAGCACATAATCATAGGCCGGCTGCACCAAATTCTTTTCCACTACGTTTAGGGCTTCCTTTTCACAGAGGTTAAACATAGTAGTAAGGGAAGTCACATCCGCTACTTCAAAATTGTAATGGGAGTAATCAACTTCTGCCTGATGGTGAACATCCGCATAAGTTATACCGTCAACCCATTCAATATCGTAAACGCTTTCCTTGTTCTGAATGTACATGGCGATTCTTTCCAGGCCGTAGGTTATCTCTGCACTAACCGGAACACAATCAAAACCGCCACATTGCTGAAAATAAGTAAACTGGGTGATTTCCATACCATCCAGCCATATTTCCCAGCCCAGTCCCCAGGCTCCCAAGGTAGGAGACTCCCAGTTATCTTCTACCAGGCGGATATCGTGCTTTTGCGGATCTATGTTAAGTGATCTTAAACTATCCAAATAGAGATCTATAACATTATCCGGTGATGGCTTTAATATTACCTGATATTGATAGTAGTGTTGGAGCCGGTTGGGGTTTTCCCCGTAGCGTCCATCGGTCGGCCGGCGGGAAGGTTCAACATATGCTACATTCCAGGGCTCAGGCCCCAGGCAGCGCAGAAATGTCGCCGGGTTCATAGTCCCCGCACCTTTTTCCACATCGTAGGGTTGTTGAATTATGCAGCCTTGTTGACCCCAAAAGGTCTGAAGTTTCAGGATTATTTCCTGAAAATTCATGGGCAAAAACCTCCTTTATTCAAATAATTTACCTTTGGCGCAACTGCCCGGTGTTACAAAATACAAAGAACCCATCCCTGCGACAGGGACGGGTTTTCCCGCGGTTCCACCCTGATTGGCATAATGCCCACCTCAGTTCGATCGGGCTTTACTGGCTAATATTAGCTTTCCTCCCGGGACTCCAAAGCGCCAAGCAGAAATATCCTTACCGGTTTCCAGCTTATCCGGCTCTCTGTTAAAGGACTTCGCTTCCTGCCCTTCTTTTTCATCGTCACTATAAATTTGTCAATAATCAGTTTATCAGCCCTTCTACAGCTTGTCAATTAAAGGGTTCACATATTCCCGCCATGCGGTAGGAGGTATACCCTATTGCCTGTCCGGCAGAATGGTTTGAAAAAATGCTATGGTTTTTTTAAGGTTGGCTCTGGTTTCCAGGTGATATCGCATATATCTTTCCAGGAAATTCTCCATCTGTTTCTCGGTGACAGCAGCGACCCGCAGCCGGCTTACCACAGCCAGATCTTTCGCCATCAGCAATCTTAGAATGGCCAGAAGTTCTCCCGTAAGAGGTATCTGTTGGTGATGGTGGGCAGCGCAATCACTGCATAAAGTTCCTCCCTCCGGTAAGGAGAAACTGGTCAGCCTTTGGTCGGTTGCCAGGCAAGTTATGCAATGGTCCAGAGTGGGACGATAGCCTAACTCCATCAATAGTCTCATTTCAAAATAGCGTATAATAATAGGGCTATAGCCTTTTTCATTCAAGTACTCCAATACCTGCCGGGTACTATTAAACAAGGCTGGCAGGGCCATCTTCTCCAAAAGGCACTTATCCAGCAGTTCCATAATATAGGTGCAATACAGGGTTCTATGCAAATCTTCCCGGCAATTGCCAAAAAAATCTATAAGCTTGCCTTGGGTGATTAATCCCAGGTCTTTGTCGGAACTAAAATAGAGCAAGGAAAGGCAAAAGGGCTGGATACATGCCCTCAGACTGCTCTTGGGCTTACGGGTCCCCCTGGCAATGGCTCTTATTTTTCCTTGTTTCTCCGTAAATACAGTAACTAATTTATCTGCCTCACGAAAATCTGAACTCTTTAATGCGATCCCCTCACTGGAAAGATACACTTTTCCCACCCCAGAAAATATTAGTTACCTTCACTGGGTCATTGACCCTCTCCACAGGAATACCAAACTCTCTCGCAATAGCCTTCCGGTATAGTTCTGCGGCTTCCTGGCTGGTAAAGCGGTAATCAAAGGCCAGGTAAATCTTTTGCAGATTCGGGATATCCATGGATTTTACCTGGTCTATGAATAAGGCCTCTTTATTGCTGTAAGCCTGATTTATATAGGCAAAAATATAGCCGTTGAGTTGGCTTATCCGTGGTTTGCACGAACCAGGCTCCGGGCCGGTTCTCGACAGCTCAGGGGATGAACTTATAATATGCTGGGTTATTTTAACCAGGCATTTTTCGTTCTTCACCAGCAGCCAGCGTGGAATGGCGGCAATTATTGATGGGACTCCCGCCTCCTGGGCCATGGCTACAATGTTTTCTAACTTTATCCCATCTAACATATAGCTGTGCACAGCATAACCATTAAGCTCGGGAACAATAATAATATCCGGCACCAAACCCAAAGTAGGCCGGTGATGCCCTCCGTCAAAAACTACCACCCTGTAGGCCCGGTCCCTGATCAGCGTTAAATAACTATGACCCTGGGGGGTTGTATGCCAGGTATCCAATGCTGAACACTCAACAATGGCCCCCCATTCTTCCTCTAGCAATGCATCCATAATTTGTCTAAAATTTCGCTGGTCTTCCGGTACTACAGCTCTAATTAAACTGGTAGCTGAATTTTCCGGCAAGCCCCTGAGTCCCGGATTATAGATTACATTAACTCGACTATTAGCCGGTATCAGTCCGGCATATAGGTTTAGTACGGCACTATAGCCTAACTGCTTGATAAAACTCATGGGATAATTAATCAGAATAGAGACATAAAACAGACTAATAATGAGTATTAGCCAGAACTTTTTTCCCATAAAAAGGACTACCTCCTAAGCAGTCCTCCCCTTTTTCTATACTCTTCTACCAGACCGGAAGCATTGCTGCTCCCCAAGCGGTCAGCTCCGGCCTGCAGCAACTCACACGCAAAATCAAGGCTTTTTATCCCCCCACTGGCCTTTATTTTCAGGCCGGGACTCTTATTCTGCTTAATAATCTCCAAATCCCTGAGATTGACTCCTCTAGAGGACAAACCAGTTGAAGTCTTTATAAAATCGGCACCTGAATCACTTACCAGTCTAGTCAGGACAGCCAACTCCTTTTCATCAAGCAGCGCTGTTTCAACTATTACCTTCAATAGAAAAGGACGATCCTCTTTCATCCTTAGAATACTTTTGATTTCCTTCTCCACCATGTTTAAACGGCGGTCTTTAACTGCCCCTATATTAATAACCATATCCAATTCCTGGGCTCCCATTCTCAAAGCCTGATCTGCTGAATAGACCTTGGTGGACAATCTATCAGCCCCCAGAGGAAACCCTATCACTGTGCATACCTTGACTTGGCTCGCGGAAAGAATAGAAACGGCTTGCGGTACACGAAAAGGATTGATGCATACTGCTGCCATTCCCAATTGCCGAGCCTGCCGGCACAGATCGGCTATTTCCTTTTCACCGGCATCAGGTTTAAGATTGGTACTGTCCAAATAAGACGCCAGCATTAATTTCTCCTCACCCAATTACATCCTGTAACCCAGTCTTTTTAAATTGGATTCATCATCACGCCAATTCTTATTTACCTTAACCCACAAATCAAGGTAAATGGGTTTTTCCAGTATTTCCTCAATATCTTTTCTGGCTTCCTCGCCAATAGTTTTTAGCATTTGGCCGTTGCGGCCTATAATAATCCCTTTTTGGGAATTCTTTTCAGTATAAATCACAGCTCTTAAAAACATTTTTCCTGATCCTTTATTCTTGAACTCCTCCACTTCAACCGCCAGGGAATGAGGGACCTCGTCTCTGGTATACATTAGAGCCTTTTCTCTTATAATTTCCCCCACCAGGAAAGAGACCGGCTGGTCAGTCAAGTTATCTTCCGGATAGTACAGGGGGCCTTCACTGAGATAACCGAAAGTTTTTTCCAGGACCATGGGAATATTGATGCCCAGTGCTGCTGAAAGAGGAATAATTTCTGCAAAATTCATTTGTTGTTTAAAGGGCTTAACAAACTCTTCAATAGCATCTGAATTTACTAAGTCAATCTTATTAACCAACAAGAAAACCGGTAAGGAAGTCTCTTTTAACTGATCAACAATATACTGTTCTCCCTTGCCAAAAGGCCGGGTTACATCAGTCATATAGTATATCAGATCCACTTCGTTTAAAGTCCCGGTAGAAGCTTTAACCATATACTTTCCCAACAGATGCTTGGGCTTATGAATGCCAGGTGTATCAATAAAAATAATCTGCCCCTGACCACAGGTATGTATGCCTGAAATACGAGTCCTGGTAGTCTGCGGCTTATCTGAGACAATGGCTATTTTCTTCCCGATTACCGTATTCAATAAAGTGGATTTGCCTACATTAGGCCTCCCAACTATACTAACGAATCCAGACTTCACTTGCTACCTCCTATTTTCCACACTAAAACATTTGGGAAGCAATTCCTTTATATTATACTCCTCAATATTATTATCCTTATCCGTAACCAATACATTAAGACGGTCAGAAAACTCGGCTAGAACCTGCAGGCATGCCCCACAGGGAAATACCAATCCCTCACTGCTGCCAACCACAGCTATAGTCTTAAAATCTTTTTCCCCCTCGCTGACGGCTTTACATACTGCGACCCGCTCAGCACAGATGGTAAGGCCGTAGGAAGCATTTTCCACATTAGTTCCGGTAAAAACCTTTCCGTTACTGGTCAGTAGAGCTGCCCCCACCTTGAATTCGGAATAAGGAGCATATGCTTTTTCTCTGGCACTTTGCGCCAACTTAATAAGATCATGCTTTTTCATTATACCAACTCTCTAAAAAATATTATATCGGTACGATGCCAATTTAAGTCTGCATCTGAAACATAACGGCTATTAAGTAAGATATTTTTCCAGTAAATATGGTCCAAAGATAATAAAAGCCATTATAACGGCATTTAAAGCACTTAATAACACGGCCCCGGCGGCTACATTTTTGACGATGGCGGCGGCGGGATGGTAATTACTGGTTATCATATCTATGGTTTTTTCGATAGCCGTGTTTACAGTCTCAGTTATAAAAACCAATAAAATGGTAACCACCAGCAATCCCCATTCCATACGCCTTATGCCCAACCACCAACCCATGGCAACTGCCATTAAAGCAGCTAAGACATGGATTTTCATGTTATTTTCTGAGGTAATAACATAGGTTATTCCTGCCCAGGCATAAGTAATACTCTTTTTTAAGCCCTGAGATCCCATTAGTTGATTATCTCTCCAAATCGATGCTTTTCATTATAGCTTCTTCCCGGGTCCGCATAATACTCCTTTCTTCCCGGTTTTCATGGTTATAACCCAGAAGATGCAGCATACCGTGAGTTATTAAATATCCCAACTCCCTTTTGAAACTGTGCCCGTATTCCTTACTCTGGATTAGGGCTTGCTCCAGGGATACAACTATGTCACCTAAGAGCCAGGAATCTTGCCAAGCTTCAAAATCGGGTAAATCTCCTGAAGTTTCATTCATGGCAAAAGAGAGCACATCTGTGGGCAGATCTATCCCGCGGTATTGATTATTCAACTCCTGAATATAAGGGTTGTCAACTAAGAGTATGCTTACTTCTGCTTCCTGGGCCAAATCCTCGGTGTTGCCCACAGCTTCGATGACATGGTTAATAAAATTCTCAAGTTCCTCAGACCATTCAATTATATTCTGCTGATTTAATACGGTTATCTCCATCTTCATAACCTCTTTTAATAAACTTTCTCCCTAAGTCCTCTGGGTATTCTATACGTTTATGATAGACTCCCTCAAGGATTTTCACAAATGAATGGGCGATAACGTCAAGATCTTTAAATGTGAGTTCAGATAACTCCAACTGCCCATCGTCTAATTTATTCTTGATAATCTGCCTTACCATTTTTTCAATATTTTCAGGGTTGGCATCTTTTAAAGATCTTACCGCTGCTTCAACTGAATCAGCCAGCATAACTAATGCGACTTCTTTGCTCTTGGGTTTGGGCCCTTCATAACGGAAGCCCTCTTCACTTATTTGGCCGTCCGGGTCCTCTTGCAAGGCACGATTAAAGAAATATTTTGCCAGGCTGGTGCCATGGTGCTGCTCAATAAAGTCTATAATGGAATCAGGCAACCGGGCTTCCCGGGCCATCTCAACTCCATCCCGGACATGAGAGGTAATAATCAGGGCGCTGAGAGCTGGGGCAATTTTTTCATGGGGATTCTCAAACATTCTCTGGTTCTCTACGAAATAATCAGGTCTTTTAATTTTCCCAATATCATGATAATAAGCCCCCACTCTTACCAACAAAGGATTGGCGCCAACAGCCTCGGCAGAGGCTTCGGCCAGATTACCCACCATTAAGCTGTGATGATAAGTTCCCGTGGCTTCCAGCAAGAGCCTTTTTAGCAGCGGGTGATTGGGGTTAGAAAGTTCCAATAGTTTTATCATGCTGGTTATGGAAAAAGCTGATTCAAGATAGGGCAAAACACCTATCATTAAAACCGCCGACAGAATACCATTTACTGCCCCGATAATCATCCCGACTATCGCTACGTTTATGGAAATATTTCCCCCTATAAGGAGAAGGGTAATTATAGTAATAATATTGGCGGATGCAATATAAAGGCCTGATTTAGCCAAATCGGAAGTTTGGCTGAGGCGCGAGACCTGCAATATACCCACAACGCCTCCTACAAAGGCTGTAATAGCATAAAACAGCTGGTTCCCTTCGGTTAGAAATCCTACGAATAAGGCCATTATGGTAGTAATAAAATAGGCCAGACGATGATCCAATAATATGGCAATAAGCATAGACCCTGCTGCCACCGGAGCCAAAAAACCTACCAGAGCATTTATTTCAGGCTGGTCACTTATGGTGATGATAGTCAAAAAACGGCTAATCAACAAGGTAATGATGAAAATTAGCCCAATAAGCAGCATCCGCCGATCATTCAAAAAGATTTCCCGGTAGTGCCGCCCGATAAATTGAATGATCAGCCAGAAGGTCAAAAGCACGAAAAACCCTGTTCCTAAGAAAGTCAAGAGGGAATTCTTGTTTCTCTGCATCCCCAGTTGTTCCAAAATGGAAATTTGTTCTTCAGTAACCCGCTCCCCTTCCCGGACAATAATCTCTCCGGCCTTAATTACTTTCTGGACCGGCTGTACTGATTCCCTGGCTTCTTTAATAGCTTGATCAGTTGCTTCCTTATTAAAAAGCAGATTGGGTCTAAGAGTGTTTATGGTTACTATTTTTATAATCTCTCTTGCTTCGCTGGAATACTGAAGATTATTAATCCTTTCTTCCATCTGTGCATAGTTTTCATCCAGAGCTTCATCTGTAAGAGGTTTAGACATGTATTCTTGTGCAATAGTAAGACTAAGCTCCCTGATCTGTTCGCGGTCTTCCGGAGTGACGGCAATAATATACGCAGCAAGCTTATCAATTCCTACTACCAGCTGCAGGTCATACTCTTTTACCAAAAAATTTTCCAATAAGTCCTGTACCTGGTTTTCCTGATCCTCCTCCGGAGATTCTATTACTGTATTAACAGCAGCAAAAAACTGATTAATCTCGTTTTGCGTTTGAGTTAGAGCGTATTTATCTTCCTGGTATACTTTTTGTACCTTGCTTATTGCTTCTTCCTGCAGTTCCAAGGTTCTCTTATGATCAATAATATTGGTAGTGCTATTGGATTGGATGTTGCGCTGAGCAACTTCATCTGGCCGCAACATTACCTGGTTGGCACTAAAATTGCTGTACAATAAAAAAATGGTAATGGAAAAGAAAATTAAGAGTCCAAATATTTTTTGCACCAAGGAATTGCCAAAAAACTTGGCCAGTTTGATTTTAAGGGATTTCAACAGATTCAAAAAAACAGTGGTTCTTCGTTTAAACATCAAAAAGGCACCTTTCACCGCAATAATGGCCTCTGGTCAGTTGCATCAGCCTCATAGGATTCATAAGCATCAATTATGCTCTGTACCAGAGGATGCCTGATTACATCATTTTTAGTAAGATACTCAAAGGAAACACCCTTAATCCCCTGAAGGATCTTTCGTATTTCAATTAGTCCAGAGTGTTCCTCCTTAGGCAAATCTACCTGGGTAATATCCCCGGTTATCACCGCTTTGGAACCAAAACCCAGCCGGGTCAGAAACATCTTCATTTGCTGGGGAGTGGTGTTTTGGGCCTCGTCCAGAATAATAAAAGCATCATTTAAAGTTCTTCCCCTCATATAAGCCAGAGGAGCTATTTCAATAATGTTTTTTTCCAGATAGCGTTGGGTTAAATCAACTCCCAGTATATCAAACAGTCCATCGTAAAGAGGTCTTAAATAAGGGTTAACCTTCTCAATAAAATCACCGGGCAAAAAACCCAGCTTCTCACCTGCTTCAACAGCAGGCCGCACCAGGATGATGCGTTCAACCTCTTTGTTTCTGAAAGCGAGTACTGCCATTACAACTGCCAGATAAGTCTTTCCGGTACCTGCGGGTCCAATCCCAAAAACCACATCATTATTTAGAATGGCCTGGACATATTTTTTCTGCCCCAGGGTTTTGGTCCTAATGGCCTTACCCCGTGCCGTGGTCAACAGAATCCCGGATACTATATCCTTATGCTTGACAGTTTCCCCCTTTTGCACCAGGTTGTGCAGATAGTTGATATCATTTATATTAAGCTGTCCCTGGCTTTCTGTTATATCGAGAAGACTGTTTATCAGGGTAACAGCCTGTTGGGTTTCCTCTTCACTGCCCTTTATAAAAATATCAGAACCCCTGGCTGACATATCAACATTTAGAATACTTCGCAAATATTTGAAATTCTGGTCACCAATTCCGAAAAACGCTGCTGCTTGTCCATTATCCTCAATGGCGATTTTTATTTCTTTCTCAGCCAATAACAGTCCCCCTAGTGGCAGATAGTGTCTATGATATTATATCACATAGGGATATCTAATTACTATTTCCGGGAATGTTAATAGGCTCTGCCCATGCTATATCTTCAATTACCTCTACAAAGACCTTTATGCGCAATACCGGATCACTTGGTGAAGATAATACTTCTACCTTTATTTCTTCCGGAAGCTTTTCTCTGCTCCCTATAACCTGGCTGAGTTTTTCCATAGCCCGTTTTTCAGCAATACGGGCTGCCTCATCCTGAGAATACTCAACTACTTTTTCTTTCTCTTCCTGAATTATCACCGTTTCCCATCCAAATATACCCAGGTAGGTCGATAGGTGATTCTTTATTCTGGTTTCCTGGGCCAGGGTAAATCCTGGTTCCTTATAGTCTCTAATTACAAAATCCTGCCACGGAGTATTAACGATAATTTTTCTATCTTCTTTTCCAGTAAGGACCTTGCTTTCACTTCTCAACTTACATTCACCGTAACCTTCATACCAAACACGGGCTTTTACAATACCTCTGGCTCTCACCAAGTAGGGTTCCGGAGTAATACTGGGATGAGTATCTTCCTTAAAAGGTACCTGGTTCTGCACCTCAGTAGGGAACACCACACCTGATATTAAAATAGTACCTTTTCCCACTACATCTCCTTCCTTAACCCGGGGTTGACCTTCTAAAACCAGCATTTCTTCTATTACTCCGTCTCGGGAGGCAACAATATGGCACGGACCGGTTATTTCTTTCTGAGGCAATATCTTTTCCACTACCTCAATACGAGCCTTAACTCCTCGTATGTCAATCTTTATATAAGATAATTCCGGAATTTCCCGAAGAATAGCTTCTTCAACTTCTATGCGGCTAAAACTCCATTTAGCTGCTCCTTTATATACTCCATATTTAGCGGCTGTGAGAAGAATCCTTTTTTCCTCAACAGTCTTGTTTCCCTGTAAATCCACATACCAAATAAACGAGGACATAAAATAGAGAGCCAGCACGAATATCACTGCTCCCCCTAAAAACCCCAGCCTTCTCCTTATACGCCCTTTAAAAAAAGGCAAACCCTGCTTATCAAGCACTTGAAGTTCCAAACCATTTTCCGCAGCGATGTTCTTTATCGCTTCAAACCCGCTTTCCCTGACTTTTAAAAGCATTACTTCTCCGGATTTTTTTATATCCCAAATATACAGCCCTCTGGTGAGAGCCATATTAATTACCCTTTCCGGATTATTTCCACGCAGACTGATACTGACTATCCCGCCCACCTGATCAAATAACCGGTTAGTCATTTTAACCCTCCCTGCTAATCAAAATACTTTATTGATCTTATTTCGCCCGTAATGCTCATTTCCTCAGGCATAAGGGCTCTAATTTGCAGATTATTCCCTTCAATCTCCATAAAACCCCTGATAAGATTAACCCTGATACGGTCTAAACTGTACTCAATAATTCCCCGATGATTCTCCAGGTATAATTCAGAGTGCCCGATTATGGTTACTTTAGGCAGATCGAGAACTATATCCTTGGGTATTTCAAGGAACTCCGCCATGGCCTTGCCCAGGATCTCCTTTTTGTTTCCCATTTAAGACTCCTCCACTTCCAGGCTTATAGAAGACTCATCATAGAAATATATGCCTAAAGCTGGTCGGGCATGCTTTTATTTGGCACTAAAACCGGGAATTCTTTGGTTTATCAGGAGGGAAGGAGGGTTTCCAATTATGATGGAGTTCTAAAGAATGGGAGTTCTAAAATAGCAACCTTAAAGATCGGCAGCGAAAAAATGGCCTTAGAACCCTTTAACAAGCGGTTCCTTGGCCAAAGCTTTATCTAATCCTGCAACCAGGGTAGCAAAAGAATTTAAGTCTGGTGCAACATAGCCCTAACTAAGCCCGAATTTTTCCCCTGGGCATAGGTAGGCTGATTTGTTTCTTCTAAAAAGACAAGGCAAAAATGCTAACAATAAAGGATACCAAAACTACACATACAACAGCAATCATTATGTTTCTTCCTTTTTTGCCCCGCAGGCTTCTGCTCATAAAGCTCACGAGAATCCTCCTAACTGTTTACTTATTAGAATTTTTAAGCAAAAAGTCTGATAAACAGCTGTCTATCAGACTTCTTATAACAATACTTGCAACGCTTGATATGATCTTCTCTACCTAAGGGTTCTGTTCCAAAACTCTTCGGATTCACTGAGATTTTGATTCGCTGCTAAAGGGAGGTAACTCGCTGAAATTTCATGTAATGTGTCACAATTATCCGGCTGACTTTTTAGAAACTGGTCAAGGTTCCTTCCCAGTCTAGTTACATCTGTAGCTTTCATCTATACCCTTCTTGTTTTTCAACTCCCATAGGCATGATTCCTGCTTAACAGTGCCAGTGACCTAAGACAACCGGGTTTCACGCTAAAACCTTTTCTTCTTTCTTGCAGCTTCTGATTTCTTTTTTCTCCTTACACTAGGTTTCTCATAATGCTCATGTTTTCTAATATCCTGCATAACCCCTGCTTTTTGGCAGGTACGTTTAAACCTTTTTAGAGCACTATCCAGGGATTCGTTTTTACCAACTTTTACCTCGCTCACTGTTTCCCTCCCCTCGTTCACTACCTGGGCTGAATAAATGCCCTTTAATTGTACTATTTATTGATATTTTCAGTCAACATTAGCCGGGAGGCCAGGCTAATTTCCTTCCACCAATTAAATGGTAATGGATATGAGAAACCGTTTGTCCTCCCCATTCACCACAATTGTTAACCAACCTATAACCCTGGTTCGAAATATCCAGCTCTTTGGCCAGCTGAGCTGCCGCCACCTGAATATTGCCCAGAAGGTCAATATCCTGATCGGAAACACTATCAAGTGAATCTATATGATTTTTTGGAATTAGCAGAATATGTACAGGAGCTGCCGGATTAATATCCTTGATAGCTAGTATTCGGTCATTTTCAAATACAATTGTAGAAGGTATCTCTTTGTTAATTATTTTGCAGAAAATGCAATCCTGTGACACAAATTCACCTCCCTGAACCTTCGCTTAATACAGGGAACTTTAGTTTATTTTATCAGAAAAACTACCAATACAAAAGTTTTCCCAATAAAATTTGCTTATATAAAATATTCCAAATACAATATTTTCTATCTTGTTAGGGTGCCCCAGACCTTTCCATTCTCTTGGTGATCAATAGTTACCTGGACAAATTGCCCGGTTAGCTTCTTCCGGCTGGAAAAGAGTACGTTAATATAGTTATCACTGAATCCCTGATAAAGATCATTTTTTATTTCTTTTTCAACCAGTAACCTTACTTTTGTTCCTACCATTTTTTCTACGAAAGAATGGCGTTTTTCATTAGCCAATTGAATTAAGGTTTTACTTCGCTCTTGTTTTTGTTCGTTGCTTACTACTGATATAAGCTGGGCAGCCCTGGTTCCTGGGCGATGGGAATATCTGAAAACATGTAGATCCATTATCGGTAGTTTCTGCAGCAAAGTCAATGTCTGATCAAAGGCCAAACTATCTTCTGATGGGTAACCAACCATTACGTCGGCTGTTACAGCCATATCTGCTATGCGGGAGACTATTCCTTCCACCAGCCGGCTATAATAGTCCCGGGTATAATCCCTGCCCATAGATTTTAATACTTGATCACTTCCGCTCTGTAAGGGAATATGGAGATGATGGCACAGTTGGTTATGATTAAATTGTTCCAGCAGTCCTGCTGATACTTCATGGGGCTCAATGGAGCCCAGCCTTATGCGGTATTCACCTTTAACGGCATTAAAAACATTTTCCAAAAGTTTGGCCAAATCCCACCCCAAAAGATCTTTCCCGTACAGCCCGGTATGTATACCGGTAAGGACAAATTCCTTGTAACCAAGGGAATGCAGTTGCTCAATTTCCGCAATGACATGAGCGGGATTCTTGCTTCTAACTGGTCCTCTGGCAAAGGGTACAATACAGTAAGAGCAGAAGTTTTCGCACCCATCTTGAATTTTAATAAAGGCCCGGGTTTTTTCGTGAGGATGAGTGTAAGAATAGGTCCCGGGCTTGCGGGCTGAATCAATGGGACCAGCCTCTATCAAGGGTTTGCTTGTTTTGTTCTTCTTATAGTTTTCTACTAGTTCAGCAATATTTTCTTTCTGGTTGTTTCCCACAATAAGGTCTATTCCCTCAATCTCTGCCAATTGTTCAGGGTTAACCTGAGCCAGACAGCCGACGGCAACTACAATAGCCTGTGGGGAAGCCTTACGTAGGGCTCTACGAATTATGGCCCGGGATTTACTATCACTCACATGGGTTACTGTACAGGTATTTATTATATATATATCGGCATTCTCCTCAAAGGATGTTATGCCGTATCCCTTTTTTATAAACTCTTCTTTCATTTGTTCTGTTTCCACCTGGTTAACCTTACATCCCAGAGTAAAAAAGGCTGCTTTTTTCATCTGCAACTCTCCATTCAAACCGTTAAAAACCGGCGTAACTCAAGGCTGTCAGCCTAGATCATCAAATTCATACAATATGATACTAGCTGCTACTATGCCTGCAGTTTCAGTTCTGAGAATCCTTGAGCCCAGGCTGACAATGGGTATGGAATAGGATTGGGCTGCTTCAATCTCCTGCTGCGCAAAACCGCCTTCGGGACCCACTATAATATAAACTTCCTGGCCCTTAAAATGCCGGTGATTTTTAAGAAATTCCTTTAAGCCGTTCTTATCGGCTTTTTCATACAGCAGAACTGTGGACTGGGAAGGAATAACTGGCAATATATTTTTTAACTCAACTACCGGTCTTATTTCCGGGATCAGGTTGCGTTGGCATTGTTTACAAGCCTCCCGCGCGATTATCTGCCAGCGCTGGACTTTTTGGTCAGCCTTGCCCTGCAGGCGCACAACAGTATGCTCAGTTAAACATGGTATTATAGTATTTACACCGATTTCGGTCGCTTTTTGTACTACAGCATCCATCTTGTCGCCTTTAGCGATGGATTGGACCAGGGTTATATGGGTTAATGGTTCATTCTCTTTACTGAATGAATCTTGTATTTGGGCAACCAATGCTCCATCTACTCTGCCTTGGAGAATGGCCCGGTACTCCAACCCGGTTCCATCAAAAATCGTGATGAAATCACCTGGTTTAAGCCTTAATACCCTTTCTATATGATGGGCCTGGTCACCATCTATTATGACTTGATTTCCTTTTTGGCAGTCAGCAGAAACAAAAAAGCGGTGCATAGAATTCCTCCTCCCGCACCACCAATGTAATTAATCATTTGTATTACGTTCGGCAGGCGGCCGCCGCAACCCATTCCCCTTCTCGTGCAACTCGGTCAATTACAAAGCCCGTCTCCAGCAAGGAACGCTGAATACCAGGCCATTTGGAGCCAATAATTCCAGATACCAATAAATACCCTCCCGGGTAGAGAGCCTTTGAAGCACCAGTAATAAGCTGTTCTATTACTTCCGCAATAATATTGGCCATAACAATATCACCGTTCAGGTTTGGTAATATTTTAATAATGTCCCCGGTTTCCACTGTGATCATTTCATCCAGTTTGTTTAATTGGACGTTTTCGGCAGCAATTTTAGCAGCTACTTCATCATTATCGAAAGCCAAAACCTTCCTGGCTCCAAGCCGAGCCGCGGCCAAGGAGAGTATGCCGGAGCCGCAGCCGGCATCTATAACTGTTTTAGCGTCTTTAATATATTCTTCCAATAGCTCCAGGCACATACGGGTTGTGGCATGATCACCGGTTCCAAATGCCATACCGGGATCCAGTTCTATCAGTACATCATCCGGCCCGGGGATAAAATTTTCCCAGGTAGGCTTAATTACAATTTTTTTCCCTATGCGCAAAGGATGGAAGTACTTTTTCCATGATTCCTCCCAGTCTTCATCCTTTACCACCTGCAGGGATACTTGCCATTGACCTTTAAGAGTTTCTTCCTGTAGTTCCAATTGCTTAACAACACAGTTTAAAGCCAAAGCACCTTCAGGGAAATATGCCCTTATTTTCACAGGTGCATTTTCAATTGTTTTTTGCGCTTCGATGGAAAAGGGCTGTTCTATTGACACCCCCCTACAATCATCACAGATCCGCAAGGCATCTGCCACTACGTCTTTAAATAGGACATCAGTCGTAACGATAACCTCTTGCCAGTTCAATATCTAACACCTGCTAACCCATAGCATCTTTAAACTTGTTGAAGAACCCTTTTTTCTCAGGCTTCTCTTCTTCCTTAAACTGAAGCAGTAATTCCTTTTGTTTTCTAGTAAGACGAGTAGGAATTTTTACATTAACTATTATCTTTAGGTCACCAAAACGGTGGCTGTGCAAAAATGGTATGCCCTTACCCTTAATAGTTAATATATCACCGGGTTGGATTCCCTCAGGAATCTTCACCGTCTGTTTGCCCCCTCCCAGTAAAGCAATCTCTATTTCCGCCCCCAGGGCAGCCTGAACAAAATCAATATCTACTTTGGTAATCAGGTTATTTCCTTCTCGTTCAAAATGGGGATGAGGCCTTACAATAACAGTAATATACAGGTCTCCGGGAGGACCACCATTTTGCCCGGGTTCTCCTTCTCCCGACATCCTGAGGCGCGAGCCATTGTCTATACCAGCTGGAATGCGGACATTTATCCGGCGGTTTTTTCTGACCTGACCGGTTCCTTTGCATACTGAACAAGGTGTTTGTACAACCTTGCCCTCTCCATTGCACCTGCTGCAGGTTCTGACTGTTTCAAAACGCCCAAAAGGAGTACTCTGAACACTCCGCACCTGCCCGGTGCCTTTACAGCTAGGACAAGTGGTGATCTTGGTTCCCGGCTCGGCACCATTTCCCTTGCAATGCTCACACTTTTCCATTCTGGTAATCTCTATTTCTTTTTCCTGACCAAATACAGCATCTTCAAAGCTGATATCCAAGCGTATCTCCCGGTCAGCACCTCGCCTGGGCCCGGTTCTCCGGCGGCTGCCAGTCATCCCGCCACCAAAGAACATATCAAAAATGTCAGAAAACCCATCCTGCCCAAAGCCAAACCCGCCAAAACCTCCAGCACCGGCCCCGGCATTTTTGGTGGGATCAAATGCATCATGCCCGTAATGGTCATAAATCTCCCTTTTTTGAGGATCACTTAAGACTTCATAAGCATCATTAATCTCTTTAAACTTTTCCGCAGCATTTTTATCCTCCCGGTTTACATCGGGATGATATTTCCTGGCCATCTGTCGATATGCTTTTTTAATTTCGTCCTGGGTAGCATTTCGGGAAATCCCCAGAACCTCATAATAATCTCGTTTGGACATCATCCCCCGCCTTCCTAAAAAACCGGCTAAACCCGGAAACTAAAGGTCTCCAGGTTTAACGAAAGCTATTATTACTATATTCTGTGTTATTTATCCTTTTCATCGTCTGCCACATTGTAATCGGCATCATATACATTACCATCAGTCTCGCCAGAATCATAACCTGCTCCAGATGGGTTGGCTTCCTGGTACATCTTGGCTGCAATAGCATGTACTGCGTTGGTTAAGGACTCTGTTTTGGATTTAATCTCATCTATGTCATTGCCTCGCAGAGCATTGGTTAATTCTTCTTTAGCCTTCTCAACCTCTGATTTGGTGTTTTCATCAATTTTATCACCGTAGTCCTTTAAGGTTTTTTCAGCCTGGTAAATAATACTGTCTGCTGCGTTACGGGCCTCCACCTCTTTTAGGCGTTTTTCGTCTTCAGCGGCATATTTGTCTGCTTCGCTTACCATACGATTAATCTCTTCATCTGTCAATCCGCTGGATGATGTAATGGTAATCTTCTGTTCCTTGTTGGTGGCCAGATCTTTTGCACTCACATTCACAATACCATTAACGTCAATATCAAATTTGACCTCAATCTGGGGAATACCTCTGGGTGCGGGAGGAATTCCGCTTAACTGAAATCTGCCCAGAGTCACATTATCGGCCGCCATTTTCCTTTCCCCTTGCAGAACATGAATATCAACCGATGGTTGGTTATCCGCTGCAGTAGTAAAAACCTGGCTTTTGGAAGTAGGGATAGTTGTATTGCGGTCAATAATTCTGGTAAAAATTCCTCCCAGGGTTTCGATTCCCAGGGAAAGTGGAGTAACATCCAGTAATACCACATCGGTAACCTCACCAGAGAGTACTCCAGCTTGAATGGCTGCCCCAATGGCAACAACCTCATCGGGATTTATCCCCTTAAAAGGCTCCTTGCCGATGAATCTTTTTACTGCCTCCTGGACCGCCGGGATTCTGGTAGACCCTCCCACCAGAATGACTTTATCAATTTGTTCGGGTTTTAGCCCGGAATCTTTTAGTGCTTGTCTGGCTGGCCCCATGGTCTTTTCCACCAGATCAGCCGTAAGCTCATTAAACTTGGCCCGGGTGAGAGTCCTCTCCAGATGAAGGGGGCCACTCTGGTTAGCCGTAATATATGGTATGTTAATATCCGTGGTAAGTACCCCGGAAAGTTCATGCTTGGCCTTCTCAGCCGCTTCCTTTAAGCGGTGCATGGCCATTTTGTCATTTCTTAAATCAATTCCGTTATCCTTCTTAAACTCATCTATCAACCAACTGATAATACGATCATCGAAATCGTCGCCGCCCAGACGGTTGTTGCCGCTGGTAGCTTTAACCTCAAATACTCCATCACCGATTTCCAGTATGGAGACATCGAAAGTACCGCCGCCCAGGTCAAATACCAGTATAACCTGGCTGCCTTCTTTATCCAGGCCATAGGCTAAGGCGGCAGCAGTAGGTTCATTTATTATTCTCAGGACTTCCAGCCCTGCAATCTTTCCTGCGTCTTTAGTAGCCTGACGCTGCGAATCAGTAAAATAAGCTGGTACAGTAATAACTGCCTGGGTTATTTTTTCCCCGATATAGGCTTCTGCATCCTTTTTAAGTTTTTGCAGGATCATGGCTGAAATTTCAGGAGGAGAATACTTTTTCCCGTCGATATTTACTCTATAATCAGTACCCATGTGTCTCTTTATAGATAAAACAGTTCTATCTGGATTAGTTATCGCCTGGCGTTTAGCAATACGCCCCACCAGTCTTTCATCTGACTTGGAAAAACCGACTACAGACGGTGTAATGCGCTCACCTTCTGCATTTGGAATAACAGTAGCTTCGCTTCCCTCCATAAAAGCTATACATGAGTTGGTAGTACCAAGATCTATCCCAACTACTTTGCCCATTTTAACACCTCCGTTATTAATAAAAAATCTGATAGGAATTAGCTCTGTTTACTGACCTTTACCAAGCTGGGCCTTATTACCCTGCCATGCATCATATAGCCCTTTTGCAGTTCTTCAATAACAGTATTATCAGGGTATTCCTGGTTTTCTTCAACAGTTAAAGGCTCATGATATTGTGGGTCAAAGGGCCCATTTAATGCTTCGATCTGTTTTACGCCTTCTTCACTCAGGGTTTCCTGTAGCTTCTTGGCGATCATTTCTATCCCTTTGTATAAAGCTTCGTAATCCTGACTATTTTGTGACATACTAATTGCCCGGTCCAAATCATCAATAACTGGTAATAGCTTTTTAATAAGCGGCAGGGTGGCAAATTTTATGTATTCATCCCGTTCCCTGATAAAACGCTTTTTTATGTTTTCTGCATCAGCCATAGCCCTTAAATATTGATTGTAATTTTCCTGGGATTCCTGTTGGCACCGGGCCAATTCTTCCTTGAGTTTTTTCAGCTCCATTTCAGGTGCATCATCTATTTCAACTGTAGGCTTTTCATTATTATTCTCTTTAACCTCTTCCATGGGTTTGGTTCCATCCGGTTGCATATTATTGCTTGCCATATTTGTTATTCACCTCTTGCTTATATTTTATATAAATTATGTGTTAACCAATTCAAAATAGGTACGATTTTCATGTATACAAGCAAATAACTGCCTATGAGCCCTTTTTAAAAGAATTTATCTCAATGGGTAGACTATTAAAAGGAGGCCCTGCAGTTTAGAAGTGCTGCTTTAAAAAATCCCCAAGAAATGCCTGAATAGTCTCTACCGTACCGGCTGCTTTCCAATATTCCATGCGAACCGGCCCTATAACACCTATTTTGCCCATTTCTCCAAAAACACTATACCCGCCCACAACCAGACTCATATCCTGGGCATCCTCTACTTTATTTTCTTTTCCGATGCGGATGGTAATATCGTCTCCTACATCATCAGGAATTAGTTCTCTAAATAATACTTCTTCTTCCAGCAAAGTAAGAATCTTTTTCAATCTAACATAATCTTTAAATTCAGGCTCATTTAAGATGTTTAAAGTACCGCTGATAACAACCTTTTCATTCTTACTGCCGAATAAATGATCAATGGCCTCCAGTGCACAATTTACAACTCTTTTTCTCTGTTTTGCTAAATCATCCCTTACTAACTGCATGTCACTGCGCCGAATATCTGACAATTTTTTGCCTTGAAAGGCCTTATTTAGAAAACCGCCAACTATCTGAAGATCATTAACATTAATAGAATCAGGCAGATCTATTTTTCGGTGCATTATAATTCCCATATCCGTTACTACCAATAATAAAGCCAGTCCTGGTTCCAGAGGAACTAATTGCAGAAGTCTGATTTCCGAAGAATCAACCCCGGGGGCTACAACAAATGCAGTATAATGAGTCAGCTGGGAAATATATCTGGCAATGGTGGCAATAGTCTCATCCCAGTCAACAATTTTTTCCTTGAGTATTTTTCCTAACATTTGGATCTCTTGTTCAGTCGGACTTTCTTTTAGCATAATCCTGTCAACATAGTACCTAAAGCCCATTTCGGAAGGAATCCGCCCTGCAGAAGTATGAGGCTGTTCCATATAACCCATTTCCTCCAGATCGGACATTTCGTTTCTTGCTGTGGCTGCGCTGATATTTAGATTATGCTTTTTAACCACCGCACGGGAACCAACGGGTTCAGCGGTTTCCACGTATTCTATTATTACTGATTCAAGAATCTTCTTTTTCCTTTCATCTAGAGTCACTCATATTCACCTGCCTGTTAGCACTCTCATCAATTGAGTGCTAAACGGTTTACCTAAAAAATATCATCTGTAAATACCTTTGTCAAGCTTCAGATAAACTCGCAAAACACCGTATTTGACAGAAAAAGTCCCTCATCGGTTAATCTTATATGTCCATCATTTAGTTCAATTAATCCTAACTCTAAACATTTCTTTATTTCCCGTCCGTACACCTCTTGCGGATCTAACCCAAACCGGTCTTGGTAATCCCTAAGGTTAACTCCTTTGATTAACCTTAATCCCATAATCAGTGCTTCTTGAGCCTGTTCCCGCAGAGATAGATTTTCTAATTGATCAACGGGGCAGTTATGGCTATTTCCCAGATCTTGCATATAACCGCCAAGGTCGGGACGGTTTATCCACCTTTTTCCTTCTATGAAGGAGACTGCTCCGCACCCTATCCCCAGATACTCCTCATGCCGCCAATAGGCCAGATTATGCCTACACTCCAATCCCGGCTTGGAATAATTGGATATTTCATATTGAACCATATCTGCTTTTGTTAGCAGAGAGCGGGCCAGGTAGTACATATTGCGTTCCACTTCCTCATCCAAGGGGTTTAAATAGCCCTTGGCTATAACTTTGGCCAGCGGGGTGCTGGGATCCAGCTGTAATAAGTAAAGAGAAAGGTGGGCGGGCTGACTGTCTAATGCTTTTTTGAGATTCTGTTCCCACCTGGCCATAGATTGCCCTGGAATCCCATAAATTAAATCCAAATTAAAATTTTCCAAATTACGGCGATGCAATAGTTCTATACTCTGCAAAGCCTGCCCTGCATCATGGATGCGCCCTAGCATATCCAGATCCTCATTAAAAAAACTCTGCACACCCAATGACAGACGAGTAACCCCTGCTTCCAAAAATCCCTGCAAATTGTCATTATCCAGAGTAGCCGGATTTACTTCAACACTTACCTCAGCATGATTACTTACAGTAAAAGCTTCTTTAAGTGCCTTAATTATTTTTTTGAGGACTGCTAAAGGCAAGAGGCTGGGAGTGCCCCCCCCCAAATAGATGGATTTTATAACTGCTTCAGGCAAATCTGCTGCCTTTTGGTAGATCTCAGTTACCAAGCAGTCCCCATACTTTCGCAAGGTTTCTGCATCACATTGGGTAACCGAATAGAAATCACAATAAAGGCATTTCCTCCGGCAAAAGGGGATATGCACATAAATCCCTAGAGTCCTCTGATTAATCATTTTCAATATCCATTACGCTCATAAAGGCTTCCCGGGGAACCTCTATATGACCGAGTTGCTTCATGCGTTTCTTACCTTCTTTTTGCTTTTCCAGCAGCTTTTTCTTCCTGGTTATATCCCCGCCATAACACTTGGCCAGGACATCCTTGCGCAAAGCTTTGACGGTTTCCCGGGCTATTACCTTGTTGCCCACAGCCGCTTGAATAGCCACATCATACATCTGCCGGGGTATTATCCGCCGCAGCTTTTGGACTAAAATCCGGGCCCGATAATAAGCTTTATCCTGGTGAACAATAAAACTCAAGGCATCTACAGGGTCTCCGTTTAACAGGATATCCATCTTCACCAGTTTAGATGTTTCATAACTGTACAGTTCATAATCCAGGGACGCATACCCTTTGGTACGTGATTTCAAATTATCAAAAAAGTCGAAGAGTATTTCCGACAGCGGCAGCTTATACGTAAGCATAACTCTTTGCGGAGTAAGGTATTCCATGGTTACAAAAACCCCTCTTTTTTCCCGGCAAAGTTCCATTATTGAACCAATATAGTCATTAGGAGTCATTATGGTGGCTTTTACTATGGGTTCCCTTACTTCCTGCATCCCTTGAGGCGGGGGCCAGTGGGTAGGATTCTGTACATGGATTTCCGATCCATCGGTAAGAAAGATTTGATATACTACACCAGGAGCGGTGGCAAGCAAGTTTAAATCATATTCCCTCTCCAACCGTTCTTTGATAATATCTAAATGAAGCAATCCCAAAAAACCACAGCGGAAACCGAACCCCAGCGCCGCCGAATGCTCTGGCTCGAAAACCAGTGAAGCATCATTCAGCCGCAGTTTTTCCAGGGCATCTCTCAAGCGCTCGAAGTCATTGTTTTCCAAGGGATACAATCCGCAATAAACCATGGGTTTTACTTCCTTATAGCCGGGCAAAGGGCTATCTGCCGGTCTATCAGCATTAGTGATGGTATCTCCTACTTTGGTATCAGCCACGTTTTTAATGCCCGCAGCCATATAACCCACTTCCCCCGCCCTAAGGCTCGATACCTCAATCATATGTGGGGTAAGCACACCGAGTTCAGCTACCTCAAATTCTCTGGAAGTAGACATCATCTTGATAATACTGCCTTTTTTTATCTCTCCTGATACAACCCTAATATATGATATAGCTCCTTTGTAAGGGTCAAAATATGAATCAAAAATCAAAGCCTGCAAGGGTTCATCCAACTGATGGCGGGGAGGGGGAATTCTTGATACTATGGCTTCCAGTACATCTTCAATTCCCATCCCCAATTTGGCTGATATAGGTATTAATTCATCACGATCAATTCCCAGCACATTTTCTATTTCTTCTTTAACCATCTCTATCTGCGCCCCGGGCAAATCAATTTTGTTAATTACCCCGATTATTTCCAAATTGAGATCCATGGCCTGATAGACATTGGCCAAGGTCTGGGCTTCAATCCCCTGGGAAGCATCAACTACCAATAGGGCTCCTTCACAAGCGGCCAAACTCCGCGATACTTCATAGGTAAAATCTACATGCCCCGGGGTATCGATAAGGTTAAGTATATATTCGTTGCCATCTTTAGCAACATATTTTAAACGAACCGGCTGGAGTTTTATGGTTATCCCTTTTTCTCGCTCCAAATCCATCTTGTCCAAATACTGCTCTTTCATTTCCCTGTCACTTAAAGCCCCGGTAGTTTGCATGAGACGATCTGCCAGGGTAGATTTACCATGGTCAATATGTGCTATAATACTGAAATTACGAATATTCTCAGCCAAGAATCCCTAACCTCCTGGATATTAAACATAATAAAATGCACTTTTAGTATCTTTTTAGTTTTTTTATGATTCCATCCGGCAATCTTTTTCCCACCATACTCCAGACCAAATCTGTCTCCTCCAACCGGAACAATAAAACAATTCCGCTATAAACGATTATACCAATGGTTATAGCCGACATGGTGTAAACAAGCAGCCCTAGTTTAGTCATGGAAATCCACCAGGTGGTAAGCAAATTATCCCATAAACGGACCGCACTAAACATTACCAGAGAAGCTCCCATAGAAATGGAGAAGCTTCGGATTAATTTATATCCTCCCAATATTCCCACCTTAATTCTGAGCATACCAAGCAATAGTACCATATTTAAAAACCCCGCCAGAGAATAAGCACCAGCCAAACCTCGATGCCCTAATACATCCACCAGATTTAAAGACAGATATATGTTAAAACCAATAGTCAGGAATGCTGCCACCACCGGCGTAAGGGTGTCTTTGAGAGCATAAAAACTCCGGTTTAATACCTGAACAGCAGAGTAAGCAAAAAGTCCAATAGAATAAAAAACTAATGCCTGATTGGTGGCTGTAACCATACTGGAGGTAAACTCCCCCTGTTCAAAAAGCAGCTTGATTAATGGTTCTCCAAGCGCTATCAACCCAAAGGAGGCAGGAATGCTCACCAGAAAAATCGCTCTTAGTCCCAGGGAAGTGGAACGCTTAAAATCGTCCAGTTCACCTACAGCAGTAAAAGCGGTGAGAGTAGGAAAAAGAGCCGTGGCAATGGAAACCGCAAATATTCCAATGGGAAGATTCATGATTCTCTGGGAAAGATTTAAAGCGCTGATCACCCCTGATCCCAGGTTGGAAGACAGGTTTTGGGTAACAAAAAGATTGAGCTGAACTACTCCCAATCCGGCTAATACAGGGACCATTAAGACCATTATCTGGCGAAAGCCAATATTGCGATAATCAAAGGAAAAATAGTATTTTAGCCCCATCCTGCGCAAGGCTGGTATTTGCACTACAAAATTGAGAAACGCCCCCAGGACTACTCCATAGGAGAAAGCTGCTATACCCAAACGATCTACTAAAGATGCACCAACAATTATTATGACCAGATTATACACCAGACTGCCTAAAGCCGGGGCAACAAAATGTTTGTATGAATTCAGTATCCCCATGGCAAATCCGTTTAATGCCATAAAAAAAGTCTGTAAAAACATTATATGGGTTAGTTCTACCGCCATTTCCAGATATTCAGCAGGTAAACCCGGCGCCAGCAACACCATTAATGGTTTTGTATACAAATAGGCTATCAGAATTAAGACCAATAGAAAAACTACTACATAATTAAAGACTATACTGGCTGATTTCCATCCTTCATCTTCTCTGCCAGTTACCACAAAGGCGGAAAAAATAGGAATGAAAGCCGAACTTAGCGCCCCCCCCACCAGGAGCATATATACAAAGTCAGGTATGGAAAAAGCGGCACGGTAGGCATCAGTTATATAATTTTGCCCAAAAATTGTGTACAAGACTACTTCACGGCCGTATCCAAGAATACGCGATATAATAACCGTGATCATTAATATAATGGCAGCCTTGGCAATATGCTTTCCTGTTTCGGTCAAATGCGCCAACCCCATTCAGGCTAGTAAAACCAACTGGTTGAAAATCAAAAGTGAGTGCCTGTATCATCGTATTAGCATCAGGACTCAAGCAAATCAATCTTAACCTGATTTCATAGACTATTTCAATAGATAATTATCTATAAATCAGGCAGCAGACCATTTAAGTGTACCTAGGAATTGGCACAACTACTGGGCAAGAAAATAGCTAATACTCGAGTATTAGCAAATTTAAAACATTCTATAAAACTACCCCCAACAGCTAGAGGTTGGGTAATAGATTTACCTTTAATTGTTCCTCTTATATTGTAATTTGGGGATTTGCTATTAGCGCTCTAAAAATCAGCCAAATCCTTTTAAAATATCTTCCTGCTTCGTAAATGGTATCCTGTCCCTGGCAGATCAGCTCATCTCTCATATAGTTCAGGCGGCTAAAGCTGCAATCGTGGGTTTGTCCAGCAAAAGCCAAGCTTAAATTGCCATCCGATACGTTAATTCCTATAATCGGACCCTGATCTACACCGGTAAGACTGTTAATATTGTGGTGACTGATTTTTAAGCCCATTATTACCACACTTACCAAGAGAAGAACTAATAATGACTGAACAGCTCTTTCCATATATGTTTGTTCTCTCCTAATTATATTTCATCTTTCAATACCTCAACCAAAACATCGGCAAACAACTGGGCAGCATAAAGAGCTTCCGCCAATGAGTTGTAGTCAGTACCTACTTCCAACAAGAGTGCATGATCATGCAATTCCTGATGATAAGTTCCATCCTTGGTTCTCGTTCCCCTAATTAAGCCCGGATACATTTTTTCTCCCTGTATAAATAGTCTTTCGGCAAAATCTAAATTTTTCTTCCAGTGCGGATGGTTTTTCCGGGCATCGGTGCCCACAATTATCAGTATTTGCGCCGACTTTTTACCGTTTATGGTAACCGTACCGGCTGTTTTTTGTCCGGGAATACTATCCCGGTGGATATCAAATAAAGCTAGGTTCTTTTTTTCGGTAGCCAGGGCTTTTTTTACAGTCTCCCGGGATTTAACATAGCTTTCCTGGTACGGATTGTCATGAATGGTATCATAAAATATAGCTTCCAGGCCTCTATTTTCCAAATGGCTGGCAATCTCCCGGGCCACCTGGTTGATTAATCCCTTTTCTCCATCCAGCCGGCCTTTACCACTGTCAGGAATATATGATTCAGCACTATGTGTACAGTAAAAAACCACCCGACAATTATTAAAAATATCATATCTTTTTGCACCAGTATCTCTTTCTTGCTGTTCTCCCACTTGGGCCACTGGCAAGTCAGGCTCGGAAAGATCCTGAGGTATTTCTTTAGCCCGGCTGACGACCTTCTCTCCCAGGGCTAAAGCCTGCATATTGAGCAACATTATATTTTCTGGGACTTTAGCACCTATATAGGACTTGGACAAAAGATCATTATCAATATCTCCGGCTAGGAGTACACTTGTCTCTTTAAATAGATTATTTCCCATAGTTTCATTAATAATAAGTGTGGAAAACGGCTTTAGAAGATTTCCGATTTGCCAATCAGATATCTGATTGGCATTTTTGTGGTTCAAACTAAAGCTGACCCCAATAATGAGGACAAGAATAAAAACATTGACAAGAACGATTCCCTTTAAAAAAGCAAAAACAGTTCTGCTCATCCTGTCCACCCCATAAGCACATTTTTTCTAAATCTATGGAATTAACAAAAAAAATAGAACTGCTTTTATAGAGGTCAAAGAAAAACCTTTGTTTTGTTGCATTTTGGTTTTGGTAATGCTATATTATTGTTTGTCAGTCAAAATTAAGGAGGTGAAAGAATGGCCCAAAGTAAAACTCCCTTCAAGAGAGCAAAGCAGGCTGAAAAGAATCGTTTGCGTAACAAGTCTTATAAAAGTAGGCTTAAAACATATATCTCTAAATATGAATCGTCCTTAACCCAAAATGACCCTGAGAAAGCTCGGGAGTTGCTATTGCAGGTAACCTCCTATCTTGATAAGAGTGTTAACAAAGGAATATTGCACAAGAATACGGCAGCGAGAAAAAAATCGCAGCTTACCAAGAAATATAACCGCATAGCTCAATAAAACCTGCTAACCAGCAGGTTTTATTTATTAATGGCACAGTTCGACCACCAGGGTTTCCAATACTATTCTTTCATCTTGCCCGGTTGTTTTTAGTACCATATCGGTATTGAGAAATAATTCGAAGGCATTTTCGATCTGTTCCCACGAGAAAACTGATGCCCTTTCCATTATTTTGCCTACAACAAAACCTGGCAGACCTGTCTGGGCCGCCGTTTCCCTATTAGAAAGCCCTCTTTCCTGAAAGTATTTAACCCGGGCCAGGTTAATGAACTGTCGGGCCATAACAGATACCAGCAAAATCGGGCTCTCCCCCTGGCTCAATAGTTTGTTCAGGGCTTGCAAAGCCTGGTTGGTTTCCTTACGCAATAAGGCATCAGTCATCCCGAACACCTTGGCTTCCTCCCGCACGCTCAACTGTTCGGTCACATCTCCCTGGCTGATTGGCCTATCCTTAACCATAAGCGACAGTTTTTCAATAGTATTGAAAATAAAGTACATATCTTGCCGGCTATCAACCAGTATTTTGTCTACCCCCGGCTTAATTTTGCAATCTCTTTTGGCAAACTCCTCCCTTACCCATTTGGTCAGTTCCCTGGTGCCCAAGGGATCGCACTTGATGATAGTGCCCTTTTTTTCTATAAGTTTGACAATGGGGCTAGTGGCATAGGGTTGATCGGAAGTAATAATAAGGGTTTGTCCCTGAATATCCCATTCCGTGTATTTTTTAATAACTGTCTCTATTTCCGTCAGGTTCTTTTTATTAGGCCGGTTCTTGCCTAGCCAGGAAGGCCTTTTAATAACTATTATCCGGTATAAGGAGAACAAAGGGCTAAATTGCAGAAACTCCAATAATTCAGCAGGGCTCATGGCATCGGCATCGAGAAAGACTACTTCCGGTTTGCCCTGGGTCTCTTTGCCGATGGCGTCAATTATCCTTTCCACTTCTTTTTCAACCAGGAACAGCTCTTGTCCCCAAATATAAATAATCTTTTTTTCCATTTTAATACTATCTCCTTGTTCATCTAATACTATTATAGCAAGACACCACAGCTGTTTCCCTCTGATGGTAACACAAATTGCATATGCTATAATTAGGTGAGTCGGATATTTCCTAATATCTTAAGGGGGGATGCCGATTGGAAAAGTATTATGATGTAATAATTGTAGGTGCGGGACCGGCAGGCATTTTTGCCGCTCTGGAACTATGCCGGCACAGCCGGTCAAAAATTCTTCTATTGGAAAAAGGCAAAGATATTAATTCCAGGTGTTGCCCCATTGGAAAGCAGTCAGAAAGCTGTATTAACTGCAACCCCTGCTCCATTATGTGCGGCTGGGGAGGGGCCGGAGCGTTTTCTGATGGCAAGCTGACTCTAACAACCGAATTTGGAGGCTGGCTAAGGGATTACCTGGGTAAAGAGAAACTGCAGCAACTCATTTCCTATGTTGATGAGATTTATATAAAATATGGGGCACCTGAACGGGTTTTTGGTGATGATACCTCCTTTCTCCAGGACCTCCAATTCAAACTGGCCCGCTTTGATCTAAAACTCCTGCCTGCCCGAATACGTCACATAGGCACGGAAAATACCGTCACCGTACTGCATAATATGCGTAAAAACCTGGAAAACAAGATTACTATAATGACCGGAGAAATTGTTGAAGATATCCTTGAGAAAGGTGGCCAGGTAACGGGGGTAATAACCAAAAACAACCGGTATTTTGCTCCTGTAGTTATCGTTGCTCCAGGCCGTGATGGAGCCCAGTGGTTTTCGGATCAGGCCAGGAAATTCGGTATTAATCTTTTCAATAACCAGATTGACCTGGGAGTCAGGGTTGAAGTGCCTGCTGTAATCCTGACCGAACTAACTGATTATATCTGGGAACCCAAAATAGTGTACAATTCTCGAGAATTTGATGATATCATAAGGACTTTTTGCGTTAACCCCTTTGGCCATGTAGTTATGGAGAATACCAGGGGAATCGTTACCGTAAACGGTCACTCCTACGCCGACAGTAAAAGCCAGAATACCAACTTTGCTCTTCTGGTCAGCCAGGAATTCACCGAGCCTTTTGATGAACCCATTAGCTACGGAAGATACATAGCCAGTCTGGCCAACATGTTAAGCGGCGGGGTTATCGTGCAGCGTTATGGTGACCTGAAGCGGGGCCGACGTTCCACCCCTGAAAGAATTGACCGGGGCATCGTTGAACCTACCCTTAAAGGCGCTGTACCTGGAGATCTTTCACTAGTGCTGCCCCACCGTTATATGGTAGGAATCCAGGAATGCCTTGAAGCCTTAGACCGTGCTATTCCCGGTATTGCTTCTGACCATACTCTGCTTTACGGCGTTGAGGTAAAGTTTTATTCTGCCCGGCCGGAATTGGATAACAGCCTCCAGACCCCCATTAAAGGACTATGGGCTATCGGAGATGGTGCCGGGGTTACCAGGGGTTTGATTCAAGCCAGCACTTCTGGAGTAGTTGCGGCTAACGCCATATTGGGAAAGGCTCTCTAAAGGATTTTTACAAGTACCCTAATCAAATTATCCGTATTTTTTTTCTTGCCGGTGGCAACTAATACCCTTAGGCCAATTGGAGACTGCCTTCATAGCTAATGCTCTTGGTATCCTAAATAATAAGCTTAGAACTTCTTACAATCAAGGGAAGGTTAATAGACCTTCCCTTTACCACAAATTCTTTAATTAATGGTTGCGGCCTGACGGTTTAACAGCATATTGATGGCTTTCCCCAACCCCTCCACAGTCAGCTCCTGCATGGGGAAAATTTCTGCAACCTTCCGAATGGTAAAAGCCCCGTCCGTCCATCCCCAATACTGCTGGGGAATAGGATTTAACCACACTGAATACTCAAAATGCCGGCGAATTTTCTGCAGCCACTCAATGCCGGGTTTATCATTGTAAAGATCCCAGTCAATAATCCCTCCTACCCTTAATAGCTCAAAGGGTGCCATACTCGCATCTCCCACAATTATGACCCGGTAATCAGAATTAAAAGTATTCAAAACATATTGGGTTTCCGTATAATTGTCCTGCCTGCACCTGGGATCATTATATAGCCAGTCATAAATGCAATTATGGAAATAAAAGATTTTTAAATCCTTGAAGTGGTTGGATCTATTAACAGCAGTAAACAGTTGGTTGCATAAACGGCTGTATGATACCATGGAGCCGCCCGAGTCCATTAATAATAAAACTTTTAGACCGTTTTCACGTGGTCTGTCCCATACCAGTTCCAATCTTCCAGCATTATCACAGGTTTTCTGGACGGTTGCATCCAGATTCAATTCTGTTTTGGCTCCATCCAGGCGAGTAGTAAATTGCCTGAGCTTACGCAGAGCTATTTGGAATTGCCGGACCCCCAGGGTTTCATCAATGCGGAAATCCTGGTATTTTCTCATTCCCGCCACTTTTACCGCTGACAGGTTATTAGACCTGCCCCCGATCCGGATACCTCCCGGATGATAACCGGAGTGCCCAAAAGGCGATGTACCTCCCGTCCCAATCCATTTGTTCCCTCCATGATGCTCTTCCTTTTGCTCTGCCAGTCTTTCTTCCAAAAGCCTTTTCAATTCATCAAGGTCAAGCTGACGGTGGTTTTTTTTCATCTCCTCGGTTGCCCACATCCGGGGCAACTCTTTATTAAGCCATTCCCAGATCTTATCCGGTAACCCTTCCGGCGTTTCAATATCACCAAAAAAGCTGGCAAAGGCCATATCAAATCGGTCATAATGGGCCTCGGTTTTCACCAGCACAGCACGGCATAAGTAGTAGAAACCGGTGAGACTGGAACCTGCCAAACCCTTTTCCAAAGCATCCAACAGGGAATCCCATTCATTCATGGATACCGGAACCCCATAGTTTTTTAGAGTATAGAAGAATTTAGTAAACATTATTATTTCCCACCATTAAAATGAACGATAGCGGCTCCAGGAGTTACTGGCAGCTTGAGGGCTTTTAGCCTGGTTTTTGGAGTACAAGTGTTTTAACAAAGTATCCAGATCCTCGTTCTTCTTAAACAAGACACCCAGAAAAGGCACTTCCTTCTTTATTTTATTGGGATTTATACCTCCTACTACCAAGGCTTGCAGCCAGTCAATGAGCTCGCTGGTACTAGGTGGCTTTTGAATATCAGGTATATTTCGCAACATATAAAAGGTTTCTACCGCCTGCTGGCAGAGCCGCCGATCCAGGTTGGGGTGATGCACAGCAATAATCTTTTCCATTTCCTCCGGATCAGGAAAAGCAATAAAGTGAAAAATACACCGTCTGAGGAAAGCATCCGGGAGTTCCTTTTCCGCATTGCTGGTTATAATTACTATCGGTCTATGCTTGGCCTTTATAGTCTCTTTGGTCTCTGGAATATAAAAACTCATCTGATCAAGTTCCCACAAAAGATCGTTGGGGAACTCCAGGTCAGCTTTGTCAATTTCATCTATTAACAGCACCACCGGATGGGGAGCTTGAAAAGCTTCCCCCAGTTTGCCCAGTTTAATATACTGCTTTATATTGGATACATCGTGATCCCTAAACTGGCTGTCGTATAATCTCTGAACGGTATCATAAACATAAAGTCCTTCCTGGGCTTTGGTGGTGGACTTTATATTCCATATAATCAGTTCCAACCCCAGTGATTCTGCAATACTCTGAGCCAGCATGGTCTTGCCGGTACCGGGCTCACCTTTGATTAACAATGGTTTTTGCAATGCAATGGCAATATTAACAGCATTTCTTAGTTCATCAGATACAATGTAATTTGATGAACCGTTATAATGCGAGTACTCTTGGGTCATGATCTTTTTTCCTCCATCTATTTTTACTCCAACTTTCATCATAACAATTGTTTTGATAACGGTCAACGAAATGCAAGGGTAGCCAAAAAGGCTCAGGTGAGCCAGCATTATGCTTTATCCCGCTTGGTCAGCCTTACTCTTGGCAACACAGCGTAGACGTTGGAATGAATGCTTATTGGCACGTAAGAATTGCTTTGATCAATTCGGCCCGCCTTACCTTCCGACGCTTGGATAAAACATAATGCTGACGTGAGAGATGAGCATGATTGAGGGGGCCACCATTTTGCTTATCCCGCTGGTCAGCCGGTCTCACTTCTGGCAACGACGGAGGTGCTGGATGCTATTCCTTTAATTCGGTTAATTTTCCTTCGCCATTGGTATAAAGCCTGCTGCCGGGGGGAATCTTTTGGTCAGCAGGAATTTGGCATTGGCAGCCTATTGCGGAATTGCTGCCAATTTCGGAATGGGGGGCAATATTGCAGTTGCTTCCTACCACCGCCTCATGAACTCTGACTGAATTACCAATGGTTGTACCACTCCAAATTACTGAATCTTTAATCAGAACATTATCACCTAGCCGACATCCGGGACCAATTACTACCTTACCTGATATTTCGACATTCTTTCCTCTTATTACCCCATCACCCATCAATACTTTTGAGCCATTATCCCCCTGTATAGCATCCTTTGGTGATACTGCAGTTTTTACCAGCCCCTCCAGCCAATCAATATTAGCTTGTCGGTAGGTGGCAATACTCCCTATATCACACCAATAATCGGTTATTTTCACACCAAAAAAGGGCGCCTTTCTTTTTACCAGGTAGGGAAACAACTGCTTGCCAAAATCATAAACCTGGCCTTGAGGAATATAGTCAAAAATTTCCGGTTCAAAAATGTAGATGCCGGTATTGGCTACATTGCTTAGGGCTTGAGAAGGCTTGGGTTTTTCCTGAAAGTCGGTTATTCTATCCTTTTCATCAGTAACTACTATTCCATATTGCTCAACATTAGTCACCTCTTTGAGCGCAATAGTAGCTAAAGCCCCTTTTTCTTTGTGGGCTGCCAGCAAATATGATAAATTCACATCTGTTAACACGTCCCCGCTTATAATTACAAAAGTATCCTTTAAAAACCAGGCACATTTTTTCACACCTCCGGCTGTACCGAGAAGCTTGTCTTCCGGGGAATAATGAAGCGAGACATTAAAGGCCCTCCCGTCGCCAAAATAACTCCTGATAACATCAGGCCGATAATGAAGATTAGCAATTATCTCACTGCATTCATGTTTTTGCAGTAAATAAAGAATATTCTCCATTAAAGGCATATTCCCCACTGGGGCCATAGGCTTAGGAATCTGCCTGGTCAAGGGCATAAGCCTGGATCCAACACCTGCGGCCATAATCATCGCTTTCATTATAATCCATCCTCACTTTCCTAAACAGTTGTTTATACTTATAGAAGAAGGCTGTGTATTTGTAAGCTTTCAGTATTGGCCAGTTTATTCCATAGTTAACCTTAAATGCTACTTTTTTGACCTGTTTTGTCAATAATTATAATTTATAATAGACAAGGAAGAAACACTTCAGCAGGTACTAAAACCCACCCCTACCCCCTGATTGGTTCCGATTATGCCCAAAACGGCAATCCCCTGAATATTATCACCATTTTGGCATTTATTTTCTTTACATCATCTAAACGTAATATTATTGATTGGGGAGGTTGATTAATATTATAGAATATAGACTAAAGTATGAAAGAGAGAAAAAAGGTTGGTCACAAAAATATATAGCCGAAAATACCGGAATACCTAGTAGCAATATCAGCCGCTACGAAACAGGTGAACGTAAACCCGATATCAACACACTAGTAACCCTGGCTAATTTTTTAGGATGCTCTGTAGATTATCTTTTGGGGAGAAGCGATAACCCCATTATATCAGTAACCCCGGATAAAGAGGATATTGAAGAATTATTACTTCTGAAAAAATCCCGTCTGGTTTTCCGGGGAACCCCCTTAACCGATCAGGATATTAAAGATTTAATTGTTGTTCTGGAAATGATTACGCGCAAGAAGTAAGACCCTATTAAGGGTCTTGCTTTGGTTAATTGTTTTTGCTGAAGGCAATTAAGAGATAATCGAGATGGGTTTTTATTTCACCCATAATCAGGTTTATCTTCATATCTTGGCTATCCAATTCTGTGCTGCAGGCAATTTCTTTTAGTGTTTCCTTTAAGGGTATGATGCCCTTGATAGCCTGCTCATTATCTCCTTCCATAATATAAAGTGCTAGTACGGTCAGTTCTTCATAAAGTTCCTTTAAGCGGCTATTGTGCCGGTAAACACTGTCAAGATAATTGACTTGCGCAAGTATAGCCCGGTAACAATTATTAACCAGCTTTTTTTTCTTTACTACTTCCAACACACAATCATCTTCCACAGTATATTTGGTAAAAAACCACTAAAATTCCTCTATTTTCAATAACACTGTTACATTATAATTGACACACCCGCATTAGTCAATAATATTTTTCCCAAATGTCAAAACTTTTGCAGTTTTTTCAAGCTATATATTATTATCGACAATTAGCCTTTGTATTTCAGGCCTGCTGAACCAATTCGATTACTTTGTTCCCCATCTCAACAGTTGACAAATACTGCGTGCCCTCTTCCGCTAAATCGGCGGTGCGGTAACCCAATTCCAGCACCTTGCGAACCGCTTCTTCTATCAGTTGAGCCTCTTTTTCCAGATTAAAAGAATACCTGAGCATCATGGCAGCGGATAGAATGGTAGCCAGCGGGTTGGCCAAGTTTTTGCCGGCAATATCCGGTGCGCTGCCATGTGATGGTTCATACAGGGCCACTTTTCCTCCAATGGAAGCGCTGGGTAACATGCCAATTGAACCGGTAAGCATTGAGGCTTCGTCAGTTAGTATGTCACCAAACATATTTTCGGTAACAATCACATCAAATTGCCGGGGATTTTTTATCAATTGCATGGAGCAGTTGTCAACATACATGTGACTTACTTCAATATCAGGATATTCTTTAGCCAGTTCGTTGACCACTTCTCTCCAAAGTCGTGAACTTTCCAGTACATTTGCTTTATCTACCGAACACAATTTCTTTCTCCGTTTGCGGGCTGTTTCCAGAGCAAAGCGAACAATGCGGGCAATCTCCATGGCGGAATAGCTAAGTGTATCCACTGCGGTTACGCCCTTTTCGTCATCGGTAAAACGTTTCTTTTCCCCAAAATACAGGCCGCCTGTCAATTCCCGGATGACCATCAGATCGACTCCAGCTATTACATCTTCTTTTAATGTGGAGGCTTCTGCTAATCCCGGAAAAAGGATGCAGGGGCGTAAATTGGCAAATAAGCCCAATTCCTTTCTAAGAGGCAGCAGCCCCCCCAGTTCTGGGCGGAGATGAACCGGCAGGGTATCCCACTTAGGTCCCCCTATAGCTCCCAAAAGGATGGCATCCGACTCCTGGCACAGTTTAAGTGTATCAGGCGGGAGGGGATGCCCAACTGCATCGTAAGCGGCACCGCCAATCAAAGCCTCAGTAAATTGAAACTGATGGCAAAACTTCCCTGCAATGACTTTTAATACCTTAATGGCTTCCGGTACTATCTCCACTCCGATCCCGTCTCCGGGTAATACGGCAATTTTATACATAAGCTTTTCACATCCTCACTAAAAAGATGACTACCTGCCGGTTTTGACTTTTTCTTCTACATAATTGATTAGACCGCCTCTGGCCATTATTTCCTGCACAAACTCAGGAAAAGGAGCAGCACGAAACTCCTCTTTTGTTTCCACTTTGCGGATAATTCCGGTCTTTAATTCCACTTCTACCTGATCCCCTTCTTTGATAGCATCAACTGCTGCGCTACACTCCAGAATGGGTAAACCCATGTTGATACTATTGCGGTAAAAGATCCTGGCAAATGATTTTGCTATAACACAGGAAATTCCGGCGGCTTTAATGGCAATAGGCGCATGTTCCCTGGAACTGCCGCATCCGAAGTTTTTATCAGCAACTATTATGTCACCTGGTTTTACCGTCTGGGCAAAAGACGGGTCGGCATCTTCCATACAATGCCTGGCCAGTTCAGCGGGATCGAAAGTATTCAAGTAGCGGGCTGGAATTATCAAATCGGTATCGATATCAGCTCCAAATTTGAAAACTCTGCCTGAAAAATCCATACTCTTGTCCTCCTTTAATGCACTAAGTGGCTATTATTAAATCTGGTCAGGGGGAGTGATTTCCCCTTTAATAGCGCTGGCGGCAGCCACTGCCGGGCTAGACAGGTAGACTTCACTTTCCGGATGTCCCATTCTACCCACAAAGTTGCGATTGGTGGTGGAAAGGGCTCTCTCTCCTTTAGCCAATATTCCCATATAGCCACCCAGGCATGGACCGCAGGTGGGGGTACTTACAACTGCTCCGGCTGTAATAAAGGTTTCAATATAGCCTCTGCGTAGGGCCTCCAAGTAGATTTCCTGGGTTCCGGGAATGATGATCACCCTGATTTCCGGATGGACTTTTTTCCCTTGCAGTATCTCGGCTGCAACCTGAAGATCATCCAATCTGCCATTGGTACAGGACCCTATAACTACTTGATCAATAGAAATCCCTGCTGCTTCGGTCACAAGTTTAATATTTTCAGGCAGATGCGGCATTGCCACAACTGGTTCTAATTTGGAAACATCATATTCTTTTATATCATAGTATTGGGCATTCTCGTCAGATGCAAATACTTTAAAGGGACGATTGGCTCTTGGGGTTACATATTCCAGGGTCTTTTCATCAACATGAAAAATACCGTTTTTCCCGCCTGCTTCGATAGCCATATTGGCCATGGTTAACCGGTTGTCAATGGATAATTCCTGGACTGCCTCACCGGTGAATTCCATAGCCATATAACGGGCTCCGTCAACTCCAATATCTCCAATGGTATAGAGAATAAGGTCTTTGCCGCTAACCCATCGGGGCAGTTTACCATAATAGACGAACTTAATGGTTTCCGGGACTTTAAACCAGGCTTCACCAGTGGCCATAGCAGCCGCCAAATCAGTTGATCCAACTCCTGTGGAAAATGCCCCTAAGGCTCCATAAGTACAGGTATGGGAATCGGCACCGATTACCAGATCACCGGGTAAAACAAGTCCCTGTTCAGGCAGGAAGCAGTGTTCAACGCCCATTTGCCCCACTTCATAATAGTGTTTTATTTTGTGCTGGCGAGCAAAATCCCGCATTATTTTACACTGCTCGGCGGATTTGATATCCTTGTTGGGAACGAAATGATCTGGAATAAGGATTATTTTCTCCGGGTCAAATACCTTTTTTATTCCCAGTTTCTCAAATTCTGCAATAGCAGGCGGTGCGGTAATATCATTGCCCAAGGCAACATCCACCCGGCAATTTACCAGTTCCCCGGGCTCCACATAATCTTTGCCCGCATGGTCTGCCAGTATCTTTTGAGTAATAGTCATCCCCATGTTTTACACTCCTCCCCACTAAATAATAAATCCGTCATGCTTTGGTCGAGCTCCAAAAAATTGGCTCAGGTGAGGGTTATTTAGTCTCCTTCAGCCAGGGCATCATAGCCCGCAGGTTGGCTCCTACCTTTTCTATCAGGTGTTCCTGGTTCTGTTTTTTCAAAGCATTAAACTGTGGACGCCCCACCTGGTTTTCCAACAGCCATTCTTTGGCAAACTTACCATCCTGAATATCTTTTAAGGCTTCATGCATAGCATATCTGACTTCTTCGTTAATAATCTTGGGTCCCACTGTATAGTCGCCCCATTCTGCGGTATCGCTGATGGAATATCTCATATAGCCCATTCCGCCCTCATACATTAAGTCAACAATGAGCTTTAACTCGTGCATGCATTCAAAATAAGCTATTTCTGGCTGGTATCCTGCTTCCACCAGGGTTTCAAATCCAGTTTTGACCAGCTGGGTTACCCCGCCGCAAAGCACACATTGTTCGCCGAAAAGGTCGGTTTCAGTCTCCTCTTTAAAAGTGGTCTCAATAACTCCGGCTCTGGTACAACCAATACCACGCGCATAAGCTAAGGCCAGATCCTTGGCTTTTGAGCTGTAATCCTGCTGTACGGCTACCAAGCCCGGTACTCCTGCCCCTTTAAGATACATACGCCTTACCAGATGACCCGGGCTTTTAGGAGCAACCATAAAAACATCTACGAAAGGCGGGGGAATTATTTGTCCAAAATGTATGTTAAAACCGTGGGAAAATCCCAGAGCATCGCCCTCCTTTAGATAAGGCTGGATTTCCTCCTTGTAAACACGGGCTTGTATTTCGTCAGGAAGCAGTATTTGAATCACATCAGCTGCTTGAGCGGCCTCGGCCACGGTCATGGGCTGAATTCCTGCAGCAATAACTTTGTCCCACTCTTGCTGGGTAAAATCATCGTAAGGTTTTCTGATTCCAACTACTACCTTTACTCCGCTCTCGTGAAGGTTTTGGGCCTGAGCATGACCCTGGGAACCAAATCCCATTACTGCCACGGTTTTACCTTTTAGTAACTCCAGATTAGCATCATCATCATAATACATTTTACTCATTAGGTTCTTTCCTCCCTTTTATTGTTCTATTCTTTATCCTTATGACCACGGGCCATAGCCACTTTACCGGTCCTGACCAATTCTACTATTCCAAAGGGACGTAAGGATTCTTCAATAGCGTCAATTTTGCCGGAATCACCAGTTACTTCGATTATCATAGAGTTCTTTCCAATATCAACAATTCTTGCTCTGAATATCTGTACAATTTGCAGAATTTCTGACCGAATGCTGCTGCTGGCTTTTACTTTTATCAATACCAGCTCACGTTCAACAAAGCGTTCCTCGGTTAGGTCCACAATCTTAATAACGTCAATCAATTTATATAATTGCTTGGTTACCTGTTCTATGACCGTTTCGTCGCCGGTTACGGCAATTGTCATGCGGGAAATGCTGGGATTCTCTGTTTCTCCCACGGTAAGGCTCTCAATATTGTATCCACGTCTTCTGAAAAGCATGGCCACACGAGTAAGAACACCAGGTTTATTTTCCACAATTACAGATAGGGTATGCTTTCTCATCGGGTTTCACCTCCAAGCATTTCAGAAAGGGATCCTCCTGGAGGTACCATAGGAAATACGTCAGCTTCTCTTTCTACCCAAAAATCAAGGACCACCGGACGATCAGTAACATCCAAGGCTTCACGTAAAGCAGAATTAACCTGACCAGGGTCTTGGATCCTTCTTCCTACGGCTCCATAGGCCTCAGCAAGCTTTACAAAATCAGGCTGGTGACTGATGTCGGTATGGGAATACCTGCCTTTGTAGAACAGCCCCTGCCATTGCCGAACCATACCCAGGAACTGGTTGTTGAGGATACAAATAATTATCGGCAACTTGTATTGAACAGCAGTTCCCAGCTCCTGAATGTTCATCTGAATACTGCCGTCACCGGCTATATCAATTACCGGCCAATCAGGCCGGGCAATCTTGGCTCCGATAGCGGCCGGCATCCCGTAGCCCATGGTGCCTAGACCTCCCGAAGTCAGGAAAGATCGGGGATACAGAAACTTGAAATGCTGAGCTGTCCACATCTGGTTTTGGCCAACTTCGGTAGTAATTATAGCTTTCCCGGCAGTTACCTGGAATATTTCCTCAATAACCTTTTGGGGCATTATCCGGCCTTCGGAAGCCAAACCATATGTCAAGGGGTAGCTAGCCTTCCAGTCAGCAATCATTTGCTTCCATTCTTTTAGCGGTTCAGTATCTACAGGTGATAAACGCTGGTTTAAAGCTGTTAATACTTCTTTGACCTGCCCTACAATAGGTACGTTTACTTTGACGTTTTTCCCAATTTCTGCAGCATCAATGTCAATATGAATTATCTTAGCATGAGGGGCAAAAGTTTCTATTTTACCAGTTACACGGTCATCAAATCTTACTCCTATAGCAATCAAAAGATCACAAGCAGATACTGCATAATTGGCATATTTAGTTCCGTGCATACCCAGCATCCCCAAAAACAGGGGGTTATCACCGGGGAAAGATCCCATTCCCATTAATGTAGTTGTTACAGGAATCTGTCGTTTCTCTGCCAATTCTATCAATTCATTGGATGCTTCTGATGCAATTACGCCGCCGCCAGCATATATAACAGGTTTTTGGGCCTGTTCAATCAGTTTAACAGCAGAAATTACCTGTCCGGCATTATACCCCTTCATGACCCGGTAGCTTCTTATATTGATTTCTTCTGTTACAGGCTCATACTCAATTTCCCTCTCCATTATATCTTTTGGCAGATCCACCACTACAGGCCCCGGCCGGTTGGTTCTGGCAATATAGAAGGCTTCTTTTACTACCCGGGCTATATCCTCGGTTTTTTCCACCAGGTAATTATGTTTGGTTATAGGCAGAGTAATTCCTGTAATATCGGCTTCCTGAAAGGCATCCTTCCCGATTAGACTGGTAGCTACCTGTCCGGTAAAACACACCATCGGTGTGGAATCCATATAAGCCGTAGCAATACCTGTAACCAAATTTGTCGCACCAGGTCCTGAAGTAGCGATACATACACCTACCTTTCCGGTTGCTCGTGCATATCCATCTGCAGCATGAGCTGCTCCCTGCTCATGGCGAGTAAGAATATGTCTGATTGGGGAGTCGAATATGGCATCATAAATGGGCAGAACTGCTCCTCCAGGATAACCAAAAATGGTGTCAACGCCCTCTTCCTGCAGACACTGCAAGAGAATCTGGGCTCCTTTGAGCTTCAACCAGGATCACCTCCAATTATTAATCAGTAGTATTATAAAATAAGAATAAAACGGGCTTTTGATGGCCCGCTTGCTCTTCTTACCTATCCCATATGGCCCCGGTACTTGCCGAACTAACCATCTTTGCATATCGGTTCATATATCCTGTTTTGATTTTGGGCTCCGGAACTTTAAAGTCCCTTCTTCTTTCTGCCAGTATCTTTTCATCTACTAGCAGTTCCAGCCGATGGGCCGGGATATCAATGCGGATCAGGTCGCCCTCTCTGACCAAAGCAATATTTCCCCCCGCCGCTGCTTCAGGAGATACATGGCCAATGGATGCGCCTCTGGTTGCGCCGGAAAAACGCCCATCCGTAATAAGGGCTACCTCCTTATCAAGTCCCATGCCTGCCACCGCCGAGGTAGGTGTGAGCATTTCCCTCATACCGGGTCCCCCGCGAGGGCCTTCATACCTTATAACAATAACGTCACCGGCAGATATTTTATTCTGAAGAATGGCTGCACAAGCTTCTTCCTCAGAATCAAACACCCTGGCTGGTCCTTCATGAACCATCATTTCCTCGGCAACTGCGCCTTTTTTAACTACTGCTCCCTCAGGAGCCAGGTTGCCGAATAATATGGCCAATCCGCCAGTTTCGCTGTACGGGTTTTCCAATGGCCTTATAACAGAATAATCACGAACCGGGCAATTCTTGATATTCTCTCCTACGGTCTTGCCGGTCACTGTCATACAATTAGTATTTACCAATCCCTGCTTATTAAGCTCATTATAAAGAGCCTGAATACCCCCTGCCTGGTAAAGGTCTTCCAAATGATGGCCTCCCGCCGGACTAAGTTTGCAGAGATGAGGAGTACTGGAGCTAATTCTATTGAAAAGGTCAAGATCTATCTTTATACCAGCTTCATTGGCAATGGCCAGCAAATGCAGGACCGAATTGGTAGAACAACCAATAGCCATATCCAGCCTGATCGCATTCTCGAAAGCTTCTGGGGTCAAAATATCTCTTGGCTTAATATCCTTTTCCAGCAGCTCCATTATTTTCATTCCTGCCTGTTTGGCCAGCCTTATCCTTTCAGAATATACAGCAGGAATGGTTCCATTGCCCGGAAGTCCCAATCCCAATGCTTCAGTAAGGCAATTCATTGAATTGGCCGTAAACATTCCCGAACAGGAGCCACAGGTGGGGCAAGCCTTCTCTTCCAGTTCGCAAAGTTCATCAAGGGACATGGACCCTGCCGCCACCGCTCCTACCCCTTCAAAAACCTGGGTAAGACTAACCTTCTTGCCTCCTATATTTCCGGCCAGCATAGGTCCGCCGCTTATGAAAATGCTAGGGAGGTTCAATCGGACAGCAGCCATTAGCATGCCGGGTACAATTTTGTCGCAATTGGGAATGAATACCAAAGCGTCAAAGGCATGCGCAGTTGCCATTACTTCCACTGAATCAGCAATAAGTTCCCGGCTGCCTAGGGAATATTTCATGCCTATATGGTTCATGGCAATGCCATCACATACCCCTATGGTATGGAATTCCAATGGAGTTCCCCCAGCCATGCTTACACCTTTTTTAACTGCTTCGCTAATCTTATCAAGATTAATATGTCCGGGTATGACTTCATTCCTGGAATTTACTATTCCCACTAAAGGTCGGGACATCTCTTCATCAGTTAGACCCAGAGCCTTAAAAAGGGACCGGTGGGGAGCTTTTTCCACCCCCTGCTTGGCAAGGTCACTCTTCATAACCATTCCTCCTTCTGTATATGTAGGGCTGCCTATTTAAAAATAAGGGCTCCCGTTTGTTTGGTGACTTCTCGGAATTCGGCTAAAAGTCTATTAAAAATAGGACCGGGTTTTCCATCGCCAATAACACGATTGTCAACCTTAACTACAGGTATTAATTCAGCTGCAGTCCCGGTAAGAAAAGCCTCATCGGCAACAAAAATATCATAACGGGTAAGAGTAGTTTCTTCAACCGGTATGCCCAGCTTATTAGCCAGGGTAATAACCTCATTGCGGGTAACTCCTTCCAGCAAGCCAATATGCTTGGCGGGAGTCTTAAGAATACCATCTCTCACAATAAAAACATTATCCCCGGTACACTCTGCCACATACCCTTCCTGATTAAGCATAATGGCCTCAGACACACCTGCAATACTAGCCTCAATTTTAGCCATAATATTATTTAGATAATTGAGGGATTTAATACGCGGATTTACACCCTCAGGTCCATTGCGGCGAGTAGGAACAGTAATTACTTCCAATCCATTTTCATACGCTTCCTGGGGATAAAGGGTGATAGATGAAGCTATACATACCACTGTGGGTGTTTTACAGCTAATGGGGTTCAATCCCAAATCCCCCTTACCCCGTGAAACCACAACTCTGATATAGGCATCTCTCAAACCATTTTGGCGGCAGGTTTCCAGGATAACTTCAGCCATTTCCTCTTTGGTCATGGGTATTACAAGGTTTATTGCTTTAGCCGAGTCATACAGTCTGTCAACGTGTTCTTTCAATCTAAACACACTATTGTGATAAGCTCTGATCCCTTCAAAAACCCCGTCCCCATACAAAAAGCCGTGGTCATACACTGATACTTTTGCCTGTTCTTCTTCAACAAAAGCTCCATTAAGATAAATCCTTCCACCCATCAAACTCACTCCTTAATTTAGTAAATAATCTATAATCAGGACTGAATATAGTGTTTATACGAGTCACTTAAAAAAGGATATAAAAAATCCTCTCTCCCTTACCAGGGACGAGAGGAAATTCCCGCGGTACCACCCTGTTTGTTGCGCACCTGCACAACCTCTTACAGCATAGGAAACAACCCTATGCCAGCTTTTTAACAGACATTTCCGTCCGGTAGCACCTACTAAGTCTTTTGGACCTTTCAGATAACAACTCCGGGATGATCTCCGTATGAAATATTGTACCGGTTTTCACCTTTTCCGGCTCTCTGTAACTAAGGGATTTCACACGTTCGTTCCCTTCATCGTTTTTGCTTTTTTTATTTGTCCTTTAAGTATATTTAAAACCTTGGCCAGCTGTCAATATATTCTTTATAGTATTTCGCTATTCTTTTGCTCTATTATATGCAGATATTCGGTAAGGCCAATCCTGGTTTTTCTGGGAATAACCGTATTCTTATTTTCCTGGCTGATCTTTTTCAACATCTGCCATAATAATCTTCTTCCTTCTTCAGTCAAACAAGCCTCTCTGGGGCTCATGCCGCAAAGATATACCAGTTGGGAATAATACCAGGTATTTAAATAGGCATCTTTTAGCTGTTTTTCCAGTCCGGGATACTGCTTCTCTATTTCTGGAGTCAGAATTTCAAATATTCCTTCTTCTCTTACTTCTATACCGTCAAACTCCAAACAATCGTACAATCCTTTTTCAAATGCATACCTGGCATTACTCAATCCCAATTCTCCAAAAGTAGAAACAGTAATCCAATCTTTAGTTAATACATACTCGACTATTCCATTGCTGTTGAATTGGAAATATACTTCATGCCCCTCCTTGTTCTTAACGTGCACATGCTGGACATCATTTATATAATCAAGTACTGGACCATCATCCTTAATAAAATACCTGGCACTGAAAAAGCGCATCCCGTTTTCGAAAGAACACTCCGGCCCTTTGCCAGCCAGTATATCCTCAAAATTTAAATACTCACCTTCAACATACTTGCTGGCTACCACTAAATTAACCTCATACTCTCCTCGAAATTGAACCAGCTCGCCATCATCGAGACCGCAAGTCTCCGCCAGTTCCGCCAGAATTTCAGGGTCTCCGGCCATTACCACCAATTCTTCCCCGTTAATGACAATATCAACAAAAGAACCCTTTATAAAGGATACCCCTTGATTAAAAGCATCCCCTCCAGACACAATACGCAAATGAATGCCATATGCCATTTCCTCAACCTGCTGCAGATTGTCTACTTGATTAAGAAATTGGAAAAGTTGGTCAAGATCCAGGATTTCATAGAGATGGCAATATACCAGGCAATTAAAGGGGTTTAAACTACTACTCTCGTTAATTACTTCACACTTATCTTTCTGTATATGTTTGATTACTCTTTCCCCTGATAAATCTTTCATAAGAAAAAAACTATATTCATTTAAGAAAGCATCATGATTATTAACAGTAATGGAATAGGCAGATACCCTGATGCCATTCCGTGATTCCGAAACTTCCCTAACCTGACCTTCCAAAAGAGTTGCTCCACCAATTATGTCACTGAAGACCTCTGCCACCAAATTATATGATGATACATAATCGGGCAGCAGCGAAAAGATAAAGCTAAAATCCTTTTTTTTGAGCCTTTGCAGAAAAGTATTGACCAAACGCCGGGGATTAAGCTTGGGAGTAAGCATTTTAATCAGAGAGCGCTGCTGGGTCCGGGTAAGCCCAGATCCCGAAATGAAATACTTGTTATATAAAAATTTTCCCGGAGCGGGTCGGCTCATATGGCATACATTGCACTGATAAGCCTGGGTTATCAAATAGCAAGCTTCTGCCATACTAACCTGAACCAAGTTGTCAGGTATCTGGTATTCTTTCTTAAATTGAGAAAAAGAGAAGTTTTCAGCCACCAGGAAATTATAGATTCCCTCTTGCCCAAAGGATAGACCAAAGGATTCAACACGCAAGGAACTGTTATTGGTTTTCCATGCCACATGGAGGGAAATTCTGCCCGTTTGCCTGGTACGGGTAGTAAAGGCCTGAAAAAACTCCCCATGATCCAGATCTTCATTTTTATCACTGATTCCTGCTAAACGGTATTTTTCCATGGCCCGGTCACAACTGGAGGAGAGTTCGCGGCCATATTCTTCTTTGAGCATTCTTACAAAAACAGCCAGCTCCTTATTATGAAACCCGGAAATCCCATCAATAACCAATGGTCTCAGATGGTAAGGGATTTCCTCAAACATATCTATCAGCAGCATTTGACCTTCAAAAGTGTTAATCAATTCCGCTACTTCTGCTACCATATTTTTTAAAATGCTCTTGGGTAAAGTCAGCTTATTTTTCTTCATTCATGTCTCCTGATAATACTGTATCAATGTACTTGTAATTTATCACTTTGTCATCATCAAAGCAATTATGCCCAGAAAAGATTATTAACATTTATTTCTCTGGGGAAACTAACTAAATAAACGAATTAAAAGGAGTTGCTTTGATGGTAGAAAAATTACTTAGCCTAATTTTAATCCTATTACTAGGCGGAACACTCATCTACCTTTTAGTGATCAAAGTATATCCTACCCTTTTTAATAAAAAAGTACGCTAGCAAAAAAGGAAAATATGTCCTGATTATTATTCCACTTTTTGTCCAAACTATTTTTAAAGGAGGGGTAGACATGACCCGTTATCGAACTACTGACGGAAGGCAAGATCTAAAGCAAAAATTTAACTGGTTTGGCGCTATGGCTATCCCCATTGCCTTTATTAACGGATTGTTCTTTGGAGGATATGCCTTAAGAAAAATTAGACAGTACTGGGAAGGCGGACCCATGGACTAATCCTTTACAAAATGGTTCACTTGATGTGAACCATTTTGCTATTTCCCAACTTTAGCCGCCAGCATTATGCTTTATCCAAAGGCCGGCAGGTAAGCGGCCGAATTGGTCAAAGCAACTCCTAGCTGCTAATAAGCATTCATCCCCAGACCCCCGCAGTTGCCAGGAGTAAGATCGGCTGCCCAGCGGGATAAAGCATAATGATGGCCCCACTTTTTATTGCTCCTGCATCTGCACATACAACCCTTCCCCTGCTACCCATTCTGCATAAAGGACATCCTCCGGCCTATCAATTCCATAGGCCTCCATCTGTTTTTCCAGCCAATCCTTCCCTAAACCGAAGGCAGACAAATTATCCCAAGCAACTTCCCCATCAGTAATTACCGTAATCGGCAAAACAACCGGATTAGCAGATAGGCCCAAATCATCACGGGTTGGTTGGGAATAACCGGATTTGGGCAGTACACTCAGTGACCCATCTTCCTCGAGGACAGCATATTCCACTTGCTTTATCGAAAAAATATTCTTTTGCCGTAATAGGCTTTGTAGCTGATCAATATTTATTTTGTTGGCTTTAAGAGCTTCTCTTTCAATTAGTCCGTTTCTTATTACCAGAGAAGGTTTTCCTTCCAGGAACTGCCGGGCAGAATATTTTTTCTGGGTTAACAATTTGACTCCGTACATCAATATACCCCAGATAACCAACGCATATAACACATGGAAAACCGTAGCTTCCTTGTCAAAAATAGCGTCTCCCACTAAGTTTCCTATCACTACGGCCGAAATAAAATCCAGTGGGTCCAACTGACTTATTTGCGATTTACCCAAAATTTTAATAATAAAGAACAAGATTACAAAACCAGCCAACAACTCTATTGTTAAGTGAAAATAACTGTTGTTAAGCAATGCTAAAACTCCCTTTTCTACTTCTGGTTAAAATTATTGTTTTAGATTGATGAAAATATATCCCTGGAATATTTTTAAGATCAAGAGCCAACAAAGATTGCTGTAAGGATTAACAGGCCATGCCATAAAAAACGCTGCCTCAACTTGCATGCCGGCACGCCTATGTTTAAACTGGTCCCAGATACCATATAATAATCTACAATTTTAAAAGGGTTGAATAATCCTCTACAATATAATGAAAGAGGCCAATTAAATAATAAAAATAATAATATGAGGAGGATCAGACATGAAAACTTCAATTACTGTGCCCTTACTGGTAGGCCCTGCTTTGGCTAATAAGGCAGGGATTTTCCCGGGAAGTGAAATACTCAAATTTATGGGCAGCACATGTGGAATGGCTGGTTTCCGGTATAGTCAGAAAAGGGTTATAACCGCCATGGTTGGACCGGTAAGTTTCTCCCAATCTGTTGCTTTGGGTGACCTGGTTAGCTGTACGGCCGATGTGATCTACACCGGTAGGACCTCTATGGGCATACAGGTGAAGCTGGAGATTGAAAAAGGTGATGAATTCATCCTGGCGGCCCACGGTTTCTGGGTAATGGTAGCAGTTGATGCCAATGGTAAACCCCAGCCCATTACTCCTCTGGTGGCAGAAAACGATGAGCAAAAACGTTTTTATGCAAAAGCCCAACAAATGATTTCCGTTCTGAGGCAATTTCAGTAGTCCATGGCCAACCAAGTTTAAATAGGAATTAGGTCAGCTTTAGCTTTGAGCCCAGAGACTTTACGATTTTAATTTACTCTAGCTATAATATCAGAGTAATATCTGTTGATTTTTTTCAGGGTCTCACCAGTATTTTCCACATCAATCTTGATCAATGCCAAGCTGTCTAATTCCGTTGGCCCTTTATTGATAATAATCATTTTGCCCTGAGCCAGGGCATATTCCCGGACAAATCCCGCTATAGGGTACACCGCCAGTGAAGTACCTATTACCAGTAATAGAGAAGCCCCCATAACAGCATCATAAGCGGAGCCATATTCCTTAATATTCTCTCCGAACAAAACCACATCCGGTTTTAACACCGACCCACAGACTGAACACCTGGGAACAACCTCTGGATAATTCTCTACATAATCCGCATCATAGAAACAGGTACATTCGTCCCCTGTACAGATATACCGGCTGCGGGAACCGTGAATGGCAAATACTTTCTGATTTCCTGCCTTTTGATGCAAACCATCCACATTCTGGGTTACTATGGCTTGAATCCGGTTGTTCCGTTCCATTTCGGCCAAGATCTCATGAGCCAGAGATGGCCTGACCTTAGGCAAAGTAAAATATTTGCGGTAAAATGCATAAAACTTTTCCGGGTCTCGCCTAAAAGTATTTATGTGTATTATTCCAGTTACATAGGCTTCGCCCAGCTGGGTGTAGATGCCATCTTTGCCCCGAAAATCCCTGATCCCCGCCTCGGTGCTGATTCCAGCTCCCGTTACTACCACCGTGTTTTTGGATTTTACCATTAAGTTAGCAATTTCCTTGAGCTTATGGTCAGGCATGGTATCCCCCCGATTCATCTTTAGTTTTCTCCCCTTTGTACTAGGAAAAAGTATTTCTGCCCAGTATTGCTTGTCTCCTCACACAACAGGAAAGCCTTCCTACAACATCTTCATTGCCGGTTAAGCCTTTATATCAGGCCTTGAATTTCCACCTTGCTCATTTTTCTTCCTCCACTTTGAGTCGGATTACCTTTTTTATCTCAATTGCTATTTCCTAGAAGGTTTCTATTATATAGATTTTTTATCCTTTTTTTCTGTCCAAAGTATTTTTGACCTCCCAACCAGCCGGTTAATATATCTCATGGCTAATAATTACATTTGTTACGCTTCACCTTATATGCTTTTCCATTATTAAAGGCCGTCCTTAATTTAACCACAGGAAACTTAGGCCATTTGCTAATGAAATACCGGTAATTTCCTGCCTGGCCTGTCCTGGATTTAGTATAGTGTTGCAGCATGATAAAAATGCTGGAACAAATTTTAAAGGAGGTGTATTTAAGTGGCCGTAACCGCAACCACCACTGAAAGCCAGTTAGTCCTGGTAATGGACAACGGAACCGGAGCATTGGGCCAAACCCTGACAAAAAGGAGAATTTACAAGGATATTAAGACCTCAGCCAGCAACGAGGATTTGTACTCAATAGCACAGGATCTTGCCACCCTGCAGTCCAGAAACAATTTGGCTGTACAACGCTATGACATTATAGAGTTGGAACAATCCTAAAAACCTTTAACCCTCTTTCCACGGGTGCAGGCCCGGGTTTACTCATCAGTGAAGGGAGTGAAATTAAATGGCACTGTCAAGAGTTTTAGAAATGGACTTTGCCACTGAACTAAATAAAACCCATCGGCTTAGAGTATATGATGCTAGGGAGGATTTGACTTCAACCGACGTAGAAACAGTAATGGATAATATCCTGGCAAAGAACATCTTTTCCGGACGGGGCGGTGAATTAACTGATAAAATCGCTGCCCGAGTAATAACTCAGGAAACTGAGGAGTGGGATCTCCTCTAAGCCCTTTGGGCAACATGAATAACTCGGGGGTTAAACCCCGAGTTATTTGATCCTGCATCTGTTTTTTTAAGGCCAGCAATAGGATATACTAATACTTATTACAATAAGTGCCAATAGCAGGTGCCATATGGATATATGCCAAATAAGAAACCTGATACAAAAACAGAGAGCCTTTTTTCAAAGCGGAAAAACCTTAAACATGGATTTCCGGATCCAGGCCCTGGCTAAAATCGGGAAAGCCATAGAAAAAAATGAAGAGAAGGTTCTTTCGGCTCTTAACCAGGACCTGGGAAAATCACCAAAAGAAAGCTACATGACAGAGCTGGCTTTAGTTTACGGTGAAATAAAACATTTACAAAAGAATCTTCATAAGTACTGCCGAGTCACCAGGGTTCCCACTCCCCTTTTACAACCTGGAGGCAAAAGCTTTATTATCCCGGAACCATTAGGTTTGGTTTTAATAATCGGGCCCTGGAATTATCCTTTTCAGCTGATAATGCTGCCTTTGATCGGCGCCTTAGCTGCAGGTAATTGCGCTGTACTAAAGCCATCAGAATTTGCCCCCCAAACCTCAGCCCTTATAAAGCAGCTTATGGCCGACACAATCCCTGAGGAACTAGTAGCGGTAGTTGAAGGGGGCATAAAAGAGTCTCAGCAACTTCTACAAAACCGTTTTGATCATATATTTTTTACGGGCGGAACTGAGACAGGAAAAAAAATAATGGAGGCCGCCTCCCTTCACCTTACTCCCATAACTCTTGAATTAGGAGGAAAGAGCCCTTGTATCGTAGATAGCGACATTAATCTTGACATTGCGGCCAGGCGAATTGTGTGGGGAAAGTTTTTGAACGCCGGTCAAACTTGTATAGCCCCAGACTATCTATTAATCGATAAGAAGGTCAAGGATCTCCTCATTCCCCGCTTGATCAGTACAATAATTGATTTCTATGGGGAAGAACCTCTTTTCAGCGCCGATTATGCCCGAATCGTAAATCAAAAGCATTTTTCCCGCCTGGTCCATCTGATGGCCCAGGGAGATATTGTATGGGGAGGCCAATATGTTGAAGAAGAGCGCTATATTTCTCCGACCATTCTTACCAATGTATCCAGTAACGGCAGCCTGATGCAGGAGGAAATATTCGGTCCCCTTCTCCCGGTTCTGGAGTATACTAATCTTGACGACGCTATAGCTTTTGTAAATTCCAGGCCCCAACCCTTAGCCCTATACTTCTTTTCCCGGAACCAAGAAAAGCAAAACCGTATTCTTTTGGAGACCAGTTCGGGAGGTGCATGTATTAATGATACAATTATCCATATCGCTAATCGAAATCTTCCCTTCGGAGGGGTAGGAGAAAGCGGAATGGGATGTTACCACGGCAGAGCTTCATTTGCCACTTTTACCCATTATAAGGGTGTGTTTAAAAGCCCTTGGGGTTTTGACCTGAAAATAAAATACCCACCCTATAATCAGCCTCTCTCAATTATCAAGAAAATGCTTAATTGGCTTTGAATTGATTTTTTTCAACCCATTTTTTCAAACGGTCGCGGGAAATTAGTATCCGCTTTCCTATTTTGGCCGCCGGAAACCCCTCTTGCTTGCACAAGCCGTAACCTTTGGAGGGGGTAATCTTCAACACTTTGGCCATAAGTGCCACATCAAGAGTAGCCGGCAGTTCTTCCCATACAATTTTATTCTGCGACAAACCTTTTTCCGAAAAACTTTTTTTATTTCGGTCTTTTAACCAACCCATCATTAATCTTAACCCTTCAACAATCCGGGCTTCCCTTGACAACTGCGAATACATGACATCCATTTCCCCTTTTTTCTTTAAGTCTTCCCGTAGAATCGCCCAGATAAACAATATCTTTCAGACAGTTGCCTCTATAGGATTTGACAACCATATTACACCGATTTATATTTGTGTCAGTTGATAATATGGGGAGGCCATTAATTGCAAAACCAACCAATCCACAAGAAAATGGTACTACTGGCAATAGGTATTGCCTCTTTTTTGCCGCCTTTTATGATTTCAGCTATCAATATCGCCCTTCCCGCTATTCAATCAGAATTTGCAATCAATGCCGTTATGTTAGGATGGGTGGTTACTTCTTACCTGTTATCAACAGCGGTATTTCTCCTCCCGGCAGGGAAAATAGGCGACATTTTCGGCCGTAAACGCTTGTACATGATTGGAGTCACTATTTTTTCCCTCTCATCAGTGCTTATCGGGTTTATGCCATCTATAGCCAGTCTAATTGTCATGCGTATTATTCAGGGTTTTGGGGCAGCTATTGCCATGACTACCAGTGTGGCTATTATCAGCTCCGTTTTCCCGGTACATCAGCGGGGCTCAGCCTTAGGCATAAATGTAGCGGCAGTATATGTGGGGCTGGCACTAGGTCCTACCTTAGGAGGGCTCTTGACAGCAGCTATGGGCTGGCGCAGCATTTTTTTTATTATGGGTCCATTAGGCCTGGCGGCGGTGATCCTCATACGGACCTTCATCACCGGGGAATGGGCTGATGCTCATGGGCAAAGTCTGGATATTTTCAGTTGCATTATTTATGGAGCAGCAATTATTTCCCTTACCTATGGGTTCACCCAGCTTCCTGATGTTCTGGGAATTATACTATTAATGGGAGGATTGGCAGGAATCATCCTTTTTGCCAGACGCCAGATGGCCATCCCATTTCCGGTTTTTGAAGTAGGACTTTTTAAAAGCAATCGGGTATTTGCCTTCTCGAATATTGCAGCTCTGATTAATTATGGAGCCTCAGCAGGATCGGGATTTCTCTTAAGCCTTTACCTGCAGTATATTACTGGCCTGAGTGTGCAGTTAGCCGGTCTGGTTTTGGTATCACAACCGGTAATTATGGCTATCCTATCACCGGTAGCAGGAAGATTATCGGATAAGTACCAGCCCTCTCTAATAGCATCAGCAGGTATGACTTTCACGGCCTTAGGGCTGTTTATGCTAGTATTCCTGACCAATACCACGCCAGTTTCGTATATTATTGCTGCCTTGATGGTTATGGGAGTGGGTTTTTCTTTATTTGGTTCGCCTAATACCAATGCTATAATGAGTTCAATTATGCCTCAATATTACGGTATTGCTTCCGGTGCTGTTTCTACCATGCGCTTGCTGGGGCAAAATTTCAGCCTAGCCACCACCACACTGATTATTAGCCTGGTTGTAGGGAAAGCTCAAATTACTCCAGAAACCTATGATGCTTTTCTTAGAAGCGTTAACATAACATTTATTGTATTTTCCCTTCTTTGTGCCTCGGGCATATATTTTTCCTATGCCCGCGGTAATCTTAAGAATAGAAAATCCCCCAATTAAGTCCGGCCTCCTGGAAAACTTGGGATATCCTGCAAAAAACCTACAACAAGGTCAATTTTTGTTTTATACTGGGTTAAAAGTAATATCAGACTGCGAGACTTTTTAAAAGGACGGTGGTCACCCATGAATAGTATTGAAGACAAGCTTGATATAATAAATTTTCATACCAGCCAATTCCCTGAGCTATTGGACAATATCATTAGTGATACCTTTGTACTACTGGAATCCATCACAGATCTCAGAATGGCTTATAAAACCAATAACAGCCTGCCACTGCCCCATAATAAAAGCGATTTTGAAAATCTTATGAAACTGGTTGCTATTATTGAACAGGAAGTATTAAAGTTTTCCTCCCCCGCCCGAATTAATAAATCGCTGGAGAGCTATACCTCCGAGGAAATCCAGGAAATCAAGCAGGATGAAAAAAGGCTCAAGGATTCGGGGCTGCATGAATGGATAGAAGAAGAGCTAATCGATTAGACCTGGGGCGGAAAAAGGGGCTGGTCTAACCAGCCCCTTTTCCGGATACAGGTCTTATCTAAATGGTGTTATGCAAATTGTGCCCGGATTTGACTCATTTCCTTTTTAATTTCATCAACATCTATTACCATTTCCATCATGCCGATCTGTTCTTCGTAAATGGCAGGATCAATCTCCTTTTTGACTGCGTCTTCCATGATATGGTATGCCCTGAGTCCTAACTGAACTCCAGCTAATGGACCTGCAAAAGTTGGGTCACCGTTGATTACGGTTTCGGCTGCCAGCCCGGATGCTTCGGCTTCCGCGCTTCCCAGCAAAACAATAATATTTTCGGCTCCATACTTTTCAGCTAACGCCTTTATGCGTGCCTGATTTTCCAGATCCATAGCTCCAGCAGCAGTTCAGACAAAACATTCTGTTACGGCAAAGACAATCTCTGCCCCCGTGGGCCGGATGCATTCTTCTATAGCGGGAGAAGGAATACCATCACGGTCGCCCAGAATAATTACTTTTTTCCCGGCAAACACAATAATCACCCTTTCAGTATAGTTTTACTTGCTTTTCAGGAATAGCCGCTCGGGATCACATTTGTTCCTTAGTATATCAAGTTCTTCGGGGGAAGGCGGTATTGCTTCCGTGGCACGGCTAAGATCGATTTCAAAACTAATATTATCCTGGATTTCCTGGGGATCAATACCAGGATAATAGCGGTCCAGGTACATTTTTTTGGTCACATCATCAAACCGGAAGCAACCTCTATTGGTCACCACCAGTGAAGGGCCATTTCCGGGCAGCCCTGCCCGGACACGAGCATCTCCCCCGTCAAGGAACCCCGGAGTAGTAATATAGTCAACCCGGGGAACAAATTTGTCACGGCCCAGTTCCATAAATAGTATGGTCCTTCCTACCAGGGAGCCTACATCACATCCTCCTCCACTCCCGCAGAAACGAATCCGAGGATGGTGATAGTCCCCTAGGGAAGTCGAATTCAAGTTGCCATACATATCTATTTGAGCCGCACCAAGTATCCCGACAATATTATTTCCTGTAAACCTGTTTTGCATAGTATGGAAAGCTTCAGCCAATCCAGCCAGGCGTATAGCCCCATGCATGAGTCTGGGATCCGAAGCGCTCAATGGAGTTTGCTCAAATTGAACATCAATGGCACCAGTTTCAAAGAACATTATTACGTTGGGAGCAGTAATGTACTTGGCTGCCATGGATGCCAGCATTGATACTCCAGTTCCGCAAAAAACAATTTCGTTATTTTTTATCTCCCTGGCCGCCACGATAGTCATCATTTCCTGCAAGGTATACTCAGCCATCTGCCTCACCTCCTTGCTAATTTGCTCGCATACCCGAACCCTTCATCGGCTTTTATCTGCTCCAATCTGTCCCGTCCGATCAGGTCCAGGAATTCCCCTCGATCTTTGACACCAAAGATATATTTATCCAAGTACTCCTGCCAGGCGTCATCTTTCTTGGCCACTTTGGGGTAAAAATCAAGGAGGAACCAGGGATCGTAGTCATAACACTCAAAAACCGCGCAGGGATAAGCACCCCAGGGTATTTCCACAACTGCACTTACATTAAATGCAGCTAATTGGTTTTTTTCCGGCTCCAGCCTCAGTTCGCTAGTATCCACTATTTGTTCACAGGTTACCACTACATTCCGAGATGCACGGGCCTGCTCAATATCCGAATAGAGTAGTCCTTTTATCTGGACATTTCCCAAAATGTCTGCCTTCTGAGCGTGAAGAATAGTTATATCCGGTTGAAGGGCGGGTACCAGAACAACCTTATCTGGTTCCCCTGTCCGATTAAATGGATTTTCCATTACTATTAATTTGTCAAGGGGCAGCTTGGGATCTTGTTCCCGATACTCTTTTTCAAAGCCCCATTTCTCAATAATATCGCTGCCTAAACCCGAATAGGTAAGCATAAAGGGGATTCCCATTGCACCCGCGGTAAACCTCAGGGTCATATGATAATTACTGTAGTCTTCAAACTTTAGGGTTCCGTTCTCTACACTCCTGCGAAATCTAAAACAGGTGGGAGCAAATCTCCCATTACCGCAGTAAGCAACTTCTATCCGGCCCGCACAGCCTCCCCCGATAAGCTCATCAACCGCTTGCCCGTTGGAACTGACAACAACGTGCAGGTTCCTTTTCTTCTGGCGGATTATTTCGTGAACCGCCGCCATAGGGCACTGGGTAGCAGAAAACCCGCCAAAAGAAATCATGTCACCGTCATGGACATACCGGTCGATAGCCTCCCCTATTTCCATTACTTTGCTATTCTGATTCAATTTAGCCACCTCCTGATCCTCTTAGGGTAAAACCCGTTTCAAAAGGCCAGGCTACTGAATGGTTGTATATTTTCCTGGTTCTCCTTCTTCCTGGAGCAAACGTAAGGCTGTTTCTATATAGAGTCTACGTACTGCTTTCTCTCTTTCCGGAGGAAGCTCAGGATCACCCAAGGGGCTAGTTATGGAAAATCCCCTAATTAAACGTGATACCCCAACCATCATAGCCACATCAACCACCGAGGAAATATGCACTGTGGGTATTCCCACTCTTTCGATCTCTTTGGCAATCGTTGCACCGCAACGAGTACTGGTACCTCACGTAGAGGTGAGAATGACTGCATCTACTCCACTATCTTTAAGATCTCGGGCAATACCCCTGCCCATGTTTTGAGCGCTCTGGATAGTGGTGGTATTTCCTGAGCAGGAGAAGAAAACTGGCAATAGGTTTCCTATTACCCCCTCAGATTCCATCTCCCTCAATACATCTACTGGCAGCAGGCGATTGATGTTTTTCCGAATCTCGGTTGGATGGTAGCCCGAGTGAGAAATAGCAAAGGGGTTATTAATGAAAGTATCAATTTCATAAGCCTTATAAATAGTGTTTTGGCTGGCTTTAATATGGTCTGGGTTTCCTTTGGGAACCAGCCCGCCATCAGATACCAGAGCAATCTTTGCTTTAGAAATATCCTTTATAGGAGGAGCGGGGGGAATTTCTTCAAACTCTGGAATGACCAGCTCAGTTTGGAAAGGCTCACCTTTGATTTTAGCCAATAACATTTTAATACCTCTGACTGCACTTGATTCTTCCAGGAACTCATTGTAAAGGACGCCCCTGGGAATATAGCCTTCACTATTGGCACTGCCTATAGCCTGGCCATAGAACTGCTTGCGGGCCAAAGATACCATAGTAGTCATGGCTTCTTTCATCTGCCCCGCACTTATGCCAGTCTTGGCTATATAGATATTTTTCCGGTGTATCTCGGCAGCAGGGTTTTCTGGAAACATGCCTGTAACTACCGGGATATTTAGTTTTTCTTTTACTGCACTGGCTATGGCCCCGCAGGCAATGCCATAACGTCCCGCATTGAAGGCCGGTCCGGCCACAAAAAGATTAGGTTTTTGTTCAGCAATAAGTTTAAGACCTTCCTCAACAGCTTTCTCTACATCCTGGGCAAAGTAATTATCACCACAGATTACCGTAGCAACAATTTGTGCCTCATCACCAAACAGACTCTTTAGCAGGACTCCTGGCCCTACCGGCCCTTCCTTTACCAAAAAGCCGGTGTCAGCTTGTTCCTCTCCGCCTAATTGGCCAAAAAACTGGTTTATATAGTGAACTATGCGGATTTCAGGGTTCATTTGCAGCACTCCTTTCTCTCCCCTGGAACCAATTAATACTCAACCGCAGTAGCACTGGAAGCTCCCAATTGGTTTAGGCATCCACAAATAAACCTTTGTTCTACTTCCAGATCCTGCCCTGCAGTCTGCTTCCGGCTGCCAAAAACCGGGGTATCCTGGTTACCGCCGATAATTTTGGATACAGCAGGCAGCTTGGCCGTTTGGAAAATAACACCAGTATTGATGATGGCATTTAGTTTGGGCGACTTAAACATCACTTCCTTATCCAGGGATGCTTCGGTGTTTAACACCTGGATCAGCAATGATGTTTTTACTCCCAAGTTTTCACACTCAACCGCTGCAGCGCCTAAGTCAACATTAGGTGCTCCTCCAAGTGCCTTGGTCATAATGACCCCGTCGGCTCTTAGAGTATTTTTTACCAGATTGCCAACCATCATAGCGGCTAAACGGCGGCGTATTGGTTCCATACTGCAAACGCCTACTACCACTCCGGCAAAGTTTAGATCCTTTCCGTGCCTTCTCATTAGTTCAGTGATTATAGGATGATTCTGAATAGAGTAGGTCTCCATCATTCTGATGGTATAGCCGCTCATCACAGCTCCATCCAGTATTTCGTTGGGGTGTACTACCAGGGGCAGGGTAGTGGAAATCGGGTATCCATAAAAAATAGGATCAGGGATACCCCGGGGATCATGTTGAGGACTGTATATCTGGTAATAGTAAGCAACCCTGGGCAGTTTGGGATCTACATCAACTGATGTTTCCAGATCAGAAACCTCTACATGATCAGGTTTAAGGGCTTCAGCGGCCTTAGCCAGATAAACTGCCATTTTGAGTCCTGCACGTTTTAGTGCATGGGCGTATTCATGATCATCAATATCATCACCATTAGGGGTTGGATCAAGGACAATGTTGATCATGCGGGAATAAGCTCCCATTTGAGCACCTGGCCCTGACATCTCTATAAGAGACTTGGAATGAATCCAGTGCGGATGCTGGTCACAAATAACTACTGACACGCCCTTCAGCGCCCGAGTAGTACCTGTGCCGGCTAGAACCGTCTCTTCCAACATACCTGGAAAATTATTTCCGCCGGTAATTTTGCACCGGGGTTCAAAAATATCCGCAACGTTTATTATGCGAGTACTCTCACCCGGTTTAGCCACATCGATATTAATATCCAGAAAATAAGGATCAGCAAGGATACTTTTTAATTCTTCCCGATTAATATATAGAGTCGAATCAGATATATATGTTTTATCTGCGAATTGTACATCAGTAATATTGGTTGACTCCAGTTGAAGTCTCATTTCTTCCCTCCCACCTTTCTATTGACCAGAACAGCCAAGAGACTAGAAAGACCTATTAAGCAGTCAATTTCTGTAAAGCTACTTCAATGTCTGCAATGGTAAGATCGTTGCCGCTCATTCTTTCAACTTCCACACCTTGTTTGAAGAAAATAAAAGTTGGCAGGCCCATGACTTTCAGGCCTATACAAAAACGACGGTTCTTTGAGGCATCCAGCTTGGCAAACTTGGCTTTTCCTGCATATTGTTTCGCCAGTTCTTCCACCTGGGGCATAAGGCTCATACAATATTCGCATTTCGGGCCCCAGAAATCCACTACTACAGGTAAGTCAGATTTTATTACCTCTGCTTCAAAGGTATCGCCAGCAACCTCCACTAAGCTTTGATCCATGCCATTCACCTCCTTTTTACCTGATTTGTTGATTAAATTTATACAAAACTCATTTACCCCAGGCTTCGTTGGTGTACCTGTATCCGAGTTTTCTGGAAATTTCAAGAGCAGCATCAGTAACTAACGTAATGTACTCCTGTATTTCAGTTTCAGTTCTATTGCTGGGCGCAGTAATAGAAACAGAACCTATCACCTTATTATTAACCCCGTCGAAAACAGGAGCACTAGTTCCCAAAGCATCCGAAAACCTCTCTTCCAGACTGGTAGCATATCCCCGTTCACGAATTTCCAGAAGATTTTTCAATAATTGGTCCGGGTCAACAATGGTACCGGGAGCAATCTTTTCTAATTTAACTGATTTAACGTATTCTTCAATTTTATCCATGGGCAGAAAAGCAAGTATGGCTTTTCCCGATGCCCCCACATAAAGAGGTGATTTACGCCCTGTATAAGCAACTACCCGTACATCTTTCCGGCCATGGATACAATCAATACAGAGAACTTCATTCTCATGCATTACATTAAGATATACAGTCTCTCCACATACTTGCCATATCTCTTGCAAAAAAGGAGCACCAATTCTCTTTAAGTCGAACTTTTCTATAACACTCATACCCAAATGCATAACTTTAAGTCCCAGACGGTACTTTTGATTGTTTTCATCTTTTTCTATATAGCCGTGTTTCATCAAAGTTACTAAGAGCCTGAGCAAAGTTGCTTTTGGCAGCTCCAGATTTCTGCTTAATTCCGATAAGCCCTGTTCTGACTCTCTTAAGGCCTCTAATACCAGAAGTGCTCTTTCTACTGATCGTATTTCCATTCGTTACTCCTCCATCGGTTGTTCATAATAAAACAGGTGCATTAATCCTTGTTTTATACTAAATATATCCGGCCTCTTTTAGTAATCTGGTAGCCTCAGCGTAATCCTCGCCAGCAACCATCACCACTGGACCGGTACATCCCATGCCACTGCTGGCGAAAATACTGTTTTTCCATAAGGTCTTAACTGCATCATCAAGATCAAAGATTTCAATCCCTGCTATTTGACAATCCACCACCTTTGAGGGTGGTTCAATCACCTCGGCCTCATCTGTATTCCGGTGCTTTTCCTGATCATCAGGTATAGTTAACCCTGCTTTTTCTGCCCTATTTAGTTCTTCCTGGGCAATCTGGACCAGGTTTCCCCTAACCATGGCTGCGCAGTATTCTATAGCTCCACTGACTACAGGTTTACCTGAAGCCCGGGACAGTATGCATATGATGCGTTCAAAATCCTTACCTACCCCCGGTCCATAGCCATAACCCAGCACTTCGTAATTACCGCCGCTGCAATAGGCACTGAATACTTTCATTATTATGTTTCCGGTCAGTGAATCAGTTACCAGGACATCCACACTGCCCCGGATCAAATCATTTCCTCTTTGAATGCATCCCTTATCCTGCCTTTGGGTCTCTCCCCAGGTAAAAGCAAATCCATTAGACTGCATAATATTTAGGTGTCTTTCCACCTGGCGGGCACCCTCTACATTTAGTATGCCTACTGTAGGATTTTCCACTCCATCAGCTTTGGCAACAGCAATGCCTAAGACGGCGTTTTTTATCATGGCTTGCACCCGGTTGGTATCACTAGTTCCTGTTGTAGTGGCGATATACATATTTTTTCCCTGGTAGGGAGTAATAATTTTACCCACAGTGGCGACACCTATGGGAAAAGGATAATGCATGGCAACGGCTCCCTGGATTTCTCCGCTCCCCAACATTTCGTCCAGGATACGGGCAACTTCCTCATCAGTCTTGGCCTTTACAGATGGAAGAGGGAGGTTATCAACATCTCCGATGACAACAACTTTTAGACCGGGAACCCTATTCTGGGCCTCTTGGGCTCCAGCTACCAGCTCCATAATTTCTATTTCACTGCCAACGGTTGTAAGGCCAATTGTAATTTGGGTATTCCTCTGTCCGCTTCTCAATTCTCGTGCAATATCTGAAAAAATTTGGGATGCTATCTGTCTTTGCTTGTTATTCATAACCCTACCTCCCGGCAAGCGCATCTGCTACTCTTTGCATTGCCTCCGCCACAACATTTCTTATCTCCTGGGTCAACTGGGCTTCTGATAATACCCTCGTCTCTGCCTCTTGCTTACCCGGATTTTTCTCTACCACGAAACTAATACCATCAAAAAGGTCGGTCATTCTGCCCAAGAATAGACTTCCCTTGCCTATTATCATGGCTTTATTAATTTGTCCGGCTTTCATAGCATTTAGAACATGCCCAATAATAGGCACTCCTGAGGGGATATGTCCCTGGGTAGGTGCGAACCCAGTAATACCATGTTTTTTAGGGAATTGGAGGAGCTCTGTTTTTTCGATTTCTCCTCGTTTTACGGCCATGGCTCCGATCATTTTATAATTGGCCAGGGGTACATCACCTGCTCCAGCTGAAACTGTTATTTCGGGATTTTGCAGTTCGGGGGAAAATAGGTCGATATCTGTAATATTAAGATCAGCCGCTAGTAGAGGGTCCACTATTATAGACTGAATAACTGCCTGGGGGGAAGAGCCTGAACCGATTTTATGCCTGCCGACAATATCAGTCCTTATTACTGGGCTTTCTCCATCGTTCTGTCCCACCAGAACAGCAAAACCGGCCACCATATCTTCTAAAACCGGCATGCCTTTTTTAACATGGTCGCGGCTATTCATGCCCAGCTTGGCTGTGCAACCTCCAGCCATAACCACCACATTCTTAAAAATTCCTGATTGCACCAGAGCCGAGGCTGCCACCATACCGTGAGCAGGGCCTGCACAAAAGCCGCGCATATCAATTCCGGTTGCATTTACCAAACCAGCCACCTCTCCAACGGCCTTGGCCAGGTTTCCTCCTCCCCTCTGGTTCATATCACCAATGGCTTCCTCAGAAGTCTCAATAATATATTCGATATCACCAGGACTGATTCCGTGCTTCCTTAACAGGGTTGTGACCGCCAGTACCCCGGAGGCCTTGGTTACCAAGTTTTCAAATACTACATCGGCACTCAGGTTAGGGTCTTGCTCATGAGCATGGCGAACACATCCTACTACGGTTCCGTTCTCATATAAACCGCAAGCTTTATGCTTATCAATTAATCTTTCTATTTCCTCAAAACCAAGTCCCTTCTTATCAAAAGCAGATAACTGCTGCTCCGGAAAAATATCAAGTTTTTGCAACTGTTCTTTTATGCGCAGGGCAAACTCCGGTACTAGTTCAACCAGATCAAACCGGTCGCATAATTTGATCACTCCAAAAAATAATGGCTCTTCCATAATCATGCCGAACTGGCCTTCCTGGCTTAAATTTACCCCGTTCTCATACCAGGGAGTCTGTATCTGATCCAGCTGGTCAGGTTTAAGATTGCCAATAAAAACCTGATTAGGAGCATAAGCAACAGCTTCAGCAAATGACCTGATGCGGTCTGTAATAGTGTTTAGGAAATCCGAATTGGGATTATTATGTTTTTCCAAGGTTATAGTTGTACCATGATCCAGCATAATGGTTGGAGCATGGACTAGTATATTGGCAGCTGCCTTAATTACCGGGTAATCCATACCAAAACCTCCCCTTGCGCGCTCGGTTTTTCATTTTGCTATTAATTCTTTTAAGTTTTTCTCGGTTATTTCACTTATTTGGCTTACCATCTCTTCCTTATGGAATAAAACAACCAGGGGCAGCGATTTCAGATCAAGATCATAACGCTTCTTAAGCATCTCGTTCCTGGTAGCATCAATTTTTACTATTGTAAGATCCGGGTTATTTCCGGCCCAATTCTCAATCAACCCTATTTTTTCCATCCCGGTCATGTCAGCAGGATTATATAATACAACCGCAACAGGTGAAGCAGCCTTTAGTACCTTTTCCTCCCAGAATTCTGTTTCCGTAATATATTTTTCCGCAGCCACAGCAGCAATGGCACCATCTGCTGCTGCGGTAACCACCTGGCGAAGGTATTTGTCTCTGGCATCGCCGGCTGCAAAAACTCCTTCAATATTTGTTGCCATTTTTTCATCTGTAATAATATAACCCTGTTCGTTCAACTCAAGCACGTCTTTAACCAAATCAGTTTTGGGGGTGGTTCCGATAAAAATAAACACCCCATCGGTTTTATATTCTTCTTCCTGGCCGGTCTTTATATTTTTTAAGGTAACGGATTCCACAAGGTCTTCCCCGTTAATACTCTTTACCATGGAATTCCATTTCCAATGCAACTTAGGGTTTTGGAAAGCACGTTCTGCAGAAGCCCGATTAGCATCAACTTTCCCTTCTTCGTGAATTACCACCATGGTTACCTTATCTGCAAACTTGGTAAGGTATTCTGCCTCCTCGATGGCAGCATCACCGCTTCCTACTACTACTACTTCTAATTCTTGAAAGAAGTCAGCATCACAGGTAGCACAATAACTGACACCTTTGCCGCGCAGTTTCCCCTCTCCTGCAACTCTCAGAGTCCGGGGTTCGGCTCCTAACGCGAAGATAACAGCACGTGCTAAATATTCATCTTTTTTTCCAATTATTTTTTTGGGAATACTCTTTAAATCCAAAGAATGAATAGTATCATTGATAAGCAAGGCACCCAGGGCTTTGGCATGATCGGTCATAGCCCTCGTTAAGGCAGGTCCTGTGGTTCCAGGCCCAAATCCGGGGTAATTTTCCAATTCTTCGGTAGTTGCAGCTTGCCCGCCCGGCTTTCCTTTTTCAATAATGGCAGTTCTCATATGGGCACGGGCTCCATATATTCCTGCTGAAAGGCCAGCTGGCCCCCCTCCCAGAATTATCAGGTCATAAATATTATCCAACCTGACTTCACCACCTTAGATTTAGTTATTTTTTTCACATGTGCCAGATGAAAAGCGATAAAACAGTATGTACTTTTTCCTGTGCTCACCACCTTTGCAGGAATGAAAAAACCTTCGTTCTCTTGGTCCAATATGTGAACCGCCGGTCCATTTATTTATACTTAATATTTAACATATACCCTAATAAATTTCAAGACAAAACTAATTACATTAGACCATAAAATACAGCAAAAAGTGACACATCATTAGGGTTGGGATAATTTATTTAGTTCTCTTCTTAGGGTTTCTTTGGGAATTGCTCCCACCTGGTGGTAGGTTATATTCCCTTGGGTGTCTATGATAAAGGTTGCGGGTATATAGTAGATATTCCAATCCAAAACCAGTTGGGCATTCTTGCTGTCATCAACATCCACATGAAGGAATCTGACTTTCCCCTCATATTCCAATGCTAGATCATTCATTAACTTCAGCATTTCCACACAAGGAGGGCAAGTGGCGGAGCGAAACAGGAGCCAGGCACATTCTCCATTATCAAGCGCCTTTTCTACCTCAGCCGGCGTTGCGGGACTTATTCCTGCACTCTCAGGCTGATTAGTCGAAGTAAAGGCATTGAATAAAAAATAGACCAGGACCACCAATCCGATTATTTTTAAATACATGGTACTTTTCATATTAGGGCCTCTCTTTGATTGCACCACAGTACAATCAGTTTTCCATTTACTTTGACCACAAAGCAATTAGTTCTTAAATTAGAGGACTTCTTCGTTCAAATAATAAAGTGTTTCTCCATTCCCCATTCTTCATTTTAGCTATTCTTTCACGTACTCCCACCTGTCTAAAGCCCGATCTGGTAAAAAGAGCGAAGCTGGCCTGATTATCTTGAAGTACTGTAGCCTGAATAGTCCATATATTATTTCTTTCCGTTACATCTATCAAACTGGTTAGCAAACAGCTTCCTATGCGATTACGCCAGTATCTTTTCCTAACATACACGCTCACCTCAGCAACTCCGGCATATGCAGCCCTTGCTGAGACCGGTGACAAGGCTACCCAACCCATTACTTCCTCTTCCCGGCGGGCAACTAGCCGACCTATTTTTAAGTGCCCTAAATCCCATCTTTCCCAATCCGGAGCTTCATATTCAAAAGTAGAATAGCCGGTGCCAATTCCCTCTAAATAAATTTCTCTTACCTGCGGCCAATCAGAAATTTTCATCTCATCAATATTAAAATCCATTTTATCACCATAACCCCGTTTAGTAATTATATATATGAAGTCATTCTTACTATTATGGTTTTATACAGCTACCATTTCCACAGTTTTTTTGATAGGTTAATTATAGCATTTGGTAATTTATTATAGGCATTGAATTTTTAGTTTTTAGTTCAATATTTTACCGGAAGTTTTTGTTCTGATATAACTGGATCAATTGAGCATTATATAAAAATAATGGTGACGGGGAACCCTAGGATAATATAAAAGAGTTTTTTGCTGCCAATATTTTAAACTTCTTATACCTGTAATTAATCTCTTGTGCTAAAATTAACTTTTGGTAAGTATTGCGAAACGTTTTATTATAAATAATTCAATGGGGGTATAACATGCCAAAAAGAACAGATATCAACAAAATTCTGATTATCGGCTCGGGGCCCATTGTAATTGGCCAGGGTTGTGAATTTGACTATTCTGGCACCCAGGCCTGTAAAGCTTTAAAAAAGCTGGGTTATGAAATCGTTCTGGTCAATTCCAACCCCGCCACCATCATGACAGATCCTGATATAGCAGATGCGACGTATATCGAACCCCTCAACGTCAAGACCCTCACCAACATAATAGCCAAAGAAAGGCCTGATGCCTTACTCCCAAATCTGGGTGGGCAATCAGGCCTGAATTTAAGTTCGGAATTATATAAGGCTGGTGTGTTGGACCAATACAATGTAAAAGTTATCGGTGTACAGGTTGAGGCTATCGAACGGGGAGAGGATCGAATTGCCTTTAAGGAAACCATGAATAGGCTGGGAATTGATATGCCCCGGAGCAAACCTGCTTATACAGTTGAGGAGGCCGAAGCTATTGCTCAGGAGCTTAAATATCCTGTGGTTATACGCCCGGCCTATACTATGGGAGGAACTGGAGGCGGCCTGGTTTATAATGCAGAAGAATTGAGAACAGTTGCCAGCAGAGGTATTGCTGCCAGCCTGGTAGGACAAATCCTGGTAGAAGAATCAGTTGTGGGCTGGGAGGAACTGGAACTGGAAGTTGTTCGTGACGCCAAGAATCAAAAAATTACGGTTTGTTTTATCGAAAACATCGATGCCATGGGTGTACATACAGGCGATTCCTTCTGTGCGGCACCTATGCTAACGATCAGTCCTGAACTGCAAAAGCGGCTGCAAGACTACGCTTACGCGGTAGTAGAAGCTATTGATGTGATTGGCGGAACTAATGTTCAATTTGCCCATGACCCTAAAACCGACCGGGTGGTAATTATTGAGATTAATCCTCGAACTTCCCGTTCCTCAGCACTGGCTTCAAAGGCCACCGGCTTTCCCATTGCCATGATTTCTACCATGTTAGCGGCAGGTATGACCTTAGACGAAATACCTTACTGGCGCAATGGCACCCTGGAAAAATACACCCCCTCCGGTGATTATGTGGTAGTCAAATTCCCCCGCTGGGCATTTGAGAAATTTCCCGGGGCCCATGACAGTTTAGGAACCCAGATGCGTGCCGTTGGTGAAGTAATGAGCATAGGAAAAACCTACAAGGAGGCCTTGCAAAAAGCAATCCGTTCGCTGGAAATCAATCGTTATGGATTAGGTTTTGCCAAAGACTTCCACCAGCGCTCCCTGGAGGAATTACTGGCACTATTGGCCCAGCCCTCCAGTGAACGCCAGTTTATTATGTATGAAGCATTGCGGAAAGGGGCCGATGTTGAGCACCTAAGCAATTTGACCCATATAAAATCATGGTTTATCCAAAATATGAAAGAGCTTGTCTTGTTAGAAGAAGAAATACTACAGTATAAAAACCAGCCATTACCTGATGAACTTCTGGTACGGGCTAAAAAAGACGGCTTTGCCGACCGGTATTTAGCTGAGCTGTTAGGGGTGCCCGAATCAGAAATCCGCCGTCATCGAACCGCTTTGAATATAGTACAAAGCTGGGAACCTATCCCGGTAAGCGGAGTAGAAAATGCATCCTACTATTATTCCACTTACAACGCTCCAGATAGAAATAAGGTCAGCAACCGGCCCAAAGTAATGATTCTGGGCGGTGGGCCTAATAGGATCGGCCAGGGAATTGAGTTTGACTATTGCTGTGTGCATACTGCTTTTGCCCTGCGGGATTTAGGTTATGAAACGGTTATGGTCAACTGCAACCCTGAAACCGTCTCAACTGATTACGATACCTCGGATAAGCTGTATTTTGAGCCACTTACTGTGGAGGATGTATTAAGCATATACCAAAAGGAAAAACCTCTGGGGGTAATTGTTCAGTTTGGAGGACAGACTCCTTTGAATATTGCTGATGAACTGGCTCAAGAAGGAGTAACTATTATCGGGACCACACCTGATACTATAGATTTGGCCGAAGACCGCGACCGTTTTCGCCAGATTATGGATGGACTCAATATCCCCATGCCAGAGTCAGGTATGGCGGTAAATATAGAGGAGGCCCGGGGCATTGCCAATCGCATTGGCTATCCTCTAATGGTGCGCCCCTCCTATGTACTAGGCGGGAGAGGTATGGAAATTGTTCACGACGAAGAAATGCTTTGTCAATACCTGCAGGCAGCGGTGGGTGTTACTCCAGAGCGTCCTATTTTAATTGATAAATTCCTCAGCAATGCCATTGAAGCAGAAGCTGATGCCATTGCCGATGGTAAGGATGCTTATGTGCCGACGGTAATGCAGCATATTGAACTGGCTGGCATCCACTCGGGAGACTCGGCCTGTGTAATTCCACCCATTAGTATTGCCGATTCTCATTTAGAGACCATTGTTGATTACACAAAGAAAATTGCCAGGGAACTGAACGTAGTCGGACTTATGAATATGCAATACGCAATTGCCGATGATCGTGTTTATGTCCTGGAAGCTAATCCTAGAGCCTCAAGAACCGTCCCCTTGGTATCAAAAGTGTGCAATATTTCTATGGCCCGGGTGGCTACTGAAGTTATGATGGCAGTTCATACGGGACAAAAATATTCCGTTAAGTGCCTGTCAAACAAAAAAATACCCCATTACGGAGTAAAAGAGGCTGTATTGCCCTTTAATATGTTTCAGGAAGTTGATCCCCTCTTAGGGCCGGAAATGCGTTCCACCGGAGAAGTATTGGGAATTGCCGATTCCTTTGGATTAGCCTACTATAAGGCCCAGGAAGCTACCCAGTCCCCCTTACCCACATCTGGTACGGTTTTGATCAGTGTGAATGATTACGACAAACCAGCCGTACTGGAAATAGCCCGGCAATTTGCCAAGATAGGCTTTAATATTAAAGCGACGGGTGGTACTTTCAAATTGCTAAGGGATAATGGCATTAAATGCGAACAGATCAAGAAGCTGTACGAAGGAAGACCTAATATAATTGACGGCATAACCAACCAGGAGATCCAACTGGTGATTAACACTCCAGCAGGAAAAAGGAGCCAATATGATGATTCTTATATTCGTAAGGCCGCCATTAGATATAAGGTCCCTTATATTACTACTATGACAGCTGCTCTGGCCAGCGCCAGGGGCATAGCCGCCTATAAAGATAAAAATCTAACCACCGCTGATTTGAAGTCTTTACATGAATATCATAGAGACATAAAGGAAGAAAAACAGGCATAATAAAATAAACGGCCTAGGGCAGGGTGTTTAAACGACCCTGCCTATTTTTACGGAATCGATAAGCCTGATGGTGCCCTCAGAGACTAGTTTTAAGAACAGCTTGGCTATTTCCGGATCAAATTGTTTTCCTATCCCATTTTCAATTTCTTTCAGAGCCACACTTAGGCTCAGGCGCCCTCTATACGGACGATCCGAGGTCATGGCATCAAAAGTATCAGTAATGGCCAGACATCTAGCCAGGAAAGGAATACTTTCCCCTTTTAGCCCCCGGGGATAACCTGTTCCGTCCCATCTTTCGTGATGTCCAATTACAGCAGGAATTACATGATTCATAGATGGCAGATGCTTGATTATGGATATGGACATTTCCACATGTCCTTTTATTATGGCATATTCTTCATCAGTAAGCCTTCCCGTCTTGGTCAGGATGTTCTCCGGTATACCAATTTTTCCAATATCATGTAATAGAGCAGCCTCCCTTATTATCTGCAAATGGGTATGATCCAGGCCGACTGCTTTAGCCAGTGTTGCAGCATATTCAGCAACTCTCTGGGAATGGCCAAAGGTATAATGGTCTTTGGCATCTATAGCAGCTGTTAGCGCATATATAGTTGCAGTATACGCTGGTTTGATACCGTGATTATGAATGCTGTCATACGGTGCGATTTGAGAAGAATCGATATTAGGGGTATAAATAACAGTCTGATTTTTACCACTGCTTTTAGCCATGTACATTGCCCAGTCGGCTCGTTTCAGCAATTCCTCAGCATTGGGAGCCGCATGGGGATAAGTACATATTCCAATACTGGCAGTTAAAAACCGCTTTGTAACATCATTACTATTGATAAATGATTTCTGTATCTCCAGTCTTATTTTTTCTGCTATTTCAAAAGCTCTTTTGGAATCATAGTAAGGCAGCAGAACCGTAAACTCTTCGCCCCCATAACGGCAAACAATCCCCTTGTTCTCGACAATTCTGGTCATGATCGCCGCTACTGTTTGCAGAGCATTATCTCCTTCATAATGGCCATATAGATCATTTAAAAGCTTGAACATGTCCAAATCAATCATCAGTAACGATAATTCTGCTCCTCCTATTTTTTCCATATATTCTGCCATAGCCTTGTAAAAATAGCGGTGATTATATAGTTTTGTCAGACTGTCGGTCATGGCTTCAGACTGGGCACGGGCAAAAAGCCTGGCATTATCTATAGCCACGGCACTGGAGGTGCCCAGATAGGTGAGCAGATCCAGATCATCCAACATATATGCGGTACTGTTCTTCTTGCGAGTCAGCATAAGCATCCCTATCAAGTCCTGACCGCTCCTTATCGGGGTTATAACCTCAATATCTAATTCATAAATTTCTTTCTTTTCCTTTTCCCACATTGATTTAAAAAAAGGTATCGAATACAATTCTGCTCTGGTAAGACTAGCATCGTTATTCAAGAACCATTTTATAATGGGGTTCTCCGCCGAGATTTGAAAATTAGGTTTGAATAATTGTGATGAGGTGCGATATACGTAATAGTATCCTTTTTCCTCATTTTTTATTAGAACAATAATATCTTTGGCATGAATAGCTTGCTGAACAGCTTCGATGAGTTCTTTGGCAATTTCATCCAAATCGAGATTGTTGGAAATCTTTAAGCTAAAGTTTCTCAAGGCCTGGCGCCTGGAATAATCTGCTTTGTAAAACATTTTATCAACCAGTCTTCCAGTTGAACGGTATAAAGGTTGGAAAAGAATAGCAACCAATAACGCTAAAAATATCGTAAAATAAGGTACTATATTATTAGCAATCGGCGTCATTCGCTTTTCCACATAGAACACTGTTAATACATACAGCCCCGTAATCAGCAAGGCTAGCATTGAATAAACGAAGCCTTTGGTTACCATGAAACGCAGTTCCAGCATACGATATTTAAAAATAGCCACCACTATAAGGATGGCATTTATAAAACATGCCAAAATGTCAACCGGGTATTTGCCTATTGAAGGAAAAACGTTAAGAAAGGAGCCGATAAACATTATTGATACTCCGGCAACAATAAGGGAAATTTGCCCATGGGTAGTGTTGCCCTTCTGAATCCCTTTTCGGGCTTTCAATATTATGTTAAGAATCATCATAAACATTAGCCCAAATATTGGAAAAGCCCACGTGCCCAAAGTATAACCAAATTCAACTATAGTAACCGGGCGGCCGTTGACAAGAACAGTATTAGTGATAACCTGAGCTTCGGTTATCACATAACCTGAAATATTTATAATAAAGGCCACAAAGGCCAAGGCTCCCCAAATGACAGTACTGATTATGTTTACGGAATTAGTAAAAACCGAAACAAAACAATACAGCAGAAATGGAAAAGCAATCGTACCGCTGACCATTAGCCGGTTCCAAAAAAGCGTTCCGGGGTACAACTGCAATTTCATGAACAACGACGAGGCTGTCCAGAGAATTAATGCAGCTAATACCCACATAAACATTTTTATTAATTTATCCTTCTGAGAGACAGCAAAAAAGAACATTAGCAAAACATAACTGGCTAATGCAATAATTGGTACTGTCCAAAAGAAAATTTGTGAAAAAGGCATTATGACACCCCTATTCCACTTTAGCCCCTGGCAATTTTTAATACCTCTACCACATCAAAGTGAGAAGGATTTATCTTTCTTAAGCTACGGCCAAAAACTTCCTCAAACTTGCTAATTGTTCCCGAGGGTATTATAGATACTCTTAATGGGTCAATTCCCAACAAAGCTTTTAAATTACTAAAATCAGAATCAAGACAACGGAAATAAATGGACAGGTGTTCTTTAATAATTTCTTTCGTGAAAAGGCTCCGTAAACCTTCTTCTCCCACTTCCACATACAAGTGCAAATAAGTCCTCTTATGTTCGTCCGTTTCCTTTACCGCAAACCATTGATTCAGGTTAAGTTTGGAAAGCTCCAAAGCCTCACTAATGGTTCTCTCAGAAATTCGAGTAAAACCTGCTATATCAATAAACCTGGGATCACGGTCAACAAACGCAAACTGGGGCAGTTTTAAGTTTTCTTCTTCATTTTTTAAAGAGAGGCATTTTAAAATATCACCTGTCCGGTAACGGGCAAAAGCCCCGCCTTTAAAATTGGATATAACTAGTTCATACTCCTCGCCGGCCAATAGCTCGTCCAATAAGTAAGTATTAGGAACGTAAGATGGATCAACCAGATTTTTCTCAAATTCCACCCTGGGAATAAACTCATAAAAATCAACATCCGGGAACAGTACCAGGCCATTTTTGCTCCAGGTTTCCGTTGCAATACAGGCCGGTTCAGTACCGCCAAAAATCTCCAGCGGTTTCACTCCCCAGTATTTTTCAATTATTTTCTTTAGACTAGCAGTATCTGTGCCAGTACAGATTAATCCTTTCAACTTCCAAATGTCCTTGGGCATTATAGGTTTCTTATTCTTTTTGCTATTCAGCCAGGCCGTAAGCAAACGATAATTCATCTTGGGACTATTTTTTAAGAAATTATGTTTATTCGCCGATTTTTCACCTAAAACAAATGACTCCCCAATCTTGACCACCACACTGCTTAACCCGAAAAATAAGTCAATGCCCTTTTGCATCCCCAGTTCAAACCCAACTTTATTCCTTTGCCCAAAGCTCATGGACTCTGCGTCCTCAATAGAGGGCAAAAAGGTTACCGGCAATTGACTGGCAATCAGGTAAGGCACCAAACCGGTCAGGTAAGGGAGCGGCGCCATTCCATAGAGAAACTTCTCGGTACCTTTTAATGAAAACTCACCTTTTTTGCTGCTGGTAGCAAGTATTATAATAGTGATTGAAATATTTTTATGGGAATTGATCATACCTTCGGTATAGGGAGCCACCTTAACCGGGTGCTTTCCTCCTTCCCAAGTAGTTTCAATCCATGTCACAGGCCGTTCCGGAAGAGCTGAGTCAATCTTCGGCAATAGAATATCAGCATAGTCATCGTATTTAGTTAGAGGTACCATATTTCTGAACTCTTCTACAGTAGCAGGTTTGTTCCCTTTCATGATAATCCTGCCCAGTTCACATCGGGAATACAGATCTATCTGCTCTAACATTAGACGGTTCTGTATTTCCATATATTCGGCTGTAGTAAGATCCAAAAAACCGCAGTATTCGCGCCAGATTTGGTCATGTTGCCTATTCTTCAGTTTCTGGTGTAAATCCATTGTTTCCTCCCTAATTTGAGTGAATAACAAGCTGTTTAATTCTATTGATTTCAGGGATCAAAAAAGGTACCTTTTTTTTGTAGTTTTCATAACCGATTAAGGTTTTAGGAAAAAGCCAACGATCTTCAACATAAACATGAATTACATCCATAGTCGTCCAGATTATTCCAGCCCACATCATGATTGGCTTGCCCGAAGCCAACCAAAGAAAAAGGTAGAAACAAAAAAACCAAATAACACCAGGGTGGCGGCATAGAGCATACATTCCAGAATCAATTACGGTATTAGCCTGATTTATCTGAAGGTAGGTCTGGTCGAAAGGTAAGGCAAAAAATAAAGAATACAACAAAAGAGCAAGAGAAACAACGGCTAGCAAACTAAATATTAACCTTGATGTCACGGACGAATCAACCTCACCCGGACTCCAGAATAGTATACCAAGAGTTGACACCGCTAATAATCCGCACCCTACTGCAAAGCAAATATTAAGTCCTTTATGCCAGCCAAAAACTTTATTGAAATCAAAAATATAAAGAAAAAAAAATCCTAAACAGCCTAAGACTACATAACTCATAACCCCGCCACCAAAGAATTACCAAAATTATTGTAATTTTTAAAATAAGAATACTACATAATTCAAATAAATGACAGTCCAATTATACTCTTACAATAAAATAGCTATTATAAATTATAAATCTATAGTATCCAGGTCAATCCCTTCCAGAATCTCTTTAAGCTGTTTCAATTCCTCTTGGTTCAAGGTAATGCCTTTTCCTACTCTTTCATGCCCCGGTCCCCAGTCGCGAATGTCTATTTTGGGCTGGTGTTCACCCCAGCTTATCAGGTTAATCTCTTTCTTCCAACCCTTGGACCCTTCGGATAAAACGCCCAGATGTTTTAAAATCTGATACTTCAAATCAGCCATTTTGACTCTCCCCCTTTTAGGGCATGTTATTCCATACTATCATAATAGAAGTAAAACCCAATGAAAAACATGGGCTAAATAACCTTACATCATCTCCAGACGCCTAATTCTATCATCCAGATCCGGGTGAGTGGCCAATAACTGCCGCAACCCCCTTTTCTTGGACCCGCTTATCTTAAAGGTAGCCAAGGCTTCCTGCCTTTCATCTACTAGACCCAGGGAATTCTTCAGCGACCGCAGGGCTTTTATCATTTTATGTTTCCCAACCAGAGTGGCTCCCCCACTGTCGGCAGCATACTCCCGATGCCGGGAAAAAGCCATCACAGCAATACTGGCCAGTATGGACAACAATATCTGAAATACCAGGATACAAACGAAATGCACAAATTCCCGGGCTTCTTCCCTAGTAAAAGAGGATACCGCATGGGCAATTATCCGGGAAAAGAATACTACAAAGGTATTGACTACCCCTTGCAACAAGGTCATGGTCACCATATCTCCATTAGCAACATGGGCCATCTCATGGGCCAATACTCCTTCCACCTCTTCAAAACTCATGCGTTCCAAGAGTCCGCTGGAAACTGCTATCAGAGAATTATTCCGGCTGGGCCCGGTGGCAAAGGCATTGACCTCATTGGAAGGATAAATCCCTACTTCCGGAGTCTTTCCCAGACCGGCCTTTTTAGCCAAATTGTCCACCATTCTAACCAGCTGGATTTCCCTAGAGGAAAGACGGCTGTTGGGGTCCAGCAACTTAACGTTCATCATGCTCTTAGCCAGCCGTTTGGAAAGAAGCAAGGAAATAATCGAACCGCTAAGACCTATGATGGCCGCAAAAACCAAAAGAGCGTAATAGTCGATCCCGCTGGCGGTAATATAACTATTAACTCCGAGAACGGTAGTCACAATAACTATCGTCGTCAGGACTAGTAAATTCACCAGCAGAAACAAGGCTATTCTTTTCATACTGTCCTTCCCCTCCTTGTTTTGAAGAAATCTTTTTCGTATATTCTACGTTGAATTTTACTATATATCCCGAAAAAATGGATACATCTATTACTTTTAGTTTTTGCAGTCATATGAAGTAAGGAAGCAAGTGGAGGATATCCGCCTATTGGCATTTACTGCTGGGCTTTAAGCAAATCGCGAATCTCTGATAACAATTTCACTTCATCGCTGGGAACGGGTGCTTCTTCTTGAGCTGGCTCCTCCTTTTTCTTGCGGCTGTTAACAGCCTTTATCACCAGGAAAATGCTAAAGGCTATAATAAGGAAGTCAATCACACTCTGAATAAAAGCCCCATACTTGACTACTGCGCTACCTACCTGCAGTGATAGACCGGCAAAATCTAAGCCGCCCATTAATAGGCCTACCAGGGGCATGATCAGGTCGTTAACCAGCGAGGTTACTATTTTGCCAAAAGCACCACCGATAACCACCGCTATGGCCAGGTCCAGAACATTACCTTTCATAGCAAATTCTTTAAACTCATGCCACATTTTAATCACCCTCCGTTTTGTCCAATTTACTACTAGGAGTCTATCTAAATGTACTGCAAAATTAAGCTTTTAATATTTCCCGATCTGATACGTTATTTGTCCAATTACCAGGGTTATGTATACCGTAGGTCTACAGTGGTCTATCCTGTAATTCTACAATTAGTATAGGTTTTCCTTTCAAAGTAGTATTTATGGTACATTTCCGTTATAACAGAGATTTGTAAAACGCCCTTTTACCCCTGTGTATTAGTTCTTAGCCCAACTGTGCCAAATGTTGAGCCATACCGTTTAACTCCTGATTTAAGTATGGCGGTACCACCCTTCCCAGCTCCAACAATTGCAATGTTACTCACACCTGTCCCCTCAAATTATGTCAAATTATGTTTATATTTGCCCTATTCTATTTCGCATTTTTCAATACTCCACACCTTTAGGGTACCGCAGTTTTATTATCAGTATAAATGAATAATCGACAAGGCAACGACTTTGGATCGTACATATAAACGAAAACCTCGTCCCCCATCTGTAGGGGCGATGAGTGATGAGTAAAGAGAACTAAAAAAAAAAAGACTCACCAAGAAATATTTTCTATACCATTAAAAAAGAATAGGGGAACAATCGCCCCTTCTTCTCATCTATGCTGTTAATACTTCGTCATAATTATTTTCTTCTTTTAATACATCGTGTTTGACATAATTCTTAAAAGAGTTAATATCCGTAAAACATCGGAATCCTGCTTTGCTGGCCAAAGCTATTACATCAGGTGTTTCGCCTAATAACACTGCGACTGGTTGTGTTAGTCCTGGTTGCAATCCCGATGGCCAAGCCAGGTCAAATATGGCTTCCTGTTCACCAGTTTCTTCATTAACATACTCATATGCCAATTCTCCCGCTGCAAGTGAACGTACCACAACCCAGTCTTTGAGTTCTAATAAGAGAGCTTCCTCTGATTCATCTGCTATACCTATGTTTATAGAGGCGATGCCAACTTTGTTAGGTTGTTCAAGTGCTTCCAGCCAGCTAGTATCTCCATGCAGTAAATTCTCTAGGACCTTATTCGTTGCTTCCGCCAACAACTCTCTCCTAGCTACTAAAAAGTCCAGGTAGTTCTTTATCTTCCATAATTCTTTATCCATAGGTATCCATTGCGATGCTAAGGCGCCAGGATGTTTGGCCTCAATTTCCGGGAAATATTCTTCCGGCAGGCGATCACTTATATTTAAGTTTGTTTCCTTGGTCAGGAAGCAAAAATTTGCCAGTGCATTAACTTCAGATTTCGAATACCTAGCCTTATATAATTGAGCTTTAGGGAATATGTGATGAATCTCCAGCTTATTCATTTTCCCCAACAGACCATGTTTCAGGGGTATTCCCAACCCCCAATCTTTGGCTTCCCCAATTCTGGTTAACATATAAAGAACCGGATAAAATCTGGCCCCTAAACTCCATCCTGAAAAATGCGCCGGTTCAACTTTCAGCGTTCCATGCCAGAGGCGCATTTGTTCAATTAAATTATCTAAGACATTTCCCCCGTCCTCTAAAACAGCTAGATCCTGGTCAATAACCGATTCCGTTGAACCAGAAAACCTCCCCCACATACCCGCCTGTAGGTACCAAAATAGAAGCTTATCCCTCTCCTCCGCGCTGAGCTGTCCATTCTTTTTATCAATGTAACGAACCATGACAGGGATTGCATATCTTCCAAACAAGATAACCACGGGGACGGAGGTATTGTCAACCAGACAAAGTTTCGACAACTCCGTTCCCTGAAAACAGACAACCAAATGTTGTTTGACATTTTATGCTTTATGTATTAGTATAATAGTGCACTAGGTAATTAATGCACTAGGCAGGTGATGTACTCGTGAATTTTAATGCTGCTCAACCGATTTACCGCCAAATTATTGATGATTTTAAGAAAAAGATGATTCGCGGTGAGTTGAAGCATGGAGATCGTATTCCTTCGCAGCGGGAATACGCAGAGATGGCCAGGGTTAATCCCAATACAGTGCAGAGAGCATATAGGGAGATGGAAGCTATGCATATGGTAGAAACCCTTAGAGGCCAGGGAACCTTTGTCAGCGCTGATGAGGCAATGCTGGCCAGTTTGAAAGAAGAAATGGCCCAGTTTATTCTAAATCATTTTGTGGCGGAGATGAATGCCCTGGGTTACCGGGACCGTGATCTGATCAAGATGCTGGAGGACTACATGCAGGCCAAGGAGGCGGAGAACCAGTGATTGAGTTTAAACAGGTAAGCAAGTATTTTGGTACCGTACGCGCCCTGGATAATTTTCAGGCGCAGTTGGCTTCAGGAAGGGTCATCGGTTTGTTCGGCCCTAATGGAGCGGGAAAATCAACCTCTCTTAAAATGATTGCCGGGTTGAACCGGCCTAACCGGGGACAGGTGCTGGTGGATGGCTTAAATCCCTGGATGACCCGGGATCGGGTTGCCTATCTGCCCGAAGTAGATCATTTGTATCCCTGGATGACAGTGGGAAAGGCAGCTCAATTTATAAGCACATTTTACTCGGACTGGGATCAGGCCAAGTACCAGGACTTGTTGAATTACTTAAACTTAAATGAGGATATGAAAATCGGTAAAATTTCCAAAGGCCAGCGGGCTAAAGTCAAACTGCTGTTAACCTTGTCCAGGTGTTCCCCTTACCTGCTGCTGGATGAACCCCTATCAGGCATCGACCTTCTCACCCGGGAAGAGATTATCAATTCGGTTATCCGGGATTACCGGGAAGGAGAACAGACGGTCATTATTTCCACGCATGAGATTGACGAGGTGGAAGGATTAGTGGATGAAGTCATATTCATCCAAAACGGGAAAACAGTATTATCTGGTAATGCCGAGGATTTACGGGAAGAGAAAAACATGTCTCTGGTGGAAATCATGAAGGAGGTGATGCGCAGTGCTTGCTAAATCATTGACCAGGTTTGGAGCCCTTTACAAAAAACAAATGCGGGAAATGGCTCCTGAAATGGTGGTAATAGGCGGGGCAGCCGTTTTAGTAAGCCTGGTGCTCTACCTGAAAGTAGGCTCCATACCCATGGCAGTTGCAATTGCTATGTTCATGGTAATGGGTTTGGCCTTTTTCCTGCCTATCGTTTCCTCTTTCCGGCTGGGGCAGGAATGGAATAACCATACCATTTATCTGATGATGTCCCTGCCGGTAGGAGGCAGCATGATACTGGGCAGCCGCCTGGCAGCTCTTTTGACTCAATATGTATTCGGTACCTTGATAGTAGGTATCTGCGGCCTGCTGCTGGTTATAGGATTGGCTCCGGAACCGATTTATAATGACCTGGACCTGGACCTGATTCTGCCTTACCTGGATATAGCCGTGCTGCTATATTTGGTCACCATAGCCTGGATGGGTTACCTGATTTCCGTCAGTTTTTTCAGCCAGATTATCGGCAAGCTGGTCAGCCGCTTCTCGGGACTGGTCACCATCGTCACCTTTTTTGCCACCCTCTGGCTGTCGGGTAAGGTGATGGGCTTAATGTTAGGGCAACAACATACAGCCATACCGGCTCCAGATCTTATGGCCCAGCTTTTGTGGATTCTGTTAGGGGTAATCGCATTGGTCGCTGCAGTTATAATGGCCCTATCTATCTGGGTCTATAACCGGCGGGTGGAGTTGTAGGATCCCAAAAAGGAAAGGGGGTTCTTTGCAACCCCCTCCCCTTTACCGTTGGAATACTATTTCCCTTCCTTTAGAGCTTTTTCCCGTTCTATTCTACGAAGTTCTGCCCGCATTGGTTTTCCCACATTAGTACGGGGCAATTCATCAATAAACTCTACCAAAGTAGGAACCTTGTAGGGGGCTAAATACTCCCGGCAGTATTCTTTCACTTCTTCCTCAGTCATGGTTTCTCCCGGCTTAAGAATCACGAAAACTATGTATAATGTGTCGAAATGAATCGGTAAAAAGGAGCTGTTATCCGGTGTTTGATGTAAAATTGACTATACCAACGGAGGAAGGGGTTGTCGTTAGGTGATAACCCCTCCCCTGGAGGTCTCTAACAATCCCGTAGTTGGCTCAAAAATTGTATTACTGGTCCCCGTTTTAAGTCTTCGTGGCAAAATTGGTTGCGGTAGTTGCGTAGGCAACCTTGACAGCTAGCATCGCCTTCCTTTCCACCACATTCACAGACTTCTAGCTTTTCACGGGTGCGCTCAAGTATTGCCTCTAAAACATTTGGTTCTGCTATGCGATAAACATGACCAGCCCCACCAGGTACATCGTCGAAAAGAACTAATTCAGGTGAGTAAAGACCTCCGCTAGGTCTATAGATACAACCATCCAAGTCTTGCCGTTCTATGTCTAGCACGCTACTGGCACCCTCCAGAAGTCCATATAATAAGGACAACCAAAAGCCAGAATCTGTATTTTGGTAGCCTTGAAAGTTTATCCGAAGGATATCGCTATAAAACTGATGTCCCAAAGAATAACGTTTCCTAAGGGTACCGCTGCATTTTTGCCCCCAAGGTGTTTGATGGGCAGAAGGAACCTTTTCCGTGCCCATACTAGCAAAGCCACAGTATGGACAAACGCGGAATCCACTACTGCCTTTATTAATTACTACTAGTTTTCCTTGTGACTGGGCAGTTGCCTTAATCCTTATATGTGGATACTTAAGGAATATACTTTTAGGTTCAGCACTAGGATTTCCTGGGGAGAAAAATACTCTCGTAGAGTAAGTACGCTCCGGTTTTTTCTCCCTAGGACGTTGCGGAGGATCGGGAGAGGAAATAAAACCAAAGTCAGGAATGATAAAAGTGCCTTGGTTATTCCCAAAAGATCTGTCGCAAACCGGACACTTCTGTAATTTGTCCTCAAACTCAGCCCGTTGAGGATAAAAATTGTGGCAATACTTACAAATAGCATAATCATACGTATCCCATTGTTTACCGGGGGGCAACTTAATATACCTAGAAGTCCATAGCTTTCCGGCAGCAACTACTTCACTTCCCGGAGCATACTCTGACAATGCAATGCGTAAATCTCTTTCCAACTCTATCATGCGAGCCTCTTCGGAATGATTTATTATATTCAATTCAACCACATCCACTGGGAATCCATATTTAGGCAGCACGTTGCGGGAAGAGAGAAAGTTAATCAGGTTTCTTTCTTTTATCGTTTTGATCAAGCGTGACAGGTGATCAACGCCCCCTTGATTACTCTCAAAACGTTTATGGCGCAGGTTTTCCAGCTCAGTTACATCATTGACTACCTCATCTTCCGCCCGTTTTAATACACCAGAGTCTCCAAAAAGGTGTTTTATCCAGGACCAATCCTCGATGCCCAATATAGGCTGCATATCCAAAGGTACAATCCGCTGCAGAGAATCCAGTAATTCACTCGGGTGTTCTTTTAGGTACTCCAGGAAAAGATCAGGGCCGGAGATGTCAGGAGCAAAAAAGAAGCCTTGCACCTGCTCAAAATAGTCGGGGTATTGCCTCCAAAAAGAGGCCAGAGCCACTGCATTAACATGTCTTAGGATAATTTTGGGGTTTTGTAGCTGAACATGAGGAACTCCTATCTTTCCAGCAACCATATTAAGGGGATTGCGGAAATGATCCAGATCATGGGAACGCCGCTGGGCATAGGTAAGAACAAAGGCTGTAGATTCCACCCTTCGCCCAGCCCGGCCGGCTCTTTGGACATAGTTAGCTGCTGAAGGCGGCACATTGCGCAATAAAACAGCTTCCAGCTCACCCACGTCAACCCCTAGTTCAAAGGTTGTCGAACAGCTCAGCACATTAACCTGCCCGTTATTGAATTTAACCTGCAAATCAGCGGCTGCTTCACTAGTCAGCTGGGCGGTATGCTCCCGTACAATCATTCTCCTAGACGTCAGTTCCGTATATAACCGGTAGTAGTGATTATCGCGTAACACTTCATAGGGCTCACAAGGCACCAATTTTCCAGAACAACGGTAATTGGGGCATACCTCACGTAGATTATATAAAGTGAGACTACGACAACGATCGCATCTATACCACTGTATGTCCGGTTTAACCAAGGTAGGCTGTAGTTCCCACATCTCATAACGCAGTTGTCGGGCGGTTATATCCCGGTTTATGGTCACTTCGGCAAAATAATCATTTGTATGCTGTCCTAAGCGAAAATTCTTTTCCCAGATTTTCTCCAGAGCAAGACGGCAATCCTCAGGAGTGGGATGCCCTTCCAGCCGTGCCGACAAGCGGTGTAAATAATCCAAACGGCTGTTAAGATGACGCGGATTCCAGCCAATAATGCCCAACTTGGCAACCTGCGTATTTGAATGGGAGCGAACTGCTATTTCTCGATTGCGAGGCTGAAATAGTTCATCACGGGGAGAAACATTCTCGGGAAATAGTATCGCTCCTTGGCGACGTAAACTGTTTATAAGTATCTGAAACAGCATCCAAACCTCATCGCTACTTAGATTCCATGGAGGTCGAGTTAAGGCGGGAAAAGGGCTCCAGTCTTCCGGTTTTAGCAATGTAAATCCCATCAATCCCAAGCCTTCCAGGTTGATATGATTATCTAAACCTAAGAATTCAAACATGACCCAGCGCCACACTTCGTTAAATTGTTCCTGGGGAGTTTCTCTCTCGATAAAAAATCCAGAGCGGCGAGCCTGCTCAGCCAATGCGCGGGCTAAATCAGACAGGCGCCATCCATAGGTTAGAATATCGGAACGGCTAGTTTCCAAGGTCTTCAAGATAAGTACCCGGCGGAGTATTTGACTATAAGTACGATCAAGGTAGGGAGCGAAGAAAGCCGCATCCTGTCTACTGTCGGAAAAAATCAGCAATCGAGGTGGTTCTTTGTTTACGCTGATATTCATAGCATCCTCTGGAGCGCTCTCCCAACCGTCGTCAGTTGATGCAGATACTGAGATTTCCTCACGTAAGCTGGTATACTCTGGTTTCTCCTGGTCCAACTGCTGATAGAGGGCTGTTGCTAAAACACTTGCAGTAGCATCTGTGCCGGTTAAAAAGCGCCATACCATTCCGGCAATACTTCTTTTGCCGCAGGCAAGGCACGTGATTACCCTTCCTTCCTCATTACCAGGCACCTCTAGCAAATATTGATAGTGTTCAGGTCCACAATCACAGGGAGGTAAAACAGTGTTTGCTAAATCAATAGTTCCACATTTCCCACAAATAACCAGTCTGTTTTGTTTACAATCTAGATATGTTTGGGCAGTTAATACAGTTTCATCATCTTCGTCCAACTCCTCTTCGGTTACTGCTTTACCAAGCAGGTAAAAATAACTCACTTGATATTCATCATCCATTCGAGGAGGCTGAAGCTTAGCAGGAAGCTCATTGTTGATAAGGGTCCCTACTAAGTAGGTAGCTCCACAGTTCCGGCAAGCTGCTAATTCAAATACTGGATAGCGATGGCCTTTTTCTTCAACAAAATTGCGCCTTTCGAGAAACAGCCGAGGTTTAGGTTCCAGCTGTTGATAAACCCCTTCCACTGCCCTAACAAATAAATGGTACCGAGCCGGGATTAAGGATTGTAAACTGGGCTCGGGGCGGGCAATTTTGGCTATATCAACTAGGGCAACCACTTTTTCCATCTGCTCCGGGTCATCACTAAAAAGCTCTTTGGCCACTTCCTCCAACAGACAAGGACTTTCCTGTAGTTTCTTTTGTAGATTAATAACCCTTAAGTCATGTTTTAATAGGCGATATAGAAAAGCAGGCCAACCGTTTTTCTGAGCAGCAGTCACGGCTTGCTGAATTACTAATTCAGGCAAACCAGCCTGCCGGCTAATTCTGGCTAGATCGTTAAGAACATCCGTCGTTTCTTGAGACAATATGGTTTGATACCAGTTTAAATACAAATCAGAATCGTACTCCCAGCCTTCGAAGGCATCTTCAGTGCTAATTATCGGAAGTCGGGTAGCGTAAACCACATCCTGTCGGTCCTGGTTATCCTCTTCCCACTCAAAAGACTCGCCGAACAACCGACTGGCGAAAGCAACTACTGCCGGTGCGTCATGACGCCCATTTCCCAGAGTGGCACTGGTAGCCACACATTGCAAGTGTTCGTCTTCCGATGCGAAAATGCGCTCCTTCAAGCGCCTGATCAGCATGGCCATTTCAATTCCCCTAGCACCAGAGAAAGTATGGGCTTCATCAACTACCAGATAACGCCAGTGACGAGCCAGGGAGCCATCAAAGAAAACAGTATCTTTCGGGCGCAACAAAAGGTATTCCAACATCGCATAGTTGGTCAGCAAGATATGGGGAGGGCTGTTGCGCATTTCCTCCCTGGATATCAATTCATTTTCCAGGGGATCACAGCTAAAGACTTTACGATAATGCTCCAAGGCATCGTTTTTTCTTTCTAGAGTTTCACCAATATAGCGTCCAAAGGTTATCTGCGGACAATCTTTTAATAGATTGCGCAAACGCTTGACCTGGTCATTAGCCAAAGCATTCATGGGGTACAACAGCAAAGCCCTTACCCCCGGGCCTAGAGAACCTTGTTCATATTCTTGCAACAAATCACTTACAATCGGTAATAGAAAGGCTTCCGTTTTACCACTGCCGGTTCCTGTAGCTACCACAAGGTTGCGTCGCTTAACCAGCAGTTTGGTTATAGCCTCTTCCTGATGCTTGTATAAGATCATTTCCGGCGAAATTGCTGATAATTTTAGCAATGATTTACTTAACACTCCAGTATCAACCATCTCACTGATGGTTTTCCCCCGGGCAAATTCTGGAGTAGCCTCCAAAATAGGGCCTTTTATTAAGCGGCCCGGCTGATTTAGCAAGCGGGTAAACTCCTCTTGCAGAGCACGGTCCATGAAGCTAAAAGTGGAAGAGAGATAGCTGATATAGCTATCCTGGATCGCCCTAGCAGCATGAAAAGGATTTATACTCATTCATTTTTCCCTCCCCACACAGTTGCAACCATAGTTTTTTCACGTTCCCATAGTATCTCAGCAATTCTTTCCCAGGCTGGTGGTCCATTTATCTGCAATTGTTTCCATTCCTCGGCAGTAAATTGATGAATTAACGGCAGAAGCGGGTTGTTCAATTGAAATTTTTCGCTATACATCCTGGCTAAATCATTAGACTTCAGCGTCCAAAACAAATGAGCGTCCACATCACTTACTACCGCTAAGCAACTACAACTATGGTGATTATTTAACCAGTAATCTAAATCATGACAAAACTCACCCTGGCGAGGGCAACCAGGTTGGCTGCATACAACAGCATGGGCCACCTTTAGGTCGATCACCCCTCCCCTCCCTTTGATAATTAGCTGATGTTCTTTGGGCAGGGTTAAGCGGCATTCCTGATCATGTTTTAGCGCCTTCAAAATCGTGTCATTGAAATGCCCAGGCAACTGTAACACTATGGGGTATCTCTCATCAATCATCCCGGCAACGACAAAACTTAATAACTCCGGGGGTAAATCATAGGGAAAAGTAGTAGGGCTATATAAATTTTCTACAGGGGCAGCCCCAGGCAGCAGGTAAAAGTTCAGAGTAGCTTCTCTATGTACAGGCCAAATTCCGATCCAATGGAAGTATTGGTCATCAGATAATTGATCATTCTTAATTGACTGGTGTTTGGAGTAAAATTCGTTGAAGTTTATTTCACCGTGTTTACACCCAAACTTATGCACCCGATAGATAACTTTCCCACTCTGGCGACCTAAGAGAATAATCCTTACTCTTTGTACCTCATCCGGATGGGAGAGCCATCCAATAAGGTTTTGTTCTTCATTGCTGCTGTCCTGGTATAGTCCCAGTAGCACAGGGGTTTTCCCTGTGAAGGTACAGTCAAGACAGTTCCCTAGTTGTTCCGAAGGAAACTGCTTTACTGGTTCCACATCCCATGGATCCTCCAGGGTAAATAGCAGCCGGTAATATCCTCCGCTCATATCATCACCGGATATCTCCAATTCAAACTGGCCATCCGGAATGGGAAACTCTTTAGGTGGGAGCCAGGCTTGATCTAGCTGCCATATATTTGCAACCCGGTCAGTAGCCGGCCTTTTCTCCTTCCAGCCAAGCAATAAAGTACCATCCTCCTTTTCGCTTATCTGCAGATCCTGTACTTCCCATTGGCAGTGGACAGTAAACAATAATCCCTCGCCAATTGCTTGGCGGCGCTGATTATATACCATAATTCCAATCTTTTTAGTTGCAGCTCCTTGACTCAGTGAATCAAACCAAGGCAACAGGTCAAATTCCGCGTGATAATCTTTTAGGGGAACAGGACGACCCTGGGGCACTCCATCTATTTGCAAAATTACACATTTAGCAATAGATAATGGTACATACACTTGCAAACTGATTCTCTGGGCACCTATCCAGTCACTTAGCCAGTATTCTCCTATTTGGCTACTCCATTCCTCTCTGTCCTCTAATTTATGCAAACGCCATTTCACCCGCGGAATTTCCAATGTAACCGGTAGCTGTGTATAACTGTCAGATAACTCCCCCTGTAAACTATCTGCCGAAGACGAAAAAGCAATCTCATGTACGTCATCTTCCACTTGACGCAAAAAGGCTGGAGGGAATGGAGTAAAGCGGCAATCCATAGGTGCCATAAAGGTTAAGCCAGTCGTTTCGTCTGTTGCCATTTCCGGCCAATATAGTGTTTCTTCATATTCCCAGTCCAGTTCTGGGAAGACTGCCAAACTAATGACATATTCACTCCAGCCAGGTCCACGCAACCGTATGCGGTACCATCCGTGAGGTTCCTCATTAAAGAGCGAAAATAACGGAATATATACATCATTAGCCTTACGGGTAAACTCAATCTCAGACAAGTGGACATTTTCATAGCCAGAGTTTAACGAGCGTATCCCCAATTCCCAGTCTTCGGGTTCGGTTCCTGTCATGGGCAAAGTTATGCCTTCCGGTAGCTTAACATATAAAGGATCACCATTAATCCATATACCTGGTTTTATTTGACCTCCGCTCAATTTCACCTGAGGAACTTCCTTAAAAGTCAAAGTATAATGGTGACCTTCATTATCCATCAGAATAATTTCACTGGCACTGGAATTTACCGGATCAATCAGGAACATAATGCCTCCCGGCCCAATTTGCGGCATAGACTCCTCGGCCAGGATGGGTATTTCTGTACACAAGGTCGTCCCATACAACAACAGCAGCCATAGTCTGGATCGGGGTAATTCTGTCTTAGCAAGTAACAGCCCGGTTTCATTGAAAACAAGAGCAGGATAAAATTTTATACTCGTTTCCACTATCCATTCCCGCTGTAAAATGTTTTCTATAAATATTCGCACCCGATAATATGGGTGAACTTTGGTTATAGGGATAGCCAACGGCCTGGTTTCCAGCCATCCTGCCTGATCTAAAGACTTATAGAGTCGAATAGTATGTTTATACATCAGTGTATTTTCGTCTCCGCCAGAAATAATTAAGGTAGCGATTCCTGGCAAAACATCTCCTTCAACATGATAAGTCTGCCGAGAAAAGATCATTTCCAGGTTACCTTCCAGGAGATTCAGTTCTAAATAAGGTGCTCGTGAATACTCCTTGGTAATTGATGAAGTGGTTTGTTCTTTGTGAGATTCGGAAAAGAAATCCTCGTTTAATTGCTCAATTAGCTCCTGTAGATGCTTTCTAGCCCAGGTTGGCAACATAGCGCTCTTTGTTTCGTTGGCATGTTCTATCCTTTGACAAGCAATTACCAGATTAATGCTTTCCATAATCCAAGCTTGCGCCCATTCGCCACCGTAAAGTAGAAAACGAGCTACAGGTTCATCTAAACCAGTAAAAATACCTGGCTGCTTCATCAGGCGCTGATATTTAACCAGCAGCTGGTGTCCTTCCTCAAGGTTCTTTTCCCAAAAGACAATTTGTTCCTCTAAACAGCTGCTCTCTAAGCCTAGCGCAGAACTCAATTGATCTCTTTGCTGGCGTAAATGTTCCAGTTGCTGCTCCAGATGAATATATTCCTCTAATAGCTCCAGACCAGCCTGCACATCACCTTCGCCCATTATCTTTAAGCGCTCGGTAATAATTAAGAGCTCTTCTTCAAGCATTTTCTGCTGTATATGGTAAAATGTGGCAATGATCTGGCGTCGCAAGTAGCCCAAAGCAGCTTGTTCCTGCTGACCAGCCAAATTCTCCAACTCATGGGTAAGGTGCTCTTTCAACTGCATTAATGACTGTAGGTAGTCTTTGCCAGGTAAAAGAGAAAATTCTTTCAACAAGTCCATTACTTTGCCTTTCAGTTGGGCTTCAGTTTCAGCAATATGGCAGGATAGACTCTGGATGGCCTGTTGCTGCAAGTGAGCCTGTTGACACTTTATGTTTAGCTCCTCTAGCACATCAATCCAGGAATCTGTGAGAAAAACAGTTTCTTTTACAGGAAGGGGAAAAGGAGAGAGAGCCTGCCCTAACTGGTTTTTAGCTGCCTGTAACTGTCCCTGACATTGCTGGTAATTTTGCCAACTTTTCCTGAGTCGTTGCTGGGGAGTTAATTGGACAGCCTGAACTACTTTGGACTGCTTTGTGAGAACATGATGGACCAATACAGAGGGCTTAAAACCCACAGCAGCCATCTCTGTTTCCAGTAACTGCTGGCATGTAAATACATGCTGGGCCATGTTTCTATTGGTATAGCTTAAGATAGCAAGAGCCAGTGATAACTCTAATAAACAGCGTCCATATTCCAATCTACAAAACTTGTACCTCTGCAAAGCCTCACGGATTTGCCCAATATCCAGTAGGTTTATGGACATCAACTCTTGCAAATCCACATCCTGCCCCCATACCAGGCCAGCTAGAGAGAGACACTGTTCCAGTAAGTACCTCTCCTGGTCATGTTCATCCTTAAGCCTTTCTTTTTGCTTATGCAAATCAGCAAAAGAGTTCTGAAGGGCATCTGTTTGCTCATAAGCACTGCACAGTTTTATTTGTTGCGACTGCAATTCGTTTAGATTGTTTCTTTCCTTTTCAATGGCAGATTGCCAGTAGTTAATTTGATTTGTTAAATAGTCCCATTGGTTAATTAGGCCATAATACTCCTGAAGTAATTTAGAATCTAGGCCTGGGTCAAAAGACACAAGACCCAGGCTTTTTTCAGTACATTCTATTTCTTCCTTAAGAACTTGCAACTTCTTGATAGATTTGAGTTTTCTATTAATTGAGAACTGCTTCTTCTTTAATCTAACTATCTCTGCAGCTGCTTCTTGCCGTCTCTTTTCTCTTTGGCGAAAAAGATTTATTTCCTGATGTACTTCCTGACTTTCAACAATATTACGCTTAATTAAAGGTAACAAGACACGGTGCAGGAAATTTTCCAGACAATTTATTGGGATGCCTCCCTGCAATAGAATAGGAGTCACATAACGTAGAGAATCCTTAATGACAGGCATGTCTATCCCCTGACGCCTCAGCACACTGAGAAAGCTTTGTCCCCAGAAGGATTTCCAGGTAGGCTCCAGTTCTATCTGCAGGCGTCTTTCCACTCCTGACCAGTAGTTGCCTTCCTCATAGTCAAATATCCCCGTAAAAACCAGAAAAAAGGCTAAGCAAAGAGGAGTTTGCTGAGCCACCAGGACAGTCGTTGACCAGTCCCCTCGCAACTTCTGTCTGATTAATTCACCCAATCTTCCTATATCTTCAGCCGTTAAAGGAACTCTGCCTATGAATTGTTCTCTTTCCAAGCAGGACGAAAGAACTAGTTCACAATCATTTAACCCTGAACAAGCACTAAGGATAGACATTTTGCCCCCTCAAAGTGAACAGTAGTAATTAGGATTATAATCCTAGTTTTCGCTGTAAAAGCTGATTTTCCTTGAAATTTTCCAAAATTAATTATAATTGGACAAATCTTGTCATTCCCAAAGCTTTAACATCGTCATCAAAAGCTGCCACCTCCTCAGTCAGGATCAATCCATTATCTATACCCACGCAAAACAGTTTTACTTTTTTTGACAACAAATCTTGTTTCTTTTATCATTTGGTATAGATATCAGCAGTAATTAAGCGCATTATTAAGTATAAGCGTTTTATTTTAATTTTTCAGCCTAATTAGCTGATATTTAGTTTCTTATGAATTTTTAAGGAGGCGACTACTATGAACAGTTCTCAGGGAAAAAATGAATTTTATGAAAAGCAACTGGAATTTTTGGCTAATTATTTAGAAGGAGAAGTTGACTGCAGGCTACCTCAAAAACGGTACAGGTTGTCAGTTTTTGCCCCTTACAAAGAGGGGGAGACTATTCACTATGGAGAATTCAACGGCGAAGGAAGGCGCTATTATCCAGTGCCTGATGTAAGAACAGCAATATTGATACTGGACATTTTATGCTGTGAGTACAGGCTGCTGGATATGGGTTGGTTTTTATATGAACTGCAATACTGGAATGAGGAAGCTGGCGAATGGAAAGCATGGGACGATGGTCAGGGCAATGACTTTGCATCGTA